>CALYBJ010000001.1 GCA_944412445.1 uncultured Clostridia bacterium
TATGCTGTTTGTCAAGGGCGGCGCATTTTTTTACACAATCTTCATTTTGGGGCTTGACATTTAATAGTTAGTCTCCTGAAAATGTTATAAAAACATTATATCACAGCGGTTAAAAAAAATAAAACAAAAAACACAAAAAATTGTAACAATTTTGTCTTAAAAACAGGGTTGTTTTTAGTGAAAAAGTTAAAAAAGTGATTGAAATTTAAAAAACAATGTGATATAATGTGTTCATTACGACAGCGTAATTAACAAAAATGTTGTGCATAAACTATAAATTTTATGTATTTGAAAATAAGGAGGAATTTATTTTGAAAGTTTACAGCGCAGACAAAATCCGCAATATTGTTATTGCAGGCCGAGGGGGAAGAGGTAAGACAACACTTGCGGAAGCGATGCTGTATCTTGCGGGAGCAACCGACAGACTGGGAAGAGTTCTTGACGGAAACACGGTTATGGACTATGACGCCGAAGCAAAAAAGAGAAAAACCTCCGTTCAGGCGACGGTAGCGCCTCTTGAATGGCTTGATACCAAGATAAATTTAATTGACACTCCCGGACTTTTTGACTTTGCGGGAGGAGTAGCAGAGGGAATGAGAGCCGCAGGAACAGCGCTTTTGGTGCTGGCGGCAGGGGGCGGCGTAGATGTAGGAGCCGAAAAGGCGTATAAGTCCGCTGTCAAAAAGGGAAAATCGGTAATGTTCGCAGTTACCAAGTGCGACGCTGAAAACGCCGATTTCTACAAGACCTTTGAGGCTATAAAGGAAGAATACGGCACACCTGTTTGTCCCGTTGTAATACCTTACATGGAAAACGGCGCTGTAAAATCTTACATAGATTTCGCAACAGGCAAGGCCTATGAATATAAAGACGGCAAGAAGACGGAAGTGCCCATGCCGGAAAACGACATGATAAACGAGATGAAAACTGTTCTTCAGGAAGCTGTTGCCACAACCGACGACGAGCTTATGGAGAAATTCTTCAATGAGGAGCCTTTTACTCAGGAGGAAATATACAACGGCCTTTCAACAGGCATAACCGACGGTTCCGTATATCCCGTATTTGCCTGCTCCGGCTATACGACGGACGCAGTTGACATAATGCTTGATTCCATAGCGCATTTCGCTCCGTCTGCGGCGTCAAAAACAGGCGAATGTGATTTGAAATGCGATCCCGAAGGACACCTTGCGGCAATATGCTTTAAGACCATAGCCGACCCCTTTGTAGGAAAAATGTCATTCTTCAAGGTGGTATCCGGTAAAATTACTCCCGACAGAACCGCATATAATCCCAGAACCGAGGAAACCGTAAAGCTGGGCAAGATAGTGACCATAAGAGGCGGCAAGCAGGAGGAAGCAAGCTGCATTACAGCAGGGGATATCGGCGTTGTTACGAAGCTTTCCGGCGTTAAAACAGGAGATACTCTCTGCAGTGAAAAGAATAAAGTAGAGCTTGAGGGTGTAGATTTCCCGAAGCCCTGCCTTTCAATGGCGGTTAAGGTCCGCAAAAAGGGCGAGGAAGAAAAAGTCGCCCAGGGACTCCGTAAGCTTATGGGAGAGGATCCCACCATTACCTTCTATACAAACGAGGAAACAAAGGAGCTTATACTTTCCGGTATAGGAGAACAGCACCTTGACCTTATCGTATCTAAGCTTAAGACAAAATTCGGCGTAGAGGTTGATTTAAGCGTACCCAGGGTAGCTTACAGAGAAACAATAAAGAAAAAGGTTGAGGTTCAGGGCAGACATAAGAAGCAGTCCGGCGGACACGGTCAGTTCGGCGATGTATGGATAAGATTCGAGCCCTGCGACAGCGAAGATCTTGTATTTGCCGAGGAGGTATTCGGAGGCTCCGTTCCCAAGAACTTCTTCCCGGCGGTAGAAAAAGGACTTCGTGAAAGCGTAACGAAGGGACTTGTTGCCGGATATCCGGTAGTAAGAATAAAAGCAACTCTTTACGACGGTTCATATCATCCCGTTGACTCATCGGAAATGGCATTTAAGACGGCGGCGTCTCTTGCATTCAAGAAGCTGAATCCCGACGCCAATCCCGTAATACTTGAGCCAATAGGCACTCTTAACGCATATATGCCCGATGATAATTTAGGCGATATCATGAGCGATATTACAAAGCGCAGAGGCAGAGTTTTAGGAATGGGACCTGCTGACGAGCCTAAAATGCAGAAGCTTGAGGCGGAAGTACCCATGGCGGAAATGGGCGACTTTACAACAATACTCCGCTCTGTAACATCAGGCAGAGGATATTTTGACTTCCGGTTTGCCCGTTACGAGGAGGCTCCTGCGAGCATAGCTCAGAAGGTTATTGAAGACGCTAAGAAAAACGCTGAGGAAGAATAATTTTCCTCCGATTAATTTGACGATTCCCTATCAAACCAACAAATATTTCACATCTGCCGTCGGAGCTTTTTCCGGCGGCGGATGTGCTTTTCGGCATATAAAGCAATAAAAAACCGTTAATTTAAAAAAATTATCTTGCAATTGCATTTGATGTAATATATAATTATAATAAAATAAAAGGTCAAAAAATACAGCGGCAGTTGGTGAAAAGGGTGAAAGCTTCTGAAACGGCAGATGCCGGACAATTACCTCAGCAGTCCGAGGGACTGAATATAAGCAAAAAAACAGTTTTAAGCATAGGCGCAGTTCTTCTGATAATTTTGGTGTTCGTGGGAATTTTGACTCAGGTTGTGCCGAGAGGCGAATTTCAGACGGATATTAACGGCTCCGTTATTGAAGGAACATATACTCAGATTGACGGCTACCGGCTTCCCGTATGGAAAATTATTTTGTCGCCTGTGCTTGCGTTTACAAGCTCAAACGCCGCAACCGGCGCCGCAATTCTGGCTATACTCATTCTTGTGGGCGGCACTTTTCTGATTCTTGACAGAATAGGCGTATTAAAATACATTATGGCTGTTATCGTCAATAAGTTCAGGGATAAGCGCTTCGCTCTCATTGCGGTTATGGTTTTCGCCGGAATGTTTTTAAGCTCTGCTGCCGGTATTCTTGAGGAAAGCGTTACTCTTGTTCCTATTTGCGTGGCTGTCTCCCTTGCCATGGGCTGGGATTCTCTTGTGGGACTGGGCATGAGCCTTGTTTCAATAGCCTTCGGATTTACAGCCGCTACCTTTAACCCCTTTAATGTCATTACCGTCCAGAAGCTTGCCGGGCTTGAAATTTTTTCCGGACTCTGGCTCCGCGTCCTGATTTTTATTGCCGTTTATGTTTCGCTTACGGCTTTCCTTATACTGTACGCTAAAAGTATTGAAAAAAATCCGAAAAAATCTCCTGCGTATTACTCCGACCGGGCTATCAAGGACAAATACTCCATGACTGAATGTGAAAAGGTTCTCGGAGAAGACAGGGTAAGAAAAGCCTCGGCGGCGTTTGTGTGGTGCCTTGTTCTTGTTCTTGCGGGAGTTGCGGCTTCCTTTATATTAAGTTTTCTGGGCAACGCTTCGGGCAGCGAAGCAATGGCTGCCGTAGGAAGCTGCGCTTCAATGGGAAGCATGGCTGTGTTTTTTCCTGCGGGAGGACTTCTTGCGGGCAGATTTTACGGCTTAAAGGGCAAAAAGCTCTGGGGCGCTTTCGGAAAAGGCGTTAAAACTACACTGCCTATTGTTCCTCTGATTGTTTTTATTCTGGCGATTACATATATCCTTGACGCCGGAAAAATCATGCACACTATTCTTTATTACATAGATTCAGCCATTAAGGACATTTCCCCTTACTGGGCAATTCTTCTTATGTTCGTTTTTATTGCCGTTCTTGAGTTTTTCGTGGGAAGCGGCACAGCAAAGGCGTTCCTTGTTGTTCCCTTGATGAGTATGCTCTGCGACCTTCTGGGAGTGACAAGACAGTCCATGGTTATTACCTTCTGCATGGCTGACGGCTTTACCAACCTTTTGTATCCAACAAGCGGCATTATGATTATCGCCATAGGCATGGTTAATGTGTCCTATAAAAACTGGCTTAAATGGTCATGGAAGCTGTTTGTAATGGAGGGAACAATCGCCGTGGCATTTATGCTTCTGGCTGTTGCGATAAATTATTCATAAGGGAGGCTTTTTTATGAGCTTGCTAAGTAAAATAATTGCGTTTATACTTTCTCTTTTCGGGGTAGCGTCGGTAATGCAGCCCCAGACTCAGAACCAAATCCCGGAAAACGCGGAAACCTACAGCGTTAAGGTTATGAGCTACAATATTTATGTGGCAGGTACGGGAGACCGTTCCCCGGAAAACAGAAATCCCGGAATCGTATCCTTAATCAGAGAACAGTCGCCTGATGTTTTCGGACTTCAGGAAGCGGTATATGACAGAATACAGCTTTTAAACGAAAGCCTTTCCGAATATTCATACGTAGGCAGAGGCAGGGAGAAAAACGAAAAAGACGGTGAATTTTCTCCTGTTTTTTATAAGACGGATAAATATAATCTTGTTGACAGCGGCACCTTCTGGTTCTCCAACACACCCCATAAGGCTTCAATAGCCTGGGGCACGGTGATTAAAAGAATATGCACATGGGCTGTTCTTGAGGATAAGGAGACGGGCTTCAGGTTCGGAGTTTTCAATTCCCACTGGGACCATATATCCTTTATTTCAAGAAATAACTCGGCGGAGCTTCTTTGTGAGAAAATTCAGGAGTATGCGGAAAATCTGCCTGTAATTATTATGGGCGACTTTAACTGCGAGCCTGATACCACGGCGTATCAGTATCTTATTGAGCAGGGCTTCCTTGACTGTATGTATACAGCTCCGGGAGCGGTTGTTTCGGGAACATATCACGGATATACAAAATCCGATGTTTCAAATGACCTTCCCATCGACCATATCCTGTTTAAAGGAGATACCGGATATGCGGCTTCGTACAAAGCCGTAACCGATAAAAAGGACGGCATTTACCCGTCGGACCATTTCCCCATTGTAAGCGATATTATACTTTATAAAGAGGCATAAAAAAAAAGGAACTGATTATTATGGCAAGATGTCCCCACTGTAATTATAAACTGCAGATGATTGATGTAAAAGCGGAATGTCCCGTCTGCGGAGTAAACATTCCCAACTATAACTGGGAGGAAAGGCTTGACGAGGACGCGGTAAACGCTGAAAAAGCCTTCGCAAAATTCAGAATTTCCACGGGAGCTTTTAAAAGCGCTCTTTTCGGAAGTAGATTCAGAATAGCGAGATTTGTTCTGACCTTCGCGCCTCTTTTGTTTTTGCTTTTTCCCATGGCTTCGGTAAACGCGAACCTGCCTTTTTCCGACGGATTTCAGGGCGTTTCCCTTCTTAATGTTATCCTTGCGGTGGTGAACGGCACCGTTGATATCGGCTCCATGATAAGCTTCACCTCCCTTTCTTTATCCGGCACCGCATTTACCGTTTTATACGCGGCTCTTGCTCTTGTTCTTCTCAGCGTTGTTGCCGGAGTGCTTAATTTCTTTGTTATTCTTCTTTCCGGCACAGGCTTCCATGCCAAGGGCAATGTAATATGCTGCTGGGCAAGCGTAATTTTTGTAGTCGGAGCCATAATATGCGTTCTTGTTTCATCTTCAATGTTCGCTTCCGCAGTTCCCGATGTTGTAACGGTAAAGCTTTCCTACGGTCTGTTCATAGCTCTTGCATTGTTTGCCGTAAACCTTGTTATGAACTCCGTGGCAAGAAAGCAGTTTGACAGCGAAAAAGCCGAGATGGCTCTTAAAAGAGAAGCCGCAGAGAAAGGCTCCGCTCAATGAGGACCTTTACGGCAGGGAAAAACGATGCCGACAAGCGTCTTGATAAATTTATACAAAAGGCTGCGCCGGCGCTTCCCAAAAACCTGATGTATAAATACATACGCCTTAAAAGAATTAAGGTAAACGGTAAAAAAAGCGACATCGCCTACAGGATAGCTTCGGGCGATGTTGTTGATATGTATATAAACGACGAGTTTTTTGAGAAAACCCATGATAATTACGATTTTTTAAAGGCACCTAAGGCTCTTGACATAATTTACGAAGACGAAAACATAATGCTCCTTAACAAAAAAGCGGGAGTGCTTTCTCACCCGGACGAGGGAGAATATACCGACACACTTATAACGAGAGTGCAAAGGTATCTGTATGAAAAAGGAGAGTATCAGCCGGAAGCGGAAAACTCCTTTGTTCCTGCTCTTGCCAACAGAATCGACAGAAATACGGGAGGCATTGTAATTGCCGCAAAAAACGCAGCGGCTCTGCGTGTTTTGAACGAAAAGATAAAAAACAGGGAAATGGAAAAAAAATATCTTTGCGTAATCGTCGGCTCGCCCGAAAAGAAAAAAGCCCTGATGACTCAGTACATGATAAAGGACGAAAAATCCAATAAGGTAAGGGTATACGACAGACCCGTTGAAGGCGGCAAAACAATGATAACTGAATATGAAATTCTGGGAACGAAAAACGGCCTGAGCCTTGCGGATGTAACTCTGCATACAGGCAGAACCCATCAGATAAGAGCGTCCTTTGCCCATATAGGCTGTCCCTTGCTGGGAGACGGCAAATACGGAAGAAACGAAATCAATAAAAAATACGGAGGCTACAAAAAACAGTTTCTGTATTCATATAAGCTGAAGTTTGCCTTTAAAGCAACGGGAGATATACTTGATTATCTTGACGGCAGGGAATTTGAAGTTAAGGATGTATGGTTCCGGGAAGCTTTTTTTAATAACGAGCTTTAAATATTAACCGGCTCTGCATAATATACGCAAATATATATAAAAGAAAAAATTTTTTATAACGAGCTTTAAATATTAAACCGGCTCTGCATAATATACGCAAATATATACAAAAGAAAAAAAATTTTTTAATAACGGGTTTTAATGAAAACACATAAATATCGCTCCTTGTTGAATATACACAAATTGACATAACAGCAGGGAGATTTTTTTTAACGGCGGCTTTTCCTGATTTATTGACTTTAACCGCCCTGAAATGCTATAATTTAATTACAGTTTTCTGTGACTGACGGAATAGTGGAGCTTACCACGGGGAGCAGAAAAACTTTTAGCCGACCGTCTGGGCAGTCCTGAAAACGGGATTGCCCTTTTTTGTTTTTTAAGAAAAATTATCCGTTTGAAAAGAGGTTATAAATTATGAAAAAAGTTGCGGTTATAATGGGCAGCGACAGCGACCTGCCAGTTGTTGAGAAAGCAATAAATACATTAAAGGAATATGAGGTGCCCTTTGAGGTTCATGTATTTTCGGCTCACAGAACGCCTGCCGAAGCAAAGGCGTTTTCCGAAAACGCAAGAAAAAATAATTTCGGCGCAATAATTGCCGCTGCGGGAATGGCTGCGCATCTTGCGGGAGCAATAGCGGCGAATACGACTCTTCCGGTAATCGGAATACCTGTTGCGTCAAAAAATCTTGAGGGCATGGACGCACTTCTTTCAACGGTAATGATGCCTTCGGGAATACCTGTTGCCACAGTTGCCATAAACGGAGCGGCAAACGCTGCGATACTTGCAATACAGATTCTTGCAGTAACCGACGACGCTTTAAGAGAAAAGCTTGAAAATGCGAGAGCGGAGGGCAGCAAAAAGGTTCTTGCCAAAAACGCTTCAATAGAAGAACAGTACAACGCATAAAACACTTTAATATATAAAATCAGGAGGAAAAACAAATGGAAAAAAGAGAACAGATGTATGAGGGAAAAGCCAAAAAGGTTTTTGCCACTGATAATGAAAACTACTGCATCGTATCCTACAAGGATGACGCAACGGCATTCAACGGACTTAAAAAGGGAACAATTGCCGGCAAGGGCGTTGTAAACAACCGTATGTCCAACTATCTTATGCAGCTTCTTGAGAAGCAGGGAATACCCACGCATTTCGTAGAGGAGCTTAACGACCGTGAAACTGTTGTAAAAAAAGTAAAAATCGTTCCTCTTGAGGTAATTGTAAGAAACACCGCCGCCGGTTCTTTTTCAAAGAGATTCGGCGTAGCCGAGGGCACAAAGCTTCTTTGCCCCACTCTTGAGTTCTGCTATAAGGACGACGATTTAGGGGATCCCATGGTAAACGATTATCATATTATCGCCTGCGGCTGGGCAACCAAGGAAGACCTTGACACAATAACCGACTACACATTTAAAATAAATTCCTTCCTTGTTGATTTCTTTAAGAAAATCAATGTAGACCTTATCGACTTCAAGATTGAGTTCGGAAAGACATCTGACGGACAGATTATTCTTGCGGACGAGATTTCACCGGACACCTGCCGTTTCTGGGACGCAACCACACATGAAAAGCTTGACAAGGACCGTTTCCGCAGAGATATGGGTTCCGTAGAGGAAGCCTATCAGGAAATGATGAAGAGAATATTCGGCTGATAAAACGGGGCAAAGAATGTCTTTGCCCTTTTGCTCATATTTTAAAGAAAAAAATTTATTATTGGAGGAAAAGAAGCAGTGAAAAGTTTCAGTGAAAGTTATAAGGAAGCAGGCGTAGACATTACCGCAGGCTACAAGGCTGTGGAGCTTATGAAACAGCATATCGCCAGAACACTTACAAAAAGCGCCATTTCCGATATAGGCGGATTCGGAGGTCTTTTTGAGCTTGATTTAAAGGGAATTAAAAAGCCCGTGCTTGTAAGCGGAACCGACGGAGTAGGCACAAAATTAAAGCTTGCTTTTATAATGGATAAGCACGACACGGTAGGTATTGACTGCGTGGCAATGTGCGTAAACGACATTATATGCTGCGGCGCAAAGCCTCTTTTCTTCCTTGATTATATTGCCTGCGGAAAGAATGTTCCCGAAAAAATAGCCGCAATAGTATCAGGCGTTGCCGAGGGCTGCGTACAGTCGGGAGCCTCTCTTATAGGCGGCGAAACAGCCGAGATGCCGGGATTTTATCCTGAAGACGAGTACGATTTGGCAGGCTTTTCGGTAGGCGTTGTTGACAGAAGCAAAATCGTTGACAATTCCTCCATAAAAACAGGTGACGTAATTATAGCCCTGCCCTCAAGCGGAGTACATTCAAACGGCTTTTCCCTTGTAAGAAAGGTTTTCGACGTTGAGAACGCCGACATCAAAAAGCCCGTTGACGCATTAGGGGGAAAGTCAATCGGAGAAACACTTTTAACTCCCACGAAAATATATGTAAAGCCTATGCTCAAGCTTTTTGATACGGTAACCGTCAAGGGCGTTTCCCACATTACCGGCGGCGGCTTTTATGAGAACATCCCCAGAGCCATTCCCAAAGGTCTCGGAGCAAAAATCGAAAAGAAAGCCGTTAAGGTGCTTCCCATATTCGAGCTTATTGCAAAAACGGGAAAAATTCCGGAAAGAGATATGTTCAACACATACAACATGGGCGTTGGCATGAGCGTAATAGTTAAGAAAGAGGACGCGGACAAGGCAGTTGAAACACTTAAAATGTGCGGCGAAAACGCATATATTATAGGCGAGGTAATTAAATCCGACGAAGGTGTTGAGATATGCTGAAAACGAAGATTGCCGTATTTGTTTCAGGCGGCGGAACAAATTTGCAGGCTCTTATTGACGCCCGGAAAAACGGCGTGATAAGCAGCGGAAAAATAACCCTTGTAATATCAAACAATCCTGACGCCTATGCGCTTAAAAGAGCTGAAAAGGCAGGGATAAAAACCATGGTAATATCGAAAAAGGACTGCGGAACCCAGAAGATTTTCGAGGATAACCTTTTGATGGCGCTTAAAAACAACGGAATAGAGATGATAATTCTCGCAGGCTTTATGTGCATACTCAGCGAAAATTTCACCTCTCAGTACCCTGAGAGAATAATAAATGTTCATCCGTCCCTTATACCTTCATTCTGCGGAAAGGGCTTTTACGGCATAAAGGTGCATGAGGCTGCCCTGGCAAAAGGAGTAAAGGTCACGGGAGCAACGGTGCATTTTGTAAATGATATCCCCGACGGGGGAAGGATAATAAAGCAGAAGGCGGTTTATGTGGAAGAGGGAGATACTCCCGAAATTCTGCAAAAAAGAGTAATGGAGCAGGCGGAATGGCAGATACTGCCGGAAGCCGCCGAGGAAGTCGCGAAAAAAATAATGGAGGGCAAGGAGATTTAAAAATGGGCATATACGATATAAACTGCATAAGCGAAAGCCTTAAAAATAATACATATCCCGGCAGAGGAATAGTAATAGGCAAAAGCCGTGACGGAAAAAAGGCAGTAACTGCGTATTTTATAATGGGCAGAAGCGAAAACAGCCGCAACAGAATATTTATAGAGAAAGAGGATGAAAGCGTAATAACCTATCCCTTTGACGAATCGAAGGTTGAGGACCCCTCTCTTATAATTTATTCCGCAATAAGAAAAACAGGGAAAAAGCTTATTGTGACAAACGGCGACCAGACGGATACCATATACGATTTCCTTGTTCAGGGACAGACCTTTGAGTCGGCGCTGGAAACCAGAAGGTTTGAGCCGGACGGTCCGAATTTTACTCCCAGAATAAGCGGACTTCTTGATTTCAGCGACGGCTTCACCTATAAAATGAGCATACTCAAAAGCGGCGACGCAGAGGGCAGCGTATGCAGCAGATATACTTTTAATTACACGCCGGTAAACGGACTGGGACATTTCATTCACACCTACAACTGCGACGGAAATCCCATTCCCACCTTTACGGGAGAGCCGGAAAGAGTGCAGATTCCCGACGATATCGACGAATTCTGCGATACTGTTTGGAGCAGTCTTAACGAAAGCAATAAAATATCTCTTTATGTAAGATATATCGACATAGAAACGGGCGAAACCGAAAACAGACTTGTAAACAAGAATAAATAAGCTAAGGAGTTTTTTGAAATGAAAGAATTTGAGCTTAAATACGGCTGCAATCCCAATCAGAAGCCGGCAAAAATATACATGAGCGACAACAGCGAGCTTCCCATAGAAATTCTCTGCGGAAGACCGGGCTATATAAATTTTCTTGACGCCTTTAACAGCTGGCAGCTTGTAAAGGAGATAAAGGAAGCTACCGGAATGGTATGCGCCGCGTCCTTTAAGCATGTAAGCCCTACCTCTGCGGCAGTGGGAACTCCTCTTTCCGCAGCTCTTAAAAAGGCTTGCTTTGTTGACGATATAGAGGGACTTGACGAGTCACCCCTTGCCTGCGCCTATGCGAGAGCCAGAGGAACCGACAGAATGTCGTCCTTCGGAGACTGGATAGCGTTAAGCGATGTATGCGATGTTACAACGGCGAAGCTTATAAAGAGAGAAGTTTCCGACGGAATCATAGCTCCCGGATATGAGGACGAAGCCCTTGAAATTCTCAAGTCAAAGAGAAAGGGCAATTACAATATAGTAAAAATCGACCCTGACTATGTTCCCATGGAGCAGGAGACGAAGCAGGTTTTCGGAATAACCTTTGAGCAGGGCAGAAACAACTTTAAGATTAATAACGAGCTTCTTGAAAAAATCGTAACGGAAAATAAAGAAATGCCCGACAGCGCAAAAAGAGACCTTATAATAGCTCTTATAACTCTTAAATACACTCAGTCGAACTCCGTATGCTACGCTTATGACGGACAGGCAATAGGCGTAGGAGCCGGCCAGCAGTCAAGAATCCACTGCACAAGGCTTGCGGGCAATAAAGCCGATATATGGCATCTTCGCCGGCATGAAAAGGTTCTGAATCTTCCCTTTAAGGACGAAATCGGAAGACCCGACAGAGATAACTGTATAGATGTTTATTTAGGCGACACACCGGAAGACGTTATCGGGGACGGAATGTGGCAGCAGTTCTTTAAGGAACAGCCTCAGCCCTTTACAAAGGAAGAAAAGAGAGCTTATCTTGATTCGATAACGGGAGTAGCTTTAGGCTCAGACGCCTTTTTCCCCTTCGGCGACAATATAGAAAGAGCAAGAAGAAGCGGCGTAACATATATTGCCGAGCCGGGCGGCTCAATCAGGGATCAGCAGGTAATCGACACCTGCAACAAATACGGCATAGCAATGTGCTTTACGGGAATGCGTTTGTTCCACCACTAATAAACCTTAAAAAGGAGAAAAGCCATGAAAGTAATGGTAGTAGGCGGCGGCGGAAGAGAGCATGCCATAATAAAAAAGCTTAAGGAAAACAAAACCATTGAAAAAATATACGCCCTGCCCGGCAACGGAGGAATCGCGGCTGACGCAGAGTGCGTAAATATCGGAGCCACTGATATAGAGGGCATCGTAAAATTCGCTTCGGAAAACGAAATCGGCTTTGCCGTTGTGGCTCCCGACGATCCCCTTGTTCTGGGAGCGGTTGACGAGCTTAGCAAAATCGGAGTAAAATGCTTCGGTCCTGAGAAAAAAGCGGCGATAATTGAGGGAAGCAAGGTATTTTCAAAGAATCTGATGAAAAAATACGGTATTCCCACAGCCCGTTACGAGGTGTTCTCAGATATGGGCGCAGCCCTCGCTTACCTTGAAACGGCTCCTGTTCCCACAGTAATCAAGGCGGACGGACTGGCGCTGGGCAAGGGAGTTATAATCGCCGAAACAAGAGAGCAGGCAAAGCAGGCCGTTAAGTCCATGATGGAGGACAAGGTTTTCGGCGAAAGCGGAAGCAATATAGTAATCGAGGAATTTTTAACGGGACCGGAGGTTTCCGTGCTGTCCTTTACAGACGGAAAAACAGTTGTTCCCATGGTTTCCTCAATGGACCACAAAAGAGCCATGGACAACGATACGGGACTTAATACAGGCGGTATGGGAACGGTAGCTCCGAACCCCTGTTACACCGAGGAAGTTGCCAAAGAGTGCATGGAAAAAATATTCCTGCCTACAATAGACGCAATGAACAAAGAAAACAGAACCTTTAAGGGCTGTCTTTACTTCGGACTTATGATAACTCCCGGCGGACCTAAGGTAATAGAGTATAACTGCCGTTTCGGAGATCCGGAAACACAGGTTGTTCTGCCTCTTTTAAAAACTGATTTGTTTACGGTAATGAACGCTGTGGCAGATGAAAAGCTTGATACGCTGAACATTGAGTTTAAGGACGAAAAGGCGTGCTGCGTAGTAATGGCGTCGGAGGGATATCCGGTAAAATACGAAAAGGGCTATGAAATTACCTTTGACGATGATCTCACCGGGGAAGTTTTCGTTGCCGGAGCAGTATTAAAGGACAACAAGCTTCTTACAAGCGGCGGAAGAGTTCTGGGAGTTACCTGCACTGCGGAAACTCTTGAAAAGGCAGTTGAAAATTCATATAAGGAAGTAAAAAAGATACATTTCGGAAACGCCTATTACAGACACGATATAGGCATGAGAGCGCTGAAAGCAGGTGAACAAAAGTAATGGTATACAGAGTATTTGTAGAAAAAAAGGAAGAGCTTGCCAACGAAGCGAAAGCCCTTAAAAACGATATCAACACTCTTTTGCAGATAACATCTTTAAAGGATTTGAGACTTCTTAACAGATACGACGTGGAAAACATAGACAGGGAATTGTTTGACTATGCCGTAAAGACGGTATTTTCCGAGCCTCAGCTGGACAAGGTGACAGCGGAGCTTGAAACCGACGAGGGCGACACGGTATTCGCCGCGGAGTATCTGCCGGGACAGTTTGACCAGAGAGCTGATTCGGCGGCTCAGTGTATACAGATAATATCCCAGGGAGAAAAGCCTCTTGTAAGAACAGCAAGAATCTATGTTATGAAGGGCGATTTAAGGGAAAGCGAAAAGGAAGCCATAAAGAAATATGTAATCAACCCGGTTGAGAGCAGAGAGGCGACGCTTGAAAAATTCGACACTCTTAAAGCGGAATACACGGTGCCGGAAACGGTGGATGTGCTTACGGGCTTTAATGAGCTTGACGCAAAGGGGCTTGACGAATTTGTAAAGAAATACGCCCTTGCCATGGACGACGACGATATAAAATTCTGTCAGGATTACTTCAAGTCGGAAAATAAAACTCCCACAATAACCGAAATCAGAATGATCGATACCTACTGGTCGGATCACTGCCGCCATACCACATTTTTAACCACAATCGACAGCGTAAAGTTTGAGGACGAGCTTCTCCAGAGCGCCTACGACGAATACATAGCCGTAAGGCAGGAGCTGGGCAGAACAAAGCCGGTAAATCTTATGGATGTCGCAACGGTGGGAGCAAGATACCTTAAAGCAAAGGGAAAGCTTCAGAAGCTTGACGAGTCCGAGGAGATAAACGCCTGCACGGTAAAAATCAAGGTAAACGTTGAGGGAGAGGAGCAGGACTGGCTTCTTCTGTTTAAAAACGAAACGCACAATCATCCTACTGAAATCGAGCCTTTCGGCGGCGCCGCAACGTGTATAGGCGGAGCGATAAGAGACCCTCTTTCAGGCCGTTCCTATGTATACGCGGCAATGAGAGTTACGGGAGCCGGCGACCCGCTGGTGCCTGTAAAGGATACAATAAAGGGAAAGCTTCCCCAGAGAAAAATAGTAACCACAGCCGCCGCGGGCTATTCCTCCTACGGAAACCAGATAGGACTTGCCACGGGACAGGTTGATGAAATCTATCATAAGGGCTATGTAGCCAAGAGAATGGAGATAGGCGCCGTAATAGCCGCCGCTCCCGCAGAAAATGTAAGAAGAGAATGTCCCGTGCCCGGCGACCTTGTAATACTTTTGGGCGGCAGAACGGGAAGAGACGGCTGCGGAGGAGCAACAGGCTCTTCAAAGTCCCACACTCTTGAATCCCTTGAAAGCTGCGGAGCGGAGGTTCAGAAGGGCAACGCTCCCGAGGAGAGAAAGCTTCAGAGGCTTTTCAGAAACAAAGAGGCATCAAGGCTTATAAAGCGCTGCAACGACTTCGGAGCCGGCGGCGTATCGGTAGCGATAGGAGAGCTTGCGGACGGACTTGACATCGACCTGAACGCAGTTCCCAAAAAATACGAGGGACTTGACGGAACGGAGCTTGCAATAAGCGAATCTCAGGAGAGAATGGCTGTAGTAGTAGCGAAAGAGGACGCACAGAGGTTCATAGAAATCGCCGACAGCGAAAACCTTGAAGCTACGGTTGTGGCAAAGGTCAAGGAAGAAAAAAGACTTACAATGACATGGAACGGCAATGTTATAGTTGACCTTTCCAGAGAATTTTTAAATTCCAACGGCGCTCAGAAGCATATTGACATAATGCCTGAAAAGCCGAAGTATTTCGAGAAAGAACAGGTATCCGACTTTAAGACGGCGTATAAGGCGCTGGCAGGAGATCTTAATGTGTGTTCCAAGAGAGGACTTTCCGAAAGGTTCGACTCAACAATAGGAGCCGGTACGGTGCTTATGCCCTTCGGCGGCAAAAACCAGCTTACTCCCGTTCAGGCAATGGTAAACAAGATTTCCGTTGAAAAACAGCATACGGACACCTGCTCATATATGGCATGGGGCTACAATCCCTTTATTACGGAAAAAAGCCCTTATCACGGAGCATATCTTGCTGTTGTTGAGTCAATATGCAAGCTTGTTGCCGCGGGAGCTAAATTTGAAGACGTATATTTAACTTTCCAGGAATATTTTGAAAAGCCCGAAAAAAATCCTAAGCGCTGGGGCAAGCCTCTTGCTGCGCTTCTGGGAGCGTTTAAGGCTCAGATGGATTATGAGTCGGCGGCAATCGGCGGCAAGGACTCCATGAGCGGCTCCTTTGAGGATATCGACGTGCCTCCCACTCTTGTATCCTTTGCGGTAACAACGGGAAATGTAAAAGAGGTAATTTCACCCGAATTCAAGTCCGCAGGCCATAAGGTAGTAATTATTAAGCCCGAATACGACAAAAACGGACTTCCCGTGCCCGAATCTCAGAAGGCTGTTTTCAGGGAAGTTACGGAATATATGAGAAAAGGCATAGTTGAAGCCTGTTGTACACCTGCATACGGGGGAATTGCGGAAGCAGTAATGAAAATGTGCTTCGGCAACACGGTAGGCTTTGAGTTTGACGAGTCAGCGGAGCTTCAGGATATATTCGGCTACAGCTACGGAGCTTTTATTCTTGAGCTTAATACCGAAGACGAAATCGGCGAAAGACTGGGACACACGTGCCTTGAGGAAACGGTAAAATTCGGCGATGAGGAAATAGAGCTTAAAGAGCTTCTTGAAATTTATGAAAACAAGCTTGAGCCTATTTATTCCTGCAATATAAAGCAGGAGGAAAGAGAAATTCCGGCGTTTAATTATCAGGCTGAAGAATATCCCTCTCCTGTAATAAAAACAGCGAAGCCGAAGGTTTTGATACCCGTATTCCCGGGAACCAACTGCGAATACGATACGGCTAAGGCTTTAATGACGGCAGGAGCGGAGCCCGAAATATTCGTTATTAACAACCTTTCACCTGCTTCAATAAGCAGCTCGGTTAAGAGCTTTGCCCAAAAGGTAAAGGAAGCCCAGATAATCTTTGTGCCGGGAGGCTTTTCCGGAGGCGACGAGCCTGACGGTTCGGGAAAATTCATAACGGCATTCTTCAGAAACGGAGAAATCAGGGAGCAGGTCAACGAGCTTCTTAAAAACAGAGACGGACTTATGTGCGGAATCTGCAACGGCTTCCAGGCTCTTATAAAGCTGGGACTTGTGCCTTACGGCGAGATTATCGACACTGACGAAAGCTGTCCCACTCTTACTTACAACACAATAAGCAGACATCAGTCAAGACTTGTAAGAACGAGAATTGCTTCAAATAAATCTCCGTGGCTTATGGAAACGAAGCCGGGTGAGGTTTATACGGTGCCCATTTCCCACGGGGAGGGCAGATTTATCGCCTCGGAGGAGCTTATTAAGAAGCTTGCGGAAAAGGGACAAATCGCAACTCAGTATGTAGACCTTGAGGGCAAGCCATCATTTGATGTTCACTTTAATCCCAACAATTCAGCCTATGCGGTTGAGGGCATAACCTCGCCCGACGGCAGAGTTTTAGGAAAAATGGGACATTCCGAGAGAATCGGCAGCGGACTTTATAAGAATGTTGAGGGCAGATACGACATGGGACTGTTCGCCTCTGCGGTTAAATATTTCAAATAAAATCAAATATGCAAAAGTGAAACGGAGCGGTTTTTGCCGCTCCGTTTTTTTTGCCGTTATGCTTTTATGTTATTTGTAATACGCTATTTTATAAAAGTAAGGATATTTTGACATGGTTTCCGAAAGTGTTTTTCTTGTGCTTGTGCCCGGGTCGTTAACATAGTAGGTTGAACCGCTTACCCCTGTTACAACTACCCAGTGAGTAGAGTAGGAGCTTGTTCTCAGCCCCACAATAACCGGCTTGCCCTGCTTTAAAACGCTGTTTATTGCAGAGTAGCTTACGGAGGTTGAAACATAGTAATTTGACGGCCAGTAAAGATTACCCGAGGAGGAATAGCTAAGCTTCTTTGACATGGCGCCGGGATAAATCGTCGTTCCCGTTCTGAAGCTTTCCGTCATGGCAAGACAGGTTGTGGTGCAGCCTATCTGTCCTATGGTTTTTCCCGAAGAGCCTAAGTATATGTTTGACCATCTTGAGTCAGTCTGTTTAAAGTCGGGAACTTTAAGAGAAACAGATGATGA
Organism: uncultured Clostridia bacterium; assembly: GCA_944412445.1. Lineage (GTDB taxonomy): Bacteria > Bacillota > Clostridia > Oscillospirales > Acutalibacteraceae > UBA1081. The sequence goes on from CALYBJ010000001.1 coordinate 17,526, forward strand.
CTGTGAGGAAGATGAACTTTTTTTAAGATACTGGGAAGAAACATATCCCGTCTGAGTTCCGTTGTAAAGGATTTTTGACCATGTTCCGGAATTGCTTAAAACAACTACCGTTGTTCCCTTTGAAAGAGTTGTTTTAACCGAATATGCTGTTCCGGCTCCTGAACGGACATTTAATACTCCCGAAGTGATGTTTACATCGGCGGCATAGCTTGAAAGGGTGTTAATATAGGATGAACTGCAATAGCCGTATGCGTTTTTTCCGTATTCAACCTTCCACCACGTGCCGCTTTTGCTGATAAGCGTAACATAGGAGCCTTTTTTCAGTGTGGTCAGCACAGCTGCTGAAGCTGAAGGAGAGCTTCGGACATTTAACGATGTACTATCGGTTGCGACTATGCCGGCGACGGAGTTGTATTCCGCAGCCGAAGCCTTGAATGATGTAATAAACACATTAAGCATAACAAAACAAAGAATAATTGATATAATTTTTTTCAAAATGTCACCTCTTTTCGTGATACCACTATATCATGTGTACCGGTCTTGAAACAATACCTTAATTTGTGGAAATACAGTTAAATAGACTGAAAATCGTATAAAAAAAGGTTATAATTTTCTTTAAGGGAAAAATATTATATAAAAATTTAATGAAATTTCTCAAATTAATTGATTAAAAAGTCTTGCAATTTTAGTGAGGAGGCTTTATAATAAAAGCACCGTGGTGCGTTATTTCATAGATTTTTCATGAAAATGGAGCAAAGTGGAGAGAAGGAGGCAGAGCGATGAGTTTCAGCGGTGTGTTTTATCACAGTCTTGACCCTAAAAACAGGGTCTTTATACCCGCAAACTTTCGCGAAGCGTTAGGAGAGAATTTTTATATCTTCAAATCCACGGAAAAATGTCTGTATTTATACGATGCGGAAAGATGGCAGGAATTAATCGGAAATCTTGAAAACGATTCCGACAATCCCCTTTCCAGAAAAAAACAGAGGCTTCTTTTCAAGAGGGTCGCAAATCTGAGTATGGATAAGCAGGGAAGAATAACAATCGGAAGCGATTTTATTGAGCACGCCGGACTTAAAAAAGATGTTGTAGTTTTCGGAGTAGGCAGCAGAATTGAAATCTGGGATCTTGACGAGTGGAACAAGCTTGACAGTGAAGATGATGAAGATATGCTGAGTTCCGGTATAGTTTTCTGATGATAGGCGGTGCGAAATGGAATTTGTCCATAAAAGTGTATTGCTGAATGAAGCAGTAGAAGCGCTGACCGTTAAAAAAGATGGGATATATGTCGATGTGACTGCAGGCGGCGGGGGACATTCCTCCAATATATTAAAAAAACTCGGCGGCACAGGCAGGCTTGTGGCTGTAGACCGGGACCCCGACGCCGCAGCAGTCCTGACAAAGCGTTTTGAAAGTGAAAAAAACGCAACTGTTGTAAACGACGTATTTGACAATATAAAGAATATATTAAGCAGGAATAATATTGAGGGTGTCGACGGAATACTTGCTGATTTAGGGGTAAGCTCCTATCAGCTTGACAGCGCCGAAAGAGGCTTTTCCTTTCATAAGGACGCGCCTCTTGATATGAGAATGAGCAAATCGGGCTATTCTGCGGCAGACGCCGTAAACAATTTAAGCGAAGAACAGTTAAGAGAGATAATAAGGTCTTACGGTGAAGAAAAATATGCGGGAAGCATAGCGAGAAACATCGTAAAAGAAAGAGAAAAAAAGAAGATTGAAACCACCTTTGAGCTGTGCGATATAATATCGGCGTCCATGCCGGCAAAGGCAAAAAGGGACGGGCATCCCGCAAGAAGAACCTTTCAGGCATTGAGGATTTATGTAAACAGAGAGCTTGAAATGCTTCCGGGAGCATTAAGGGATATGTTTGACTGTCTTAACAGCGGAGGGGTTCTCGCGGTAATAACCTTCCATTCTCTTGAGGACAGAATAGTTAAAAACACCTTTGCGGAGTTTTGCAGGGGATGTATATGCCCGCCGGAATTTCCGGTATGCGTATGCGGAAAAAAGCCGAAGGGCGAAATAACGGTAAGGTCGAAGCAGCCTTCCGAAGAAGAGATACAGGAAAACCCCAGGAGCCGAAGCGCAAGGCTCAGGGCGGTAAGGAAGCTATAAAAAGCAGGGAGATGTGTAAAGATGGCTCAAAGCAGCGAGGCGTACGATTTTTCTTTATTTGAACCTTATGAATACGGAACGGCGGCGCCTGAGTATGAGCCGGATTACGAAAGAGAAGAGAGATACGAAAGACCTGCGGAAAAGAAGCAGAGGCAGCAAAGCGCAGTATCTCAGAAGGAAAGAAGAGCAACTGCCCGGTCCCGTGCTAATGCGGTAAAGCTTTTGGCGGCGGCAGCGGTAATATTTATGTTCATCGGCTCCGGACTTTATTTAAACGGAAGACTTGACGAAACCGCAAGAAATATCAGCCGGATTGAGTCACAGATTGAAATCGCGAAAAGCGAAAATATAAGGCTTAACTCAAAGCTTGAGGGCATGGTATCCGTTGATAAGATAGAAAACTATGCGGAAAATGTGCTGGGAATGGTAAAGCTTGAGGATTACAAGGTAAAATATTTCAATAATGACGCGGGGAACAGGGTTATAGTATCAGGAGGAAAAACATATTCCGATTCACAGGGAATATGGGGCAAAATCCAGAGCTTTTTTGAAAACATATTTTAAATAAGAAATTTGATTGATTTTAAATTCTGATAAAAACAATCGGGAATATATTATAAAAAAAATAAATACATATATGTAGGGACAGAAAAAAACATAAATAAGAATGTCGAAAAGGTAAGAAGCACATAAAAAAAGGGCGAAAATATTTCGCCCTTTTTCTGGCAAAGACGGGAAAATACCGAAATACATAAAAATGTCAAATACGGAAAGGAGCGGCGGCAAATGAGCAAACCGGATAATAAAAAAAGAAGAGGCGTAACTGCCCTCAGAATAATGGCGTTGCTGTCAGCTGTTCTGATAGTAAGACTGGGCTATCTTCAGATAATAAAGGGCGACGAATACGCCGCGAAAGCAGAGAACCAGCAGTTAAGCGACAAGGAAACAACCCCGGGCAGAGGCTCTATTTATGACGCCAACATGAATGTGCTGGCGCAGAGCGCTTCCGTATGGCTTGTATATATAAACCCTTACGAGATAAATAAAATCAGCGATGAAACGGAAAGGGAAAAGGTAAGGGAAATAGTAGTAAGCGGACTTTCCGTAATACTTGACATGGACGCCGATACCATAAGGGAATACACTCAGAGGGATTCTTCATACCAGAAGGTAAAGGGTGAAATCGAAAACGACCAAAGAGAAGAAATTTTAAATCTTATAGATAAATACGAAAATGAAAAGGACCCGGTGGATCTGGGTACGATTATAGGAATAAACCCCGATGTTAAGAGATATTACCCGTATTCATCCCTTGCGTCAACGGTAATCGGCTTTACGGGTACGGACGGAGTAGGACTTGCGGGTCTTGAATATTACTACGATGAATTATTAACAGGCGAATCAGGCAGAACGATAACCGCCATTGACGGAAATATGTCCCAGATGCCTAACCAGTACGAGACAATATATGCGGCGAAGGAAGGCTCAAGCCTTGTTCTGACTCTTGACATTTACATACAGTATATTCTTGAAGATGTGCTTTCCGAGGCTATGGAAACAACGAAAGCGGAAAACATATACGGAATTGTAATGGATGTTGACACGGGAGCCATACTGGGAATGGTATCACTTCCGGATTACGATTTGAATAACCCCTATGTAATAAAAAGCGAGACGCTTCAGAAGGAATACGAGGAACAGCTTACTGCGAATTATGAGGATGCCACGGGAGACGAGCCCACGGAGCCTAAGTCAAAATCATATTATCAGAATTTGCAGTGGAGAAACAGAGCCGTATCAAACACCTACGAGCCGGGCTCGGTATTTAAAATAATAACGGCGTCGGCGGCACTTGAAGAGGGCACGGCGAATCTTAATACAAGCTATTACTGCAGCGGCTCAATAGACTACGCAACGAGAACAATACACTGCTGGAAGCTTGAGGGCCACGGAAGCGAAACCTTTGTGGATTTGCTAAAAAACTCCTGCAATCCCTTTGCGGTAACACTTGCCGGCGAGCTCGGAACGGACAGATATTACGATTATTTTGAGGCCTTCGGCTTTACGGAGAAAACGGGACTTGACCTTCCGGGAGAAACAACCCCCAGAGAAGGCGTGCTTTATATGTCAAGGGACAATTTCTCACAGTCGGATCTTGCCTCCTATTCATTCGGCCAGAGCTTCCAGGTATCGCCCATACAGATGATAACAGCGGTGGCGGCAGTGGCAAACGGCGGAAAGCTTATGACGCCGTACATAGTTGACAAGGTAATAGACGCCGACGGAAAGACGGTAAGCGAAACTGAGCCTACAGTTAAAAGGCAGGTAATATCCGAGAAGACAGCCAGCATTGTAAGAGACGCAATGGAGCAGGTTGTTTCCACGGGAACAGGTAAAAACGCCTATGTTGCAGGCTATCATGTAGCCGGAAAGACAGGCACATCGGAAAAGCTTACCGAAGAGGAAGAGGATGTATATATCGCTTCATTCTGCGGCTTTGCTCCGGCATACGATCCTGAAATCGCGGTAATAATCATAGTAGACGAACCCGAGGGCGAGCACGGCGGCGGCGCTGTGGCGGCGCCTCTTGCGGGAGAGGTTTTCGAGCAGGCGCTCGAATATCTGGGAGTAGAACATTCCTATACTGACAGCGAGCTTGAGCTTCTTGTGGAAACGGCTCCTGCGCTTACCGGCAAAACGGTATCCGAGGCAAGGAGCGAGGTCAGCTCCAAGTCGATAAATGTAAAAGTGGTAGGAGACGGAGACACGGTAATATCCCAGTATCCCGAGGCAGGAAGAGAAATACCCTCCGACGGAATAATCGTTCTTTATACAGATGAGGAAAACACTTCAAAGGAGGTAACCGTTCCGGACTTTACCGGCTATACCGTAAGCGAAGCCAACAGGATAGCCACGGAATACGGCCTGAATATAAAAATATCGGGAAGCTCCCTGAACAGCGGAACGGTATACGCCTATAAGCAGAGTATAGACCAGGGCGAAACCGTAAGCATGGGAGAAATAATAACCGTTTACTTTAAAACCACTGTTGATGTGTCTGATTAACGGAGGTGACACAAATGAAGCTGTCTGAAATATTAAAGGGAATAAAGTCGTACGACATTTATGAGGATAAGGATATATCCTATATAACATCGGATTCAAGAGATATAAGGGAAAACAGCGTGTTTGTCTGCATTAAGGGAAAGAATTTCGACGGACATGACGCTGCCGGAGAAGCTCTCGGAAAAGGAGCGCTGTATGCCGTAACCGAAAGGGATTTGGGAATAAAAAATCAAATCGTTGTTGAAAACACAAGGGAAGCGCTGTCCCTGATGTGCGGAAACTTTTTCGGAAACCCGGCGAAAAAGCTCAAGCTTATAGGCATTACCGGCACAAACGGAAAAACAACAACATCTTTCCTTATAAAAAATATGCTGGAAAAAATGGGACACAAAACGGGACTTTTGGGAACCGTAAAAAATATGGCAGGGGAAAAGGAATTTCCCTCAAGCCTTACTACTCCCGAAAGCTTTCAGCTTCATGAGCTTTTTTCCGAAATGGTGAAAGAGGGCTGCGAGTACTGCGTAATGGAGGTATCCTCTCAGGCGCTTGCCCAGGAGAGAGTTGCCGGACTTGATTTTGACGCCGCAGTGTTTACGAACCTTACTCAGGATCACCTTGACTACCACGGAACCTTTGAAAATTACGCCGAGGCGAAGTCAAAGCTTTTTTCACAGGCAAAGCTGTGCATACTTAACCTTGACGATGAATACGCAATGTCAATGATGAGAAATTCCGGAGGAAGAATGGTAACCTATTCGGTAAACCATGACGAGTCCGACTATACGGCGAAATATATACGCTACAAAAACGACGGAATAGAATACGAGCTTGTAACCATGGGTTATATTGAGAGAGTAAAGGTTAAAATACCGGGCGAGTTTACAGTGTATAACTCAATGGCGGCGGCAGTAACTCTTATAGAGCTTGGTTTTGATTTCAGCCAGGTGCTTTACGCTCTTTCACTGTCAGAGGGAGTAAAGGGCAGAATAGAGGTTGTGCCTGCGGACACCGACTACACGGTAATAATAGATTACGCTCATTCTCCCGACGGACTTGAAAATATAATTTCCTCACTGAGAAAAATAGCAAAAAGAAGAATAATAACCGTGTTCGGCTGCGGCGGCGACAGGGACAGAACAAAAAGACCCATTATGGGAGCCATAGCGGCAAAGCTGTCCGATGTAATAGTAGTTACCTCGGATAACCCCAGAAGCGAAGACCCGAACGCCATAATTGATGATATTTTAGAGGGCATAAAAGGCTCAAAGACAAAGAAGATTGTGGAGCCGGACAGAACGAAAGCCATAGCGGCGGCTTTAAAGGAAGCCAAAACGGACGATATTGTACTGCTTGCAGGCAAGGGACACGAAACATATCAGATACTCAGCACGGGAAAAATACACTACGACGAGAGAGAAATCGTCAAAGGACTTCTTGAGGGAACAATAAAGGCTGATTGATTTGAAAAAATTAAATGTACGCAGGAGAAATTGTCACAGGTTTTTCTTATAGTATTATAAGGGTTGATTGATTTGAAAGAACTGAAAATTTCAGAGGCGGCAAAGGCCGCAGGGGGCAGATATACTTCCGAGGGAGTGTTTACGGGAGTTTATACCGATTCCAGAAAGCCTCTTAAAGGAGGACTTTTTATAGCTCTTGAGGGAGAAAAGTTTGACGGCCACGATTTTATTGAGAATGCGGAAAAGGACGGAGCGGCGGCGGTAATGTGCCGAAAGGAAGTAAAATGCTCCATACCCGTAATATATGTAAAAGACACGAAAACGGCGCTTTTGAAGCTTGCGGCATATTACAGAAGCCTGTTCAGTATTCCTGTAATAGGACTTACGGGAAGCGTAGGCAAGACCACAACAAAGGAAATGACCGCTCTCGCAGCTTCAAGCGTATACAGAACGGTAAAAACTCAGGGCAACCTTAACAATGAAATCGGAATGCCCATGACAATTTTCAATATTGACGATACAACGCAGGCGGCAGTAATAGAAATGGGAATGAACCATTTCGGAGAAATTTCAAGGCTTACGGCTGTTTCAAAGCCTGACGCGGCGATAATTACAAATATCGGTGTTTCCCACATTGAGAACTTAGGCTCAAGGGAAAATATATTAAAGGCGAAGCTTGAAATTTTAGAGGGAATGAAGGAAGGCTCGCCCCTGATTTTAAACGGCGACAACGACCTGCTTAAAACCGTAAAAAACGAAAAATACAATATTATCTTTTTCGGCATAGAAAATGATAACGCCGATATTACCGCCTCGGATATAGAGGAAAATTCAGAGGGAATCTCCTTTTGTATAAATTACAAAGGAAAAAAATATAATACCTATGTGCCCTCTCCGGGAATACATAACGTATATAACGCATTGGCGGCGTTCGGAGCGGGAGTTGCGATAGGCGTACCTGAGGAAAAAGCCGCGGATGCTCTTAAAAATTATGTGCCCTCGGGAATGAGACAGAAAATAACTTCAAAAGGCGGCATAACCTTTATAGAGGACTGCTACAACGCCAGCCCCGATTCCGTAAAAGCCGGAATAAACACCTTAAAGGGGATAAAAGCTTCACGGCATATTGCTGTTCTCGGGGATATGCTGGAGCTGGGAGATTTTTCATCTTCACTTCATTCCCGGTGCGGAAAATACGCCGCAGAAAAGGGCGTGGATTTGCTTTTCACTTACGGAGAAGCTTCCGGGAACACAGCGGAAGAAGCCGAAAAGAACGGGATTAAAGCATATCGCTTCCGTGATGAAAATGAGCTTGTAAAGGCTCTTGTTAAAGAATTAAAAGCGGGAGACGCCGTTTTGTTTAAGGCAAGCAGAGGAATGAAGCTTGAAAATGTTATAAATGGCGTATACGAAGTAATTGACAACAATTAAATAATAAAAATATAACGGAAAACCAATAAGAAAGGCGGTCAGAAAAATGAATAAATGGGCAGCGTTTGCCGCGGCGGCGGTAATAGGCTTTTTCGTATCGTTTTTACTGGGCTATATTGTAATACCGTGGCTTCACAAGCTTAAATTCGGACAGACAATACTTGATATCGGACCCTCCTGGCACAAGAAAAAGCAGGGAACCCCTACAATGGGCGGTATACTGTTTATGGCAGGAATAGGGGCGGCTTTGGCTGTTGTTCTTATAACCGACAAAATAATGGGCGGCGATATAATAGGCGAAGGAAGCCTTGTGCCCGGAAACGTTAAAACCAAGTTTTACAGCGGACTTATAATGGCTTTCGCCTTTGCCCTTATAGGCTTTGCGGACGACTATATAAAGGTAGTTAAAAAGAGAAACCTTGGTCTTACTATTTTGCAGAAAACAATAGCCCAGGTAATAGTAATGGCAGGCTATCTTATTTCTCTTCAGATGGCGGGAGCTACCTACATAATGTTCCCCTTTATCGGAGCGGTTGACCTTAAATGGCTGTTCTGGTTTGTAGGGGTAGCCGTTATGTACTGCACCGTAAACGCCGTAAACTTTACCGACGGCATCGACGGTCTTTGCGCCTCGGTAACGGCAACCTTTGCGGCGGCAGGAATAGTTGTGGCTCTTTTAAGGGGAGTTTTCGGAGTAAGTCTTCTCTGCGCCGCGATTTTCGGAAGCCTCGCGGGCTATCTTATCTGGAACTGGAACCCGGCTAAGGTTATGATGGGCGATACAGGCTCCATGTTCCTGGGAGGACTTGTAGTGGCAGTGTCCTACTGCCTTGATATGCCCTGGCTTATACTTCTTATGGGTATAGTATATGTAATGGAGTTCGGCTCGGATATTATTCAGATAGGCTACTTTAAAATAACTCACGGAAAGCGTATTTTCAAAATGGCTCCTATTCACCACCATTTTGAGAAATGCGGCTGGAAAGAAAAAAAGATTGTATATGTTTTTTCAATTATCAATATAATAGGCTGTGTTCTGGCAATACTTCTTGTATACTTCGGAATGCCGAAATAAGCCTGTAAAAGCAAAATCTGACGGAGGTAAGGCAAATGGAGAATAAAAGCTTATCAGAAAGCTCATTTGCGAAAAGAGTTGTCCGAAAGCATTTATGCTACGGCAGCTTTGATATATGGTTTTTAATAATATTGCTGGCTCTTGTGTGCTTCGGACTTGTTATGATGTTTTCGGCAAGCTATCCTTACGCTCTCAATATGTATAACGACTCCACACATTTTATAAGCAGACAGGCGCCTTTCGCGGCGTTGGGAATAGTTATGATGCTTATAATATCAAGAATAAACCCCTATGTCTGGAAGCATTACGCAGCGCCTATTCTGATAATAGCCGTACTTCTTTTGCTTGTAGTATTCGTTCTGCCTCAGTACAAGGCAGGCTTTTACCGCTGGATCGATTTAAAGTTTACAACTATTCAGCCTTCTGAGGTAGCGAAATTCGCCGTAATAATCGCAGGAGCGGTAATTTACGATAAATATAAAAATCATATGAGCTCTTCCAGAGTTGCCACTACTCCCATAGCTCAAAAGGTAAATAAAAAGCTCGGAGCCGGTATAGTCAGAGAATCCTGGGTTCCCACTTGGCTGTTCTGCGGATATTTTATTCTTTGCTCTTTGCTTGTATTCCTTGAAAAGCATCTTTCCGGCTGTATCCTTCTTTTCGCAATAGGCGTGGTTATGATGTATTTAGGAGGAGTAAGACAGCGGTGGTTTGTTATCGCCGTTGCCTCCGTTGCAGTGCTGGGAACTCTTGTTTGCGTGTATATAATGGCTACAAAGGACTCCGACTCAACAAATATTCTTCAGGGCTATATGAAAGAGAGAATTGTGGGCTGGCTGGATAAGGATTACGACCCCACAGGCACAAGATGGCAGACAAATCAGGCGCTTTACGCCATAGGCTCCGGAGGCTTTTTCGGTAAGGGGCTGGGAAATTCCACACAGAAATATATGTATGTTTCAGAGCCTCAGAACGATATGATTTTTTCAATCGTCTGCGAGGAGCTGGGCTTTGTGGGAGCGGCCTTTGTAATAATTCTTTTCGTGCTTCTCGTTTACAGGGGAATAGTTATAGGCCTTCACGCCAAGACACGCTTTGAATCTCTTCTTGCCATGGGTATAGTTTTTCAGGTGGGGCTTCAGGTGCTTTTGAATATCGCCGTCGCCACCGATTCAATTCCCAATACAGGAATAAGCCTGCCTTTCTTCAGCTACGGAGGAACATCTCTTATAATGCTGCTGTGCGAAATGGGAGTAGTTCTTGCGATATCAAGAGAGAGCAGTTTAAATAAAAAGTAGGTAGAAATTTATGAAAATAGTATTTGCTGCCGGAGGCACCGGCGGACACATTAATCCGGCTATTGCAGCGGCAGGAGAAATCAGGGAAAATTATCCCGACGCTGAAATTCTTTTTATAGGCACAAAGGAAAAAATGGAGTCAAGGCTTGTTCCGAAAGCAGGCTTTGATTTCAAAACCATTTCCATAAGCGGATTTCAGAGGAAGCTTTCCGTTAAAAATATAGGAAGAAATATTGCGACGCTTTGGCGTCTTGCGGGAGCGGGCCGTGCGGTAAGAAAAATATTAAAGGAATTTGAGCCGGACGCGGTAGTGGGCTTCGGAGGCTATGTAAGCGGCCCCGTTGTGAGAACTGCGGCGAAAATGGGCATAAAGACCGCCATACACGAGCAGAACGCTTTCCCCGGAGTTACAAACAAAGTCCTTGCGAAAAAAGCCGACGCGGTAATGCTTACCGTAAAGGAAGCGGAAAAATATCTTCAGTGCAAGAATCCGCCGGTTGTAACGGGACTTCCCGTAAGAGGTGAGATTTTAAAAGCCGACAGGGATTTCGCAAGAGCGGAAATGGGGCTTGACAATAAGCCGGTAATATTTTCATTCGGAGGAAGCCTGGGGGCAAGGACGATAAATCAGGCTATGGTAAATCTTATAGCTTCTCTTCACGATAAAAACAAGTGCAGCTTTATCCACGGCTACGGACAGTACGGAAAATGGGTTCCGGAAGCCTTAAAGGAAAAGGGCGTGGATTTGGAAAATGAAAAAAGCATAGATGTAAGGGAATATATATACGACATGGACAAATGCCTTGCGGCGGCGGATATAATAATTTGCAGAGCCGGCGCAAGTACCTTGTCCGAGATAGAGGCGGTAGGCAGGGCTTCAATACTTATACCGTCTCCCAATGTTGCGGAAAATCATCAGTATCATAACGCAATGGCGCTGGTAAACAGAAACGCCGCGAAAATAATTGAAGAAAAGGATTTAACGGATGAAAAGCTGTTACAGGCGGTAACGGAGCTTCTGGACAGTGAGAGCCTGAGGGAAGAAATGGGCAGAAACGCTTCAAAGGCATGGATTCCCGACGCCCAGAAAAAAATCAGTGAAATAATAGTATCTCTGGCAACATAGAAGTGAAAAGCCGGGAAAATTTCATGGAGGTTCGGTTCTTAACACGGACATATTCCACCGCATAATATGACAGTATGAAAGGTGGGAAAGCCATGAGCAAGCTGATAATAAACGGAGGAAACAGGCTTATAGGAGAAGCCGGTATACAGGGGTCGAAAAACAGCGTTTTGCCGATACTGGCTGCAACGGTTCTTGTGAAGGGCGAATCCGTAATAGAGAACTGTCCTTTGATAACAGATGTAGAGGCAACCGTAAAAATATTAAGATATTTAGGCTGTAAGGTAAAAAGGGAGGGACACACCGTAACGGTAGACAGCACCGACGCCGACAAATACGATATTCCCGACGATTTAATGAGGGAAATGAGATCTTCCGTAGTGTTCTTAGGGGCTATTATAGGAAGAATGGGAAAAGCGTCACTGTCAACGCCGGGAGGCTGTGAAATAGGACTGCGGCCTATTGACCTGCACCTTGACAGCATACAGAGATTCGGAGTAAACATAAAAGAGGAATACGCCAAAATCGAATTTGAGACGGTAAAGCCTCTTGAGGGAACAAATATAACACTGTCGTTCCCAAGCGTAGGAGCAACGGAAAACATAATACTTACCGCCTGCATGGCAAAGGGAACAACGGTAATAAGGAATGCGGCAAGGGAGCCGGAGATAAGCGACCTTGCGGACTTTTTAAACAGATGCGGAGCAAAAATATCGGGAACGGGAGAAGGAACCGTAGTAATTGAAGGAGTGGAAAGGCTTTATCCCTCGAAGCACAGAGTAATTCCCGACAGAATAGTAGCGGGAACATATATGGCTGCGGCGGCGATGACCCACGGTAAAATTCATATATCGTCTGTAATACCGGCGCATATAGCTCCCGTAATACCTGTTTTTGAGGAAGCGGGCTGCGACATAAGCATAAGGGGAAACGATATAACCCTGACGGCGCCTCCCAGACTTAAAAGCATAAAAACCGTAAGAACAATGCCCTATCCGGGATTTCCCACGGATATGCAGGCTCAGATAATGGCAATGACCACGGTATGTCACGGCACCAGCGTAATAATAGAGACAATATTTGAAAGCAGATACAAGCACGTAAGCGAGCTTTTAAGGTTCGGAGCGAAAATAAGGGTAGACGGCAGAATGGCGGTAACCGAGGGTATAGATAAGCTTACGGGAGCCTCGGTAATATCGTCGGATTTAAGAGGAGGAGCGTCTTTGGTGCTTGCAGGGCTTGCGGCACAGGGAAAAACGGCTGTGGACGGAGTAAAGTTTATAGACAGAGGATATGAAAATATAGAAGGCGTGCTGGCGTCCCTGGGAGGAAGCGTCACAAGGTCTGAAAGGAACGAAGCTGATGGAGCAGGAGAGGAACAGGTCTGAAAGAGATGCGGCTCAGCGAAGAGCCGAAAGAATCGCTCAGAAAGAAAAAAAACGGCGCAGAAGAATGATAATAAACAGGATAAAGGTGGGAACGGTGTTTGTTCTTGTTCTGGGAGTTGTGCTTTATCTTCTTTCTGCCTTTGTGCTGTTTAAAACAGCCGGTTTTGAGGTAAAGGGCATTGTTGATGAAAACGGTAAACAGCTTGAGGGCAGCAGTTATTATTCTTCGGAGCAGATAACCGAGGCATCGGGAATTGAAATAGGAGGCAGTCTTGTACGGATATCCCCAAGGGAAGCGGAAAAAAGAATAGAAAGGCTTCTTCCCTATATCGGGAAAGCTCAGGTAAAAAGAAAATATCCCGATACTGTTGTTATAACGGTTGAGGACACAAGCCCCTTTTATTTTGTAAAAACGGAAAAGGGATACACTCTTCTTAACAGTGAGTATAAGGTTCTGGAAACCTTAGATAAAAAGCCCGAGGGCTGCGGCGAAATCAAGGGAGTGGCCTTCAGCGGACTGAATGAGGGAGAGACGGCAGTATTCAGCGACGGAGCATTTGGTGACAGAATAAAAAATTTAACGGCGTCCTGTGAGGAAGCGGGATTTGATTTAAGCAAAATGACCTCCTATGACTTAACAAGCATAGCGGCGGTTAAAATAGTATATGAAAAGAGATTTACGCTGATACTGGGAACACTCAGCGACCTTGAGGGCAAGCTTTCCATGGGAATGCAGACCATAAAGGCTGAAGCTGAGGAAAACAGCGAGGCGAGAATTATAATAGATGTAACAAACCCTGACAGATCCTATGTAAGGGATAATTACGAAGAGCCGGAGGAGGAGACATCAGAGGAGGAAATTATAGCGGTAGGATAAAAAACGAAAAATTACAACTAATTGTAAAAAAATTTCAGGAAAAAATATCAATATTTATGATAGTTTAAGTATTGAAATTAAAAAAGCAACATGATAATATATAAGAGTATAGTTTTAACTAAAAATCCAATTAAAAAGGCTTAATATAAAAATCGGCGGCAAGGATTTAACAAAAAGACAGGAAATCCGTAAAATCCGTTTGAAACAGAGCCTATTTAAAATACACGGAGGAAGTAAAATGGCTTTTGAAATAGCAAACGAGAACGATGAAGTAACAAAGATAAAAGTTATCGGCGTCGGAGGCGGCGGCGGAAACGCAATAAACAGAATGGTTGAGGCGGGAGTACAGGGCGTTGAGTTTATCTCAATCAACACCGACAAGCAGGTGCTTATGTACTCAAAGGCAACAAATAAAATCCAGATCGGCGAAAAGGTAACAGACGGCAAGGGCGCCGGAGCCAGACCCGATGTAGGAAAGAAAGCCGCCGAGGAGAGCATGGATGTCATAAACGAATCCCTTAACGGAGCGGATATGGTATTTATTACAGCCGGCATGGGCGGCGGAACAGGAACGGGAGCTGCTCCCGTTATAGCACAGATGGCAAAGGACAAGGGAATCCTTACGGTAGGTATCGTAACAAAGCCCTTTAACTTTGAGGGCAAGCGCAGAATGACTCAGGCTGAGGAGGGCATTGCGGAGCTTTCACAGCACGTTGACAGCCTTATAATAATCCCCAACGAAAGATTAAAGCTTGTTTCCGATGAAAAGATAACCTTTGCAAACGCCTTTGAAATAGCTGACGATGTATTAAGACAGGGCGTTCGCAGCATTGCCGAGCTTATTACCGTTCCGGGACTTATCAACCTTGACTTTGCGGATGTAACATCCGTAATGAAGGACGCGGGACACGCTCACATGGGCGTAGGCAGAGCCTCCGGAAAGGACAAGGCGGAGGAAGCCGCGAAAATGGCTATTACAAGTCCCCTGCTTGAAACATCTATTCAGGGCTCAAAGGGAATTATCATAAACATTTCCGCATCTCCCGACATTACTCTTGACGCGGTTGACGCCGCAAGCTCGATTATATCCGAAACTGCTGATCCCGACGCAAACATTATATTCGGCGTAGCCCTTGACTCTTCCCTTGATGATGAAATGATAGTTACCGTTGTAGCAACAGGCTTCGGCGGCGACGGAGCAAAGAAAGAGGTTAAGGAAGCCGCAAAGGCAGAAGCCGAGACTGCATCTCAGGAAGCGGTAAAAGAGGAGCCTGTACCTCAGTTCGGCACCGATGACGATGATGTAAGCGATATTTTCGACCTGTTCAAGAGCAGAAAATAAACTATAAAATTCAACTGAAACGCAATACCCTGCAAAAGGCTTTTTTCAGTAGCCGTGCAGGGTAATTTTTATAAGAAGAAAAAAAGGGCTTTATTAAAGACGCAAAAAGTTTTATAAAACTATTGACAAAGAGGTTAAAAATAAATAATATTTTAATATAAATGTAATGCACGGAGTTTTTTGTGATATAAATATAATATTAAATTTATTTATTTTCAGAAGGAGAGTTTATAAAATGGTATTTGATAAGGTAAGAGAGATTATCTGCGAGCAGTTGGAGGTTAACGAGGAAGATGTTACCATGGACTCCACAATGGATGATTTGGAGGCTGACAGCCTTGACCTTGTTGATATTATAATGTCCCTTGAGGATGAATTTCAGATTGAGATTTCCGACGAAGCCCTTGAGAGCTTTACATCGGTAGGGGACATTGTAAACTTTATTGAAGAAGCTTAATAAAAGTTGGGCGGAGAGCAAATTTCCGCCCGTTCAATTTAATAAAGGACGGGAAAATGTATAAAAATATAGTTTTTGATATGGGCAATGTGCTTATAATGTTTTACCCGGAAAAGACTCTTAAAAAATATCTTGACGATGAAGAGGATATCAGTCTTATAATAAAAGAGTTTTACGGAAGCAGGGGCTACCGTGAGGTTGACAGAGGCACTCTTACATATAAAGAGCTGCTGGAAAGCTTAAAGGGAGTTCTTCCCGAAAGGCTTACCGAGCTTCTTGACTGGCTGTATGTAAAAAACTGCTTCGGAAAAACTGAAATGCCTGTTTTTCCGGAGATGTATGATGTTGTGTCGTCTCTTCGGGAAAAGGGCTGTAAAACCTATCTTTTAAGCAACGCCGGAAAGGACTTTTACGACTATTCAAAATACATACCGGCAATAGGAATAATGGACGGAGCCGTTGTTTCAAGCGATTACGGGCTGTTAAAGCCGGAAAAGGAAATTTACGAAACACTTTTTAAAAAATATGATTTAACTCCGGAGGAGTGTCTTTTTATAGACGACACGGAGGAAAATATAAAAGGCGCCGAAAAATGCGGCATGGAGGGAATTGTTTTTTCTCCGTCCTTTCAGAGCGTGTCTGTTTTAAAGGATAAGCTCCGGGAAAAAGGCGTGGACATATAATAAACAGTATAAAATTTACGGAAATATAAGAGGTAAAAGAAATGAAACTTGACAGACTTGTAGGAGAGCGTTTTAAGGAAAAGCCCTCGGACTGCGTTGTGGACAGCCATGCGCTTATGGTAAGAGGCGGATATATGAAGTTCGTTGCCAACGGCATATATTCATCTTTTATGCCCCTTAAAAGAATAACCAAGAAAATCGAGAATATAATAAGGGACGAAATGGATAAAATCGACGGTCAGGAGGTACAGTTCCCCGTTGTAATGCCTGCTTCTCTCTGGGAGGAGTCGGGAAGATACTCTTCCATTGACAATTCCCTGTGCAGATTTAAGGACAGAAACGGCTCCCCCATGGTTCTGGGAATGACCCATGAGGAAGCGGCTGTTCAGCTTGTAAGAGAGTACGGAAACTCATATAACCGCTATCCATTTATGATATATCAGATCCAGACTAAATTCCGTGACGAAGCAAGACCCAGAGCGGGACTTATAAGAGTAAGGGAATTTACAATGAAGGACGCCTATTCCTTCCATACCTCACAGGAGGATCTGGAGGAATATTACGATAAATGCTACAAGGCGTACGAGAGAATTTTCGCGAGAGCCGGCATCCCTGAAACAATCGTTGTAAAATCAGATTCGGGCATGATGGGGGGCAGCATATCCCATGAATATATGCTTTTAACTCCCATAGGCGAGGATTCAATAGCAATTTGCCCCGACTGCGGCTACAGAGCCAATATGGAAGCCGCTGAAAGCATTATAAAGAACACAAGGGACGAGGCTTCGGAAGAGCTTAAAATGGTTCATACTCCCGATATGCACACAATCGAGGATGTATGCAAATATCTTGACGCTCCCTCTGAAAAGAGCCTTAAAGCCGTTGTATATCAGAAAAACGCTACCGATGAGTATGTAATAGTTTTCATAAGAGGCGACCTTGATGTAAACGAAACAAAGCTTACTAATTTCCTGGGGGAGAATATTCACCCGGCTGTAATTGACGATGAATGCGGAATAGTAGCGGGCTTTATAGGACCGGTAAACATGGACGCAGAATGTAAGCCCCTTATACTTTTCGATAGCTCCGTAAAGGACACCAACAACATGGTATGCGGAGCAAATAAGGCGGATTATCACTATACGGGACTTGATATGCAGAGAGATCTGCCCGATGCCGAATATCACGATTTCGCCAAAATCAGGGACGGAGGAATTTGTCCTAACTGCGGAAAGGAAACAATTGTTGTTTCAAGAGGCATTGAGGTAGGCAACATATTCCAGCTGGGCACAAAATATACAAAGTCAATGAACATGACCTATCTTGACGAAAAAGGCGAAAGCCATTACCCAATAATGGGCTGTTACGGAATAGGCGTAGGCAGGCTTGCGGCTTCCGTATGCGAAGCACACCACGACGAGTACGGCCCTGTATGGCCCATGTCGATAGCTCCCTGGCAGGTACATTTATGCTGTATGAGAGCGGCTGACGAAGCAACCCACGAAGCGGCAGATAAAATGTACGAGGAGCTTCAAAACGCCGGACTTGAGGTTATTTACGACGACAGAAAAGTAAGCGCAGGGGTAATGTTCTCTGACGCAGACCTTTTGGGCGTGCCCGTAAGAGTAATTGTAAGCCCCAGAAACTTAAAGGAAAACGTATGCGAGGTTGTAACAAGAGATAAAACGGTGCAGGAGAAGGTTCCTGTTGAAAACACCGTTGAAGCCGTTAAAAAGTTAGTAAACGAGCTTATGGAAAAATGCAGACCCGCAGAATAATAGGCAGAATTAACTGTAAATAAAATATAACTCCCCTTAGAAATATTCCTGAGGGGAGATTTTTTATTGAACAGAATAATTGACTTTTACGGCATAATATGTCATAATATAGAAAAAAGAGCAAAAAAAGGAGGAGAAATTATGAAAACAAAAGCTATCGGAATAATACTTATTATGATTTTTTTGCTGTCCTCCTGTTCTTATGAAAAACAAATTACAGTTCCCGATGATGTCAGTCAAATATCCGTTTCACCCTATGAAAGTCCCTATATGACTTTTGTATATACCGAAGATGAAAAAATAAAGGCTGTTACAGACTTTTTAAAAAGTTTGGAGGCAAAAGAAACAAATGATACGCCTATGAATTATGCCGGAGCGGTGCCTTATGTTATTACCCTTGAAACACCAAAGGGCAGTACGGAATATACCATCGCCGGATCTACATTTTTTAAAGTCCGGGACGGGGACTGGATGACTGTACCTTATGAAAAAGGTGAGGAATTTATAGAAATTTTAAGAAATAACGAGCCTGATATTAAGGCGGAAAAACCGCTGTTTACAGAAAGCAGTTCTGAAGAAGCAGATTAAATTTAAACTCAAAAACCGCACTCTTTTTCAGGGTGCGGTTTGCGTATCAAAATAAAAAATATTTTCTTTATTTAAAAGTCTTTATTAAAAATTCAGCGACGCCGTTTTCCGTGTTTCTGCCGATTACACAGTCGGCGGCTTCTTTTATGTCGTCTTTTGCGTTCATAACGGCGTATTTTTCGTCGGAAACCTGAAACATGGGCAAATCGTTTAAATTGTCACCGAATGAAATAATTTTATCAAAGGCGTATTTTTCCTTTAATAATAAAACGGCGTTTTTCTTCGATGCGCCCGGGGCGCTTATCTCAAGGTACCAGAGATCCGTATTGTAAATATCCCTGTAAAACTCGCAGTGAAGCTCATCGCAAAGGGACAGCTCATTATAAGCGCCGGTAAGCTTTTCTTTTGTGTCGGCGATTGAGTAGTAAACAAGGCCTTCCTTTTCGCAGTCTCTTATGGAGCTGAGCCTTGTAAACTTTTTGCCGTACTTTTCCTCTCTTTCTCGGATAAAGGCTTCGGCGTCAGGCGACCGGGTGTTTTCATAATAGGTCGAAAGTATATTGTCCTTAACTGCGTAAACAAATCCCGAATGAAGATATTTTTCTATAACGGAAAATAAAGCTTCCTTGCCCTTTTGTGAAATATAGCAGGTGTTAATATATTTCCGCTCTTTTAAGTCGAAGGCGGTGACGCCGTTCATAAAAATTCCCGGAACGGAAAGGTCAAGTCCCTCAAGCATTTTAACCGCCGTTGCCGGTGTCCTTGCCGTTGCCACCGTAAAGAAAAGCCCTTTTTTAACAAGGCTGTTAATTGTGTTTTTCGTAAATTCGGTAATTTCGGCTTTTTCGTTTAAAAGCGTTCCGTCAAGGTCGGATATATACAGTGTTTTCATATTCTCTCCTAAATAAAAGCACGGCGTGAACCGTGCTTTTCTGTATTTTATTTAAGCTTTTCAATAGCGTCGTTGCCTGTTCCCGCGAAGAAGTTAATAAGAAATTCAAATACTATTCTTAAAAGGTCGCCAATTCTCACGAAGAAATCAACGATAATTCCGAACGGGTTATCGGAATCAGTCTCTGTGCCGTCCGGTTCCTCCTGAACAGCCGGCTCAGTTTCCTGAACCTCCTGTCCGTCTTCAGCCGCAAGGGAGAAAACAGGCAAAACGGAAAGAAGCATTAAAACAGATAACAGCAAAGCTATGGTTTTTTTGATTTTTTTCATAAGAAAACCTCCTGTAGGAAAATTTATACATAAACATTATACAACAAGATTATATATTTGTAAAGATTTTCTTATAAAATATATTTAATAAACGGTCTTTATAAAATCTTAATTATTGAAAACTTGACGGCGGCATTATAAAATGTTAAGCTATATTATGTAAAAAGAATAAATATAAGTAAGGGGTGAGCTTGTGACAGAAGAAAAACATGAGTTAAAAACAGAAACCGAAGGCGTTGACAGTAATTGGAGATTTAAAGTTTTCAGGCTCAGAATGCCCATAAAGGCGATAATTGTTATTGTACTTTTGATTGCGGTAATTTCGGCGGCGGGATTTAAAGTCAGCAGAAGCAGGACACATGAGCTTGCGCTTTTTTATTTTCCCGGGGAGAACAGGTGCGAGGCGGTATGCGACGGAAAATTAAGCGAAAGCGTTATGGAAGGCGGAGGAGTATCGGCTGTCCGCTGGGGAAAGGAAAAGGGCTCCTGCGCAGTGCTTATGTCAAACGGCGGCAAATATACCTTATACTTTTCCGGAAACGGAGGAAGCTCGGTTAAAGTCAGCGAAAATGCAGGAAGCAGATTTGCGGTATCATATAACGGAAGAGCAGTGGTGTATTCGGGGGGCAACGGAGTGCTTTACAGATACGACACAAAGAAAAAATCAGGAGAGGAAATATCTCAGGAGGCAGACAGCTTCGCCGTATCACCTGACGGAGAAACGGTAATTTACAGCAAAGCCCGGGAGAGCGCCCGGAGCCTTTATATATACTCTCAGGGCAAGTCCCGGTATATAGCTGACAATTTTACGCCGGTGGGCGTATCCGACGACGGAGAATACATATATGCCGTAAGCGGAAGCGATATGTCCCTGTGTCTTTTGAATTTGGACGGTACTATGAAGTCAAAGCTGTGTACAGGTGTCAATACAAGCGGTATATGCTTTTCCGAGGATATGACGGTAGCGGTGTTTAACGACGGAGAATATACATATATATCTCAGGAGGGCAAAAGCAAGGTAAGGATAATACCCGATGAAGCGAAGCTTTTTTCGGAGAATGACGGCGTGCTGACGGATTCTTCGGGAACGGGTGCGGTATATCCGGAGGAAAGCCTGACAGAGCAGTTTTATTACTCGGAAAACAAAGACGGCACAAAGGTAATATTTTATATAGACGATAGCTTTAACAGGACAGATATAACGGAAGGGGCGAAAACGGCTCAGAAGGTGAAGGAAGGGCTTGTGTATCTTACACCGGGAGGAGAAGTAAAGCTTTTTAAAAACGGTGAAAGCGTAACGGCGGAAAGCTCAGCCGTTTCTGCGGCAGGAGACAGCAGCGGAAAATACATATACTATATAACCGGAGAGGGAGAGCTTAGGGTCTGGAAGAACGGAGAAACCCAAACAATTGCATCCGGAACGGAAAAAATTTATATAACCGAAAAAAATGTGCTTCTGTATGTGCTGGGAAGCGGAGAAATGTATGCCGTAAAGAAACAGGGGCAGGGAGAAAAAATCGACGATAATGTGTACGGCTGCATTATACAGGGAAAATACGCCTATTATATGAAGAACTACAACAGCTCAAAGGGAGTATTCGAGCTTTACGGCTCAGAGGGAGACAGTGATTTTACCTTTATTGCAAAGGATGTAACATGTATAATATAAGCTAAATTAAAAAAGAGTTAATATTGAGTTAAAAAAAATATGTTAATACTTTATACAGGTGATAAAAATGAATAAAAGCGTAATAAAAAAATTAATAAGCATTTTAGCGGCGGCGCTGATGGTTTTTGCCTTTACTTCATGCTCAAAGGACGGAGAAGAAGAAACCACTGAAGACAGAGGAGCGGTAAACGCACAGGTTCAGCAGGAGACTGAAACGGAATCCGAAACGGAAACCACAACCCAGCCGGAAACCACAACACAGCCGGAAACTACCACGGTTAAGGGAATGGAGATACAGGGAATAATCGATGTTCTTGAAACAAAGGTTTTTTATCTTGCGGGCAAAATGAACTTAACCGGCGGACAGACCATGGACGCAAAAATTACCTGTAACAATGAGGATTCAAGGCTTGAGATGAGCTCAAATCAGATGAAAATTTCAATAATATATATGGGCGGAGTGCCTTATCTGGTTAACAATTCAAACAACAAATACGCCGTAATAGACGAAACGGCAGTGGACAGCATGGATCAGCTTATGAGCAGCTTTTCCTCAATGGGCTTTACAATGAACAGCGCCGACATGACCGATATGAAAAACATGATGTCAAACTTTGATATGAATATGGATTTCTCCCAGTACATTGAGGACGGAGAGTATATCGAGTATGACGCCAATATAAACGGAACTAAATACATTTGCTCATCCTATGAAACGGATTACGGAATGATAAAAATATACACAACAGAGGGAGAGCTTAAAATTATAGATGTGTTTGATGCAGACGGCGTAAGGCAGATGAACTTTGAAGTTTCGGCGTTTATACCTGCGGTGCTGACCCCTATATCCTTAAACGGACTTACTCAGACAACGTCAATATTAAACGTATTTACAGCGTCATAATAAAACAAAAAAACAGGAGAACCGAGCTTTGCTGTTCGGTTCTCTTTTTTTACGGAGGTTATTACAGAAAATCAATGTTTACCCAATGTTTATAATTATTCTTCGGTCTGCTTGCCTAAAAAGGATGCCGCTACCTGAGCCAATTTTATTTCCGCCTGAGTGGGAGCGGCGCCGCTTTCGCCGAAAAGAAGAATAACCGCTCCCGAAACATCGCCGCTGCCTACAATGGGATAAGCAATGGCTGCGTTTCTGTCAAGGCCTTCCACAGGCATAAGAGTTTTTTTGTCTGCTGAAGCTACGAAGCTTGAACGGTTTTCCATGATATCCTCAAGCTCCTTTGTAATATGCCTGTCGATAGTGTCTTTTTTTGAAAGACCGGTGCAGGATATAACATGGTCGCGGTCGGTAATAATAACGGGCATATTTGTTGCCCTGTAAAGGACTTCGGCGTACTGAGAGGTAAATTCGGACATTTCGCCCATGGGGGAATATTTTTTAAAAATCACTTCTCCGTCAGCGTCGGTATATATTTCAAGGGGATCGCCCTCTCTTATTCTCATGGTGCGGCGTATCTCCTTGGGGATAACAACTCTGCCTAAATCATCAATTCTTCTGACAATTCCTGTTGCTTTCATAAATTTCACTCCAAAAAAATCTTATTCACTTTGCATTTGCAAGGGTAGTTTGTGCAAAAAAAGTCTTAATATGCAGTGTTTGCAAGGATTGCAAAAAATGGAACGCTGAAAACAAATTTAAAATTATGGCTAAATTTACTAAAAACTGCAAAATTATGTTGACTTTTATGTGTATTTACGGTAAAATTTTTACGGGATAAAAAATTTTTTACTGTGGCGGAGTATATTCTGAAATATTACGGCAGTCAGGGTTTAAATGATCGAGTGTCCTGAGAAGAAATGCTTTGCGGCGGGGTTGTCTTTTCTTGACAAACTTTGCTTTGTGCTTTTATGCATATGATTTTTTATTTTATAGTAAGCTTTGATAATTTTAAGATATAATAAAATCATTTTTATCCTACACAGCCGTAAACGGTATAATTAAAAACTAAAAAAGAGGTATTATGAATAAGATTAAAAGCAAAGATATAAAAAGACATAATTACAAAAGCAGTGAAAAGGAAGTCGCCGTTTACAATGAGCTTGATTTTGACGGAGGCTTGATTGAAGAAATGAGCCTGTCGGAAAAAAGTGATTTTTTTCGTCTTGCAAGCGAATTAAATGAAATTCTGCTTAAAATCTTTAACTGTTTTTCGGAAAAGGAAATTATTACAGGACCTTTTGAAAATTATATAAATTATTGCCGCTGGAAGAATTTAAACAGCTTTACTATTGTAAAACAGCTTAAAGAAGTAATTAAAAATAAAGAATACATAAAAATAGATACCGAAAAAGATTTTGCGGTTATTGAAAAAATTACAGAGGGAAATATGCGGTATTTATCACAGATTTCCTTTTATCTTCCTGTAAACAGGATTCGTATACAGGTTATGCACCATACGGGGTTTGTTTTATATTCCGAAAAAGCAGAAAATATTTATCCTCTGATAAAAGAAATAATTAAGGATTATAAGGGGTGGCTCTCGGAGTTAAGATGCTGATTACCGTATTACATCAGAAATATTTGCTGCCCCAATAATATGCGGTAATGGTGAAAGGAGTTATATTATGAAAAATATTAACAGACTGATTTCTTTGTTATCGGCGTTTGTTTTAATTTTCTTCTGCTCCTCCTGCGGACAGGATGAAAATACCAAAAAGCAAACCATAGAGTTTGACGACGGCTCCTTTATAGTTCAGCAAAACGGTCCTGTTTATTATCACCGCTTGTTTGACGATTATGTTTTGCGCAGCGGAGACGGCTTCTTTTATCAGGAGCTTATTAAAAAGGACAAAGACGTGCCTTTTACGGAAACATCGCTGGGTGTTCCTCAGGGATATTATGTGAAATACTTTTTTGACCCGGAAGGATATATAGCATATTACAGAATTATTCAGGCTCAGGATACAGAAGCTGACGGGGGTTATTCAAAAAATATAGGAGGAGAAAAAAGAACTGTTCTCTCCGAAAACGCAGTGCTGTTTGACTGCGAAAAAAATACCGAAACGCTGTTCGCCGCAATGAACGAGCTTTATGATTACTGCGAAAGCAGTAATATAAACATAGGCGCTGAGTATTACGCCGCCGGAAGCGGAAGCGTTCCTGCCTCTTGGGCGGCGGAATCAAACGGGTGGAAAATCGAGAAAACTCCCTGGGACTACTGCACCGTAAAAAACGGCAGATACGATGTTTTTTCAGGTGAAATAGATTTCTGCGGAGTAAAGGAAAATTATTTGTTTTTCCGTTTGCAGATAACCGATGACGTGGATTTAATAAAAGGAGTTAACGAGGGAATAGAGTATGATTTTGACAGCCCCGTAGATACTAAAAGAAAAAGTCTTACAGACGAATGTAATGTTTATGCCGATAAGTATATTTTGATAAATACTGCGTCCGATGAAATCAGCATTTTTAATTCCGAAGAAGAATTTAAGGCCGGACTTCCGTTTTCTGAGGAAGATTTAAAAAATTATGAAATAAAAATTTAAAAGAGTAAAGACATACTTCGTATTGGGATATATAAAAGGCGTTTATTTATAAAAGACAAGTCATTATTTTATTTTTGGAATTGAAGGTGTTAAGTAAAGCAATGTGTCTGTTATTTCAGTTGCTGAAAAAAGTTCAAAAAAATCCTTATATATATATGGGCGATAAAAATCTAAGCAAATTAAAATTCTTTATTGACGGTTATTTGACTTGCGCGCAGGAACATAATGATTTTGATTCTGTTCGGGATTTTGAGGATTTTAAACTATTTATTGAAAAATCATTTTCTCCTATCATAACCGAAAACAGTTATTATAGCTATATCGAAAAAGCCTGCAAGTCTGAAACGGAAGCTTTTGAAAAATTTTTTGCATTATTCGGTGAATTTATTGCAGAATAGGGCGCAAATCAAAAAGTATAAAAGTATGAATTGAAATTATATGAAAGGAGTTTTTTTATGAAAAAACAAGTCAGTATTTTATTTACGGTTATTGTGCTGGTGCTGTTTTCCTCATGCGACAGCAAAACAGCGGATAACGAGCAAACCACTGATGAAATTCAGAGAGAAACATATGTCGCGGAAATAACAGATACATACGACAGCGATTTGCAGCTGCTTTATGACAGTGAAGATATTTCATGGGCATATCTGCCTAAATACGGCGGTGTCGGCGGACATTTTATAAGTCTTGTTGACGAAAATGAGTATAATGAGTGGTTCAACTCTTTTGACTGCGTAAATCCACAGGGAACCAGAGACGGCGATGAGTATAATATTTATACTTTTATAAAGGAATTTAATATATCGAAAGAGGATTTTATTAAGGCTAATGAATCTTTCGTATATACTGAATGAGGAAATTGACCTGCTGTTTAATTCCGACGAGGAATATGTGCTTGACCGTATAGTAAATCCCTATGCCGTAAGGATAGGGCATAAAATATATACTCCCTTTTGGCTTGCAACGCATACCGCGGACGATTACAGGGCAGAGGGAATTACGCCTGAAATGTTAAGTGAAAAAGCCGATAAGATAAGATCTTTATTTTCTGAATATTATGCCGACTATGTGCAGACGTTTGATGAAAGCTATTCCGAATTAGCGGAAAACGCGTCATAAAATCAGCCAATGTCATAAATTCATTATATATAACCGCTTCCGTTTGCAGGCAGAAGCGATAAACTGATTTTGATTATGAATATTCTTATCAAACAAAACAATATCCGCATTTTTCAGACGCAATGCGAATTAATGAAATATATTTTTTTTATACTAAATAAAGCGGTGATATTTTGAAAAATGCTTTCTTTAAAATTCTTCTTATACTTCTTGCAATAGCTGTTGGAATGTATGCAGTCTCAGGCAATACAATCCGCTATAAAACGCATACAGATAAAACAACTCTGAATGCGGTATTGACAGGCATTCCTTCGGATAAGACGTCGATAAACAAAAACACGAGCGGGCGTAATTATTATGACGCTCTGAATTCGTATGAATACGAGAATCTCTCTTTTTGGCAGGCGCTTGCCTTTTTCGCTGAATCCACGGATGCAATATCGTACATATTTACTTCATCAACGGCAACAAGCGGGGAAGAGTACGACTCGGTCTTTCTGATTGGATATGCTGTTATATCAGACGATGAGCAGCTCTATCTATATATTTCCTACGGCGGCGATAACCCGGGAAATACTGTCTATCGGGCAAAAGGCGAGGTCGATCTGTCCGCTTTTGACAAAAATGATTTTGAGAAGTCGGAAATCGTTCCGGACTTGCTGCACGATGCAGGTATGCGGCTTGCCTTGTTTTGCCGAAATTATGCGTTTCTGATTATTGCCCTGGCTGCTGTTGCTCTGTTCTGTTTGTTCTTTTTTGTAAGACTTCATAAAAGAAGAAAAACGGAAAATGACCTTGCATACGGAAAGGGAACTGACGACAAACCTGTATAAAAAGATTCATGAATACATGGAAGCCCATGACCTGTAATTATAAAGAGTAAAGTATATACTCACTATCAGGCAAATAAAAGCGATTGCTGTTTTTTTTTGCTGCAATGATCTTCCTCAGAGGAAGCTCACGGAATCAGTAAGTACGGTACTATCATAATTTTTTATTATACTTTTCATATATGGAATTGAGGCGTTTTAAATTATTAATATAAAAGGAAAAAACATGAAAAACAGGGTAAAATTAAGCGATATTATGGGCTGCTGCCATTGTTCTGTTGTTACTTTCTATTTTAATATAAGAAGTTATAAAATAGAGCAAATCTGCGATATCTTAGAAAAATGTAAATTGCAGAAAGAATATTTTGAAAATTATTATTATGAATTTGATTATATTCCTCTTCCCATTTCAAATGAAGCGGAGATTATCAGAGAATTTATTGCACAGCAGAATAACAGGAAGTACATAAAATATTTTTCCGGTATTTCGGATGAAAACTTATGGATGGAATTTGACAATATTTTTCATTATGGTGACGAACGTGATCATTGGGATATTTATTATCATAATCGAATAAAAAAGATTGCCGAAGCATGGTGCAGGGATAATCATATATTATTTGCTGACGATACCGAATGGTAATAATATTTTACGGGAATATTAATATTTATGATGATTTCCTAATGTGACAGAAAAACAGAGGATAACGAGCAAACCGCCGATGAAATTCAGATGAAGCATATCCTGCGGACGGTAACAGGGCAGAGGGAATTACGCCTGAAATGTTAAGTGAAAAAGCCGATAAAATAAGGTCTTTTTTTGCGGGCTATTATGACGACTATTTGCGGACGTTTGACGAAAGCTGCTCCGAATTAGTGGAAAATCCGCAGTTGAAAATAATAAGTTAAAAAGAATTGATAATTTTATAAATTACGGGAGATTAAACTTATGAAAAAAATACTTACGGTAATTTTAATCACAGCGGTTTTTTTGATTTTGCCGTCATGCGGCGGTGAAAAGGAAAATTATTTTTCCGCTGAGCTTACGGCTTCTCAGGTTTTTTCTGACAATGCAGGCGCTCTGAATTCAGATGCTGCCGTGTGCGTTTACGGCGAATATTATATTGCGAAAAAACATAATTATGAAGATAACAGCAACAGCATTGTAACGGTTGACAGAAAAACAAAAGAAAGCAGTGTAATATACAAAAGGACAGGTGAGATATTATCATTAAAGCCTGTAAGCAATACGGAAATCTGTCTGCTTGACGCCGACGACAGACTGTCATATATAAATCTTAATCTTGAAACGGGAAAAACTACGAAAATCACTCCGGAAATTTCTTCTCAAGGGGAGATTTTAAGCATTACCCCGTATTTTACCGAAAGCACCGTATATATTGACGCTTTGACAGGCGCGGCAAATGAGGGCGAGCCTTACCATTCTCTGTATACTTTCAACGGCGGCACTTATGCGCCCTTTATTGAAAACTGCTCTCAGTTTCAGATTTCAGAGGGCGGCGTACTGTATTCATACGGAGGCAGTATAATGTTTAAGGACAGTGACGGCAAAGAACAGGAGCTGCTTTCTTTTGATTTCGACAATGTTTTTAATGTTTTTGCCGGTAAATATTTGGTTTCATGCGCTAAGGGATATTATGAAATCATAGATCCTTTTACAAATGAAACAATATGCTCTGAAGCCGATATTTCAAAAAGCGGAAACGGCGGATTTGAAGGCGGCGTTGCAGTTTACGGAGAAAATATGTATTTTTCAACATACAGCGGAATCGAACAGCTTAACTTAACAAGCGGAAAAACCGAAAAGCTTGTCAGCGTATACCCTGATTACTTTTTTGTTTTTGAAGATAAGCTGTTTTTTGAAACAGGGGACAGCGTGTTTGTATACAATATAAATAATTCCGCCATAGAAACGCTGTTTTAAAAAATTTACAGCTAAAGGGAATTTTACAGAGGGAAAAGATACTGAGAGTATGCAAAAGGAAAAACAGCCTCTTATAGGGGCTGTTTTTATGTGTCAAAAATTATATAAGCTTAATTTCTTTATCCTCCGTGAGCTTTTCCCAGAAAATCATTTTCCATTCAACACTCCGGGGAGGCTCAAAATGCAGTGCGGATACCGCGCGGCGTGTATTTTCGTTTTTATTTTCCGAAATAAAAATTTCCGTAGGTCCGTCCGCTCCTCCGATTATTCCCATGCTTTCATATTCTTCCTTTTGTTTTGAATCGTCCCGGGGCTGTTTGTGTCTCGGCTTGTCGCTTACGGCGCAGTCTTTTATATAAAAATTTTCAGGGGATAAATAAGGCTCAGCCGTATAGGTGATTTCAAAGGCTTCACAGGGGAATTCATATTCGCTGTCACATGAAAAATCAAAGGTTCGGGGGCTGTTTTCCTCAACAGTAAGCTTATGCTGTTTTCCCGATACAGGGTGCGCAAAGGTTATAACTTCCCCTGCTTTCGGGTCTTTAAAATGAATACCGCCGAACTCCGTCGGGGAGGGTTTGAGCTGAACTGACAGGGATTTGATTTTTTCTTTTTTCTGCCATGGATAAGAACAGCGGTGCAACGACCAGCCCTTGTTTTTATCCAAACGGTAATAGCTTAAAATTTTTTCGGCTTCGGGAGAGTTTTCTTCTCCCTCCGGGAGACAGCTTTCGGGAATCCACGCCGTGCAGGAGCCGTAGTCCATATTAAGCTTCTTTCCGTTTAAAACAAGACTGCTGTTAAAATCAATATTAAGAGGATTTTCATTCAGCAGCCGTTCTTCATCTTCCCCGCTGAGGTCTTTGCCGGATGCCGACAGCCACTCGTATTTATCGGTAAAAGTTTTAAGCTTTTGTGTGTTTACCTCAATGCAGATATCGGCAGTTAAGCCTCGGGAGCAATAATAAACAGAGGGAATATGCCATATTTCGTCCTTTTGAGCAAAGCTCTTGTTTATATGTATTTCCTTTCCCTTTTTGTTTTTTTCGGAATGATTCCAAAATCCGCTTCCGTAAAAAACTTTCCGTTTTGTATTTTTGACGGCAGAAAAAATCCTGCCCGCCGCCTGCTTCAGTCTTTTGAAAAGCTTAAAAGTATTCGTCATTATAAATTGCTCCTGAGCCGTAACATGTTTATGCTTCAGTATATCAAAAGAGTGAAGCTTTTTCAATGTTTTAGGTGCTGTATTTCAGAAAAACTTTCTTCGTTTTTAACAGTTTATATTTGATTTCCCGCTGTTAATTTTTGTTTACAAAATTTTTTCGATATGATATACTTAAAAATAAATTGTTTGTAGGTGAGAGGATTGCAGACAATTGACGAAGCCTTAAAAAAACTGCAAAAATCAAAATTCAGAAGCGGTTTTCATTTAAGCGAAAAAGAAAGATTATATGTACGGGAAAAGGGCATGGAGGTTATCAGGGAGCACTGCCGTGAAATAATAAAAAAGAGGCTGGCTCCGGCAAATTCTTTAAACGACGGAAAACAAACTCCCATGAAAGGCCATCCCGTGTTCAGGGCTCAGCATGCCTGCGCCTGCTGCTGCCGGGGCTGCTTAAATAAGTGGTATAATGTGCCTCTTAACAGAGAGCTTACAAATGCTCAAATTGAAAAAATCGTCAATCTGTTAACGGCTTGGATAGAAAATGAAATGAAAAATAACGGAAAATAAAAGGAAAAGGAAAATTTTATGAAAAAGCTGTTGATTTATTTAAAGCCTTATGTAAAGGAATGTATTTTGGGACCACTTTTCAAGCTTCTTGAGGCGTCCCTTGATTTAATTGTACCCCTTGTTATCGCTGAAATTATCGACACCGGCATAGGCAATTCCGACAGCGCCTATATAGTAAAAATGTGCGTACTCCTTGTGGCTCTGGGCTTTATAGGTCTTGGCTTTTCTGCCACGGCGCAGTTTTTTGCGGCAAAGGCATCGGCAGGCTTTATAGCGAAAATAAGGCAGGTGCTTTTTAAGCATATACAAAGCCTTTCCTATACGGAAATAGACGAGATCGGAACATCAACCATGATTACGAGAATCACAAGCGATGCGAATCAGGTGCATAACGGAGTAAACATAACATTAAGGCTTTTGCTGAGATCGCCTTTTATAGTTTTCGGAGCCATGATAATGGCGTTTACAATAGATGTGAAAACCGCATTGATTTTCGTTGGAGCCATAATATGTCTGTCAATAGTAATATTCGGAATAATGCTTATCAGCATACCGCTTTACAGAAAGGTGCAGAACAGGCTTGACAGAGTAACGGTAATAACAAGGGAAAATCTGACGGGCGTAAGGGTAATAAGGGCGTTCTGCAAGGAAGATGAAGAGATTAAGAAGTTTGACGACAGCAACGAAGCTTTAATGAAAATGCAGCAGTTCGCGGGAAAAATATCGGCTCTTATGAATCCCGTAACATATGTAATAATAAATATTGCCATAATACTTCTTATTTATATCGGTGCAATAAGAGTTGAGGCAGGGCTTTTGACCCAGGGAGCTATAGTAGCTCTTTACAACTATCTTTCCCAGATTTTAATTGAGCTTATAAAGCTTGCAAATCTTATTATAACAATAACCAAATCGGTAGCCTGCGGAAACAGAATACAGAGCGTCCTTGAAATAGAGTCAGGCGAAAAGGAAAACAGAGAGAATGTAAAGCTTTCCGGAAAAACCGACAGCGTATATGCGGTGGAGTTTGAAAATGCTGACTTAAAATACAAAAGCGCAGCAGACAGTTCTTTATCTCATATTGACTTTAAAGTTAAAAAGGGAGAAACCGTGGGTATAATAGGAGGCACAGGCTCAGGAAAATCAAGTCTTGTGAATATGATACCGGGCTTTTATACTGCCTCAAAGGGAAAGGTTTTGGTAGACGGAACCGATATTAAGGATTATGATTTAAAGGCTTTAAGGGAGAAAATCGGAGTAGTTCCCCAGAAGGCGGTGCTGTTCAGCGGAACCGTAAGAGAAAACATAAAATGGGGTAAAGGCGACGCCGGAGACGATGAAATAAACGAAGCGCTTGAAACCGCCCAGGCGAAGGAGATTGTGGATAACAAAAAAGAAGGGCTTGACTATTATATAGAGCAGGGCGGCAGGAATCTTTCCGGAGGTCAGAAGCAAAGGCTTACCATTGCCAGAGCCGTAGTTAAAAAGCCGGAAATCCTTATTCTTGACGACAGCGCGTCGGCTCTTGATTTTGCCACGGATGCGGCGCTCAGAAAAGCCATAAAGAACATGAGGGGAAACACAACGGTGTTTATTGTATCCCAGAGAGCTTCAACCGTAAGATATGCCGATAAAATAGTAGTTCTCGACGACGGCAGAATCGCCGGAATAGGAACGCATGACGAGTTAATGGACGGCTGTCAGGTGTACCGGGAGATATTCGAATCGCAGTACAAAAAGGAGGAAGCGTAAGATGGCAAAGGGTAAGAAAGCGCCTCAGGGAACTTTGAATAAGGTTCTTTTGCATATAAAAAAATACAGTCCGTTTCTTGTACTGTCCGTGATTTTTGCGGCGGCATCATCAATCGCCATGCTTTACATTCCGATACTTGTAGGAGACGCCGTTGACCTTATTGTATCCAAGGGAAATGTGGATTTTAAGGGCGTTCTTAAAATAGCGGGAGAAATCGGGGCAATAGCCGCCGCAAGCGCCTTTATTCAATGGCTTATGAATGTAATCAACAACAGGATAACATATCATGTTGTAAGGGATTTAAGAGAGGAAGCCTTCAGAAAGATTGAAATTCTTCCTCTTAAATATCATGACTCCCATTTGCACGGAGAAACGGTAAGCAGGATAATTGCCGACGCGGATCAGTTCGCCGAGGGACTTTTAATGGGCTTTACCCAGTTTTTCACGGGAGTTGTAACAATTCTGGGCACGCTTGTGTTTATGCTTGCAATCAACTGGAAAATAGCTCTTGTGGTAGTTGTTTTAACGCCTCTTTCACTGTTCGCAGCCAGATATATTTCAAGAAAAACATATAAAATGTTTAAGCTTCAGTCGGAAACAAGAGGCGAGCAGACTGCCTTTACCGATGAAATGATAGAGAATCAGAAGGTGGTAAGAGCCTTCTGTCATGAGGAGGAAAACCTTAAAAAGTTTGACGAAATCAATAAAAGACTTGAAAAAAGCACTTTGAGGGCGTCATTCTTTTCGAGCCTTGCCAACCCAACAACAAGATTTGTAAACAATGTGGTATACGCTTTTGTAGCGTTAGCGGGAGCCTTGGCGGTGCTTGACATAGGATTTACCGCCGGAGCCGTATTTACCGTGGGAAGTCTCAGCGTATTTTTAAGCTACGCCAATCAGTATACTAAGCCCTTTAATGAAATATCGGGAGTTGTTACGGAGCTTCAGAACGCTCTTGCCTGCGCCGCAAGACTTTTCGAGCTTATTGACGAGGAGTCTCAGACTCCCGACAGCAGAGATGCGGTTATTCTGGGAGAAATCAGCGGAAAGGTTGAGCTTGAGGATGTAAGCTTTTCGTATACCGAAGACAAAAAGCTTATTGAGCATTTCAATTTAAGGGTAAAGCCGGGTCAGAGAGTTGCCATAGTAGGTCCTACCGGCTGCGGAAAAACAACGCTTATAAATCTTCTTATGAGGTTCTACGATGTAAACGGCGGAAGCATAAAGGTAGAGGACAAGGATATACGGAATATAACAAGGCGAAGTCTTAGGGCAGGCTACGGAATGGTTCTTCAGGACACATGGTTAAAGTCGGGAACAATTCGAGATAATATAGTAATGGGAATGCCGGCGGCGACGGAGGAAGAGGTAACAGCGGCGGCAAAGGCGGCTCACTCCCACAGCTTTATAAAAAGGCTTCCCAAGGGCTACGATACGGTAATCGGAGAGGACGGAGGAAGACTTTCCCAGGGACAAAAGCAGCTTCTTTGCATAACGAGAATAATGCTTTGTCAGCCGCCTATGCTTATCCTTGACGAGGCCACATCTTCAATAGATACAAGAACGGAAATAAGAATACAAAAGGCGTTTTTAAAGCTTATGGAGGGAAGAACCACCTTTATAGTAGCCCACAGACTTTCCACAATAAGGGAAGCGGATATAATTCTTGTAATGAAGGACGGAAAAATCATAGAGCAGGGAAATCACCGGGAGCTGTTAAAGAAAAACGGCTTTTACACGAAGCTTTACAACAGCCAGTTTGAGCAGACAGGATAAAATAAAACCGGAAAATCCGAATAATATTTTCTTATATGTTGACAATATTATAAAAATCTGCTATGATTTATAGCGAACCGAGTAGTAAGTGGTGGAGTCTGTCATAGTCCTTCGGGGCTATTTATAAAAGGTTTTTCGGCAATAACATATTGCGGCATAAAAAATCAGGCTCACTGTAAAACAGTGAGCTTTTTTTATCAGGGAAAAGGAGAAAACACTTATGATGAAAAGGACAAAAATTATATGCACCCTGGGTCCTGCGTCTTCCGATGAAAAGACAATAGCAAAGATGCTTAAAAACGGAATGAATGTTGCCAGATTTAATTTTTCCCACGGAGATCATGAATATCATAAAAAAATGATGGATACCTTCAGAAAGGTAAGGGACGAGCTGGAGATACCGGCGGCGGTAATGCTTGACACAAAGGGACCCGAAATCAGAATAGGGGAGCTTAAGGAAAAGAAAGCGGAGCTTAAAGAAGGCGAAGAATTTATTTTAACAACGGAAGAGATAAAAGGCGACAGCAAAAAGGTAAGCGTATCCTATAAGGATTTACCCTCTCAGCTTAATATCGGCGACAAGGTTTTAATAGACGACGGCAAAATAGTTCTTGAGGTTACCGATACAAGCGATACGGAGATAAAGTGCGTTGTTGCGGCAGGGGGCGTCATATCCGACAGAAAGGGAGTAAATATACCCTGCAAGCACCTTGATTTTCCGTATATAAGCAAGCAGGACGAAAAGGATTTAATATTCGGTGTAGAGCAGAATGTGGATTTCGTGGCGGCGTCCTTTGTCCGTTCAAAGGAGGATGTAATCGCCATAAGGAATCTTCTTGACTATTACGGGGGACAGGATATAAAGATAATCTCCAAAATAGAAAATATAGAGGGCGTTGAAAATTTCGACGAGATATTAAGGTATTCCGACGGCATAATGGTAGCCAGAGGAGATATGGGCGTTGAAATAGAATATGAGAAGCTTCCGGGACTTCAGAAATCCTTTATAAAGAAGTGCTATCAGGCGGGAAAGATGGTAATAACGGCGACCCAGATGCTGGAATCAATGATACACAGCAGTACTCCTACGAGAGCGGAGATAACGGATGTTGCCAACGCTGTATTTGACGGCACCTCGGCAGTGATGCTTTCCGGTGAAACAGCCATGGGAGATCATCCGGATCTGGCGGTAAAGGTAATGGCGAAAATAGCAATGCAGGCGGAAAACGACGCCTTTTCAATGAATATTTACACCGATATTAAATACGAAAACGATGTGAACGACACTGCCAACGCAATATGCGACGCGGCGTGCACAACGGCAAAGGATGTTAACGCTACGGCCATTATAGCCGTTACGAAGTCGGGACTTACCGCAAGAAGAGTTTCAAAGTTCAGACCTCATGAAATAATAGTTGCGGCAACGCCGGAGGAAAAAACATTTCATCAGCTTGCCCTGTCCTGGGGCGTGTTCCCGGTAATGGCGATTTACCAGACCGACGCCAACGTGCTTTTTAACCATGCCATAGCCTGCGCGAAAAAATACGGCTATGTAGAGGAAAACGACAGAGTTGTAATAACGGCAGGCAGCGGAGGTACCACCAACGTTTTAAAGGTTGAAGTGGTAACAGGCTGCGGAAAATAAAAAAACGGCGGGAATTATCCTGCCGTTTATATTTTTGCAATAATTTATGCTCCTACGTCAGCGCCCATATCGCAGGTAAAAACAAACTCAATAACATCGCCTGCCTTGACCTTGTAAGAGGAGGAGCCTTCCGAGGGAAAAACTCCGTTGACCTTGTAAAGCCAGCCGGATTTGGAGCCGCAGTCCTTTTCGTAAATCTGATTTATGCCCTCGATGTAGTATGTTCCGAAGCCGGCGGAATAGGAATATTCAAACTGAACGCCGCTGTTTTCGCATACCCTTTTAAGCATGTCAAAGGCGGTATCGCCGCTTTGGACTTTTACTCCTGTTTTTCCTATTATAACGCCGTTAGCCGGCACAAAATATTCCTTGCCGTCTTTCAGCTTATCCATATTGCCGAGAATCGTTCCGCAACTTACGGAAATATATGCTTCCTCCTGCTTTTTTGTGGTTGTTTCCGCAGGAGCTTTTTTTGTTGTGGTTTCCGTATTTGCCGCCGTTTCGTTTTTTAATGTTGTTGACACGGAATTGTTTTTTGTTGTTGCTTCGGTTTTCTGCGTATTTTTTTCGGTGCTTTTTTCAGTGATTTTTTCCGTATTCTTTTCCGTTGCCGTTGCCTGCGGCTCTTGAATATCCTGATTTTCCGCCTTGTCGCATACTCCGATTGTAACGTCTTCCGTGCCTCCTGTAAAATTTTCCTGCGCCGCACAGTCGGTAGTTTCTGTTCCTACGGTTAAATTTTCCCTGCCGCAGGAACAAAGACTGACTGCTGAGGCTATAATTAATAAAACGGAAATAATTTTTTTAATATTTTTCATTATATTCACCTGCCAATTTAAAAATGCCGTATTTATTTTTAATTCTCCGGAGCTTTTCAATAAAAGTTTTTCCGAAGAGGATAAGAAGAACTGCCGTTGCCGCGGCGAATATGGCGTTATACAAAATTCCTGCTGAATAAACGCTTAAAACAGCAGCCCATGAAAAATCGGGGATTAAAAACAGAACGGAGCTTGAGTCCGCAATAAAGCCGTAAACAATAAATGTTACGATGCCCCCTGTAATGCCTAAAACGAATCTGTTGTATTTAAGGGCGCTGCGGCGAAAAATAAGTCCGCATATAAGCCCCGTAAGACCCAGCCCAAGCATCTGAAAAGGCGTCCAGATTCCGAAGCCGAAAAAAATGTCAGATAAAAACATGGAAAGAGCGCCTGTTAAAAATCCCGTTTCATAGCCGAAGCACACGGCGGCGACTATTACAACAGCGGCAACGGGCTTAATTTGTGGAAGGGAGTAAAAAGCTGCCCGTCCGATTACAGCAACAGCCGTAATTGAAGCCAGGACGGCAATTTCCTTTGAGGGTGATTTTTTTCTTTCAAAGGAAATGAAAAACGGAAGGATAGAGGCGGCGATAATTACAGCCGAAAGGATATAATACTGTCTGCTTCCGAAAAAGAAAAAGCCTGAAATTACAGCGGCAGGCACTGCGGCGCATAAAAGAACAAGGTTTATTATAAATTTCACTTTAGATTTTTTTTGCAAAGCTTATATACCTCCCTGTCCGTAACGGCGTTTTTAAAAATATTTCTCGACATTCTGTGAGCGGCGGTGGTGTAAAACATATTGCCGGCGAAAAATTCCTTAGCTTCCTTTGACGAAACGATTTTACCGTCAAAAAGCATCATGCACACATGACAGTGACAGGCGCAGAACTCAATGTCATGGGAAACCGTTATAACGGTTTTGCCCTGCTGAGCAAGCTTTTTGAGAACCGAGGCGAAAGCCTCCTTAAATTCGGCGTCCATACCCTTTGTAGGCTCGTCCAGAAGAAGCACGTCCGGGTCAGTCATAAGCACCTTGCACAGCGCCGCCCTCTGTCTTTCCCCTCCGCTTATGTCATAGGGGTGGCAGTCAAGAATACGGGTGATTTCCGTAATTTCTGCCGCTTCCTTATAGTCTTTTCCTATTCTCAGCAGGTCTTCCTTAACGGTCTTTTCCGTAAACAGGCTCTGAACCTGCTGGGGAAGCAGGGAAATTTTTATGTTTTTCTTTTTTACCTTTCCGAATAAAGGCTTGTAAATTCCTCCGATAATATTTAAAAGCGTGGATTTTCCTGCTCCGTTGCCGCCTAAAACGGCAGTGATTTTCCCTTCCTCAAAAACAGCGCTGACGCCCTTTAAAATGTTTTCCTCTTTTTTTTCGTATCTGAAATATATATCCCGAAGCTCTATTGCCTTTTCGTTTTTCTTTTGCTTTTCACGTATGATCTCGGTTTCCGTTGGATTGTTAATAAGCGATGAAAGCCATTGCCTGCCGTCTCTTACGGTAACGGGACAGGGAAGAGTATTGTCTCCTGTTATGGAGTAAATACGCATAGGTGACGGGAAAGCCCTGAACATAAACGAAAGCTCCCCTGAAAGCCTGCTTCCGGCGTCCGACGGCGTTCCCGAGTATTTTATTTCCCCCTTGTCCATTACAATGATTTTATCCGCCGCAGGGAAAATCTCCTCAAGCCGGTGCTCCGTTATAATAACGGTAACTCCCAGCTCCTTGTTGATTTTGTTGACAGTTCCCAGAAAGTCCGACGCCGCAACCGGGTCAAGCTGTGAAACAGGCTCGTCGAGAATTAAAATATCCGGGTGCATCGCCATAACCGAGGCAAGGTTTAAAAGCTGTTTCTGTCCTCCCGACAGCTTTGCCGTATCTTTTTCGAACAGAGAGGAAATACCGAAATATTCTGCCATTTCGGCTGCTCTGAGCCTTATTGAGCTGCTGTCAAGACCTAAATTCTCAAGTCCGAAGGCTATTTCATGAAAAACTTTGTCGGTGACTGTCTGATTGTCGGGATCCTGCATAACATATCCGATTTTTTCCGTTTGCTCCCTTAGGGGAACAGTGAAAATATCTTTGCTGCCGAAAAGAATCTCACCTTTTCTTTCACCGTGGGGAGCCAAAACAGGCTTTAAATGCTTTAAAAGAGTTGTTTTTCCGCAGCCGCTTTTGCCGCATATTACCACGTATTCTCCGGGATTTACCGATAAATTTATATTTTTAAGAGCTTTTTCATTTTTTAAGGGGTATGAAAATGAAAAATTTTTTATTTTAATGCTTTCCATTTTAAATCCTCTCCCAAATCCGTAATAAGGGGTATAAGACACAGCGCCCCGTAAAATATGAAAACAGCCCCGGAAAAAGCGGTTACCTGATTTACTTTAAAAAAAGGATTGTATAAAACATAGGTTACGCCCTTTGCCGCTCCTGCGATTACAAAAGCGTCGCACAGCAATGTAAGTGAAATAATAACAGCGTCATAGGAAGTAAAAACATAATTGCTGTAATTTGTTTTAGGCTTTAAGCCGTAGCCTCTCGCTTTCATTGAATCGGAGGTTTCTATTCCGTTTTCAAGCGCCCGGGAAATAAGAACCGAAATAATTTTGCCGCCGTTTTTGATTTTCCCGATTATGCTGCCGTCGGTAACCCCTGTACCCAGTCCCTTCTGCGCCTGCTGTATTTCCTTTGCCTTCTGAAGGTAAAGGGGAGCAAATCTTAAAGCCATTGTTATAATAAGAGCTGTTTTGGGCATTTTGCCCGCCGTCAAGTAAAGAATTTTGTCTGATGTAAGGGTTTCGTTAAGGCATGAAAACCAGGTTATGACAGCCGACGCCGTAAGCCCTGTTACAACGCCGTATACAATGCTTTCAAGAGTAAGGCTGTTGCCGTCGGGAAGAGAAGCCAGAACGGTAATTCCGTAGTGAGACGTAAGACCGTTTACAATTCCCGTAAAAAGAGTAAGGGGCACAGCAAGGAAAAACAGCATTTTAAGTCCTTTTGCGCCTTTAAGCTTAATGTTGTAGGCGGTGGAGGTCAAAAAGGAAATACAGAGAAACACGGGATGAAGAAAAATCATCCCGAAAATTACCGCGCTCATATAAAAAATAAAATTAGTTGCCGGATGGCAGGTGGAAAAGCTTCTCATAATATATTTCCTTTTTTATGCTTTAGTTTTTTGGAAAAATATATTCCATAAAGGAAACAATTTTTTCAATTAAGCCGTAAAGCTCCGAAAGGAGATTTTTAAAGCTTAGATAATTTTCATTTACATTTTCGATTGCGAAAATATATCCCGAATCGTTTTTATAGTATATATCTCCGTTGGTGTCAGATACAAGACTGCTTATTCCGTAGCCTGACATATCTCCCTCGGGAGTAAAAAGCTCTTGGGCTGCTGCGGAGGTTTGGTTTTCGCTGTCGGTAAAATACATAATGCCCCCGGGGTAAGAGTTGTAGGAGGTGTAAATATAAACCTTGTCTCCGTAAGCCTTTGACACCAGAACGCTGTTCTGAGGGTAGCCTTTAATGCTTACTGAATAAATAATCTTTAAATCCACCCCGTCGATAACGGAAATAACGCCTTGAGAAAATCCGCTTTTCTGAACGCCCACATAAATGCGTCCGTTGCACACCGCGGGAGCCGAGGTGGATTCGCCACCCAAATAAACTTCCTGCCTGTCGGTAAATTTTCCGTTCTCAACTTTAAAGGAGTAAAGGAATCCGCCCTTTGTAACAAAATATATGCGGTTTTCGTTTTCGTCAAAAGTGACGGTGCATCTCTGGTCCCCTGTTATATCCGCCGAAGAAACCATTTCTCCCGTTTTTTTGTTAAGGGAAAAAATCTTCGAGGGCTTGTCGGCATAAACCGTTCCGTCGTCGCCGCCGAAAATAACGTAATCTCCTACAACGGCGCAGCCTGCCCAGTAAAAGCCGCCTTTATGAGTGTATTCCCAGACAAGAGAGCCTGTTTCGCTGTCAATGCACACATAATTGCCGTCTTCTTCCTCGCCGTTCCAAAAGCCCGTATAAATATATCCGTCGTCGTAAAGTATTGGAGTCAGTGACTGACCGCCTATGGAGTCGTGAAAGGTCCAGAGCTTTTCAAGAGTTTCAAAGTCAAAGGCTTCAACGGTTCCGTTGTCAAGGGGACAGTATATAACTCCGTCATGATAATAGGGTGCGACATATCCAAGACCGGGAGAGTCCGACATCTGACAGCTTCCCGTAATGCTTCCGTCAGTTTTGCTGAGCTTGTAAAGAGTGTCTGCGCTCATAATGATTAAAGAGTCTTCTGCGATTTCCGGAATTCCGGGAGCGTTTCTGTAAGAGGTTCCAAGCTTTAAAGCCCATTTAAGAGATGCGTCCTCAGATGAAGACGGAGTCAGCGCCTCCGTTATATTGTTTTTTGCGGAAACTGAAATAAGTCCCGAAAAAACCGTTATAAGAGATAAAATAAGGCATAAAAGCTTTTTTAAGTTTTTCATAAAATCACCCTTCGGGAATCGGTTTTCCCTTGTATGTAAATACCTTACGGACGCCTGAAACAGCGTCCGTTAAAGCTTACTTATTAAAGCTGAAAAGATTTTTGATAAACTCAATTATTCTTGCGAAGAAGTCAAGAATCCGGTTCCAGAAAGCCTGAAGCTTTGTGTTGACGCTGACGGTACACCAGGATGCGGAAACGGGCGATGTAATGCCGTAGGCGTCCTCTGTTTCACCGTAAGCGCATACTCTGTAATCGCCGGCTTTGTCAAAAGTAATTGTTATACTGCCGTTTTCGTCGGTTTTTCCTGCTGATGTATATCCCTCATCGGATAAAACATAAACGTCTGCTCCCGCAAGAGGCGTAATATTTTCCTCTAAGTCCGCGCTGCAGCCGTACCACATAAAGCTGTAACCCTCAAGGGTGAGCGTTATGCTGTCAGCCTGAGTAACCGCAACGGTATTAACGGCTTCTCCGTCCATAGTGAACCAGCCTACATAGTCGGAATAAAAGCTTTTGTCCTGATAGAAAAAGTATGACATTGTATCGCCGTTCTCAAGGCTTGTTTCGTCAACGGCGTAGCCTGTGTATGTTCCCCAGGAGCCTATAACGCCGTCGTTGGGGCATTTGTTGTTGACGGTAAAGCCTGATGATGCGGCGCTTTTTCCGAATGCCTTTAAAACCATTCCGTCTGATACGATAAGATGATTTTTCGCGTTTTCCGCTGAAAACTCGCTGCCGTAGTAATAGGCGTGAGCGGCAACAAGAGCGTCAAGAGCCGTAATGCCGTTTATGGCTTCCCCGTTGAAGTCTGTTTCCGAAACATCGTAGCCGTAAGCCTCGGCAGTGCCTTCCGAAACGGAAATACCCTGAGCCGGCATAATAACTTCGCCGTCATAGGCGCTGAATCTTATAACTATAGTGCCGCTTGCCGCAAGGGAGCTTAAAGGAAGACAGCAGCAGAGCATAACTGCCGCAGTTAATACGGATAAAAATTTTTTAAATCCTGTTTTCATAAAAATACCTCTTTTATATAATTTAACGCCGCGCGCGAAGCGTTAGTTCCGAAAAAAATTATTTTGATTTTTTCTCTTTAAGACCGGCCGCCTCAAGAGCATGAGGCCACGGACCGAAAAATCCCTTGATTCTGTTAACGTCCTCAGGGGAGAAATCGGATTTTTTAGGAAGTCGATGTTCCTTTTCAAAGCATTTTATTAAAAGATTAATATAATATTCTCTGCTGTTCATAAAAATAAAAAAGCCGCCTCTTTAAAAAGGAAAGAGTGCGACAGCAAAAACCCGCAGTAACCCCGGGTATATTGTAAGCCGCACCTTTCATGTCCAAAAGTGTATGCAAAAATATGAATGAGGATAAAGCATTCCGACTTACTGAAAAACAGATTACGGTAATGACAGTTGCGACGGATTTGCACCGAACTTTCCTTTAAACTCATGAAATTTTGATAAAAACATTATATCAGCAATCATAAATTTTGTCAACAGAGGAAAAGAGAAAAATGTGATTGACAATTTGTAGCTAATATAGTAAACTTGCCTTGAAAATACAAATAAATTATATAATTTTAATAAAAACGGGGAATGAAAAATGAAAAAGCCGCTTAAATTTTTTCTTATAACTGATACTCATGTATATGCCCGCAGTCTGGGAACGGACGGTGAAGCCTTTGAGAAAAAGGACGCCTACGGAAGCACCTGCTACAAAGCGTCGGAAAGCCTTTTTGACGCCGCGGCCGATCTGATGCTGAAAAGCGATGATATAAATATCGTGCTTATAGCCGGCGACCTAACAAGCAACGGCGAATATGAAAGCAATATAAATATGTCAAAAAAGCTTCAGGAGCTTAATAAGAAGGGCAAACAGGTTATAGTTATAACAGCCACCCATGATTATACAAGCGACGCAAGGTTCCCGAACCGTGTTATAAAGTCGTATAAGTGTCAGGGCGGCAGAGAAGTTGAGACGCCGGGAACGGAAAGACGGGAGCTTGACTCCTTTTACGGTGAATTCGGCAGGGCGCAGGCAATGTCGGTTCATGAGAACAGCGGCTCGTACTGCATAAAGCTTCAGGAGGGCTTCAGGCTGCTGTGTCTTAACGACGACGGAAACGGGGTAAACTGCGGCTATGACGAGGAGTGCATGAGCTGGATATTGAACTGCATTAAGGAGAGCAGGGACGCGGGGGATTTTATATTCGCCATGACGCATCATCCCCTTGTGCCTCCCATGAAAGTATATCCCATGATAAGCAGAAGAGATATGCTTGTGGATTTTGAAAAGACGGCAGAAATTTTTGCGGACGCAGGTCTTTCCTTAATCTTTACCGGACATTCTCACATACAGAGCATAAGAAGTCACACCTCAAAAAAGGGAAATACTATATACGATGTGGGAACGGCGGCTCTTGTAAGCTATCCGGTGCCGGTAAGGCAGGTTACCGTAACCGGAGAAACAGCGGAAATAAAAACCTTAAGACCGAAAAGTTTTGTAATGGACGGACAGGAATACAGCGTAACTGGATATACAAAAACGCGGTTTGACTCTACCATATACGGAGCCATAGAGGGAGCCAAAAACGATTATGAACGGCTTGCGGCAATTCTGGGAGGAATCAGCATAAAGAGAGAGGTTGTTGATAATCATAAAATACTTATGAGGACTCTGGGCAATATTGCCGACAGGCTCACGGTAAAGGGAGCGGCGAAGCTTCTTATGGTTAAAGCCGATATAAGAGGCATTGAAAAGGTAAAGATAAAAGACCTTTTTGCCGGTATATTCAGAGGGCTTTACGCCGGAGAAAAAGTAATTGATAAAAATTCAAGGGAATACGGATTTATAAGAGCCGTTATGGAAAGGATTTTGATTATAGGGGCAAAAGCGGGAGTAAAAAGTCTTGACGGCAAGGAGAACAGAGAGAAAATTTTTGAAATTGCCGATGATATAATTCTTCCGGGAAAATACGACCCCAACAATATAACGATACCGTTAAAATAATGATAAAGAGAGACGCCGTTTTTTTGACGGCGTCTTAATTTTGTTATAATCGTTATTCCACTTCTATCTGGGCTGCTTTTTGCCTGCGTTCTTTTATTTCTTCCGATATTTTTGAAACAAGCTCAGGCTTCAGCTTAAATTTCCTTAAGTAAATAAGAAGAGCACAGATAAGTATAACAGGAGGAAGAACAAACATAATAATTTCAATACATTGAACGGCTTCGGGAGTTGCGGTAGTTGCGTTTTCTCCGCCGAATTTAACAATGGAGAAGCCGGCCATTGTAATAAGGGAGCTTAAAGCTGCGGCGATTTTGCTCAGGAAAGTAAGCATTGAGAAAATAACGCCCTCGTTGCGCTGACCGTTTTTCCATTCTCCGTAGTCAACGGCGTCCGCAAGCATAACATTCTGCATAACGCCCATAGAACCGAAGCCGGCGCTCATAATGAA
Organism: uncultured Clostridia bacterium; assembly: GCA_944412445.1. Lineage (GTDB taxonomy): Bacteria > Bacillota > Clostridia > Oscillospirales > Acutalibacteraceae > UBA1081. Next base: position 62,197 of record CALYBJ010000001.1, read on the forward strand.
AGCGGAAATGATAAAGAGGGGGAAATTGCCGCCGAACAGTAGATTTACAAGCATCATAAGACCGTATCCGATACAGGGAATTATAAAGGAGCCTATATAAACTCTGTTTCTGCCGAAGCGCTTTGAAAACAGAGGGAACCCTAAAAGACCTATGGCTTGGGAAGCTCCTAATATAATTGTGAACATACTGTACATATTCTTATTTTCCAGCACGAAAGAAAAGTAAAAGGGTGACGCCGCATTTGTAAGATTATTTGCAAGGTTAAAGAGAATCATAATAGCCACAATAATAAGAGCCTGATCGTTGCCCAGCAGAATTTTTGCGGATTTAATAAGAGAAAATTTTTCTTTAACCTCGGCAACAGGCTCAACATTTTCCTTAGCCGTAACAACGCAGATTGCGGCGGTAAAAATATAAACGGCGGAGGTTATCATGGCGTATTTAAGATAGCCGCCGTTAATAACGGGACCGCCCAGCTTATCAACGATCTGCATTGTAAACGCACCTACTATTCCTGCTGCGCCGCCTATAATTCTGGGAAGCATTGAAACCTGATCTCTTTCTTTTGAATCAAGGGTGAGGGCGGGAATCATGGACCAGTAGCTGACGTCAATCATTGTATAGGAAGCGTCCCACAGCAAATACATGACGGTAGCGAAAATATAAAGGGAAGCGCCTTTAAGGCCGGGCTGCCAGAAAAGACCTACGGTAATCAAAGCGTTTGTAACGGCGCCTATTAATATCCAAGGCCTGAATTTGCCGAAACGTGATTTTGTGTTGTCTATAATGGTGCCCATAAGTAGATCGTTTACGCCGTCCCAAATTCTCGCGATAAAAAACATAACTGCTAAAAATTCTGAGCTGAGGCCTAAAACCGAGAGGAAATACATTGATATAAAACCGTTTGAAAGACCGTAGCTAAGGCTTTTTCCGAATGTACCGAAGCCGTAACCGGCTTTTGTTTTAAGGGACAATTTCTTTTCCATAAAATATCCGCCTTTCAAATTATCCATACAAAAAGTATACGGTATGGAAAATGCCTTGTCAATAAACAATTATGCAAGTTTTAATAAATTTTTTGTAAATAATTTTAATAATAAGTGCAATATGCTTAAAAATTCAAAGTTGATTTATATTGACAACAGTTAAAGGGTTTAATATAATTGTATTGAAAAATTATAACGCAGGTGAAAGTAAATGGATTATTTGGGCAGGGATATAAAAAAGCTGGGCTTCGGACTTATGAGGCTTCCTCAGAAGGACGGAAAAATTGATATTGAGCAGACAAAGCAGATGGCTGATATGTTCATATCAAAGGGCTTTACATATTTTGACACGGCTTATGTTTACGGCGAAAACGGCGAAAGCGAAAAGGCTATGAGGGAAGCCGTTGTGGAAAGATATCCCAGAGAGATGCTTCAGCTTGCGTCAAAGCTGCCTGTATGGTGCTGTAAGACAAAAGAGGATATGAAAAAGGTATTTGAAACATCTCTCAACAGAACGGGAGCAGAGTATTTTGATTTTTATTTACAGCATTCCCTTGACAGAGAGAAATTAAAAAAGCTTGACGAGCTGGGAGCATGGGAATTTGTTTCGGAGCTAAAAAAACAGGGATATGTAAAGCACATGGGCTTTTCATTTCATGATACTGCGGATGTCCTTGACGAAATTCTTACAAAGCATCCGGAGCAGGAGTTTGTTCAGCTTCAGATAAATTACAACGACTGGGAAAGCGATACCGTTCAGTCGAGAAAATGTTATGAAACAGCAAGAAAGCACGGCAAGCCCGTTATAATAATGGAGCCGGTAAGAGGAGGCTCTCTTGCGGTTCTTACGCCGGAAATACAAAAAATATTTAAAGCACTTCATCCTGACATGTCAATAGCCTCCTGGGCAATAAGATTTGCAGCATCTCTTGACGGAGTTATAACAGTATTAAGCGGAATGTCCGATATAGAGCAGATGCAGGACAATATAAGCTATATGGAGGAGTTCACACCTTTGGGGGATCAGGAGAGAAAGGCAGTAGCAAAGGCGGCGGAAATCCTGAAAAATACTCCCACAGTACCCTGCACAGGCTGCAAATACTGCGTTGACGGTTGTCCCATGAAAATTTCAATACCGGATATTTTCAGCGCGTACAATAAGCTTAAGGTATACGGCAACAAGGAATTTACAAAAAAACAGTATGACGAAAATACAGCCGAAAAGGGAAAGGCTTCCGACTGTATAGAATGCGGACAGTGCGAAAGCGTATGTCCACAGCATATAAATATAATCGAAACTTTAAAGGAAGCCTCTGAGGCTTTTGATAACTGAAAAAGAAAAACAGTGAGCTTGTATTGTCTGTTTTAAGGCAATATAAGCTTTCTTTATAAGAAAATTAAAATAAAATTCCAATTAAATCCGGCTGTGAAAAAGTTTTGACTTTTACAGTAACAGGGATTTCTTTTTTTTCTGTTTTATTATTATGTGCTGTAGATTAATATAAAAGGTGTAATTAAAAACGAGGGATTTTTAAATTTTCTGCGTATATGTCAGCAGATAGGCAAAAAAGGGGTGATGCTTTTGAAAAAATCGGATGTTGCGCAGGCTCTTATGAAAAGGGACGAGAACGGAATAAACGAGCTTTTAAGGCATTACGGGCCTCTTATAAAATATGTAATCAGACCTTTCCTGAAAAACAGTGCGGACAGGGAAGAGTGCCTGTCGGAAACGGTTATGCTTATTTGGAAAAACATAGATAAGTTTGACGGAAGCAAGGGGAGCTTTAAGCGCTGGGTGACGGTTGTGGCAAGAAACTCCGCCGTAAGCTTTTTGAGAAAAAATAAATTCAGCGAAGAATTGGAGGAGCTTTCCGAGAAAATTCCGTCTTCCGAGCCGTCCCCGGAAGAAGCTCTGGAAATTAAGGAGAGGCGCAGAAAGCTTGCGAAGGCGGTATCAATGCTTTCTGAAAAGGAAAAGGTGCTGTTCTACAGAAAATATTATTATTTTCAGTCTAACATACAGATAGCGGCTGAAATGGGGATAACGGAAAAAGCTGTTGAGGGCAGGCTTTACAGACTAAGGAACCGCCTGAGGGTAATGTTAGGAGATGATGAAAATGAGTGAAAGTCGTTTGCAGCAGGAAAACGACGGCGAATTTGAAAAAAAGCTTTCGGAAGATATTTCATTTTTACCGCCCGATGACAGGACAATGTCAAAAATAACTCCCTTTAAAAAAGCTATGAATATGGTTCTTACAGGAATAGCTCTTAACTGTGTAGTATTAAATTTTTTATGCCTTAATTATATTCTGCCGTTTATCGGAATAGTATTATCTGTTTTAGGCTTCAGAGCGCTTCGGAAAGAAAACAGATGGTTTTACACCTGCTTTATTCTGAATATTATAAAGCTTGTGCATTTTTCTGTTTATATTGCTTTAAATGCAACCATATTTTCCTGCTCTGATAAAGTATATTTAATAAGCGAAATAGTTAATTCAGCGGCGGCGTTTATTATAATTCCTCATGTCTTTTGCTTTTGGCAGGGGCTGAGAGCCGTTAATAAGAAAGCCGGAGCAAATTCAGGTACCGCTGCCGGAGCCGTGCTTACCCTATGGAGCGTAATTTTATATGTGCTTCAAATAATAAGATATACAGGCTTAATAATTCCTGTTGTCATGCTTATAATTTTCGCGGCTGTTTTTATTAGCCTTTGCAAAATCTCTAAGAACATGAACGAAGATGGTTTTTCCCTGAAGCCGTCTGCCGTAAAAATTTCCGACGGAAAAATCATTTCGGCGGCAGTAAGCGTTCTTTTAGTGTTTATTTTTCTTGGGTACGCTTTCTTCGGCAGTTATCCCATGAAGTGGCAGGCTGTTAATGAAATGTCTTACGCCGATACGGACGAAATAAAAATTCAGCTGATTGAGTTAGGTTTTCCCGAAAATGTTTTAAACGATCTTACGGCGGAAGAAATCAAACAGTGCGCCGGAGCCTCAAAAATTGTTTCGGAATCCAACGACCATCCGGTAAACGACGGCAGAACTCATGTGACATATCAGGCAAATCAGGTTCTTACGGAAACTGTTTACGATTCAAATGAGCTTCGCATTACGAGCGTGGGAGTGCTTGTTCCCGGTGAAAGGGAAAAATGGATAATATTCCATCATTTTCAGTGGACGGAGGATCCCGGATTTTGCGGCACGGAGTCAATTCAGATTCTGCCTGCTTATATAAAAGCTGACAGCGGAATGATTTCCGACAGAAAAATTTCCGGAAGAGTATTGTATGACAGTGACGGAAAAACCTTTGAATCGCCTTTTTATTCTCTTGAAGAAGAAACATATTCATACAGCAGCATAATTTACCGGAAATATTCCGAAACCGCTGTTTTCGGAACCTTTTCCATGACGGAAAAAGGAGAGAATTACAGAGGCTATGTATATTATACCGCTGAAAGCGGTGGCTTGTATAATTATTTTGACAGCCGTATAAATTATACTCATCAGAAAAGCATTTTTCAGTATCCCGTTATGACCGCTAAGAAAAACCGAATGACCTACGGCATAAATCATTCGGGAGTGTTTGTGACAGTCAATGACGCTTTGATGATTAATATTTAATAAAAGCAATCAGTAAAAAGGAGGTGCGGCAGAAGCCGCATCTCCCTTGTCTTTTATTGATGATTGTTCATTTGCCTTGCTATATTTATTAAATCTTCTCTGTTATTTTTAGAGGGGTCCTTTATTACGCAGTCAAGAAGATAGGAAAGTATTTCTCCTATTTCTCTGTCGGAAGCGTATTTTTTTATATCCTTTCCGTTTACCGCAAGCTGATTTAAGGTGTAAGGCTCGTCGCTGTTTATTATTTCGTCAAAGGTGTTGTAAGCGAAAATAAGCTTGTCGTTTATATCCCGAAAGCCTTCTGCCAGTGCCGATTTGTCGGCTTTTCTTATTTTCATAAGCCGCAGGAAATTTTCCTCTCCGAAATCACGGAGATATTCCTTTACCTGTGTTCTTGTTTCGGGAACCTCTTTATCGTGTATCGAAACAAGATAGGATACGGTGTTAATATAATTTTTGCTGAATTTTAAACGCCTTAATATATTTTCCGCAATAAGTCCGCCTACAGCGGCGTGATTTCTGAAGGTTGATTCCCCTTTTTCGTTAAGAGCGTGAGTAGCGGGCTTTCCCGTGTCGTGAAGAAGCATTGTAAGCCTTAATATGGGATCGTTTTCAATATTGGCAACGGTGTGGGCTGTGTGGGTCCAGATATCGTAGCCGTGTTTTTTGCCCAGCTGCTGAAAATTAAACTGCAAAGTAAGCTCAGGAATAAAAACCCCTATAACGGAGCCGTATTTTGTCAGAACGTCAAATACATTATCGCCGCAGAGGAGCTTTGTAAGCTCGGTGTCGATTCTTTCGACAGCAATATTTGAAAGAAGATTTTTATTTTTAATAACAGACTCTTGTGTTTCTTTTTCAATTCCGAAGCCTAAAACAGAAGAAAATCTTATTGCTCTTAAAATACGAAGTGCGTCCTCGTTAAAGCGTTTGTCCGGATCGCCTACGCATCTTATGACTTTATTTTTAATGTCATCAATACCCCCGAAGCAGTCAATAATTCCCTCTTCTTCGTTATATGCCATGGCGTTGATTGTAAAATCTCTTCTTGCAAGGTCTTCCTTTAACGACGGAGTAAATTTTACGCTGTCCGGGTGTCTGTTGTCGGAATAGCTTCCGTCAATCCTGAAGGTTGTTGTTTCAACAGGAGTTTCTCCGGAAATTATAAGCACCGTGCCGTGCTGTATTCCCGTGTCTACTGTTTTAAAGGACGCAAAAGCTTTTTTTATTTCGTCGGGCATGGCGTTTGTGGTAACATCCCAGTCAAGAGGTGTTCTGCCCATAACAGAGTCTCTTACGCAGCCTCCTACCACATACGCCTGAAAGCCGTTTTTCTTTAAAATATTTAGAACCTGCTGAACATCTTTTGGTATTTTAATCATATCTGTTCTCCTTATAAGCGCTGTTGCTATTGAAAATTTAATATATGTATGATAAAATATTTTTATAAAATTATGAGGTGATTATATGCGTTGTCCCTATTGCGGTTATGAAGAAAGCAAGGTTATAGATTCAAGGCCTACGGAAGAAGGCGAAAAAATCCGCAGAAGGCGTGAATGCTTAAAATGTCAGAAAAGATTTACCACCTATGAAACTATCGAAACTCTTCCCATTGTTGTTGTAAAAAAGGACAAGTCAAGGCAGGTTTTTGATAAAAACAAGCTTATGGGCGGAATGCTCAGAGCCTGTGAAAAAAGACCCGTGCCTCTTGAGGTTATCGAAGCCGCAGTAAACGATATTGAAGCCGCTTTGCAGAACTCCGTAGACAGAGAGGTGACATCCATTAAAATCGGGGAGCTTGCAATGGATAAGCTTAAAGAGATTGACGAGGTTGCCTATGTAAGGTTCGCCTCCGTTTACAGACAATTCAGAGATGTTAATTCCTTTATGGACGAGCTTGCAAGGCTTCTTGGAAATAAGTCGGAAAAATAAATGTAATTATTAAAATTAAATTACTGCTGATTTGTTACGGGCAATCGCACAATGAAAGTTGTGCCTTTGCCCTTTTGGCTTTTTGCGGAGATTTTTCCTCCGCAGAGTATTACAACACGCCTGGCAAGGGCAAGCCCGAGACCGTTGCCGGAGGATTTATGGGATGAATCACCCTGATAAAATTTATCGAAAATATGCTTTTGGGTTTTGTCGTCCATGCCTATGCCGTTGTCGGAAACTATAACCGATACCGAATTTAAGTCCTGATAGCATTTTACCGCAATGGTGCCGCCATCGGGAGTAAATTTAACTGCGTTGCCCAGAATATTAAGCCAGATGTGGGACATCATCTCTTCATTTGAATAGTAAAGTATTTCCTTTAAATCAAGATTAAGATTTATATTTTTTTTTGACCACTGCTTCTCAAGAAGGAGTATACATTTTCTTATTTGCTCGTCAAGATAAAATTTCGTTTTGTCGGTGACAATCTGCTGGTTTTCAAATTTTGTCAGAAGCAGTATGTTTGAGGACATTGAGGCAAGCCTGTCCGATTCGTTTACGATAATGTCAATATATTCTTTTTTCTGTTCTTCGCTTATATTATCCTTCTGAAGCTGTTTCGCAAAGCCCTTTATTGATACAATGGGAGTTTTGAACTCATGGGAGAAATTGTTTATAAAATCGTTTCGGAACATTTCCGTGCTTCCCAGCTCTTCCGCCATGTTGTTTACGCTGTTTATAAGCTCGGTAATTTCAAAAACGTTGTTTTTGTTTGTCATCCTTACGGAAAAATCTCCTTTTGCAATTTTTCCTACCGATTCAATAAGCGTGTCAACGGGTTTCAGGAAAAAGCGGCTTACAAACAGGGAAATACCGGTGCCTATAACCGTGCTTGCCACAAAAGCCACGGAAATCAGCGTCAAAGGCGCCGCTGTTAAAAAAAGGTCACGGTATATTATTCTTACAAGAAGAAGCGCCAGAATTGACATAACTCCCGAGCCGATAAGAATCAGGAAAATGAGAACTGATACTGCGATATGAAGTGTGATTTGACGTTTGTTCATAATAAGCCTCCGAATCAGTATACAGCCTTGTAGCCCAAGCCTCTTATTGTTAAAATGGAAAAATCCTTGTTGTTTTTAAATTTTTCACGGAGTCTGTTGATATGTACGTCAACCGTTCTTTCGTCCGTGTTGCTTTCCATGTCCCAGATTTCATCCATAAGCTGACGCCTTGTAAAAATTTTATCTTTATATGATAAAAGCATAAACAGCAGCATAAATTCCTTTTGAGGAAGCTCCGAAGTGCCTTCGGGAGTAGTTACCGTCATGGAATCGTAGTCCAAAACGGTTGAGCCGATTGTTATTTTGTGCTCAACGGCGATTTTTGAACGCCTTAAAAGGGCTGCGATTCTGAGAAGCATTTCTTCATCGTCAACGGGCTTTACCATATAGTCGTCCGTGCCGGAAAGAAAACCTTTTTTCTTGTCAATATGGGATTCTCTTGCGGTTACCATAAGTATAGGTATTTCCCAGCCGCATTCTCTAAGCGTTTTTGTAAACTCGAAACCGTCCATACGGGGCATCATAACATCTAATATTATAAGGTCAACATGGGTTTTATCGAGAATTTCCAGTCCTTCAACTCCGTCCGAAGCGCATACTGTGTCATATCCGTGCTGTCTCAGAACAGCTTCCGTAAGCTTTCTTGTGTTTTCATCGTCTTCAACAATCATTATTCTGAACATCTAATCACCGCTTACATTTATTTAATTAATTATACAACAAATCATACTGCTCTACAATATTGAAATATAAATATAAAAAGAAAAAGTACGGAAATTTTTGTTTCCGTACCTGCTTTTCTGTAAAACTTAAGCCATAAGCTCTCTGATGATTTTTACGCAGTCTTCTTTATACATGATTTTGGGAACGGGATAAAGAGGATTGCCTTCTTTTAACGCTCTGTCAGCGATTAAGGAAATATCTCCTTCCTTTATCTGCTGGAACTTGTCGGGAATATTCATGTCCTTGTTCATGCGGCGGATTTCGGCAATAAACAGCTTTGCCTTTTCCTCGTCGGATTTTCCTGCGCAGTCAAGTCCCGCAGCGTCCGCAAGCTCGGCCAGTCTCTTGTATGCGGTTTCTCCGAAGAAGTCCAGAACATAGGGAAGAATTACGGCGTTTGCAAGACCGTGAGGTATTCCGTACATTCCGCCTAAGTTATGAGCTATCGCGTGGACATAGCCTACATAAGCTCTTGTAAAGGCAACACCTGCATAGTAGGAAGCCAAAAGCATATTTTCTCTGGCTGTAATGTCCTTGCCGTCTTTATACGCCTTTTCAAGATTTTCAAAAATCATCTTTGTGGCAATACGGGCTTTTTCTTCAGTGTCGGGGGTGTTGCTTTGTCCTATGTACGCTTCAACGGCATGAGTAAGGGCGTCCATGCCTGTGGTGGAAGTAATGTGCGGAGGAAGTCCTATTGTAAGATCAGGGTCAAGAACAGCGTATTTGGGACGGAGCTTGGGGTCGTTAATAGCGTTTTTCTCATGTGTTTCGGGATTTGAAACAACAGCGGCTATTGTGGTTTCGGAGCCTGTTCCGGCAGTTGTGGGAATGGCGAAAAGCATGGGAATGCTTTTCATAACCTTAAGCTGACCTCTGAGCTGAGGAATCTGCTTGTCAGGTCTTGCAATTCTTGCGCCGCAGGCCTTGGCGCAGTCCATTGAGGAACCGCCGCCGAAAGCTATAATCGCCTGACAGCCGTTGCCCAGATATAACGCTCTTGCCTCTTCAATATTGTTGATGGTGGGATTGGGCTGAACGCCGTCGTAAACAACATAAGCGATTTCGTTGTTTTTAAGCTCCTCGAACATTCCGTCAAGAAGATGAAGTCCCATAAGGCCTTTATCCGTAACAACAAGAACATTGTTGTATCCTAATTCTTTAATGGTTTTGGGCAGCTCTTTTACTGCTCCCGAACCTTTTATAAGCTTAGGCTCCGACCAGTCGAGAACCAAAGCTGCGGTTCTCATTATTCCCTGATAAGCTCTGCAGTATAATTCATAAGCTTTTTTATTCATGGAATAACCTCCTTCATAAAGTTAGTTTGTTTTAGTAATATTATTTTTTATTGACAGCTTCTTCTTTAACTGCCGTTTCGGGAGCGTCTTCCTTTTTCTTGTGGAAGAGAAGCTTGTCAACGGGGAAGTAAAGGAAGAACTGAAGAGCGGAGCAAATTGCAGTCGCGATATTTCTTGAAAGCGCGTCGCCCCAGCCCCATGACTGAGCGAACAGCGTATTGAGAGTGGGAGAAAGCCATGCGCTGAAGCAGATAAGAGCTATAGTGAAAACTATGTAAATGGGAAGAGTAACAGCAACATTAGCGCTTGAGTTAAAGGTTTTTTCCTTGTTTACAAAGAAAGCTACGATCTGAGCCGCAATATTTGCAACGTTGAAAGCGATAAAGTATCCCAAACCGCCGGAAACAACCTCGCCGAGCTCGTTATGAGTTACGGGATATGAGAATACGAACCAGTCGAAGCCGGTAGCGTAAAGCTCTTTAATCTGAGGAATAAGAGGAATAAGGTTTACAAGTCCGAACTGAACGATGCAGGCAAGAAGGCTTACAACGATGAATTTTACAAACTGCCAGAGAGTAGTAAAGCCGGAGCCTTTATTTTCCGCCATCGAGTCAATGTCTTTAAGTTTTGCCAAGATAATCACTCCAAAAAAATAATTTAAAAATAGCATGAATATTATACAGGAAATATGCAGTAATTGCAATAAATTTAAATAAAAAATATATTATAAATTTGTAAAAAATAAAAGCAATAAAAATTTATTTTAATAAAAACGGTTATATTAAATGAAATAATATGCAAAACAGCATTGTTTGTAAAATAATTTTAAAAAGTTATTGAAAAAAATTTTTTTGTGTTATATACTTAAAAAAAATTTCGGAGATGATAAAGTGGAGAAATACCTTATAAACCCCAATCAGAAAATTTCTAAAATCAGCAAGGATATTTACGGACATTTTTCCGAGCATTTGGGAAGATGTATATATGAAGGACTGTATGTAGGGGAGGATTCACCTATTCCCAACGTTAACGGCATGAGATGCGACAGCGTAAACGCACTTAAGGAAATGGGCATACCGGTTCTTCGCTGGCCGGGCGGATGCTTTGCCGACGAGTATCACTGGAAGGACGGCATCGGTTCCAAGGAAACAAGAAAAAAGATGATAAACACTCACTGGGGCGGAGTAGTAGAGGACAACAGCTTCGGAACCCACGAGTTTTTCGAGCTTTGCAGACAGCTTGGCTGTGATGTTTATATAAACGGAAACCTGGGAAGCGGAACAGTTCAGGAAATGAGCGAATGGGTTGAATATATGATGTTCGACGGCCTTTCACCTATGGCGGAGCTTCGCAAGAAGAACGGCAGAGAGGAACCCTGGACAATCAATTATTTCGGCGTAGGCAACGAGAACTGGGGCTGCGGCGGAAATATGCAGCCGGAGTTTTACGGAAACGAGTTTAATAAATACAACACCTTTGTAAGGGATTACAGCGGAAAGCCTCACATATACAGAGTTGCAAGCGGTCCCAACGCAGATGATTACAACTGGACTGAAGGCGTAATGAAGGTCGCCAGAAGACACATGAACGGTCTTGCACTTCACTACTATACAACGGCGGGAGACTGGGATCATAAAGGCAAGGCCACGGGCTTTGACGAGAAGGAATATTATCAGACTGTAACAAAGGCGTATAAGATTGAAGAGTTAATAAACAGACATCTTGAAATCATGAACCGTTACGACCCTGAAAAGAGAGTTGACCTTATAGTTGACGAATGGGGCACATGGTTTGATGTTGAAGAGGGAACAAATCCCGGATTCCTTTATCAGCAGAACACAATGCGCGACGCTATGGTGGCAGGTCTTACCCTGAATGTTTTCAACAAGCACTCCGACAGAATCAGAATGGCGAATATCGCACAGACGGTAAATGTTCTTCAGGCAGTAATACTTACCGACGGCGAGGAAATGCTTTTAACGCCTACATATCATGTATTCAAAATGTATAAGGATCACCAGAAGAATACGCTTCTGGGAAGCTATATTACATCGGATAAGATTGAGTGTGACAAGCTTTCAATGCCCAAGCTTATTGAAAGCGCTTCGGAAGATGAAAACGGAGTGATTTATTCAACAATCGTAAATGCAGACCTCCACGAGGAAAAGGAAGTCAAATGTCAGGTTGCGGATACTCTTGTTGCTTCGGTAACAGCCGAAATTCTTACCGGAAACGCCGGGGACCACAATACCTTTGAAAATAAGGAAGCTGTTAAAACACAGGAATTTACTGCATTTACAAAAACACAGGACGGCTTTGTTGCAAAAATTCCTCCCTGCAGCGTAGTAAAATTCGTTATAAAAAAATAATAAGCCATGGAGCTTAGAGAATGTAAAAGATGTCTTCTTCTGTCAAGCGGGCAGGAAGACAACTACAAAATGGTAAAAAAGTATATAGAGAAAATCAAACCGGATGAAAAAACAGAGCCGGAGCTTTATGAAAAAAGGCTTGAGGAATGTAAGAGCTGCGACTGTCTGATAAGCGGCGTATGTATAAAATGCGGCTGCTATGTTGAGTTCAGAGCGGCATTCAAAAAAAACAAATGTCCTAACGTAAAGAACCGCAGATGGTAGATTTTCAATAAAAAAGATGTATCACGGATAAGCTGTGATACATCTTAATTTTTTTATCTGTTTTTTTAAATAAGTGCGAAAGGCTGTGAAGAAGAGAACTCCGCGTCAAGTCCCAAATTATTTATATCGCCGTTTTCAAGAGAATAATAAACCTCATAGTCACCCATATTTTCAATTATTGTCTTGTAAAGGCTGTTAAGCATAAAGGTTCTCATCTCTTTTGAGTCGCTGAAACTGAAATTGGGATTGTCTCCGTTGTCGGGATTGCCGGTATAAAAAGAGGATTCCTCAAGCCATGTTATTGAAATTTTTTTGTTTTCTTCGTCGGTTTCGGAGGATATACGGAATTTTAATCCAGTCCAGCCGGAAAAGCCTGCTGCAATTCTTTCAGGGGTATAATCTCCGCCCATAAAGCTGAAAACCGTTGTTTTGTCCTCACTGCCGTCAGATGAAACAGCGTAAAGCAGACCTTCCTTTTTTTCATTGCTGCCTGCGGAGCCGTTTTCGGCTGCGTCGCTTTCAGCGGAAGCAGGCTCTGTTGTGGTATCATCGGCAGCCTTTTGGCATGAGCAGAATATAAAAATAAAGCAAAAAGCCAAAAGCAGCGATATAAATTTTTTCATGTTATTACACAACCTTTTTAATTATGATTGTATATTATATCATAATTAAATCAAAAGAAAATACTTTCAGACAAAATTTTTATGTTTTGCTGTAAGAAAATACTTTCGGAAAAGTTTTAAACGCTTTAGCCGATCGGGTCTGTTTTGCAGATAAACATACAGCTTGTTTCCATATAGTCGGGAGCGTCGGTGTAAATATCATAGCTGAATTTAAGCCATTCGTCCATTCTTAAAACAAGCTCCTTGGCGTCGCCGGTAAGCTGTGAAATATCGGTATCGCCTGCATTTACCTCGCTGCCGGCTATCATACCGTCAAGAGCGTCGGTAAACTGGGACATATCTTCCGAGGATAAAAGGTTTGTAAGAACATCCAGAACCTCTTTGTTGTCGTTAAGATAGTTCATAAGCTCATCGAGAGTTTCAAGAGTTTCAGGGAGATTTTCAAGGGCAGCCGCTACCTCAGGATCCTCCAAAGCTGTTGAAAATCCTTCCAGAATGGGCATTATTTCATCAATTCCCGTTGAAAGCTGAAGCAGTGAGTCGACCATGGACTGAAGGGCAGGAACATTTGACATGACATTTATAAGAGACTGCATCTGCTCCGTGTCCATGGAGTTTAAAAAGTCGGAAAGCTTCCGTATATTTTCGGGAGTCAGGTATTGGGACATGGCTTTAAACAAAGCTTCGTTTTCCTGATACATGGATATTGCTTTCTGCATTATATCCATCATTTCGCTCAGAGAAGTTCCGTTTGTTACAAAGTCAATAAGTGCGCCGTCAGGGTCAATCTGATCCAGAATATCCTGAAGATTCTGAATTTCGCTGAGAATATTTTTAACATCCTCAAGAGTTTTTGGGAGATCTACATTCAAATCAAGCGATGAAAGAGGAACCAGAGCGTAGTAGGTATCGGAGAAGCGGAAATCCGTAACCGTCGCCGTAATTGTAAATGTTTCCGGGAATGAGAAGTCCTCGAAGCCGGAGATGTTAAGGCCCGAAAGATTAAGGCTTTCGTTAAGTCCCGGCGCTCCCGCAAGAACTACAACCTCGTAGCTTCCGCCTCCTATGGATAACCCGTTTGTAACCTCAATGTTGGAGAAGTTGTCGTATGAGAGAACCATTCCTCCTATTGCCATAATGGGAGTATACATTGTAACCTTTTGGCCGTTTATTTCAACCTCTTTTGAAATCTTGTTTTTCATGGAAACTTCCATTTTAAAGCTTCCGCTTTTGCCTGTAAGCTCTTCGGGAGATGTTTCTTTTCCGTCAAGGTAATACTTTATATTAATATCAACAGGCAGCTCCTTGTCGGTTTTTCCCTCGTAATACACATCGGAGGTCGCCATCTGCCATGTAACCTCACCGTTGTTGTTAACGGAGGAAGCCTGACCCTTTGTAACGGAAAAATCAGTAAGCGTTGTTTTGTCTTTTATATACACCTGGCTTTTATCGGCGTGGATCCAGTCGGAAACGGTTATGCTTTTCGGCGAGCCGTAATTGTCAAGATTTACATATACCGTTTCGCTTTTTGTTACATTTTCCGTAGTGCTGCCGTAGCTTTCGGTAAACTGGTTTTCTTCTTCTCCCGTGGAGGATTCCTCGTCAACTTCTGTTTTTCCGCAGGATGAAAGAAATATCATCCCCAATGCCAGTATAAGGCATATTATTTTTTTTGCGGTGGAGTTCTTTTTCATTGTATATCTTCATCTCCGTTAAGGTTATTTTCCGTTTCGGAATTTTTACTGCTTTTATCTATTCCCATTGCTTTTTCAATTGCTTCGGCGCTTTCCTTTGTAAGCTCCTTTGTTACAAGCTGAGCAGGTACGGGAATAGCCTTGCCTTTCTTTGTCTTTTTTGACGATGCGGCTTCAAGGTTCTTTTTAATGGCCTTGTTTGACTTTTCAATTCTCTTTTCGGCTTTCTTTCTTGCCTTTTCCATGTTTTTCTGCATTTTCTCAAGCATCGGAGTTGTAAAATATGTGGGTCTGCTGATTTCTCTCCATTTGTAGCTTGTTTTGTTTATAAAGCCTTCAAGGGTTACAAGCAAAGGCGGCAGGAACAGCATTATTACAAGAGCGCTTATAACGGCGCCTCTTGCAAGCATGGCGCATATTGACCTTACTATATCTATATCGCATATAAGATATACGCCGATAGTTGCCGCAAAGAAAACCAGCGCGCTTTGGAATATTGATCTGTGAGCAGAGTTTGCAGCCGTTAGCATGGCTGTTTTTTTGTCCGTGCCTTTTTGAAGCTCCTCCCTGAACCTGGTTGTAAGAAGTATTGCATAGTCAACGGTTGCGCCAAGCTGAACACAGCTGATAATTGTGGGCGTTATAAAACAGATAACTTCTCCCGTTACAAAGGACAGGGCAAGGTTTATCCAGATAGCCAGCTCTATTGACATTACAAGAATAAAGGGAACGGAAATTGATTTAAAGATAATGGCGATAAGCAGGAATATTGCAATAATGGAAATTGCGTTTGTAACAACGAAGTCCCGGTCGGTAACCTCAACAAGGTCCTTATACATCGGCGCTTCTCCCGTAAGGAGAGCCTCCGGGTCATAGGATTTTATAAGGCTTGTAAGCTCTTCAACCTGAGCGTTGCATTGATCCGTAGCCGGTGAATACTGAGAGTTTACTATAATAACCTGTCTGCCGTCGGAAATAAGCATGGAAGCAATGGCGTCGGGAAGAATGTCTTCGGAAAAGGCGGTGCCCAGAACCGAATTAAGTCCCATAACTCCCGTAACGCCTTCAACATCTTCCAGATCTTTAAGAAGCTGAAGCTTGTCGGAGGCTTCCATGCTGTTGTCGGCAATGACGAAATATGTGCTTGCCATATTAAAGTCGTCTTTAAGTATGTTAAGGGCCTGAATGGAGTCGATGGAATCCGGAATTGCCTCCATCATGTTGTAATATTTTTTAACATTGTTCTGACCGTACCAGCTGGGGATTATCAGGAGTATAACGATGATAACAAAAGCCCTGCGGAATTTAAGTGTTATCTTGTTAAGCCCGTTAAAGGAGGGAATAAGGCTTTTGTGTCTTGTTTTGATAAGGAATTTTTCGCTGAGCAGAAGCATCGCGGGCAAAACGATAACAACGGTTACAATTCCCAAAAGGACGCCCTTTGCCATAACAAGACCTATGTCAACGCCAAGCTTAAGGCTCATAAAGCACAATGCAAGGAATCCGAAAATAGTTGTAAGGGAGCTTCCGGCAAGAGATGTGAAGGTGCTTGTGATAGCTTTTGCCATAGCTGCCTGACGGGTTCTGTATTTAGGCTTTTCCTCGGCGTATCTGTCCATAAGGAAAACGGAATAGTCCATGGTTACGCCTAACTGAAGAATAGCTGCTATTGACTGGGTGACAAAAGAGATTTCACCGAACATGAAGTTTGTGCCCATGTTGTATATTATTGCCAGTCCCAGTGAAGCGAGAAGAACAAAGGGCAGCAGGAAGGATTCCATTGTAAAGCCCAGGGCAATAAGCGCAAGAGCCACCGCAATGGCAATAAACTTAGGCGCTTCCTTTTCCGTCATATCGCTGAAGTCGTATGTCATGGCGGAGGTTCCGCTCATAAGACATTCCTCCGGCAAAAGCTCCTTTATCTTTGCGACAGTATCGAGAGTTTCGTTGGAGGCGCTGGGAGTGTCGTACAGAATCAGCATCAGAGTGCTGTCGCCGTCAGCGCTGTAAAGCATGGAAGATATTGCCGACGGGAAAATAGAAAGAGGTATAGGCGATTCGGCAATGGTTCCCAGCCACATTGCCGTTTTTACATGTTCCGTGGCAGAAATACTGTCCTCAAGGGCAGACATTTCATCCCAGGTCATATCGTCCATAATGATAACCGACATGGAAGCCAGTCCGAAATCCTCGTCAAGGCTGTTGATTCCTTCTACCGACTCAAGCTCATCGGGGAGATAAGATAAAATATCGTAGTTTACCGGTGTGGCTAAAAAGCCGATGGCAGAAGGGATTACAAGGAGAACGGCAACAAGCAAAACTGTTTTCGGGTGTTTTGTAACCCATTTTGCCAGCTTGTTTATTATCACGGTTTTCAGCTCCTTTTGATTAATAACATATTATATATATTAATTTGAAAATAGCAACATACAAATTATGTTAATAACAACAACTATATTTCCATTATGAATAAAATTATCGGCTGTGAACATTAACTCAATATTAACTGGGTGATAATTTTTTATCATTTAACAAAATGTTAATTATTACATATAAATTTTTTAACACTTTCAAATGCGAACGGTATTCTTCGTATACGCCGGTATGCGAAAGGAAGAAGATTTTGAAAAAATTTATTAAATTAAGATTAAAATGCTTATGAAAACTCTTGACTTTAAGAACAAATGTTCCTATAATATGACATACAAAAGAACATTTGTTTGTTACTTTTGTGTCAAATGCCGGTTTCATTTATACGGCTTTCATGGAACCGGAAAAATGCGGCTAAAAGGAGCGAGGCAATGAAAACTGTAACAGGCTGTGATTTCAGTATGGCTGAAGACAAAAACAGTGAAAGAGCTTTGAGGCGTGTTGATATGGAGTGTGAGATATGTCTTTATGAAGCGGGGAAATTGGCTGTGGAGGAAATTTTAATGTATGTTATTGAAAACGAGCTTGATGAAAAGGAAAAAACCGCAGTAAAGCTTAAATGGTTTAACGGCATGAAAACTTCCCTTATAGCCAAGGAGACGGGGCTTACTCCCGACGGCGTCAGGAAGGCTCTCAAAAGAGGGAAAATGAAAATCTATAACAGCATGAAATATGTAGCGATGTATAACAGCATTATTGACGGAAGAAAACAGCTGCCAAAGGATTTTCATATAAAAATAATTAACTGCGTAAACGGAAAGGAGCTGATTTCATGAGCAAAACACTTTATGAGCTTTCACTTGAGTATGACCGGTCAATAAAGCTTACGGAGGAGATTATTAAAAAAACGCTGGCTGAAAGGAGAAATGCGGCTGCCGCTTTTGATACGGATAAAGTCATATATTTGTCGGCGAAGCTTAAGGTATTGTACGAGGAGAAAAGAGATATGAAAATCATATCCGAAAAATTAAAAAAATATTATGATACACAGGAAACAGGCTTTGAAAACAGGCTTTTTTCCGAAACAGGAGGTTGCGATGATTTTAAACAGGCTTATTGTTCCTGAGGGAAACAATTTGGTTTTTGATATAAATCATACGGTAGACGGTGAGAAATATCAGCTTAAAGAAAATGAAACTTACTACATGAAAGTCGGTGAAAAAAACAGCCCGTATAATATATTGACAACTTTTGAATCCGAAAGCGCCCATTTTGAGGTTAACAGCGAATTAAGCTTCGGTGAATATGTGTTTGAAATAGGAATAAACGACGGAAACCTGGGGGTTGTTATTCTTCCGGCGTTTGATGAAAAAAACAGGCCGCTTAATCAGCTGCTGGTTTTAAGGAGGCTGTAATGGACATAAAAAGCTTTGAAGTTAATGTAGAGCCTCAGAAGGTAGAGGCAAAAACATATCCTGCGGGACCCAGGGGAACAGGCATAAAATCAGTAACCCAGAACGGAAATGATTTCAAAATTACTTTTGACGACGGCAGCGAGCAATGCTTTTCGATTCCTGACTGGTGGTTCGGCACAAGGGAGGAATACAACGCCTTAAGCAGCGAGGAAAAGCAGAGCCGCGCCTTATACTTTATCGAGGAGGGAAGCTGATGCTTGTAAAGGACGGAAAAGAATATTATCCTATTGAGCTTGAGGAGATACGCTCTGGTAAAGGAAATCTTGTATACGGCAGAAAAAACAGAAAAAAATCTTATGTCTATATAGATCTGACAGGATATACCCAAAAGGAGAATGAAAATTAAATGGCAAATTATATATATATAACTCTTGATACGGCAGCACCCGGTGGGGTGGCAGCAGAAGCAAAGGGCGGCGGTGATACTGCGTCGAGAATCATACCTATAAGTATTTCATGTTCGGATCAGGACAAAACCGGATATGAAATGAAAATCTGGGGAACGGCAGAGGCGATTAATGAAGAGGATGCGAACTGGGAGCCTTTTTCGGAGACAAAAACAGTAACGCTTGCTGACGGAGACGGCTTGAAAACGATTTATGTAAAAGTCAGGGACGATGTTTATAATGAGTCCCCCGAGGCGTCATGCACCGTAACTCTTTTTACAAACGTGCCGTCGGTAAGTGTTTCGGCAGGTCTTTCAAAGATTTCAAAAATCCCCGGAAAGGATACAACTGTCATAACCTGTGTTCCCGATGATGATGTAACGGCGTTCAAGATAGTCGCCGCAGATAGCGCTGACGCTTTATACAATGATGAATCAAATATATCAATAGGCACGGCAGGAGGTTCATTTTTTAAAACAGATGATTTTCCTGAAATTACAGCGTCAGGAAGTCTTGAGTATCAGGGGGAAGAGACAGTATGCGCCGCCGGAAATTCAATTATATTTACTTTAAAGGCAGAAGATATTGAAAACGCCTCTCCGGGAGACGGAGCCAAGCTTCTGAAGGTTTTTGTAAAAAGCGCTCACAGCGGGAAGTGGAGTGAATAATGATAACAGTTGCCGTTAATAACAGCAGAATAGGTCCTAATAAAAAAGCAAATATAAGCGTATACAGCGACAATGATTTTTTTAACGGAATAGAAGCAAGGGCGACTGCCGAGGGAGCGCCTTACGGCAGAGGCTGGGGATATGATCTGTTAAAAGACGATTATCAGACTGAAAACGGTGTTTTGACTCTTAATGAAGTTACGGACCTCTTTAATTTTGATGCGGAAGCGGACGAGCTTGGTTCGGACGGCATATACAGAATAAGCGTTTATGTAAGAAATTTATCCGGTATATGGAACGATTGCTGCGGTTTGTACATAAATACAAATGAAAGGGTAAAAGACTCCGGCGGCAGCTTTGTGCTTGCAAAAAGGGACGGAAGCGGAACGGATGAGCAGTATATAAGCGCTTACAGCGGAGATGACATTGATAATTTTGTAAGCGGGGTGCTGAAAAATGGATGAATACAATATGTCCCATACGGGAGCGGAGCTTGACGAAGCCATAAGTAAATTCAAAGATGGATATATAAAACCGTCGGGAACCCTTGAAATAAGTGAAAACGGCGTTAAAAACGTAAAGGAATACGAAAGCGTAAGCGTTGATGTACAGGGCGCCGATGTTTCGGATGTTACTGCCACGGCAGATGATGTTTTAAAAGGTGTTAAATTTGTAAACAGTCTGGGGCAGACGCTTGAGGGAAGCATACCGATAAAAAGCATTGAGCCGGGAGTAGACGATTATATCCCCTTGCCGGAGCAGGATTATTTTGATTTACCGAAGGGATATTATCCGAATGACTTAAAGATATACGCACATCTGCAGGAAAAAACAGTGACGCCGAGGCTTTTGATGAATACATTTGTAGAGCCTGACAGCGGATACGCCTTAAGCAGGGTAATTGTTAACGGATACACCATACCTGACAGCTATATACATAAAGACAGCACCAAACTGTTTGTAACGCAAAGCGCTGAAGGGACATACACAGCCGGAGCAAGCAATACATATTTGGACGATGTAAGTATAAACATCGGCTTTAAACCAAAGATATTCATATTTTTAGTTGACCAGGGAATGAAATGTAAAAGAACAAGCGATTTTCTTATAACAAGCTCAATATTGATAGCAGATAACAATAATAATATTTTGGCAAAACGAACAACCGGAACATATTACAATTCAAGTCTCGGAGCAAGAACAGCTCAAAGCACTGGAGACTCAAACACTTTTTATCTAACGTCAAACGGAGTGCATGGCGGAAGCGGTTCATCATTCTTTATCGAAGCTGGTTTTAGAATGAAATGGTATGCGTGGGGGTAAAGGATGAATTACTATAAGCAGATAAAAAACGGAGAAATAATTTCATATCAGACAAACAGCAATAAGGTAGAAGACGAAAGTCTTTTTGAAATCACACAGGAAGAGTATGAACAGGCAATCGCTGAAATTATTAAGCGAAATGAAGAAACAGAATATAACACAGCATTAAAAGGAGATGCAGACAATGAGTAAAAAAATCTACATTGACCCGGGACACGGAGGAGTGCAGCCGGGAGCGGTAAAAGGAAGCCGTAAGGAAAAAGACGATACCCTGAAAATGGCTCTTAAAATTAAGGAGTACCTTAAAAATCAGGACTGCGAAGTTAAGCTTTCAAGGGAAACAGATATTGATGTTGATATCAACGACCGCTGTAAGGATGCCAACAGCTGGGGAGCGGACTACTTCCTTTCAATTCACAGAAACTCAGCAGGAGCCACGGCAACGGGAAATGAAATCTGGATTTATTCCAAGGCAACGGACATAACCGAGGCAAAGGCAAGAAACCTTTTAAACGCCGTTACAAAGGCAACGGGTTTAAAGGACAGAGGAGTACATAAGGGAGCCGTAAGCTATTCCGACTACGGAGTAAACAAATACACAAATATGCACTCTGCCCTTATTGAGCTGGGCTTTATTTCAAACGACGGCGACAATAAAGTCTTTGACGAAACACTTGATGAAACTGCTCTCGCTCTTTCAAAAACACTGCTTTCCCTTGTAGGAGCGCAGTGGAAAGATGAAACAGTAAAGGGAGATGTAAACGGTGACGGAAAAGTGACTGCCGCAGACGCAAGAGAAGCCCTCAGAGCTTCGTCAAAGCTTCAGGAGCTTACCGAGGAGCAGAAAAAAGCCGCCGATATGAACGGCGACGGCAAGGTGACGGCATCTGACGCAAGGGAAATTTTAAAAGAATCATCGGGGCTTTCCGATGGATGAAAAGGAGATTTGGGAGAGAATATCCTATGTTGAGTCAAGCGTAAAATCAGCCCATCACAGGATAAATTCCATTGAAAAGCTTACCCAGTCCGTATCTGACATGGTAGTAGAAGTACGGCACATGAGAGAGGATGTAAATATGGTAAGAAGTGAAATAGAGGAGCTGAAAAAGAGGCCGTCGAGAATGTTTGACAAGCTGGTGGGAGCGGCTGCGGGAGCTGCCGCATCAGGGCTTACGGCAATATTAATAAGCCGGATATTCGGATAACGGGGAGGTGATAAAAAAGTGGAGGAAATTTTATCATATATAACTGAAAACGCAATAATACTTATACCGGTGCTTCTTATAATAGGAAAAATTCTGAAAAGCATTGAAAAAATCCCCGATAAATACATACCCGTAATTCTGCTTCCCATAGGGATAATCGGTGCGATGCTTTTAGGCGGATTTAATATCCATTCGGCAATACAGGGAGTGCTGGTAACGGGAACGGCAGTTTACAACAATCAGATATTCAAGCAGATGACAAAAAAAGAATAGAAAAAAGCCGGGCACTTTTAAAATGTCCGGCTGTCAGCATTACTGACAATATAAACCGGCAGATAAAAAATATCCGGCTGTCAGCTTTATCGGCAGCTTGAGCTGCATATAAAAATGTCCGGCTAAAGCAATGTTGCGGAAATTTGCTTAAAGGATAAATTATTCGTAACAAAAATTCAAAGGTCTTGAAAATCCTCAATGTAAATATTATAATTTCATAACATTAAAAAACAGGGAGTAACAAATATGCAGGCGTTTTTTGCAACACTTCTGGCAGTATTTACGGCTATTTTCGGATTCTTTTCAGCAGACGGCTCGTTAAAGGAGCTTATAGAAAAGGGAGATATTTCAGGTTACGCCGACAGCGTATCGGATTACGGAGAGCTTCCCGATTTTAAAGCGGATGCAAACGGCGATTTTACCGTGCTTCAGTTTTCCGACACTCATTTTACCACAGGGCTGTCATACAGTGATATAAAAGTTCTCAATACCATGAAAGCTCAGGTTCAGGAGTATTCACCGGATCTGGTTGTAATAAGCGGCGATATGCTTGACGGAGGGGAAACCGGGGCGTATAACAAGGCTTATGTTCTCAGAACCGTGGGAGAAATGTTTGATGAAATGGAGCAGTACTGGGCGTATATACCCGGCAACAACGACGGACTTAACTACGGCACTGCTTCCGACATTACGGCATATCTGTCACAGTATGAATACTGCATTGCAGCCGATGAAAAGGATATTTCGGGCGGCGCTCAGTACAGCGTGGATATATACAATAATGAGGGCACGGAGCTTACACATTCCTTTGTTTTCCTTGACACAATGGATTATGACCAGGAAGACGGAGAACATATTTACGGTTATGTTCATCAGGATCAGGTTGACTGGTGCGAAGCTGAAATAGCAGGAAAATTAAATGAAAATCCCGATGTTAATATAAGCGTGTTCATTCACGAAAATACGCCGGCGTTCGCAGAAGCCGCTCTTTACGGAACGGCGTATAAAGAGGGATATGCTGAGATAGCCGAAATTGCGGAACAGTATAACATTCCGAAAAACGCGCCCCTTGACGAAGTTTTTGAAAATGCCGGATGCGTAGGACTTGTATCAATGGGACATTCTCATCCCTCAGAAAACTACTGCAGTTTTTATGAAGGCACATACTATCATGTTACTGCTCAGGCAAAGGTAATGAGCACATTTATAACGGTTCATACAGGGGCTGAAAACACAGCGGAAATGTATGATTTTGAAACGGTAAAGGCTTGAATTTAATAAAAAATCGGCGCCGCTGAAAACAGCGGCGTCATTTTTATACGGTTATTAACTGAGTTTGGCGCTTTTTCTTAAAATAAGCCTTGCGTCAGCTGCGGTTATCTTGTCGTCTGAATTGGCGTTAGCTGATAATAACTGCACTTCTGACAGCGCAATAATCTGTGCTGCGGCTCTTAAAGCAATTCTTGCATCGGCGGCAGTTATTGTTCCGTCGCCGTTTGTATCCATGCCGACTATTGCCGTGTATTCGGTATTATTATATTTTATTACGGTTCCTGTGCCTATATATCTGCTGTCAGTTAAAATATCACATGAGCCGTTTTTAACATTTTGATTAAATTGTGCCGGAGAAACTTTTTCTTCAAGACCAATTATATATGAGCCTTGAATTTTCCAGTTGTCTGTTATAAATTCAAGCTTTTGAGGTTCCCGGCTTGTTGGCTCCTCAGGTTTGCTTGCGGTTGTTTCTGAAGGAGCATTTGTGGTAGTTTCAGCAGGCGGGATCGTAGTTGTTTCCGGCTTGGATATAACGGCGCTGTCAACATCCTCCTGTGTGTTATAGGGAGCGGAGTCGCATCTTGCGTCAGGGAGATATTTTTTTGCTATATCAAAAAGCTGAGCCGTTGAGAAATTGCCGCTGTTTGTCTGTATTCCTTCTCCCCATTTTCTCTGGATTTCCTCATAGCTGTCGTTTACCGGATCCACCCTCAGCTCGTCTGAGGTGCTACCGTATATGAACCAGTCAGCCCAGGCCGCCCAGCTGTTATAGCCTTTATAGGTCCACAGTGCCCACATAATGCCTCTTGTGTCGTATGCGTTGATTACAAAGTCAAGGGTAGCCTTGTTTCCCGTAGGATGGAATTCGCCGGCAAACTGAGGTACATTATGATTGCAGGCGTTGTTAAGGCTGATTCTTACAAGATAATCCGACTCTGTTTCATTATACTGATGGAACTGATAAATAACTCCCGTCCAGCCGTATGTTGAAGGCTTGGGCAGCTTTGTTAAATCCCAGGTGGCAATCATTGTAATAAGTCTGTCAGGGTCTTTTTCTCTTATTTCGTCATAAGCCATATCAAAAAATTCCCAGATATAAGAATAGATTCTGTTGATCATGGGGACATCGCACATGGGCTCGTTAAGAAGATCAAACATTGCAACGGCAGGATCTCCGGCAAACCTTTCGGCGATTACTCCCCAAAGCTCGGCGGCCTGTTCCCTGTACCATTCGCCTTTTTCGTTCCGGTCGAAGAAGTGGTAATGATTAAGCATTCCGCTGTGATTTGCGTAGCCTTGGCCTCCGTTGGCAGCATGAAAATCAAGTATGGCGTAAATACCGTATTTGCGACACATATTAACTGCCCACTCAAGCCTTGAAAGATCTATTTCGCCGTTTTCATCGGTTATCCAGGTTCCGTTGTCGTCGGACTGGAAATTTCTGTACCAGAAAGGAATTCGTACGCAGTTAAAGCCCATATCTGCGATATTTTTAAAATCGGTTTCCGTTATCCAGTTGTCCTGATAAAGGTTATAAAGCTCGTAGGTTTTTTCCGTTCCGAAACGCTCAGTAAGAATGTTCATCGCGTATAGATCCCCGTCTCCGTTTACATTAAGGGGAGTGAACCAGTCCTCCTGTATAAGCCAGCCGCCCAGATTGATGCCTCTGAGCATAACTTCTTCGCCTTTTTGATTATATAATTTTGTCCCTTTTACAACCAAGGCGTCCTCATCGGTGATCATATTGTATGTATTGTCTTCTGCATACACGGAAGTGACTGCGGCAGATGCCGTAACGCAAAATATTAAAATCACAGATATAAACATTTTAAAAAAATTTTTCATAAACGCCACCTCATATAATTATTGTCTTTATTATATCATATTTTTATAAAATGTCTATATGTATTTATATGAATATGTTGAATATTGCAATTGGTGTTGACATTTTGCATGATTTGTATTATAATAAATAATGCAAAGAGGTGATATATATGCTTTTGCAGTTTGATTTTTCCGACAGTGTTCCTCTCTATATGCAGATACGAAATCAGATAGTAATAGGAATTGCGGAAAAAAAGCTTTTACCCGGTGAAAAGCTGCCTACAATCCGTTCGCTTGCCCAGGAAAGCGGCATAAATATGATGACCGTAAGCAAAGCGTATCAGCTTTTAAAGCAGGAGGGCTATATTGTTACGGACAGAAGAAACGGCGCCGCCGTTGCCGGCAGCTGCGGGGAAAAACAGGTTCCGGATAAAGTTATATCCGAATTAAGGCTGTGTCTTTCGGAGCTGAGGTTATCGGGAATAAGTCAGGAGGACGCTATGAACTTATGCAGAGAGCTTTATGAGGAGGGACAGAGAAAATGACAAATATATTTTTATGGCTGAGCGTTATATGGATTTCGCCCCTTATGTATTTTATGCTCGCAAATGAGGCGAAGTTTAAAAAGAATGTTGCCGTAGGGGTAACTCTGCCTTACGAGGGAAGAAGCGACGAAGAAGTTAAAAACAGATTAAAAAAATTTAAAAAGCAAACAGCCGCAGTGTGCATTATTATTTTTTTGGCGGGAATACCGGGCATGTTTTTGGAAAGCATTAATGTTTCCATATCTCTTTTATGTCTTTGGTGCGACCTTTGCGTAATTCTTCCTATGATTCCCTATGTTTTGTGCAACAGGGATTTAAAAAAGATAAAATCCCAAAGAGGCTGGGGAGGCATTTCCGGAAGCGTTATTACAGTTGATACTTCCTCAGTTGCTATTGGCAAATGGCTGACCCCATGGATTTTTCTGCCATCAGTTTTGCTGTGCCTTCTGCCGTTGCTGTGGGACAGAACAATTTTCCCGGTTTATATAATTTTCGCAGTTTCAGATGTTCTGTTCTGGTTTTGTTACAGATACCTTTACAGAAACAAAACGGAAAAAATAGACGGAAACGCCCAGCTGTCAAAGGTTTTAACTCAGGTAAGAAAATATAACTGGGGCAAAATGTGGCTTCTTTGCTCATACAGCTTTTCGGTAATGAGCATAGGAACGTCGCTTTTTAAATATTCATCTTTAGCAGGCATTATTGTAACAGTTGTTATAACATTTGTAATAATCGTTGCAGCCGTTAAAATAGAGCTTTCCGCAAGAAAAGTACAGGAAAAGCTGACAGCCGAAAGCGGCAAGGCAGAGTACATTGACGATGACGATAAATGGATAGGGGGAATACTGTACTATAATCCCAACGACAGCCAAACGGTGATAAATAACAGAATCGGAACAAATTCAACTGTAAATTTGGCAACTCCTAAGGGTAAGATTGTAATGGGACTGATAGCATTAATGATAATAGTCCTGCCTTTTACGGGAGTATTTCTCAGCAGTCTGGGAGAAAAGGAAATAAATATTGAGTACACGTCGGGAGTTGTGTCTGTTTCCCACGGAAGCACCGAATATGAGGTAAAAACAGAGGATATAAAGGATATAAAGCTTTTGGATAAACTGCCGTCAAATATGGTGAGAACCATGGGAACGGGAATGGAAAATCTATTAAAGGGAAATTTTTCCTCTTCGGAAACGGGAAGCTTAAAGGTGTGTCTTGATCCCAATTACCCGCCGTATATTCTTATAACAGATAATAGTAATAAAAAGTATTTAATAGGCGCCAGAGATCCAAGCCAAACGGAAAAAATCTATAATGAAATTGTAGGGAATATAAGCGGGTAAATAAAAAAAGCAGGAGCAAAAATGCTTCTGCTTTTATAATGGGATAAATTAAAACTCGATTTTCTCAGCGATATAAGCTTCAAGGTCGTCAATGGGAATTCTTATCTGCTCCATAGTGTCTCTGTCACGAACCGTTACGCAGTTGTCGTTTTCACTGTCAAAGTCGTAAGTTATGCAGTAAGGCGTTCCGATTTCATCTTCGCGGCGGTATCTCTTGCCGATAGAGCCTGTTTCGTCAAAGTCAACCATAAACTTTTTGCTGAGCTTTTCGTATACTTTAAGCGCGTTTTCGGAAAGCTTCTTTGAAAGAGGAAGAACTGCCGCTTTGTAGGGAGCTACAACGGGGCTTAAATGGAGAACAACTCTCGTGTCGTTCTTTTCGGCGTCAAGGACTTCCTCGTCGTAGGCTTCGCAGAGAAGAGCCAGAACGGTTCTGTCAAGACCGTAGGTGGACTCTATTATGAAGGGAATATATTTTTCGTTTGTTTCGGGGTCAAGATATTCCATTTTCTGACCGCTGTATTCCTGATGCCTTGTAAGGTCGAAGTTTGTTCTGTTGTGAGTGCCGTTGATTTCGCCCCAGCCGAAGGGGAATAAAAATTCAATATCGCAGGCGGCTTTCGCGTAGTGGGCAAGCTTTTCATGGTCGTGGAAGCGAAGATGCTCCTCGGCGATTCCCAAATCTCTGTAATACTGATGACCGAAGTTTTTGAAATAATCGTAAAGCTCCGTGTCGGTGCCCTCCTTGCAGAAGGTCTGGAACTCCATCTGCTCGAACTCTATTGTTCTGAAAGTAAAGTTGCCGGGAGTGATTTCATTTCTGAAAGCCTTGCCTATCTGTCCGATGCTGAAAGGGAGCTTGGCTCTCATTGTGCGCTGAACGTTAAGGAAGTTTACATATTCGCCCTGAGCGTTTTCCGGTCTTAAATAAATAACGCTTTTGCTGTTGTTTGTAACTCCTCTGAAAGTCTGGAACATAAGGTTAAATTCCCTTATATCCGTAAAATTATGCTTGCCGCAGTGAGGACAGGGGATTGAATGAGCCTTGATATATTCAAACATTTCCTCTTTTGTCATGCCGTCTGCGTGAGCGTTGGGATCGAAATCGTCAATAAGGTTGTCTGCTCTGTGGCGCATTTTGCACTCCTTGCAGTCAAGAAGAGGATCGGAAAAGCTGGCGACATGGCCGCTGGCTTCCCAGACTCTGGGGTGCATAAGAATATCGGCGTCAACCTCGTAGCTGTTTTTTCTTTCCTGAATAAATCTTTTTCTCCAGGTATCCTTAACATTATTTTTAAGCCTTGCGCCCAAGGGACCGTAGTCCCATGTGTTGGCAAGACCGCCGTAAATATCGCTTCCGGGGAAAATAAAGCCTCTGCCCTTGCAAAGAGCCACAATTTTTTCCATGGTTTTTTCCGTATTCTCCATAATCTATAACATTCCTTTCGGTTTTATGCAATAAAAAATTAGCCGCAATTAAAATTAATTTTAAAGCATAAAACTTAAAAAGTCAAGTAAAATACATATAATAGTAAAAAAGAGGGATTAAATATGATAAAACTTTATACAGGCGGAAATATTATAACGATGAACGGAGCCGAAAGGGCAGAGGCTGTGCTTACGAAAGACGGAAAGGTTCTGGAAACCGGGGCACTTTCAAGGCTTACGGAGATTTGCAGAACGGCTGAAAGAGTGGATTTAAAGGGAAGAACAATGCTTCCCGCATTTGTAGACGCTCATTCGCATTTTTTTGAAACGGCGATGAGTTTTTTAAGAGCCGATCTGGAAAAAGCCGAAGATGAAAAAGATATAACGGAGACTATTAAAAGCTATATATTGAAAAATTCCGTAAAGCCGGGAGAATGGGTAACGGGAAGCGGTTACGGCGGAGATATTGACAGACTGGAAGAGAGTTTTGCGGATATTTTCAGGGATAATCCTGTAATAATTCAGCATAAATCAGGACATTCGGGAATTTTTAATAAAAAAGCCCTCAGTATGCTGGGAGCGGATAGTAAGGGCAGTCTTTTTAAGGAAAAGGAATATTTTGCCCTTATGAAAAAAACGCCTATGCCCTCTGCGGAAAAAATAAAGGAGGCGGCAATAAAAGCTCAGGAGCTGTATTTTTCTTTCGGTATAACGTTTATACAGGAGGGCTACACCGTAAAGGAGCAGATACCTCTTTATAAAGAGCTTTTGGATTCCGGCAAAATAAAAGCCGGTATAGGAGCTTATTCTGACTGTTCCGATTATGATATGTGGGAAAAGGAATTTAAAAACAAATATCCCGATTTTATTTTAAAGGGAATAAAAATATTTCTTGACGGCTCCCCTCAAAGCAGGACGGCATGGCTGAGAAGTCCTTACGAGGGTGAAAAAAGCTACTGCGGAGAAAGCACCATGACAGACGGACAGGTGTTAAACGCTTTAAATTTTGCGGGAGAAAGAAATATTCAGGTTCTGGCTCACTGCAACGGAGACAAAGCCGCTGAGCAGTTTATAAAATGTCTTGACAAAGCCCTTTACAAATATCCCGATTTAAAGAAAAACAGACCGGTTATGATTCACGCTCAGTTTTTAGGCAGGGATCAGCTTGATGATGTTAAGCGTCTGGGAATAATCCCGTCGTTTTTTATAGCTCATATATATCATTTCGGCGATATCCATATAAAAAACACAGGCTTTGAAAGAGCGTCGGGGATAAGCTGCGCAGGCTCGTGCTTAAAAAAGGGAATAGCTTTTACTTTTCATCAGGATTCACCGGTTATTAAGCCGGATATGCTTGAAACAGTTGAATGTGCCGTCAGACGAGTAACGAAAAACGGAATTTTGTTAGGTGAGAAGGAAAAAATTTCGCCTATGGAAGCCCTTGAAGCAGTAACGGTAAAAAGCGCTTACCAGTACGGGCTTGAAAATAAGAAAGGCGTTATAAAAAAAGGCGCCGACGCGGATTTCGTAATAATTGAAGACGATCCGTCAACCGTCCCTCACGAGTCAATACACGGCGTAAAAATTTCTCAAACAATAAAAGGCGGAGAAACGGTTTACAAAGCATAAAAAACAGCGTCCCATTAACGGACGCTGCTTGAATTTAATATTATAATGGGCAAATTACACTTTCGCTTTCGGCGCCCCAGGAATCAACGGCGGTAATTACAACATATTCTGCGTTTTCGGGAAGATTCTTGGGAAGCCTCAGCTCGGCGGTTTCCGACATATTTTCAAGTCCTAATACAAAATCGCTGAAATACAGCACTTCCGATATTAGTTCTTCATCGTTTATATTTTCGCCGTCATAGTCGCACTGCGCAAATTTAAGTAAATTATGATTTTTATCTTGAAATTCCAGCTTGTAGGAGTGAACGAAATCGTCGTCCCAGGCGGCTTTAAAGGAAATCATCTTCTGAGTTTTTCCGTTTATATCCGTAATTTCCGAAACCACAGGCTTAATATCGCTGTCCAGTACGGGAGCTTTATTTGAATCTGCGCGTTTATCTGTATATTTGCCCAGGCTTTCCTCGCTTCCGAAAGGCGCGGAAATTACCCATGGATTTTTAAGCTGTTCTCCGGTGTTGGCTTCAAGCCTCTGTACTGTGACCTGATTTTCCTCAATCTCCATATAAAGACACCCGGGCAGAACATCGGCAAGACTGTTTCCGTAAGCGTCTTTGGGAATACTTCCGTTGAATTTACCGCTTTCAAGCTCAATGTAATCAAGGCTTTGGGTTGTAAACGCCGTAAAGCTTCCCTGCCATATAGAGCGCTCGTCTATAAGAGAGTAGTGAGAATGTCCCGAAATCGAAATAACCTGACTGTAATCCTTTAAAATATCGGTGATATCCTTGTTTCCCCATTCGTCGGAGCCGTAAGCCGTGTTTTCCGGGTTAATATGAGTTATTACGAAAATCGGCTTGAACGGGTCGTCGGCAACAGCGGAATCCAGCTGT
Source organism: uncultured Clostridia bacterium (assembly GCA_944412445.1). Classification (GTDB taxonomy): domain Bacteria; phylum Bacillota; class Clostridia; order Oscillospirales; family Acutalibacteraceae; genus UBA1081. The sequence goes on from CALYBJ010000001.1 coordinate 93,405, forward strand.
TCCTTGACCCATTCCCTGTCGGAATAGGATTTGTCGTAAGAGCCGTCCGAAGAGCTCATGCAAATAAAATGATAACCGTTAATTACCTTATGGCTGAAAGGATATTCTCCCGTATATTCCGTAAATCTTTTCTGAAGCTTTGCAGGTGTCGCTATTTCAAAGGAGCTGAAAAAGCTGTTAAGCCAGTAGTCGTGGTTTCCCATTATAAACAGGGGAACAGGCTGAGAGGAGCCTGACATTACGCCGTCGTAAATTTCTTTAAAGGAGCTCCAGGCTTTTTTCGTGGAAAGATCGGTAAAATCTCCCGCGATAATAAGAGCGTCCATTCCTTTGTCTTTCAGCATTGTAAGAGTTTTTTCAAAGGATTCGTACTGATGAGAGGTTTTGCTGTCCGAGTCGGGAAGCTGTAAATCGCTTATAACGGCGACTTTAAGAGGTTCTCCGTTTGTATCAATATTGTAGGTTTTCGTTTCGTCGGTTGTTTTTGCGTAACCCAAATGAAATCCCAAAAGACTTCCTGCAACTCCCACTGCCGCCACAGCGGCAATTATGGCTTTCACGTATTTTTTCATGACATTAAGCCTCCGTTGACAATAAATATTTTATATGCAGTATACAAAAATATTTTATGTATGTCAACAAAATAACAACATTCTGCTCAAAAATTATTATGTTATTAAATTTTTCTTAACATATTAAAGCTTCAGCAGAATTTTTCCAGAGAAAAGCTGTTATTTAATTATAAGCCACAGCCCGGTGTTAAAAGCAAGAAAAACAATATTCAGCACCGTAAAAACAATAAGATATTTTAAAGTGTTTACTTTTTCTTTTGCAATAAATTTAAAGGAAATAAGGCTTGCCATTGACGCGATAAGAGTGCCCAGGCCCCCGATATTTACGCCTATCATCAAATCCGAGGCGTTTTTCGTAAAGCCGGAAAGGAGAATTGCGGCGGGAACATTTGAAAATACCTGACTTGAAACAATACCTGTTATGACCTCGTTGCCGCTGACAAGCTTTTCCAAAAAGGAGCTTACAGCCGAAATGTTCCCCAGATTTCCTATAAAAACAAATAAAAACACAAAGGTGAAAAGCAGGCTGTAATCAATCTTTTTAAAGGTTTTTCTGTCAGCCGCGGCAAAGGCAGCCGCTGTAACAGCTAAAGTCACATAGTAAGGAACAACTCTGAAAACCGTTAAAAGCGCAAGAACAAAAAGCACCGAATAAAGAGCAATTTTTCTTTTGTCAAAGTCATAGCTTTCCGTTTTATCCGAATATGCCGCAACAGTCTCTTTTTTAATAAACAGAACGCTGACTGCGGTTAACGCCAGAGAAAGCAATCCGTAAGGAAGAATCGAAAGGAAAAACTCCTTAATCTCCATTTGAAAAGAGGAAAAAAGGTAAAGATTCTGGGGGTTTCCGACGGGAGTCATCATGCTTCCTAAATTTGCGGCGATGGTTTCCATGACGATTACCGGAATCAAAAGCTTTTCTTTTTGTGACATTTTAAGGGTAACTATGGAAAAAGGCACAAAAGTAATAAGGGCAACATCGTTTGTAATAATCATTGAGAAAAAAAAGCAGAGCATAAAAAGAGTAAAGCTCAGCTGTCTTGTATTTTTAACACGAGACAGCAGCTTTTCCCCTAAGAAGCCGAAAATGCCCATGGATTTGAAGCCTGAGGTTACAGCCATAAGGCAGAACAGAAGAGAAAGTGTTCTGAAGTCGATATAGTCTAAATAATCGCCGCAGGGCGGTACGAAAAAGGCGGAAACAGCCGCCAGAATGAAAGAAACCGTAAGGACGGCTTCGGATTTTAAAAAGCTTTTAACTTTATTCATAAGAAAGCCTCGTAAATAAAAATATTGCCGAAATATTATAACAAAAAATAAAAAGGCTGGCAATAAAAAAACATAACAATAATATCGTTGAAAAAAAAATACAAAGATGATAAAATAAATAAAAAACATATAAAAGGGAAAATAAGGGAGACTGCTTAAATGAGCGAAACGGTGATACAGTTCGGAAGCGGCAATTTTTTAAGAGGCTTTTTTGATGATTTTTTAAATATTCTGAACGAAAAGGGGCTGTATGACGGCAAGGCGGTAATCGTACAGCCTACCGCCTCGGAAACATATAAAAAAATAAACAGTCAGAACGGCGTATACAATCTGTATTTAAGAGGAATAGAAAAGGGCAGAGAGGTTTCGGTACACAGGAAAATAACCTCCGTAACCGGGGCTATAAGTCCTTACGCTGATTTTGACGGCTTTTTAAAGCTTTCGGAAAATCCCGATTTCAGGTTTATTGTGTCGAACACCACGGAAGCCGGAATTAAGTACGATGAAAACGATAAATTTTCGGACAGGCCTCAGAATTCATTTCCCGGAAAGCTTACCAGATTTTTATATGAAAGGTATAAAAACAAACTTAACGGCTTTGTTATATTGTCCTGCGAGCTTATCGACAACAACGGAAAAGAGCTTGAAAGCTGCGTTTTAAAATATGCGGAAAGCTGGGATTTAGGCGAGGGCTTTATAAGCTTTGTAAAAAACGAAAACATCTTCTGCAATACCCTTGTTGACAGAATAGTAACTGGCTATCCTAAATATGAAGCAGAGGAAATCATTAAAAGCCTCGGATACGAGGACAGGCTTATTGACACGGGGGAGATATATCATCTCTGGGTTATAGAGGGGGATTTTGAAAAAGAGCTGCCCTTAAAAGCCGCAGGATTAAATGTTATTTGGACTGACGATGTTTCGCCTTATAAAAAGAGGAAGGTGCGCGTTTTAAACGGGTGCCATACTTCCATGGTATTTCCGGGACTTCTTTCCGGAATAGAAACGGTAGGGGAATGTTTAAATGACGGGCTTATGCGCCGGTATATCGAAAAATGTCTTTTCGGCTGTATACTGCCTGTTCTGGGGGACAATAAGGAAAACAGGGAGTTTGCTTCCGACGTGCTGGACAGATTCTCGAATCCATATATAAAGCATCAGCTTAAATCCATAGCGTTAAATTCCGTCAGCAAATATACGGCAAGAGTTTTGCCGACGGTAAAGGATTATTTTAATCTGCATAAAACCTGTCCGAAAACATTGGTATTTGCTTTAGCGGCGCTTATTGAATACTATAAAAAGGGGGAGCCTCAGGACGGGGAATACGCCTTGGACTTTATAAAAAATAATGATACGCCTGAAATTCTTAAGAACAGCCGCCTTTGGGGAGAGGATATTTCTTTTCTGGAAAAAGAAACAGCCGAATGTTTAACTCATATCCGAAATGACGGAATAAGGGAAGGTATAAAATGGGCAGTATCCTGATAAATGAGAAAGACAATGTGGAGGTGTCCCTTGAAAACGGACACAAGTACGCTTTAAGAGATATAAAAAAAGGCGAAAAAGTAATTAAATACGGCTTTCCCATAGGCATTGCCTCGGAGGACATAAAAAAAGGGGAGCATGTGCACAGCCATAATTTAAAAACAGCGCTTTCGGGAATCGAAAATTATACATATAATTATAAGGAGCCGATTTTTAAGAAAAACCAACCGGTTAAAATCAGTGCTTATGTAAGAAAAAACGGAGACATCGGCATCAGAAACGATATATGGATAATCAATACGGTAGGGTGCGTAAACAATACCGCAAGGCGAATCAGCGAGAAAACGGGAGCTTTTTATTTTCCTCATCCCTACGGCTGCAGTCAGCTGGGGGACGACCATTTAAGAACACAAAAGATTTTAAAAGGACTTGTAAAGCATCCCAACGCCGGAGGAGTGCTTGTGCTTGGTCTGGGCTGTGAAAACAACAATATACGGGAGCTTAAAAAAGTTTTAGGGGATTATGATGAAGACAGGGTAAAATTTTTAAACGCTCAGGACCGGGATGACGAAGAAGCGGAAGGAATAAGAATTGCAAAGGAGCTTCAAAGGCAGACTCAGAAGGACAAAAGAGAAGAAGTATCGGCAGAAAAGCTTAAAATCGGGCTTAAATGCGGAGGAAGCGACGGTTTATCTGGAATTACGGCAAATCCTCTTGTAGGAAGAATAAGCGATAAAATAATATCCATGGGCGGAACGGCAGTGCTGACGGAGGTTCCGGAAATGTTCGGAGCGGAGCAGATACTTATGGACAGATGCGTAAATGAGGAAGTGTTCCGAAAAACGGTAAAGCTTATAAACGGTTTCAAAAAATATTTTATAAGCTATAATCAGCCTGTAAGCGAAAATCCTTCTCCCGGAAACAAAGAGGGCGGCATTACAACTCTTGAGGAAAAGTCCTTAGGATGCGTTCAAAAGGGCGGTACGGCGGCTGTTTCCGATGTGCTTGATTACGGAGATATAATCAAAACCTCCGGGCTTAATCTGCTTAACGGACCGGGAAACGATATATGCGCCGTTACGAATTTAACGGCGGCAGGCTGTCATCTTATACTTTTTACCACAGGCAGAGGAACGCCGCTGGGAGCGCCTGTTCCCACAGTTAAAATATCGACAAATACAGCATTGGCAAAAAGAAAGCCGGGCTGGATAGATTTTGACGGAGAAAAATTTTTGAAAAACAGGGAAAAGGCGGCGGACGGGCTTTTTTCTCTTATAATTGAAACAGCTTCGGGAAAAGAATGTAAAAACGAAGAAAACGGATACAGGGAAATAGCAATATTTAAGGACGGGGTAACCCTGTAAAGAAAAGCGAGCCGTATTTTTTTCGGCTTGTTTTTTTAAATATATGGAAAATGCAAAAGAACAGTGCTATAATAAAATAAGCTTGCAGTAAGGAGTCTTGTTAATGGATAACAAATATGAGGAGAGACTGGGCACCGACAAAATGCTGCCTCTTATTATCAGAATGTCGCTTCCTGCGGTAGCGGCGCAGTTTGTAAATCTTCTTTACAGCATAGTAGACAGGATTTATATAGGACATATCCCTGAAATCGGAACGGACGCACTTGCGGGAATAGGAGTTACATCATCAATAATTCTTTTAATATCGGCGTTCGCCCAGTTTGTTGCGGGAGGGGGAGCGCCTCTGGCTTCAATAGCTCTGGGAACGGGAAACAGAGAGAGGGCAGGAAAAATATTAGGAAACGGCTTTGTGCTTCTTATTATATTCGCAGCCGTAACCTCCGCCGTATCCTATATTTTTATGGAGCCTCTGCTTTATGTAACAGGCGCATCGGAAAAGACAATAGGCTACGCCACGGAATATTTAACCTTTTATCTTACGGGAACGCTTTTTGTTCAGCTGGCGACGGGGCTTAACACCTTCTTAAACGCCCAGGGCAGACCGGGCATGGCGATGCTTTCCGTTTTGATAGGCGCCGTTCTTAATATCGCCCTTGACCCTCTTTTTATATTTGCCTTTGATATGGGAGTAAAGGGAGCGGCTGTTGCCACGGTAATTTCACAGTTTTTCAGCGCGCTGTTTGTGGTAGGCTTTCTTGTTTCAAAGCAGGCGTCTTTAAGGCTTGTGAAAGAATATATGCGGCTTGACAAAAAAATACTTAAAACAATTTTTTCTCTGGGCATTTCTCCCTTTATAATGGGAAGCACGGAAAGCATAATAGGCTTTGTGTTAAACGGAATGTTAAAGGGTTTCGGAGATATTTATGTAAGCGCATTAACGGTAATGCAGAGCGCCATGCAGATTGTAGGCGTGCCTTTAAGCGGATTTTCTCATGGCTTTATTCCGGTAATAAGCTACAATTACGGACATAAGGACACAAAGCGCGTTAAAGAGGGCTTTAAAATCGTCGTGGTTATTATGACAGTGTTTAATTTTCTGCTGTTTCTGCTTATTATACTTTTTCCGTCCTTTGTGGCGTCTTTGTTTACCAAAGACGAGGCGCTTATAAGCGTAACCGCTCAGTATATGCCTATATTCCTTTTGGGAATGACGATTTTCGGACTTCAGAGAACGTGTCAGAATATGTTTGTGGCGCTGGGTCAGGCAAAAGTGTCGCTGTTTATAGCGCTTTTAAGAAAGATTATCCTTCTTGTGCCTCTTGCCATGCTCCTGCCGAAAGTTATGGGAGTTACGGGAGTTTACGCCGGCGAAGCCATAGCCGACGCCACTGCGGCAATATGCTGTACCGTAATATTTGCCTTTAAGTTTCCGAAAATACTCAAAAGCGCCGAATATAAAGAAAAAGAAGCGTAAAGAGCGTTATAATCTTGACAATCAATAAGCGCTGTGTTATACTTATAACACATGACGCCGTGAGTTTTTACGGTAAAAAATGAATTGGAGATATGTATCATGGAAAGAATCAAAACTCTTGATACACGCAATCTTTGCGAAAGCGCAAAGAACGGCGGCTGCGGTGAATGCCAGACTTCTTGTCAGTCAGCCTGCAAAACAAGCTGCGGCATCGCTAATCAGCAGTGTGAACACAAGAGCGACGACTGATAGGTCGTGCCATAAGAAATGCCGCTTTATGCGGCATTTTCTTATTTTTAAGCAAAAAAGTGAAACGGAGAATAGATATGGTTCATCAGTATAAATTAAACGGTTATAATATAGTTCTTGACACCTGTTCCGGCTCGGTTCATGTAGTAGACGATGTTGCCTACGATATAATTGAAATGTATAAAAAATCAGAGGAAAATGAAATAACTGATTTTATTCTTAATAAATATAAGGACAGGGAAGACGTAACGGCGCAGGACGTCAGGGACTGCATTGAGGATGTAAAAAGCCTTGAAAAGGCGGGAAAGCTTTATACTCCCGATACATTTGAGCCTATGGCTGATAAATTCAAGGAGAAAAGCGGAAATGTTGTAAAGGCACTGTGCCTTCATGTTGCTCATACCTGCAATCTTAACTGCGCTTACTGCTTTGCCAGTCAGGGCAAGTACCACGGAGAAAGAGGACTTATGTCCCTTGATGTGGGAAAGAGAGCCATTGATTTCCTTATTGAAAATTCAGGCAGCAGAACAAATCTTGAGGTTGACTTTTTCGGCGGCGAGCCTCTTATGAACTGGGAGGTTGTAAAGGATATTGTCAGATATGCAAGATCGGTTGAAAAGGCTGCCAATAAAAATTTCCGCTTTACGCTTACCACAAACGGAATGTTAATAGACGACGACGTTATAGATTTTACCAACAGGGAGATGCACAACGTTGTATTAAGTCTTGACGGCAGAAAGGAAATCCACGACAGGGTAAGAGTTGACTATAACGGCTGCGGAAGCTTTGACAGAATCGTTCCCAAGTTCCGGAAGCTTGTAAAGGCGAGAGGCGACAGAGAATATTATATGAGGGGCACGTTTACCCACGCTAATCCCGATTTTACCGAGGATTTAAAGGTAATGCTTGATTTGGGCTTCAACAGACTCAGCATGGAGCCGGTTGTGTGCGCACCCGATGATGAAGCAGCCCTTACAAAAGAGGATCTGCCGGTGGTTCTGAAGCAGTATGAGCTTTTGGCTGAAGATATGCTGGAAAAGGAAAAACAGGGCAAAGGGTATATTTTTTATCATTATATGATTGAATTAAAGGGCGGACCCTGTATTTATAAAAGAATTTCCGGCTGCGGCTCCGGAACGGAATATATGGCAGTAACACCATGGGGGGATCTGTACCCATGCCATCAGTTTGTAGGAGAAGAAAAATATAAGCTGGGCAATATATGGGACGGCGTTACAAACGAGAGCGTGCGAAACGAATTCAGAAGCTGCAACGTATACGCAAGGCCGGAATGTAAGGACTGCTGGGCGAAGCTTTACTGCTCCGGAGGCTGCGCCGCAAACGCATATCACGCCACAGGATCAATAAAGGGTATATATGAATACGGCTGTGAGCTTTTCAGAAAAAGAATGGAATGTGCCATAATGCTTCAGGCGGCAAAGGAAACGGAAAAGTAATAACGATGAAAACGCCTGTTTGTGATTTTGTAAGGGACTATATTGATAAAGATGTTTCAAGGCTTCATATGCCTGGACATAAGGGCGTAAATGCGTTTTTGGGGGAAGCCTATGACATAACGGAAATAAAAGGCGCCGATGAGCTGTATGAAGCTTCGGGAATAATCGCCGAAAGCGAAGAAAACGCTTCAAAGCTGTTCGGCACGGGAAAAACCTTTTATTCTGCGGAAGGCTCTTCTCTGTGCATTAAGGCGATGCTTTATATGATAAAGCTTGCCTCTCCGGGAGAAAAAACAACCGTGCTGGCGGCGAGAAATGTTCATAAGGCCTTTGTGTACGGCTGCGGACTTCTTGACATTGATGTAAAATGGATGTGGGAAAGGGAAGATGACTTTTCCCTTTGCAGATGTATAATAACGCCCGAAATTCTTAAAGAGGAGCTTAAAAGGGCTGAAGGAAAAATATCAGCCGTTTATATAACAAGCCCCGATTATTTAGGGGGCATGAGCGATATTAAAAGCCTCAGTGAAACCGCCCGTGAATACGGTGTGCCTTTAATTGTTGACAACGCTCACGGAGCGTATCTTCGGTTTTTAAAGGACAGTCTGCACCCTATTGACTTAGGGGCGGATATGTGCTGTGATTCGGCTCATAAAACGCTGCCCGTTTTAACAGGCGGCGCATATCTTCACATTTCGGAAAACGCTCCCGAAACATATAAAAATCTCGGTAAAAAGGCAATGGAGCTTTTCGGCTCAACAAGCCCGTCATATCTTATTTTGCAGTCCCTTGACAAAGCCAACGAATATATGGAAAACGGGTATAAGGAAACGCTTGCGGCTTGCGTAAAAAGAGTTGCAAAGCTGAAAAAAGACTTAAATGCGGCGGGAATAAGAATTTACGAAAGCGACCCTTTAAAGGTTACGATTATAAACCAAGGGGCGAAAATCGGAGAGATTCTTAGAAAAAACGGCGCTGAATGTGAATATGAGGATCCTGATTATACTGTTCTTATGCTTACTCCGGAAAATACCGAAAGAGATTTTGAAAGAGTATATAAGGCTTTATCTGAATTAAAACCTGAGTCGTATATGCGAAATCCTTTAACATTCAAAGCTCCCGAAAGAAAAATGAGCATAAGGGACGCCCTGTTTTCTCAAAGTGAAAAAATAAAAGCTTCGGACAGCTTCGGCAGAATACTGGCTGCTCCCTCTGTGGGATGTCCTCCGGCTGTGCCCGCCGTTGTCAGCGGTGAGGTTATTTCAAAGGAAGCCGTTGAAATTTTTAAGTATTACTGCATTGATGCCGTAGATGTTATTAAATAAAATTTTTTAATCATATTTCAAATATTCAGAATTGATTATTGAAATTTGACTTTGAAAAAACGGAGGTTTTTATGTGCCTGATATGTGACAGAATTGAAATGATAATTCTTATTTCAGATTGTAAGGTTAAAAGGTAAAAAAATTCCCGTTCAAAGAACGGGATATGGAGCTGTTAACCGGATTTGAACCGGTGACCTCGTCCTTACCAAGGACGCGCTCTACCTACTGAGCTATAACAGCAAGGTTTATTCACAACGAAAATATTATACATACAAAGTCAGTGTTTGTCAATATTAAAATCATATTTTTTAATATAAAATAAATTCTTTCAAAAATTTAAGCCGCAGATAAAAATCTGCGGCAGTTTTTTATTCAGTCGGAACCTTTATAACCTGACCTACCGACAATCCGGCGTTTACGGAAATGCCGTTAAAATCGCACATTTTCTGAACATTTGCAGGCGTGTCGCTTATTCCGAAGGAGCGGAGTATGGAATAAAGATTATCGCCCGCTTTTACGGTATATGTTTCATAAGCGCCGGTATAGGCTTCCGTTGTAGTCGATGCAGCAGTAGTAGTGGTAGTAGTTGTTGTGGTGGTAGTTGTTGTTTGGGTTGTGCTTTCTGTTGTTGTCTCGTCTTTAACGGTTATGTCTGTTACAGGCTGAGCGCCGTTTTCTGCTGTGTCTTCTTCCGTGTCTGTTTCGGTTTCGGAAGAGCTGTCTTCTTCGGTAATTAAGGGCAATCCTGCGTAATCCTCGGTATTGTCAGCCGATCCCGGATTTGAGGTTAAGGAGTAGATTATAACGGACACAGCTCCGATTACGATAACCAAAAGCAAAATTATAAAGAATACTAAGTTAATCTTCCTGTTTTTGGCTTTTTTTTTATCCTGTGAAGATATTTTCGGCTCTTTGGGCAAATCTAAATTTTCCGTAGCTTTTTCAAATTCTTCAAGCTCCGTGTCTAAATCCGACGCGCTGTCAGCAAACGCCGATTCTTCCTCCGGTACAGCTTCAGCTCCGGCATTTTCAAAGGCTTCAAGCTGTTCCTCGCTCTGAGCCTTTGCCAGCGCAACGCTTTTTGCGTAGTTTTCCGCATTTTCAAGAGCCGCCTGCCAGGGCCCGGCAGTTTCCGGATTCAGGGTATCGTCCTCTTCTGCTGAATTTATAAGAGCTTCAAATTCAGCTTCGTCAAAAGCCTGCTTATCCAGAACGGCTTTTTCTTCGCCCAAATCTCTCCAGCGGCCAAGCTCAAGATAATCGGCTTTAAAGCTGTCACTGAAAATAAACTTTTTCTTTTTGTTTAAGAGCAGCATCAATATAAGAATAGCCAAGCCGATAATGGTAAGAATCAGTCCTGCCGCGAAGCCTCTGGGAGTGAACTTAAACTCAACGGTATGCTGTCCTGCGTCCATTTTAACGCCCATAAGAGCGTCTCCGATCTTTACAATGCTTTCATCGCTGAGCTTTTCTCCGTCAACATAAACGCTCCAGCCTTTGTCGTAGGGAATAGAGGTGTAAAGCATTTTGCCTGCGGCAAGGTCGATGTCACCCTTGATGTATGTTTCCTTGTTTTCCGTAACATTAAGAACGCCGCCGTCAACAATGGCGTTATAAGCGCTGATGAATTTCTCTTCATTCAGCCCGTAAACATAAAGACCTACATCACCGCTGATTTCATCATCCTGAAGGCTGAAAGAAATGTAAATCGGTGTTCCTGCTTCAACCTTGCCTAAATCAAGAACATAGGGATAATTTCCGACGCTCTGATTGTATGTGAAGTCTCCTGCTGAAACAAGTGCGGAATCAACTGCGGTACATTCAACATAAACATATACATTCTGAGTTTCGGGATTTTCAAACATAAAGGTAAGCTCGTTTGAAGCCTCCGCAGTGTTCTGCTTGTAAATATTAAATTTTCCGGTATTTATCTGGCTGTCAGCAAGACTTTCGATATTGGAGGTATCAGTAACGGAGCCGTCAATTTTTTCAAGTATTCCGGAAACGCCGGAAGCGTTGTAATAAAAATCATTCTGAACCTCAAAGGGATTTGAGCTGTCATAGAGCCATGCGGTATCAAGGCTGTTGTTTGCGGAGAATGCTACCGGAAGCCAGTAATTATTCTTGTATACCGTCATGTCGTTATAGGTGCTGACCTTGGTGTATAAGAAGTTATCGTCCATTCTGGGAATATAGCTGTCAGTTGCCACATAGTCATGGTTGTCTACAATGTATTTAAGAGACATCATGGAGTTATAAAGACCTGTCTGGCAGTGATAGGTATAGCTGTTGATTCTGTTTCCGTACATACCGAGCTTGTCCTGAAGGCTTGCGACAGACTGATATGCCATTGAAGTAAAGGTTGAGACGCCGTCGTAGAAGAACCAGCAGTTATCCATTCTTGTAAGAAGAGCAGACAGCTCCATTCTGTAAAAGCCGTCTTCGCCCTCATCCTCTTTAATTTGGTCGATAACAGCTGTTGTATCGTTGTAAGAGCCGTTGTAAGCGGGTTTTGTCTGGGTAACCGTGTAGTTGCCGGTGTCGGCGATAAGGATTTCGGCGCACACTGCGGTAATAAGCAGAATAGACATAGACGCTTTGGCGAATTTCGGATTTTTGATAGCTGAAAGGATAACGGCATAGGCTACGGCAAAAACAATGGTTGTCCATACCACAGCCATATCAACATTGGCAGAACCGATTTTTTCAACAATCATGGTAAATGCTGCGACGCCGGCGGCGGAAGCGAGAATTTCCTTTGATGAAACCGATTCAAGATTTGTAACAACCTTGTAGGCAATAAGAAGAAGGAAGAAAGAATATGCGAAAGAAAATCTGTAGGGCAGGTCGTTGGGGAAGTGGAAGCCGTGCCAGATAAAGTTAAGCATATTAATGTTGAAGCTGAAGAAGAATACGGCGCCTACGATAACCGTGGCAAGCTTTTCCTTGACGGAGAACTTCCTTGAACCCATATAAAGGGGTATAAGAATAAGAGTTAATACGCCGCAGTAGATATTGGGATAAACGGTATCGCCGCTGCTTCTGATAGTAGGTTCAACTCCTGCAAGGTGATTTGCAAGGAAGTCGAAAATTGAAAAATATGTTGAAAAAGAAGAAGGGAATGAAGAGGAGGTTGCGGAAGAATTCTGAAGGATGAAGTAAACGGGAAGAAGAGCCGAAGCCGCGATAACGGCGGCAAGAATCGAAGCACCCGCAAAAGTGCAGCCTCTTACCAGGAAGGATGAATTAAAGAATTTTACGGATAATGTATTTTTGTATTTTTCTTTAAGAATAATATTTGTATTGATTTTTGTTCCGAAAGATCTTTTTGAAAAGTAGAAGTAAATGAAGAATATAACGGAAAGAAGACATACCATATACGCCATGTAATAGTTGGTGAACATTACGAAAGCAAGGGAAATAATATATGTCCAGGGGGAGCCTTTTTCGATTATATAGTATATGCCCAGAATAACAATGGGGAACGCAACCATGGCGTCAAGCCACATGATGTTCCAGTAGTACGCAACGAAGTAGCCGCAGAAAGCGTAGAGAATACCGAAGGCGGCAGACATGATGTTCTTTTTGCCGGAAAATTTTTCAAAGAAATAAGTGCCGGTAAAAGCGGATGCTGCGGCTTTAACCAGAACCATTGCGGCAATGGCTTCCGGAACGTTATAGTGGCCGAAAATTAAAACGAACAGCATGGAGGGGCTGGAGAGGTAGTTAAAGTAGTTGCCCAGAAATACGCTGCCCAAGCCTGATGTAAATGAATAAATTAATGAATGACCTCCGAAAATTCTTTCGTACAGTTCAGCAAAAAGGGGAGCGTACTGGTGATAAAGATCCATACGGAGGATAATATTATCGCCGAAGGGGAAAAACTGCCACACTGCATAAACAAAGAGCATAATAACCGCTGCGATAACAGCAGACATGAAGCAGTTCATGTTCCGGTTAAAAAAGCCTCCCTGCTTTTTAGCTTTTAAAGTTTTCAATTAAATCGATCCTTTCTTCTTTTGAAGCTTTTAATTTTGCATAGATGATAACATAATATCATATTATAAATTAATATTCAATAGACAAAATATATTTTTAATTTATTTTTAAAAAAGCTCCTGAGATTTATAAAAATATGACATAAAATTTCAAATAAATTTATTAATAATTAAAGATTTAGTTAAAATTTTCATCATAAAAAATGTTAATATTTATTTATATTTTTAAATTAGGAGGAGCTAAATTTATGGTTAAGCAAAATCTTAAAACGTTAATCGAAAAAAAAGACGAAGCCGCAAAATATATGCTTAAGGAAATTACATATATTTGCAAAAACTTTGAAAAAAGGTCTCCCGGCTCAAAAGGCGAAAAGCAGGCCTGTGAATATATGGCAGATGTTCTTAAAAATCAGTGCGGCTGCGAAAATGTAAAGGTTGAATCCTTTAAGGAAAACCCGGGCTCTTTTTACGGATGGCTTTATTTAACCTTTACTGCTGCTTTTATCGCCATTGTCTTAATGTTCTTTGTTCCCGTGGCGTCAATTGTTTTGATAGCATTCGGATTTGTCCTTGCGTTTTTGCAGTTCGGACTTTATAAAAAGGTTGTAGACAAGCTGTTTAAAGAGGAAACAGGTCATAACGTTACGGCAATAAAAAGCTGCACCGGAGAAGTAAAACGCCGAATTTTCTTTAACGGACATCCCGACGCCGCATGGGAATGGCCCGTTAACTACAAGCTGGGCGGCGTAGGCTTTGAGGGTCATGCCGTTATATCCATTGTCGGCGCATTTTATTATCTTGTATTATCTGTTTTATATACGATAAATTACGGTGCGGTAGCTTCCGGCATAGCCACATCCGACCCGCTGTTTAAATGGGCAATGGGCGGTCTTGTATTCGTACCCTTTATGTTCGGAATGTTCTTTATGTGGAACAAAAAAAGAGTAGTAGACGGCGCAAACGACAACCTTTCCGGCTGTTATATGGGAATAGCTTTGCTGAAGGCTCTTCACGATGAGGGAATAGTTCTTGAAAACACGGAGGTAGGCGTTATTCTTACCGGCTCCGAGGAAGCAGGACTCAGAGGGGCAAAAGCTTGGTGCGAGGCTCACAAAGGCGAATTTCAGGATGTTCCCACCTTTATTTTATCATACGATACCATACACGATCCTAAATACCTTATGACGAATTACCGTGACCTTAACGGAACGGTTAAAGCTGATAAAGAAGTGTCCGACCTGTTTATGGAGGCTTCAAAGGAGCTTAACATCCACTGCAAAAAGGGCTGGGTACCGCCTCTGGGAGGAGCAACGGATTCGGCGGCGTTTGCACAGGCGGGCTTCAGGGCAACGGGAGTAACCGGACTTAACCACAAGCTTGAAAGCTATTATCATACAAGAAAAGATACATATACAAATATGAATCTTCAGGGCCTTGCGGATTGTTACGCTGTCAGCGTAAAAGCGCTTGAAATGTTTGACGGCGGAGCCAAGCAGTAATATATTAAATTGCAGAATATAACCATCGGTTAGTGCCGGTGGTTTTTTTGTGCAATGATATAAAAACATAGAAAAAACAGCTCTGATTTTCTATTTGTATTTTTCTTTACTTTTGTTGTTACTTGAATGACATTGTGGTATGATGTTTATAATTTCGTTAATTAAAGGCGGTATGAAGAATGAAAATAGGCGGCTTTCAGAAGCTTACGCTTCTTGATTTTCCGGGATATGTAGCGTGCACGGTGTTTACGGCGGGCTGTAATTTCCGCTGTCCCTTCTGTCACAACGCTTCCCTTGTAACGGGAGTTCCCTATGAGGACTATAAACCGGAAAATATATATGAGTTTTTGGAAACAAGAAAAAAGAAGATAGACGGAGTATGTATAACGGGAGGCGAGCCTCTTCTTAACAAAGAGCTGCCCGAGTTTATAAAAACCATAAAGGATATGGGTTATCTTGTAAAACTCGATACCAACGGAAGCTTTCCCGACAGATTAAAAAAGCTTACAGATAAAGGGCTTATTGACTATGTTGCCATGGATATAAAAAATTCCGAGAAAAAATATCCTCTGACGGCAGGCATACCGTGGCTTGATTTTGATTCGATAGAGGAGAGCGTAAAAGTTTTAAGAGAAAGCGGAACAGCTCATGAGTTCAGAACGACAGTTGTAAAAGAGCTTCATAATACAGAGGATTTTATTTCTATCGGAGAAAAATTCGGCGGTGATGAAAAATATTTTCTGCAACAATTTGTAGATTCGGGAGACACTATCGAAAAGGGCTTCAGCAGCTGTGAAAACGGCGATATGAAGCGGTTTCTGGCAGTTTTAAAGAAGTATTTTCCAAATGCGGCTATACGGGGTGAATAACTATATATTGTGATTGTCAAAAAAATGTCCACAATATATTCCAAAAAAACTATTGACAAAGCAGCTGCACTACGCTATAATACAACATGCACCGTTCAAATGCGCAGCTGATATATAAAAACACGGCGCGGTTTGACTTATTCGGTAAAAATTTATTTAATAAATAAAAAAATTCAAACAGGGAGTGTTAAATAATGTATCAGGTTTTAAAAAGAGACGGCAAGACAGCTTCTTTTGAAATAGAAAAAATTTCAGCCGCCATTAAAAAAGCATTTGAAGCGATGGACAGAGATTTTACGGCGAATATTATAGATTTTCTCGCGTTAAAGGTAACTGCGGATTTTGAGCCGAAAATCAAAAACGAGCTTATTTCCGTTGAGGATATTCAGGACAGCGTAGAGTCTGTTCTTATTCAGGCAGGCTATTCGGATGTTGCCAAGGCATACATTTTATACAGAAGACAGCGTGAAAAGCTCAGAAACATGAAGTCAACAATACTTGACTACAAGGAGCTTGTAAACAGCTATCTTAATGTAACTGACTGGCGAGTTAAGGAAAATTCAACGGTTACCTATTCGGTAGGCGGACTTATTTTAAGCAACTCCGGTGCGATTACAGCCAACTACTGGCTTTCCGAAATATACGACGATGAAATAGCCAACGCTCACAGAAACGCAGATATTCATATACATGACCTTTCAATGCTTACAGGCTACTGCGCCGGCTGGTCTCTTCGTCAGCTTATAAAAGAGGGACTGGGCGGAATCCCCGGAAAGATAACCTCCGCTCCTGCAAGCCACCTTGCAACCCTCTGTAACCAGATGGTAAACTTCCTGGGAATTATGCAGAACGAATGGGCAGGCGCTCAGGCATTCTCATCCTTTGACACATATCTTGCACCTTTCGTAAAGGTAGACAATCTTTCATACGAGCAGGTTGAAAAGTGCATCGAGTCCTTTATATACGGAGTAAACACTCCTTCAAGATGGGGCACACAGGCTCCTTTCTCAAACATAACTCTTGACTGGACCGTACCCAACGATATGGCAGAGCTTAACTGTATCGTAGGGGGCAAGGAAATGCCTTTTAAGTATAAAGACTGTAAAAAAGAGATGGATATGATAAACAAAGCCTTTATCAACGTAATGATAGGCGGCGACGCCAACGGCAGAGGCTTCCAGTATCCTATTCCCACATATTCGATAACAAAGGATTTCGACTGGTCGGATACAGAAAACAACCGACTTCTTTTTGAGATGACCTCAAAATACGGAACTCCTTATTTCTCAAACTACATTAACAGCGATATGCAGCCTTCCGATGTCCGCAGTATGTGCTGCCGTTTAAGACTTGACCTTCGTGAGCTTCGCAAGAAGTCAGGCGGCTTCTTCGGAAGCGGTGAGAGTACCGGTTCAGTAGGCGTTGTAACAATCAATATGCCCAGAATTGCGTATTTGTCACAGAGTGAAGCAGAGTTTTTCAAGAGACTTGACAAAATGATGGACATATCCGCCCGTTCTCTCAAGGTAAAGAGAACAATTATAACAAAGCTTATGGACGAGGGACTTTATCCCTATACAAGGCGTTATCTGGGAACCTTCAACAATCATTTCTCAACAATAGGACTTGTAGGAATGAACGAGGCTTGCTTAAATGCGAAATGGCTTAAGCATGACCTTACAAATAAGGATTCACAGGACTTTACGGCAAAGGTTCTTAACCACATGAGAGAGCGTCTTTCCGATTATCAGGAGGAGTACGGAGATCTTTACAATCTTGAGGCAACTCCTGCCGAGTCAACCTCATACCGTCTTGCAAAGCACGATGTAAAGCATTATCCCGACATTATAACAGCCGCGAAAGAGGGCGAGACTCCTTACTACACAAACAGCTCCCATCTTCCCGTAGGCTTTACCGAGGATATCTACTCGGCTCTTGACATTCAGGATAAGCTTCAGACGCTTTATACATCAGGCACGGTATTCCATGCGTTCCTGGGAGAAAAGCTTCCCACATGGCAGTCGGCTGCAAACCTTGTAAGAAAGATTGCCGAAAATTATGAGCTTCCTTACTATACTCTTTCTCCCACATATTCAATATGCAGAGAGCACGGATATATAGCCGGAGAGCATTTTACCTGTCCCGACTGCGGAAAGAATACGGAAGTTTATTCAAGAATTACAGGTTACTATCGTCCCGTACAGAACTGGAACGACGGCAAGAAGCAGGAGTACCAGGACAGAAAGACTTATGAGATAAGCAAATCTCATTTAAAGCATAACGGCGTACAGACAGAAAGCGCTCAGGAATGTTCGGAGCAGGCAATGGAGGACGGAACTGTTCTTTTCACAACAGCGACGTGTCCCAACTGTAAGGTAGCCGCAACACTTCTTACAAAAGCAGGAGTGGATTATTCCAAGGTTCTGGCAGAGGAAAACGCAGAGCTTGCGAAACAGCTGGGAATTAAGCAGGCGCCTACCCTTGTAGTTGTAGACCACGGTCATATAGCGAAGCATACAGGCGTATCCGATATTAAAAAATATATAGAAACGGTATCATGATGTACGATATTATAATTATAGGAGGAGGGCCCGCAGGATTAACTGCGGCTCTCTATTCCTTACGAGCAGGAAAAAAAGTATTAATAATAGAAGAAGGGGCTTTCGGAGGTCAGATAACCCTGTCCCCTAAAATAGAAAATTATCCGGGTCATAAATCCATGTCCGGCAGCGAGCTTGCCGATTTAATGGTGGACCAGGTTTTGTCTCAGGGTGCTGATGTTGAAATCGACAAGGTTACGGGGATAATTGACGGAGAATTTAAAACGGTAGTCGGCGAAAGCTCGGAATATACGGGAAAAGCCGTAATAATCGCCGTAGGCGTAAAGCACAGAATGTTGGGTCTTGAGAGAGAAGAAGAATTTGTAGGAAACGGGATTTCCTTCTGCGCGGTATGCGACGGAGCCTTTTACGCCGGCAAGGATGTTTTGGTAATAGGCGGCGGAAATTCGGCTCTTCAGGAGGCGGTGCTTCTGTCCGAAACCTGCAAAAGCGTTACAATAGTACAGGATATGCCTTATTTAACAGGCGAAAAAAAGCTTGCCGACTTAATTCTCTCAAAAGAAAATGTAAGTGTAATATACAACGCAAAGGTTTTAAGGATATTGGACGGCGACGAGTTCCGGGGAATTGAAATTTCTTCAGAGGACGGAACAAGGGAAATAAACGCCGACGGTATGTTTGTGGCAATAGGACTTGTTCCTCAGAACGACAGCTTCAAAGACCTTGCGGATTTAACAGAATACGGATATTTTGACAGTGATGAAAGCTGTGTTACAAAGACAAAGGGAATATTTGCTGCGGGAGACTGCCGGAGAAAAAATATCAGACAGGTAACTACTGCGGCTGCGGACGGAGCTGTAGCGGCTTTGGCTGCGTGCAGATATACTGACGAATAAATTTAATATGGTAAAGGGGCTGTAAAAAAACAGCCTGAAAAAAAAGAACTACAAGTCTATCGAAAAAAGATAGCCTTGTAGTCTTTTTTG
>CALYBJ010000002.1 GCA_944412445.1 uncultured Clostridia bacterium
CGAAATCGGCAGACGCAAGGGACTTAAAATCCCTCGGTAGCAATACCGTACCGGTTCAAGTCCGGTCACCAGCACCAAAAAGACGGATTAAAATCGTCTTAGTTTATTTAAAACCCTGTTTTCATGTGAAGACAGGGTTAATTTTTTGTGTTAAGAAAGAAAGCAAAAAGAAATTAATATAATCTGTTTAAAATTCAATTAAGACTGTTTATGTATTCTTGAACTTCATCTGGGAGTGTCAGGTCCGGAGTAACATTAATTTTTTTTGCCAGCGGATTTACTTCGGTCAATATACTGTTTATCATATCCGGTATATCTAAAATTTTTTGTTAGTACTGTTCTACCTTTCTGTTGTTTTCTGTTTTTGTATAATATTCATACCCTGTTTTTAAAACATTAAAATAGTCTATATATTCAGCTAATTCAAATTTTGTTGCATTAAGAGACATAATTTTATATTCAACAGCTTTATCAAAATCACCGGTATATTGGCTGATTGTTGCAAGAGCATCATATGCAATGGGGCTATATTTATTTCTTTTAATAACGCTTTCCGCTGTTTCTTTTGCAATGTTTACATCTTCTGTTTGTCTTAAAACGACTAATTGAGAGTCTGTAAGGTAAGGATAAATTTTAATTGCGTCTTCGTAATTTTCGTTGTTTTCCAGATATGTGGCAGTAAACATAGGAATACAGATGCATATTAAAAAAAACGATAAAATTTTTATTGCTAAAAGTAAAAATTTATTTTTTGATATTGTTAAATCTTTTCCGGTGCTGACAGTGCAGTTATTTTTAATGTTTTTTGACTTTTTGCTTATAACTGTTTTTGAAGGAAACTCAAATTTAAAATGTTTTCCCTTTTCAAAATCAAAGCACAAAACTGCAATACAAAAAACAGAAAGAAATTGAAGATCAAAATCAAGAAATATGCGCAGACCAATTGCGGCGAGCAAGAATTTTCGGAGCATACTGGTGTTTCTTGATATTAAGCTTTTAATCCATCCGACAAAAAACAGTATTGCCGGTATCCAGCCAATATCAAGTAAGAATTGCAAATATTCATTATGGATAAAAGCTACGCTGTAAACGGTTGATTGAATAGAATATTGAATATACTTGTAACCGTTATATCCAAGTCCGAAAGGATGTTTAATTATAAGGGGCAATGCATCATAATAATAAACAAATCTGATTACAAGTGTTTTTGAATCAAGAAAGCTTGTCAGATAGTGCGCAACATTAGTTAAGTTATCCGAAAAATATGCGTAAGCAGCCGCAGCAGCAGCAAGGACTGCAAATGCAGGAAAAACAAATTTTCTGGCAAATTTTAGTTTGAAGCTAAGTGCAGCAATAAGAATTGCCGTTATTATAAAAACCGTTCGGCTTCCGGAAAGAAGAAGACCAGTAATAAGTATAGCTGCAATTAATGGCGGAATCCATTTTTTGTGAAATGATGAAAAAGAAAATATAGTGATAATAAGCCCGCATAAAAGAAAAATTGCAAAAGTATTGGCGTAGCCGAATCCTCCGTGAAATCTGTAGTTCGTATAAAAATTGCTTTAGAGATGTTCAAAAAAATACATGGGAGCGCCGAACACAGTTAAAACGGCTCCGGCAAAAGGAACAGTTAATAAGAGATTGTGTTTGGCTTCAGGTGAAATTTGCATTATAATCAGCATGAATGGCAGCAGCGGTAAGAATTTAAAGAATCCAACGAAGCAGCCCCCCCCCAGTCAACAGCAAACGGAAGCGCAATGAGATATGCTGCGGTAAAAATAACTATACTCATGCTTTGCAGATTTAAATTTAACAAAATAAATTTATTTTTGTTAATATGTGTAATAGGAATACAGATAAGCAGAACACAAAAGCCTATGCATACATATTCCGGAAAGCCGCCGCTGAAAAATGGAAACAAAAACATTAAAGCATATAAAAATAGAGGTTATTGACTGTTCTGTTGGTTTTTGTCATAGTTTATCCTTTCGTCAAAGTATTGATTAAAAAACTGCGCATAACAAAGTTAAAAATTTTGAATGTTCCGGACTCAATTTTTTAATATGTACTTAAAATAGTAAAAAATATTTTTATTACACTTTAGCACAATTGAATTCATATCGTCAAGCAATCCATTATTAAAAGCATCAAATTAATTGTACATAAATTTGTTTTTTATGTAAAAAGTGTAAAGATAATTTTTCTGACAGAGTTTTCAAATTTTGAAGAACTTTATACGCTTTGCAGCAAAATCAGAGACACAACAGCTGCATTAAATCATATTTTTGATAATGTGATTTTTGACTGTTCTTCATGCAGTTTGAAAGAAATATATGATGAGATAGACGGAATGAAGGAGCTTCACAGAAATAAATCCAAACTGCCATGATATTTTTCTTGTTATTATAATTAACTATTGTTACGCCGCTTTAGAATTTTGAATTATTGATATATTTTTTGATATAGCTTGCATACCGCATAAATGTTTTTCCGGCAGAGTTTTTAATTTATGCTTGTAATTTTATCTATACAGGTGTATAATTTTTATGAAAAAGGAGGAATTATAATGGGAAAAGTAATGATAACAGATCATCCCCTGATACAGCATAAGCTTTCAATAATAAGAGATAAGGACACATCGTCAAAGGATTTCAGAACAATTATAGGTGAAATCGCTATGCTTATGACTTATGAGGCAACGAGGGATCTTCCGCTTGCGGAGGTAAAGGTAGAAACGCCTGTAGCTGTTGCATCCACAAAAAAGCTGGCTGGAAAGAAGCTGGCGATAATCCCGATTTTAAGAGCAGGCCTGGGCATGGTAGACGGAGTTCTGAATATGATACCATCTGCAAGAGTAGGTCACATAGGGCTTTACAGAGATCCGGAGACATTACAGCCGGTTGAGTATTACTGCAAGCTTCCTGCCGATATAGGCGAGAGAGAAGTTATAGTTGTAGATCCCATGCTTGCCACAGGCGGCTCCGCAATAGACGCTATTACGCAGATAAAAAAGAGAAATCCGAAAAACATCAAATTTATGTGTACCATAGCAGCTCCCGAAGGAATTGAAGCGCTTTCAAAGGCTCATCCCGATGTTGATATTTACTGTGCTGCGTGTGATGAGAAGCTTAATGACCACGGTTATATTGTTCCCGGCTTAGGCGACGCAGGAGACAGAATTTTCGGAACAAAATAATTAAACAGTGAAAGGGGCAGAGAACTGCTCCTTTTGTTTTGGTGAGGTGAGTTATAACGGAGGAAAAGGAACTGACTGTAAGCAGATTCAAAGACCTTTCTCAAAGGTCTTATAATAAAAATATATGGACTTATTCTGAGTTTCTTACACTTTCTCAGCAAAGCGATCTGTATTGCCTAAAACTGCCTGTCAGAGTAACAGAATTCGGCGGTTATGATGCGGCTGAAAGGAAGATAGCAGTTTTCGGAGATATTGAGAGTATAGGTTATGAGCCGGATTATCCCGTTGATATAATAAAAATAAGTCCCGTTAATGAAAAATTTTCTCAGGAGCTTACTCACAGAGATTTTTTAGGCTCCCTTATGGGAGCGGGAATAAAGCGGGAGATGATAGGGGATATTATTATAAACGGCGGCGACGCTTATGTTTTCTGCATTAATACGGTAACGGATTATATTTGCAATACTGTTGAATATATAAAGAGAACAAAGGTAAAATGCACTGCCGCTGACCGCTTGCCGGAAGAATTTTCTGTTTCATCGGTTACAGAGGAACATATTATCTCTTCAATGCGTCTTGATGTTATTGTCGCTTCCGTATATAACTTATCACGAAGCGATGCAAAAAGGCTTTTTGACGGTGAGAAAGTATTTATTAACGGTCGAAATGCGGAAAATTCTTCATTAATAAAAAACGGAGATATTGTTTCGGTAAGGGGCTGTGGCCGTTTCAGGTTCATTGAAATTTTGCGCAGCACGAAAAAAGGAAAGCTTGTTGCCGGAACCGAAAAATATATTTAATATTAACTCAAATACGAAGGCCTCCCGTAAAAACGAGAGGTCTTCGCTTTATGTTTATGCGTTATCGGAATCGGCGTTTCTGCCGCTGTCCTTTGCAGGCAGCTGGACTATAGCCTTAAACAGGTCGCCGTCAATAATGATTTTCAGCTCTCCGTCCTGAAGCAGGCACAGATCTTTGGCTATTGAAAGTCCGAGTCCGTTGCCTTCTCTTGTTCTTGACTGGTCGCCTCGTACAAACCTTTCGGTAAGCTCATCCGGAGAAATATTCAGAGGCTCGCATGAAATGTTTTTTATTTCAAAATAGCTGTATTTGCCGTCGCCGTAAACTGAAATATAGACTCTTGTATCGGCAGCGGAATATTTTTTTGCATTGCTTAAAAGATTAGAGATAATCCGATAGGTTTTTGAGCCGTCGGCAAAAACCTCGGGAGGCGTTTCGGGCTGATTAAAAATTATTGTGTTGCCGTTAGCTTCCATTTCGGGAGCGAACTCTGCTATAGCCTGAGCCGTCAGCTCGGAAAGATTAAGAACCGATTTATTTAGCGTAACATTTCCGGTTGATACCTTTGAGGCTTCAATTAAATCTTCTATCAGTCTTTTAAGCTTAAAGGACTGCTTGTTTATAACTGAAATGTATTTCTTTGCTTTTTCATCGGTAATATCGCAGCTTTTAAGCAAATCGGAATATGTTATAAGAGATGTTAAAGGAGTTTTCAGGTCGTGGGAAACATTAGTTATAAGCTCTGTTTTCATTTGTTCGTCCCTGACAGCTTTGGCGACGGCTTCACTGAGCTCATAGTTGGCGTTGGTAAGGTTCATAGCAAGGAGCGCCAAGGATTTAGGAACCTTTTCGCTGCCGAAATCTACATTTTCATGCCGGCAGGAAGCGTCAATAATTTTGTCGAGATTGTAAATGTATTTCACTGTGAAAACAGCGCACAGGGCATTAAATGCAATCATAACGAGAAGAACAACTATTGCCGATAATGGTGTGTAAAGTATTGCCATTGAACCTAAAAATGAAAATATTGCATTTATAAGCACATATCCCGCAGTCAGAAAAATAAACTTAATATGAAAAATTCTGGGAGTGTATGAAAAAATTGCTTTAAGTTTTTTAAGGAGTCCGAAAATTGATATAAATATTTTACCGATCAGTGTATTTTTTAAGATTGATAAACCGGCTTTTTTTATTCTTACAGCGGAGGCAAGACATTCCGTAAAAACTGCGAAGCAAAATGCTCCGGCGAGAGCAAAAGCGAGTGCGCCGTAGTCTGAAAGTATATATGAAAAATAATTGCTTCTTAAAACTTCGCTTGCTGCCGCCAACGCCAGAAATACAGTGCCCACAATAATTCCTAAAGATAAAATCAAATGCAAATCAGAAGGAAGCCGGTCAATATATGCCGTAACGGGAGTATCTGTGCCGTTTTTATGACCGCAGAGCATTAAAAGCAGAACAAGAAAAACAACAGCTGAAATAAAAGAAATTATCAGTATCGCAAGGTTGACCTGAGCGGAAAAAGTGTCATAATTATTGAAAACCGAAAAAATTTCGGAATATGCGTCATTTGATTCATTTAAATCATTCTCAAGGAAAATATACATTTCCTTAAAGCTGCTTTCTCCTGTAATAAGTGAGGATATAGAATCTTTTAAAGCAGGATTTAAAATTCCGTTGATTACGGCGTTAACGCTGTTTGAGTAAAGGGATATTTTATAATTGTCAAGTGAATCGGCAGAGGGGATAAAATCTATATTTTTATAAACCTTGTCGTTGTAGGCAACCAAATAATATTTAAAATTTTTTAAAAGCGACAGAGAATAATTTGCTTCGTATGCTGAATCGAGGGAATATAAAACAGCGTTCATGTTATCGTTGTACTGAGAAGTAAAATCCTTTGACGCCTGATTTTCAGAGAGGTTCATATCCTCCGTATACAAGTTAAGATTGAAACTGGTATCAGAGTTTAATGTAATTGTATATTCATAAGAAAAAGACTGAGTAAAAGCATCAGTTCTCACAAGGGCTTCATAATTTAAAAACTCTCTGCCTTTGGCATTGCCGAGAATTATCTGAGCAAGCTCTATGTTTTTCGGCACACTGCCGCCGTCTTCAGCATTATCGCTGTAAGCAGTTGCATATTCTGCGTAGTATTCATTAGGAAGAGTAACAGAATCGGCAGTATATTCATAATTAAAGTACGAATCGTCGTAGTTTTCAACGGCATATCTCAGCTCATCTTCTATAATTTTCGCCTTTTTATCAAGAAATGAATTGACAGCGCCGTTAATTATACTTTTTGACTGCTCGGCAAAAACAGCCTCTATTGATGAAGTATCTGAAGCAGCAACGGTTCTGAGATTGATAATATCATTTAAGAATTGATTTTTGAAAAGCTCCGAGTAGGAAATATCTGCTGACGAACCGTTGAAATATGAGTTGAATCCGTATACATAAGAAGCAATTATGATTGACGCGCATGAAAAAACCGATAAAAAGAAAAATACCGCCGAAAGCAGAAAACATATTGCTTTTGCGGCGAAGCTGTACTTAAAGTTTTTCGACTTTGTATCCAAGTCCCCACACCACCTTCAAATATTTTGGGTCTTTAGGGTTAATTTCAATTTTTTCCCGAATGTTTCTTATGTGAACCGTAACTGTTTTTTCAGTTCTGAAAGCAGGCTCATTCCAGACAGCCTCATAAATCTGAACGCTTGACAGAACTCTGCCCATGTTCTCCATAAGATATTCCAGAATACTGTATTCTCTTGCTGTAAGCTTAACCGGTTCACCGTCAACAGTGACTTCTTTGGTATCGGTATTTAATGCAAGACCTCCGGTAATAAGCGTATTGTCTGCTTTTTTCATGCTTCCCAGTGAAATATATCTTCTTATCTGAGATTTTACTCTTGCAACAAGCTCAAGAGGATTAAAGGGCTTTGTTACATAGTCGTCGGCGCCGAAGCCCAGACCTGATATCTTGTCCGTGTCTTCGCTTTTTGCCGACAGCAGAATAATCGGAAAATTAAATTTTTCCCTGATTTTAATTGTAGTTTTAAGACCGTCCAGTCTCGGCATCATGATATCAAGGACCATGCAGTGAATTTCATGGTTTTTTATAAGCTCAAGAGCTTGGAAGCCGTCGGAAGCCGTAAGGACTTCGTAACCTTCGTTTTTAAGATAAATTTCTATTGATTCCAGAATTGCGGTATCGTCGTCGCAAACAAGAACGCAGTGCATATTTTCATCTCCGAAAAAATTGAATTTTTGACCCTGTCTTTATTAAACCAGTTTGTTTTTAAGAAAAGATAATGAAAAAATAAAGAAAAGTAAAGTTTAAATGATTAAACGGCGCTGCGGGATAATTTTTCCTTTTTCTTCGTATATCTTGCGTACAGCGCCGCGCCGCCGAGTCCCAGCACCACCGTTGAAAGAAATACCGCTGCCGAAAGAATATAGTTGCTTTCACCTAAAGCAGAGCCGCACCAGGTTGACGTAAGTATTGAAGGTATTCTTGCAATTGAAGTAATTATAAAAAACTTAAAAATTGAAATCGGAAGAAAGTCAATAAAGTATGTTATAAGGTCTTTCGGTGTTCCGGGAATAAGATAAATTATAAACAGGGAAGAAATTACATTAATTTTTTTTATGTAGTCCTGAACAGCTGTGATTTTCTTTTCGGGAATTAAAGCATTGATAAATTTCGTTCCGAAAATTTTTGTAAGAAGAACAATTGCAAATGAGCCGATCTCGGTACCTAAAATGCAAAGAAGCATACCCTGAAATGTGCCGAAAACATATCCGGCGCCTATTTCAAGAGGCTCGGCAGGAACGAATTTTACAACGGTCTGCAATGATCTGATTGCCACGAAAATGACTTTTCCCCAGGAACCGAAGCTCATAAGCCAGGAACGAAAAGTGTCCTTGTTTTTTATAATTGCCGCCAGCTCGCTACTGTATTTTGAGTAAAAGATTATGATCAGTATCAGCAGCACCGAAAAGGCGATCAGCGGTACTGTCAGCTTGTTGTCCTTTATAAACTTTGCCGTTTTCTTTATCATTACAAAGCTCCTCATAAAATATCTTTAAAACATTTTTGCAGCCAGGCTTCCATGGCTTGTCTCTTCCGTCGAAATGTATGATTGCGGCGTTATGTCTTGCCCAGGAAGGGGAAAGCTTGAATCTGTTTAACTGCTTTAAATCAAGATTATATCTAATGGTATCAAGCTGAGTTATTCTGTCGTAGAACATTAGATTCAGCACATCCTGATCGGCAAATTCAAGATGTATTTTTGTTGATGTCATAAAATTGAGAATATCTTTTCCGCAGTAAAATTTTCGTAAGAGCTTCAGATTGATAAGCATAACCCCTGCATTGTAATACGGATAAATTTTAGGAAGATGCAGTCTGAACTTATTGAATACGGTAAAAAATGTATTTGTGTGTGAAGCCATTGCGAAAAAGTTGTCCTTCAAATCCATATAATACAGCTCATTGATACTGTTAATGCAGATTATGTCCGGATCAAGATATAATATTCTGTCAATGCTCTCCGGCAAAAAATCCGTGCAAAGCAGTCTGTAATATGTTTCTTTTGAAGTATGCTTAAGAAGTGTAAGTCCGTTAAAGTATTCAGCGCCGATCGTTATAAAGTGAACTTTATGGCAAGTGCCGGACAAGTCCATTTTGATTTTTCCCATATCAAAGTCATTAAGAGTGCTGTGGGCAATGTAGTAATCGTTAGGTTCGTCTGAAACCTTGGAAATTGAATACAGACATATTCTCAGCGGTTCAAGATATGAAGAATTTAAAGTAAACAAAAAATTCATGAAATTACTCCTTTAGATTATTGCAAATCTATTTAACAATTAAAAGAGCAAGAAAAAAACAAGCAAATGTAAAGAATTAATAAATTTTTCCGAAGCTTTCAGTCTGTCAGCTCACCAATACAGTAATCGTTTTCTGTATCAATAATCCGTATGTTTAAAATCCGACCTGTCAGAGGCCTGTCTGATTTGACTTTCACCGGTGTGTAATTTTTTGTATATCCGCACTGGTAACCGTTTTTCGGAGCCTCAAAAAGAACCGAAAAGGTTTTGTTTATAAGACTTTTAAAATATTCCGTTCTGATTTTTGAGCAAACCTCCGATAAAACGGACGCTCTGTGTGTTTTTTCCGTATTGCTGAGGTGATCCGGCAGTGATGCGGCTCTTGTACCTTCTCTGCGGGAGTACGGAAAAACATGGACTTTTTCAAACTTTATTTTTTCAACAAATTTCAGGGTTGTCACAAACTCTTCCTGTGTTTCTCCCGGGAAGCCGGCTATTATATCGGTGGTTATTGAAGCTTCCGGAAAAACGCTTCTGAGTTTTTTTACAAGATTTTCGTATTCCTCCGAATTGTAATGTCTGTTCATTCTCTTTAAAACAGTATCGCAGCCGCTTTGCAGAGAAATATGAAACTGCGGACAAAATTTCGGGAATTCAGCCAGCTTTTCGATTATATCATCTGTGATATGATCCGGCTCAAGGGAGCCAAGCCGTATTCTCTCAATGCCTTCTGTTTCATTAGCGGCGGCAACTGCGTCTGTAAGCGAAAGACCTATATCTCTGCCGTATGCCGATAAATTTATTCCCACAAAAACGATTTCTTTATATCCGTTTCCGGCTAAAGTTTTTATTTCATCCTTAATGCTGTTAAGCTCTCTTGATCTTGAGCGGCCTCTGGCAAACGGAATCGCACAGTAGGAACAAAATCTGTTGCAGCCATCCTGAATTTTAACAAAAGCTCTTGTATGCTCGGAAAAAACGGAAATGGAAGTGCAGACAAATTTGTCATCTTTATTATGCGGCTCCGCGGCAATTATCCTTTTTCTGTCAGAAAACCATTGCTTGAGAAGCCGTGGGAGCTTATGATTGCTTTTGTTGCCGATTACAATATCAGCTTCTTCAACAGACAGTGCTTCGCTTGGAAAAGCCTGAGGAACACAGCCTGTTAATACGACGGCTGAATCAGGATGCGTTTGCTTGAAGCGGCGAACCGCCTGTCTTGTTTTTCGTGTGCTTTCCGCAGTTACAGTGCATGAATTTATTACATACACATCTGCCGCTTCTTTTGAATTAACAATATCATAACCTTCGGCTTTCAGTCGTTCGGACATTTCCTGGGACTCGTACTGATTTACTTTACAGCCGAGAGTATAAAAAGCTGCTTTCATATTTCACACCTCGCGACAATTATAGATTTAATTAAAATAAAAATCAAGTATAATATTAATCCTTTAAGCATAAAATTCATTGACAGTCGTACAAGTACAATAACGGGGTGATATAATGAAAAGAAAAATTTTATGCGTAATTCTTACTGCTGCAATTATGTTAACGGTAATGATATTTCCCAAAGGAATAGAGATTTCAGCTGAGGAAGAAAAAAGTCTGAGAAGCACAGCCGGCAGTCAGGCTGTGACTGTAGACGCATCTGTCACCGTTGACGCCCAGCTTATGACTTATGCGAAGGCAGTTGCTCTTATGGAAAAATCAACCGGAAAATTATTGTATGCCGAAAATGAAAACGAACGGCTTTATCCTGCATCGGTAACGAAAATTATGAGTATTCTCCTTGTATGCGAGGCAATTGATTCCGGGAAAATAAAATTATCCGATACCGTTGAATGCAGTGACAATGCAGCATCTAAGGGCGGCTCGCAAATATGGCTTGAGCCGGGAGAGCAAATGACGGTTGAAGAGCTTTTAAAGGCTGCCTGCATTTACAGCGCAAATGACGCCTGTACGCTTTTAGGAGAATATGT
Source organism: uncultured Clostridia bacterium (assembly GCA_944412445.1). Lineage (GTDB taxonomy): Bacteria > Bacillota > Clostridia > Oscillospirales > Acutalibacteraceae > UBA1081. Next base: position 10,810 of record CALYBJ010000002.1, read on the forward strand.
CTGCGGAAGTGAACAGGCCTTTGTAAGTGCGATGAACAGCAGAGCAAAGGAATTGGGCATGGAAAATACTAATTTTGATAACTGTACGGGTCTCGACGACACAACGGAAACACATTTAACAACAGCCTACGACATTGCCCTGATGTCCCGGGAGCTTCTGAAACATGATGTTATAAGACAATATACGACTACATGGATGGACACATTGAGAAACGGAGAAACACAGCTTGTAAACACAAATAAGCTTGTACGGTCATATAACGGCATTACGGGTCTCAAAACGGGAACAACGGAAAAGGCAGGCTGCTGTGTATCGGCAACTGCCGAAAGAAACGGAATGGAGCTTATAGCGGTAGTTTTAGGCAGTGAAAACAGCAATGACAGGTTTACAACAGCTTCAAACCTACTTGACTGGGGCTTCGCTAATTATGAAATTTTTACTCCCGAAGCGGAAGACATCAGCGGAAAAACAGTAAAAGTTTTAAAGGGCAAGGAACAATATGTTGATATTATTCTTCCGCAGCTGTCACCTGTACTGATAAACAAGGGACAAAGCGGTGAAATAACAGTGAAGACCGAGCTTGCAGATGCTGTCGAAGCTCCTGTGGAAGAAAATCAGATTTTAGGAAAAATCAGCGTATTCATAGGGGAGCAGCTTCTTGACGAATATGATATAAAGGCAGAGAATTATGTTCCCGGGCTAAATTTTTTTGACGCATTTTTAAAACTGCTGTCGTCATTTTCATTACAGCGTAACAGATAAAAAATTAAAAAATCAAAAAATTCTCTCTTGTGAATAAATATCTATTGAAATATGAAAAAAAACATAGTATAATATTTTAAAATATTTGTTTGTTTGGAGAGACGAAAAATGTCTGTAAAATTGAATCGTAAGTATGTGAGCCGTTTTGTCGGAGACGATGAACTGTTCGCAGAAAAGGATGCTGTCAGGGAAGCGTATGAACAGCTTTATTCCAAAAAAGAAAACGCTTTAGGCAGCGACTTTCACGGATGGCTTAATCTTCCTGAAAATTACAGCAGGGAAGAGTTTGAAAGAATTAAAAAGGCGGCAGAAAAAATCAGAAAAAATTCAGATGTGCTTGTAGTAATCGGAATCGGAGGCTCCTATCTGGGAGCAAGAGCTGCTATCGAATTCTGTAAATCCAAAAATTACAATATAGTTGAAAAAAATTCACCGAAAATATTTTTTGTAGGAAACTCCTTGAGTCCTACTGAAATTTCCGAAGTTTTAGCTATTTGTGAGAACTGTGATTTTTCTGTTAATGTTATTTCAAAATCAGGAACGACAACGGAACCTGCCGTAGCTTTCAGATTGTTTAAAGCTTTGCTTGTTAAAAAATATGGTAAGGACGGGGCGTCAGAGAGAATATACGCTACTACCGATAAGCATAAGGGAACGCTTAAGGAGATGGCTGACAAGGACGGCTATGAGACCTTTGTTGTACCCGACGATGTCGGAGGAAGATTTTCTGTTCTTACAGCAGTAGGATTACTGCCGATAGCGGCAGCGGGAATTGATATTGATGCCCTTATGAAAGGCGCATACGATGCCATGAAGCAGTATGATAATTCTGATGTTATGACAAATGACTGCTGTGTTTACGCTGCACTTCGTAATATTCTTTACAAAAAAGGCAAAAATGTTGAGCTCATGGTAAGCTATGAGCCTGACTATACAATGATGAATGAATGGTTTAAACAGCTTTTCGGCGAAAGTGAAGGAAAGGATCATAAAGGCATTTATCCTTCATCTGTTGTGTACTCAACTGATCTTCATTCTCTCGGACAATATGTTCAGGAAGGAAAAAGACAGCTTTTCGAGACAGTTGTTATATTTGACGAGCCGAAATGCGATATTACAATAGAGGCTGACGAAACAGACGGTGACGGACTTAATTTCCTTGCGGGAAAAACGATGTCGTTTGTTAACAGAAAAGCTTTTGAGGGAACGCTTCTTGCCCATACAGACGGAGACGTACCCAACATTATAATAGAAGTCAGCAAAATGGACGAATATAATTTAGGTTATCTTATATATTTCCTTGAGAAATCCTGTGCAGTATCAGGTTATATGCTGGGAGTAAACCCCTTTAACCAGCCCGGCGTTGAAAGCTATAAAAAGAATATGTTTGCTCTTTTAGGCAAGCCCGGATACGAGGAAATGGCAGAGGAGCTTTCAAAGAGAATTTTGAGCTGACCGTCAATTATACAAGAAAAGGAGATTGAACTATGATTACATTACTTACCGGCCCTAAAGGAAGCGGAAAAACAAAGAAGCTTATTGACATGATCGACGAGGCTTTTAAGGCGTCTGAAGGAAACGTTATTTGCGTTGAAAAGAATGAGGCTTTAAGGTATTCAATCAAGCCCAATGTAAGACTTGTTTCCACCGATCATTACGATATAGCCGGTTTTGACGCTTTTTACGGACTTCTTGCGGGACTGTGCGCAGGAAATCACGATATAACCGATATTCTTGTAGACGCGACACTTCGCATTGGTTCAAGAGATTTTGAAGAGCTTGCGGATTTCCTTACAAAGGTAAATGCACTTGCCGCTGATTCCGATACCAAATTTACGTTTACCGTATCAACGGAAACAGAAAATATTCCTGAAAGAGTTCTCTCTTTCTGTGAGTTAAAATAATATCTTTTTGACAATAAGCTGCTGTATTTAGAAAATTAATCAGAAAAATGCTTAATAAATAATTACACTTTGTTGAGAAAACATATTGACAAAAGATAATTTTATATATATAATATTATCCGTTCGTATTTTGGAGGACTTTGCAAATGCAGATTGAATTACGGCGTTTTTTTGAAAACGATGACATAAAGCAGGACTTTGATTATGAATTTACCTGTGATGATAAGTTGTTTTCCGAGCCGGTTCATGTTAAAGGGTTTGTAAAAAATTCAACGGGGATCGTGTCTCTGACTGCCGAAGCCGATTTTACGATTTCCGCTCAGTGTGCAAAGTGTGCAAAAAATATTTGCAAGAATATGAGTATTCCCGTAAGTCATTTGCTTGTTTCGAAGCTGAACGATGAGGACAATGATGATTTTATCCTTGTTGAAAATATGCTTCTGGATCTTGACGGTCTTGTTATGGAAGATATATATCTTTCTCTGCCTTTAAGATTTTTATGCAAGGAAGACTGTAAAGGACTTTGTCCTTACTGCGGCAAAGACCTTAATGACGGCGAATGCGGCTGCAAAAAGCCTGTTGACCCAAGGCTTGCGGCTCTCAGCCAGCTTTTGTCGGAAGATGAATGACATTGTAAATTATTAGGAGGTTTTCGATATGGCAGTACCTGCAAGAAGAGTTTCTCGCGCAAGAAGAGATAAAAGACGTTCAAGCGTTTGGAAGATGGAGGGACCCTCTCTCCAGAAGTGTCCTCAGTGCGGCGCTTATAAGATGACTCACAGAGTATGTGATACCTGCGGTTATTACAACGGCAGACAGGTTATAAGCGTAGAGGATTAATTTTTCTATTTTATTTCAGACATGAAAGGCGGAGAAGATTTCTTTCCCGCCTTTTTGGTGTTGTTTATTTCGGAGGGTATTCATTGTCTGTAAGTATATTATCTGTAAGGGAAAATTCAATCTGCTCAAGGCAGGGTATAATGAACGGCTTTAAAATCATTTCAATAAACGGAAATGATATTAATGATGTTTTCGATTTCCGCTTTTACGGAGCGGCAAAGCGTCTTCATGTTGTTTTTGCCGATAATGACAATAATATAGTTGAAAAACATATAAAGGCAACAGGCAATGTTGACGATTTGGGACTTGAATTTTCAACATATCTCATGGACAAGCAGCACTGCTGTAAAAACAAATGTATTTTCTGTTTTGTTGATCAGATGCCTGACGGAATGAGAGAAAGTTTGTACTTTAAAGATGACGACTCAAGACTGTCTTTTCTTTTCGGTAATTATGTTACCCTTACAAATATGGCCGAAAAAGACATTAAAAGGCTTATTGATATGCACATTTCTCCCGTTAATATTTCAGTTCATACAATGAATCCGGAGCTTCGCGTTAAAATGATGAAAAATCCTAACGCAGGGAAGGTGCTTGAATTTATAAAAATGCTTGCCGACGGCGGCGTTGAAATAAATGCTCAGCTTGTTTTGTGTCCGGGAATCAACGACGGCAGAGAGCTTGAGTATTCTCTTAATGAGCTTTATAAAATCGGTGAAAAGATAATAAGTGTAGCAGCAGTTCCCGTCGGTCTTACAAAATTCCGCAAAGACCTGTGCCCCATAGAAGGCTACAATAAAGAAACGGCGTCGGCTGTTATTAATATGATTGACAATTTTAATAAAGCTCATTACGGGGAAATAAACCGAAATTTCGTTTTTGCCGCCGATGAATTTTATTTGCAGGCTGAAAGAGAAATGCCGGACTGTGAATATTATGACGAATTCAGACAGCTTGATAACGGCGTAGGCACATGGGCGCTGACGAAGCAGGAATTTTATGATGCCCTTGACAGTGTGTCAGAGAGTAAAGCAAAGAAAATCGCGTTAATTACCGGCGTTGCCGCAGGTCCCCTTATAAATGAGCTTGCAAAAAGCGCCGAAAAGAAATTTGAGGGCTTAACAGCAGATGTTTTTACCGTAGTAAACGATTTTTTCGGGCACAGCGTAACTGTTGCCGGACTTGTTACTGCCGGCGATATTATTGCTCAGGTGGGAAAACTTTCCGAATATGAAAAAGCGCTGATACCCTCGGTAATGCTTCGGGACGGAGATGAAAAGATTTTTCTTGATGATATTACCGTTGACGAGCTGTCGGAAAAATTAAATGTAAAGATTGAATCTGTTTCCGGCGGAGGTAAAGATTTGTTATATAAAATTGTTGGCAGGGAGAGTGAGTAAAATGAGCAAGCCCATTGTAGCCGTTGTAGGCAGACCAAATGTAGGCAAGTCAACTCTTTTTAATAAATTATGCGGCAAGCGTCTTGCTATAGTGGATGATAAGCCCGGTGTAACAAGAGACCGTATTTACGGTGACTGCGAATGGCTGGGAAAAAGCTTTTTGCTTGTTGATACCGGAGGAATTGAGCCTTATTCTGACGATATAATTTTATCTCAGATGAGGAGACAGGCGCAGATTGCAATTGACAGCGCCGATGTTATTATTTTTGTTACTGATATAAAAACAGGGGTCGTAGCTACTGACGCCGAGGTTGCTTCAATGCTTCTAAAAAGCGGAAAGCCGATTGTGCTGTGCGTCAACAAATGTGACTCCATAGGCGAAACGCCTCTTGAAATTTATGAGTTTTACAATTTAGGCCTGGGTGATCCCGTTGCTGTTTCTGCGGCTCACGGTCACGGTACCGGAGATTTGCTTGACGAGGTATACAAATATATCGGCGACAATACAGAGGAAGAAACCGACGATGATACGGTAAAGGTGGCAATAATAGGCAAACCGAACGTAGGCAAATCTTCTCTTGTTAACGCTGTATGCGGTGAGGAAAGAGTAATTGTTTCAAATATTGCCGGAACGACAAGAGACGCGACGGACACCGTTGTTGAAAATGAGCACGGAAAATTCCTTCTCATTGACACGGCAGGACTCAGACGAAAATCAAAGGTCGATGACACAATTGAAAAATACAGTGTAATGAGAGCCGTTATGGCAGTTCAGCGAGCCGATGTCTGCGTAATTATGATTGACGGCACGGAAGGCTTTACGGAGCAGGATTCCAAGGTTGCCGGAATTGCTCATGAAGAAGGCAAGGGCTGTATTATCGTAGTAAACAAGTGGGACATTGTTGAAAAAGACGGAAAAACAATGGACGCATACAGAAAAAAGCTTATGAATGATTTTTCATTTATGTCTTACGCTCCGATTATTTTCATATCCGCAAAAACAGGACTCAGACTGGGCAGGCTTTTTGATTTAATAAAATTTGTGGATACCCAGAACGCCATGAGAATAAGAACCGGTCAGTTAAATGAAGTGCTTGCTGACGCCCAGACAAGGGTTCAGCCGCCTACGGATAAAGGAAAAAGGCTTAAGATTTACTATATGACGCAGCCTTCCACAAGGCCGCCAACATTTGTATGCTTTGTAAACGATAAGGAGCTTTTTCATTACAGTTATCAGAGATATATTGATAATCAGATAAGAGAAGTTTTCGGTCTTGAGGGCACACCTACAAGGTATATTATCCGTGAGCGTGGAGAAGGAAATAAATAATGAACACCAGAATTAAAAAAGTTTCCGTTGATGAAAAAGAAATATTAAGAAATTTGCTTGAAAAATATAATTATGAGTTTTCCCGGTGGAACCTTGAGGATGTTAATTTTTTAGGTCAGTACGGCTATGACTATTTAGACTGCTATTGGACGGATGAAAACAGATATGCTTTTTTCATTTTTGCCGATAACAAGCTTGCAGGCTTTGCCATGATTAATAACATTCCCGAAGCTCACGAGCCTGCCGATTATTCTGTTGCCGAATTTTTTGTTATGTACAAATACAGAAGAGACGGAGTAGGTCGGTATGTTGCTAATGAACTGTTTAATATGTTCCGCGGCAAATGGCAAATAAAAATGCACCCTAAAAATGTTGCCTCAGTATGTTTTTGGAATAAAGTCGTAGGCGAATATACAAAAGGCAATTACAGATTATCAGAATTTGCAAGCAGTGAAGCCTACGGTGACGGAACAAAGGGGCATATTATATTTTTTGAAAACTGATTTTTGAACCGCTTTTCAGCGGTTCTTCTTGTTTTTTACAGCTTTATTTAAAATAAAAATAATATAACTTTTTTACAAGACTTGTTTTTTCGGTAAGTATTGTATTATAATAATTACATAAGAAAACAAAGTTAGTTAATTTAGAGGTGATTTTATGGACAAAACTCAAAAACGCTGGTCTTTTATTGTAAACATTATTTATTTCGGAATTTTTATCGTAGCTTTTTACTTTTTTATGAAATACGCTTTTTGGATGTTTTTTCCGTTTATAATAGCATTTATAATCGCGGCGCTTCTTCAAAAGCCCTTAAAATTGCTAACTAAGAACGAAAAGGTTCCCAAAGGCTTTGTAAGCGCAGTTCTTTCACTGCTTGTCTTTGCATTAATCGGCGGACTTATCGGTCTTGGCGGCGCAAGACTTATATATTCCATAAAGGATCTTATAACATATTTTACGGACAGGTGCAGCAATTTTGCCGAATTTTTTGATGTTTTAAAAACAGGTTATTTGAATCTTGAAATTGCCCATCGTGTGCCTGTAGAAATTAACGATTATGTCACAAACGCCATTGATTCCGTTGCTGAATATTTTATCAGCGGCGATATAATGAAAACAATTACCGAAAATATTTCAAAAATAGCGTCGCCTTTGGGCAGCGTAATAACGACTGTTCCGTCAATTTTGGCCGGAGTTCTTGTTTCTGTTGTTGCGACATGCTTTATGACAGTAAGCTACAGCGATATGAAGGCTTTTATTTTAAGGCAGTTTGACGATGATAAAAAAATAAAAGCCGTGCGCGCAAAGCATATTCTCGTTTCTTCTGTGGGAAAAATGTTTAAAGCTTACGGACTTATAATCATCATAACTACTTTCGAGCTTTCGGTAGGCTTGTACGCACTGAAAATATTAGGGATCAACGACGGTTCCCATATAGTCCTTATAAGCATAATAATTGCGTTTATAGATATCGTGCCGGTTTTGGGTACAGGAACCGTTATGATTCCCTGGAGCATTTATTCTTTTGTTACCGGTGAAATAGGAATGGGAATAGGTCTCCTTGTTATTTACGCAATAATTTCGGTTATAAGACAGATTATTGAGCCGAAGCTTGTTTCCGGCCAGGTAGGCATATCTCCCATTATTACAATAATCGCGATGTATGTGGGAATTAAAGTTTTCGGTGCAATTGGAATATTTATACTTCCTTTCATAGTAATAATAATTAAGCTCTTGAATGACGAGGGAATTATTCATATTTTCAATTCAAGCCCTAAAGACATAAGACAGGACGATATCCCTGTCAGCAAAGATGAAAATAAAGCAAACGGAGGAGAAGCTCTTTGACAGACACAAAAGGCGAGATCTCGGAATTAAGGCTTGCGGTGCTGATAGACGCGGACAATATTCCGTATTCATATATCAAGGGAATACTTTCCGAGATAGCGAGATACGGAACGCCGACAGTCAAAAGAATTTACGGCGACTGGACAAGACCGGATTTATCCGGCTGGAAAAAGGTTCTTCTTGAAAACGCGATTTCTCCTATTCAGCAGTACAGCTATACAACGGGAAAAAATTCTACCGATTCGGCAATGATCATTGATGCAATGGATTTGCTTTATGAAAACAATGTTGACGGTTTTTGCATAGTTTCGAGCGACAGTGATTTTACAAGGCTGTCAACAAGATTAAGGGAATCGGGAAAAAAAGTATACGGTCTCGGCGAAAAAAAGACGCCGGTACCGTTTATTGTGGCTTGCGACAAATTTATTTATCTTGAAATTTTGGACAGTGACCATAAGAAGGAGTCCGATAAGGATAAAAAAGCCGAAAAAAGTACTAAAGAAAAAAGCAATGTGTTGCCTAAAAGCGTTATTAAGCTTATATCAAGCTCGGTTAATGATGTTGCCGATGAGGACGGCTGGGCTTTTCTCGGTGAAATAGGAAATATAATTGTAAAAAAAGAACCGTCTTTTGACGCCAGAAACTACGGATATTCTAAGCTCACTCCGCTTATTGAAGCGACGGGTTTATTTGATATTGACACGAGGGAAACATCCAATAAGGGCATCAAGCATATTTATATAAGATCCAAAATGTCCGGCAGAGCAGAGTAGTCGAAGCACTATTCTGCTTTTTTTTCTAAATTATCAACAAAATTAAAAAATATGTAAATTTTTTTTAATGCTTATGGATTTATTTTATTTTCAGTGATAAAATAATTTAAATTTTTTACAGAGAGGAAATTAATATTTATGCCGCTTGTAAAAATGTCAGAAATAATAAGCTTCGCAGAGAAAAACAACTGTGCTGCGGGAGCCTTCAGTGTTGGCAATATGGAAATGATAATCGGTGCGGTAAAAGCTGCCGAGGAAATGGATACGCCTATTATTCTCCAGATTGCCGAAAAGAGAATGAAGCAGTCGCCTCTTGATTTAATGGGACCTATGATGGTTTCTGCGGCAAAGAATGCCGCTGTTCCTGTTGCCGTTCACCTTGATCACGGACTGACAATGGACTGCATCAAAAAATCTTTGGAATACGGATTTACTTCCGTGATGCTTGACGGATCTCTTCTGCCCTTTGAGGATAATATAGCCCTTACAAAAGAGGTAAAGGCTCAGGCAGACAAATACGGGGCAACAGTAGAGGCTGAACTGGGTGTTGTCGGAGGTAACGAGGGTGACAGCGCAAAGCATGAAATACTTTGCACCGATCCTGATGCGGCGAAGATTTTCTGTGAAGAAACGAAAATTGACTGTCTTGCTGTTGCAATAGGAAATGCCCACGGGAACTATCCCGTGCTTCCCGAGCTGCGTTTTGATGTTCTGGAAAGCATTTACAAAACGGTTGAAACGCCGCTTGTTCTTCACGGAGGAACAGGGATTACAGCCGAAATGTTCAGAAAGGCAATTTCATTGGGTATAAGAAAGATAAATATTGCTACGGCAAGCTTTGATGCCCTTGCAAATGCGGCGAAAGAATATACTCAGACGGCTGATAAGCCCGATTATTTTACCCTGTCGCCTAAAATGGCTGAAGCAGTTTACAATAATGTCAAAAAGCATATTGAAATATTTCGCAATAAGTGATACATATACATTATAATAATTTATGAACGAAAAAATTAAAAGAAAGGACTATAAAAATGAGTTATATTGAATTTGACAAAACAAAAAAATACGATCTTATACCTTTGGGACGAGTAGCCATAGACTTTAATCCTACTGATATGAACAAGCCTCTTTCCGAAAGCAGTAATTTTAATAAATATGTAGGAGGATCACCGGCAAATATAGCAGTCGGAATGGCTCGACTTGGTAAAAAAGTCGGTTTTATCGGAAAGGTGTCCGATGATCAGTTCGGAGATTATGTTATAAATTACTTTAAAAATGACGGTATTGATGTAAGTCACATTACACGCTGTAAAAACGGTGAAAATTTAGGCTTGACTTTTACGGAAATAAAAAGTCCTTCCGAAAGCAGCATACTTATGTACAGGGAGGGCGTAGCCGACCTTATGCTTCATCCCGATGATGTTGACGAAGAGTACATTAAGGAAACGAAGGCTCTTCTTATTTCGGGAACCGCTCTTGCGGCAAGCCCTTCGAGAGAAGCCGCTTTGAAAGCAATGATGCTTGCAAAGAAAAATAACATTCCATTAATCTTTGATATTGACTACAGGGAATATACATGGAAGAATAATGATGAAATTTCCATATATTATTCAACGGTTGCACGAAACAGCGATATTATTTTAGGTTCCCGTGAGGAGTTTGATTTAACGGAAGCAGTTACGGGAGTATGCGCTTCAGATGGGGAAAGCGCGAAGCTTTGGACTTCTTACGGAGCCAAAATAGTAGTTATCAAGCACGGCAAGGAAGGTTCAACCGCCTATACAAACGACGGCAAGAGCTATACAATCAAGCCTTTCCCCGCAAAGAAGCTCAAAGGCTTCGGCGGCGGCGACGGCTACGCTTCATCGTTTATAAGAGCGCTTATTGACGGCTGTGAAGTTATAGAAGCTCTTGAATTCGGTTCAGCTTCAGCGTCAATGCTTATTTCCGCCCACAGCTGTTCTGCGGCGATGCCTTCCCTTGACGCTGTTAAAAAGTTTATTGCCGACGCAAAGGCAGAGTACGGCGAAATGGTTGTAAGAGGATAACTATCCAATGACTTTCAGAAAAAATAAAAAAGTATTTAAAGCTATGATAATAGTTTTGTGCGTATGCTCATCCGCCTGTGTCTTGGTTGGAATTTATGCGCTGTCGGTAAACGCTTATGTTAAAAATTATTCGGAAAAATACATTTTAAGTGTAAGTGAGGCGTCGGAGCTGGAAGATGCCGATTGTATTTTGGTTTTGGGCGCAGGAGTTCACGGTACAACCTTAAGTCATATGCTTGAGGACAGGGTTAATACCGGTATCGAGCTGTATAATTCAGGCGCCGCTCCGAAGCTTTTGATGAGCGGTGATCACGGCAGAGAGGATTATGACGAGGTCAACAGCATTAAGGCTTATGCCAAAAATAAAGGCGTGCCATCTTCCGATATATTTATGGATCATGCGGGCTTTTCGACTTATGAATCAATGTACAGGGCAAGAGATGTTTTTAAGGCAGAAAAAATAATTATCGTTTCGCAGAAATATCATCTTTACAGGGCTTTGTATGTGGCGAGATATCTGGGACTTGATGCCTACGGAGTAGACGGACAGATAAGAAATTATACCGTTGATACCAACCTTTACAACACTGTAAGAGAGATGCTGGCGAGAAACAAAGATTTTATTTATGTAAGATTTAATCCTGAGCCTACATATCTGGGAGATGTAATTCCTATTAACGGCAACGGAGATTTGACCAACGACAAAACCTGAAGGGAATGATTTGATATGTTCGGTATACCGGAACTGAATGAGAACAATGAAAAAATCCTCTGTGAAATGAACGGTATTAACTCTGATATGTTAATGAATATCAAGGTTAAATTTTTAAAAGCAGGGGAGAAAATAAGAATTTTTGACGCCGAAAACGAAACGGCTGTACTGCTTGTTTCAGGAGAAGTAAGGTTTATCTGGAACGGCAAGGAAGAAACGGGCAGCAGACAGTCTCCTTTTGAAATGAAGCCTTACTGTCTTCATGCTTCCAAGAATACGGAATTTTTTGTAGAAGGGCTAAAAGACAGCGAAATTGTAATTCAGCAGACAAACAATGAAAAAGAGTTTGAAGCAGTATTTTATAAGCCTGAGGACTGCCTTTATCAGGAGTTCGGCAAGGGTCAGTGGGACGGAACGGGTCATAGAGTAGTTTCCACAATGTTTGATATTGACAACGCGCCGTACTCAAATATGGTTATGGGAGAGGTTTTCAACAAGCCCGGCAGATGGTCAAGCTATCCTCCTCATCATCATCCTCAGCCTGAGGTTTATTATTACAGATTTGATAAGCCCCAAGGCTTCGGCGCCTGCTTTAACGGCGATGAGGTATACAAAAGCGTAGACGGTTCATACTGTACCATACATAACGGACAGGACCATGAGCAGGTGGTTGCGCCTTGTTACACGATGTATTATGTATGGATGATAAGACATCTTGACGGTGATCCCTGGTTCAAGACAACAAGAATCACTGCCGAGGAACATGAATGGATATTAAAAGCAGATTAAATTAATTAAACAGGAGGAATTTTTATGCCGGTAATGACAACTGCGCAGGCGCTTGTTAAATTTCTTGACAATCAGTTTGTGTCTTTTGACGGAAAAGAAAATAAATTTGTAGACGGTATTTTTACCGTATTCGGACACGGAATTGTTGTAGGTCTCGGTCAGGCACTTGACGAAAATCCCGGAGGACTCAGAGTTTATCAGGGAAAAAACGAACAGGGAATGGCTCATGCGGCAACAGCATACGCAAAACAGAACAACAGAAGAAAAATAATTGCCTGCGCGTCATCAATAGGCCCCGGTGCCGCAAACATGATAACGGCGGCGGCAACGGCGACAGTAAATAATATACCGCTTCTTTTGTTCCCGGCGGATACATTTTCAACAAGACAGCCGGATCCGGTACTCCAGCAGTTTGAACAGCCCTATTCATTAAGCGTTACGACAAATGACGCCTACAGAGCTGTAACACGCTACTGGGACAGGATAGCAAGACCGGAGCATCTTATGTCTGCCATGATAAACGCAATGAGAGTTTTAACAGACCCTTCATGCACCGGTGCCGTAAGCATTTGCCTTTGCCAGGATGTTGAGGGCGAGGCGTATGACTTTCCCGAGGAATTTTTCAAAAAAAGAGTTCACAGAATAACGAGAGTAACTCCTCCCGATGAAGAAATCAATGATGTGGCTTCATTGATTCTTTCATCAAAAAAGCCTATGGTTATCTGCGGCGGCGGCGTAAGATATTCTGAGGCCGGTGATGTTCTTGTAGAATTTTGTGAGAAATTCAATATTCCTTACGCCGAAACTCAGGCCGGCAAAAGCGCAACAAGGTCCTCTGTCAGATACAACATGGGCGGCGTAGGCGTTACAGGCAATTCAGCAGGAAATGATGTTGCTAAGGAAGCAGACTGCATTATAGGTATAGGAACAAGATTTTCTGATTTTACAACAGCGTCAAAATCTCTCTTCCCCGAAAAGAAAATCGCCGCCATTAACGTTTCGCGCTTCGACGCGTATAAGCTTGGCGCTGTAAAGGCAGTAGGCGACGCAAAAGCGTCTATTGAAAAGCTCAGTGAAATTTTATCCGAAAAAGGTTATAAATCCGAGTATACAGACGAGTTTGATAATGCTAAAGCGGCGTGGGACAAGGAGATGGACAGACTTACCAACTATACAGTCGATGATAATTTTGAGCCGTTAATTAAAGCGAGATATGAAAAAACCATTCCGGAATTTATAAAGATGACCGGTTCAGCATTAACTCAGACTCAGGCGCTCGCTTACATAAGAAATCATATAGACGAAAATGCTGTGGCGGTTGCGGCGGCAGGAAGTCTTCCCGGCTGTATGCAGAGAATGTGGACAACGGAAAGCCTTTACACATACAATATGGAATACGGCTATTCCTGCATGGGGTATGAGATTGCAGGCGCATTCGGCTCAAAGCTTGCTATGCCTGACAGAGAGGTTTACGCGTTCTGCGGAGACGGAAGTTTCCTTATGCTTCACAGCGAGCTTGTTACCTCTATTCAGGAGGGCGCCAAAATTAATGTAATGCTTTTCGACAATTCCGGTTTCGGCTGTATCAATAATCTCCAGATGAGCAACGGTATAGGAAATCTTGCAACTGAATTCAGAAAAAGAGACGAAAACGGTAATCTTCTGGGCGAGCTTATGCCTATTGATTTTGCGAAATGCGCTTCCGGCTACGGCGTGAAGACATATACCGCAAGAACGATTGAAGAGCTTGCGGAGGCTCTTGAAGACATCAAAAAGCAGACGGTTTCAACACTTATAGATATAAAGGTTCTTCCCAAGTCAATGACCGACGGCTACGGCGCATGGTGGAATGTAGGCGTAGCTTCCGTATCAGGGCTTGAAAGCGTGCAGGAAGCATACAAAAATAAGGTTGAGAATCTTAACAAGGCGAGAAAATATTAATTCTTAATGTGAAAGGAAATGATATAAATGCTTGACAAAAGCAAAGTAAAACTCGGAATTGCGCCGATAGCATGGACAAATGATGACCTGCCTGATTTAGGTGCGGAAAACACTTTTCAGCAGTGTGTATCGGAAATGGCTCTTGCAGGATTTACCGGCTGCGAGGTAGGAAACAAATATCCCAAGGACCCCGAAGAGCTTCACAAATACCTTGATATCAGAGGAATTCAGATATGCAACGCATGGTTCTCAACCTTCCTTACAACAAAGCCTTATGAGGAAACGGAAAAGGAATTCATAAAGCATATAACTTTCCTTAAAGCCATGGGAGCAAAAGTAGTAGGCGTTTCCGAGCAGGGGCACTCAATACAGGGTACAAGCAAATCAATATTTGACGATAAATACATAATGAACGACGAAGAGTGGGATATGCTTTGCACCGGACTTAATAAGCTGGGAAAAACAGCAAAGGATATGGGAATTACCCTTACATTCCATCATCATATGGGAACGGTTGTTCAGACTGAGGCTGAAATTGACAGGCTTATGGAAAATACCGACCCGGAGCTGTTTAATCTTCTTTTCGATTCCGGTCATCTTGCTTACTGCGGTGAAGATTATATGTCTGTTCTTAATAAGTATATTAAGAGAATCAAGCACGTTCACTTAAAGGATATTCGCCCCGAAGTAATCGCTGAAGTAAAGAAAAATCATTTAAGTTTTCTTGACGGAGTAAGAATGGGAACATTTACGGTGCCCGGTGACGGAGCCATTGACTTTGCGCCTATATTCAAGGTTCTTGAAGACAACGACTATGAAGGCTATGTTCTTGTTGAAGCTGAACAGGATCCCGCAAAGGCAAATCCCTTTGAATACGCTGTTAAGGCGAGAAAATATATAGCTGAAAAAACAGGTTTATAAAAGGAAGTAGTAAAAATGGGTTATCAGTTTATAATGCCTAAACACATTTTTTACGGCGAAAATGCTTTATCCGATGCCGGAGAGCAGATTGCATCCCTGGGCAAAAAGGCTCTTATCGTAACGGATCCTATGATGGTAAAGCTGGGCAATGTAAAAAAGGTGACAGACATCCTCGACAAAAGTGAAACATCATACGCAGTTTTTGACGGAATTACGGGAGAGCCGACAGATGCAATGATTTCGGAAGGTCTTAAGGTTTGGAATGATGAAAAATGTAATTTTCTTATTGCCGTAGGCGGCGGATCTCCTATTGACTCCATGAAAGCAATCGGCGCCGTTGCAACTAACGGCGGATCTATAAATGATTATTTAGGTAAAGTAATTACCGTGCCGACTCCGCCTATGATTGCAATTCCTACAACAAGCGGAACAGGTTCTGAAGCTACTCAGTTTACAATTATTACAAACACTGAGAAGGACATTAAAATGCTGCTTAAAGGTCCGGTTCTCATGCCGGATATCGCGATAGATGACCCGGCGTTTACGCTGACAGCTCCGCCTTCCGTAACAGCGGCGACAGGTCTTGACGCACTCTGCCATGCCTCTGAGGCTTACACATCGAAAAAAGCCCAGCCCATGACAGATGATTTGGCAATAAGCGCAATTAAAAGAATTTTTAAATATTTACCTGCTGCATATAAGGACGGAAGCAATATTGAAGCAAGAGAACAGATGAGTCTTGCGGCGCTTGAAGCCGGCGTAGCTTTTAACAATGCCTCCGTAACAATTATTCACGGTATGAGCAGACCTATAGGGGCTTTATTCCATGTTGCCCACGGAATCAGCAACGCCATGCTGATGAAGGAATGTTTCAGCTATGTTTATGACGGAGCAGCCGACCGTTTTGCGGATATGGCGCGAGCGATAGGAAAAGCCGATACATCTGACAGTGATGAAGCGGCCGCGGAGAAGTTTGTAGCAGCCTGCAAAGAAATCTGTGATTTCTGTAATATTCCCACTCTTGAGGAATACGGAATTGACAGAGAAAAATTCTTCCGGTGTATGCCCAAAATGGCGGAAGACGCCATGGCTTCAGGCTCGCCCTCAAATACAATAAAAGAAGTTAACAAAGACGATCTTATGAATATTTATAAATCTCTCTGGAAGTAAAAATACCGTGTTTTCGGTTTAATATTAAATAAAGTTGGAGGTATTCTGATGGTAAGAATCGGAATAATCGGTGCAGGACGCATCGGAAAGGTTCATCTCCAGTCTATTACATATCATGTAAAGGATGCTGTTGTAAAGGCTGTTGCTGATCCGTTTATGAATGAAGAAACAGTAGCGTATATCAAAAGCATGGGCGTTGACAAGGTTTCAAAGGACTACAAGGATATTTTATCTGACCCTGAAATCGACGCGGTTATGATTTGCTCCTCAACTGACACTCATGCGGCTATTTCAATCGAGGCTATAAACGCAGGCAAGCATGTTTTCTGCGAGAAGCCCGTTGACCATTCAATAGAAAAAATAAAAGCTGTTGAGGACGCGCTCAAAGGAAAAAACATCAAATTCCAGGTTGGTTTTAACAGACGCTTTGACCATAATTTTGCCGCAATACGCAAGACGGTTGACGACGGCAGAATCGGCGATCCCCACATTGTAAAAATTACCTCCCGTGATCCTGAGCCTCCAAACCCCGCATATATCAAGGTTTCAGGCGGTATTTTCCTTGATATGACCATTCACGATTTTGACATGGCAACATTCCTTGTAAACAGTGATGTTGAGGAAGTATATGTTCAGTCTGCTGTTCTTGTTGACCCTGCAATAGGAGAGCAGGGTGATGTAGATACTGCAATAATCACAATGAAAATGACAAACGGCGCTCTTTGTGTAATAGATAACTCAAGAAGAGCCGCATACGGTTATGACCAGAGAGCCGAGGTATTCGGTTC
Source organism: uncultured Clostridia bacterium (assembly GCA_944412445.1). Classification (GTDB taxonomy): domain Bacteria; phylum Bacillota; class Clostridia; order Oscillospirales; family Acutalibacteraceae; genus UBA1081. The sequence continues at coordinate 28,037 of CALYBJ010000002.1, forward strand.
AAAGGGTATGGTTTCAACATCAAACGACACCCTTTCATCAGCCGTTATAGCCGATGCAAACGGCGTAACAGGAGAAAAACCCCTGTTCTTCTTCCTTGAAAGATATATGCAGTCATTTACAGAGGAAGTTTGTCAGTTTGTGGACGCCATTGAAAACGATAAGGAAACTCCGGTTGGAATCCATGCCGGAATGCAGTCGGTAAAAATAGGTTTGGCGGCGAAAAAATCCGTTCAGGAACACAGACCTGTTAAGCTTTCCGAAATCAACTGATTTATTGCATAGCCGTCTTCGGACGGCTTTTTTTGTTTTTGTTTACCAAAATTTTATATTATTTTTTGTTTCTCTTTTAATGAAATTATTGTTGACATTACATTGTGTTGTGCTATAATAATGTCAATAAATCAAATATTGGAAAAGCGATGACGAAGACGGTCGAGTATGCTGTTCTTAAAGAGAGTTGGCGGCAGGTGTGAGCCGACAGAGGGTATATTCAATGACTTATCACTTCCGAGCCGGAATCTGAAAATTTTTTAATGAGTAAGCGTTCCCGTAAATACTGCGTGAAAGTGTAGGGCTTGATTGAGCCTGTGAGGTGGCGTATTCATACGCAATTTGAGTGGTACCGCGGATATTTTATCCGTCTCAAGATATTCTTGGGACGGTTTTTTTTGCGTCTTATCGTTGTGCAATATTTGAAAAAAAAGGAGATGCGACAAATTGGATTATTCAATTGCAGAAATTGCAAAGCGAGTTAAGGATCTTCGAGAAATCGTTGGTCTCAGCGAGCAGGAAATGGCTGACAAAATCGGTATTTCCGAAGATGATTACAAACAGCACGAAGAAGGCAAGGTTGATTTCGGTTTCGGCTTTATTTACAAATGCGCTGATATTTTCGGCGTTGAAATGAAGGATATTCTTGAGGGACAAAGCCCCAGCCTTTCCCTTTATACCATTACGAGAAAAGGCGAAGGAATGCCTATTAAGAAGACAAACGGTTTTGTGTATGACAACCTTGCGCCTTCTTTTAAGGATAAGATAGGAGAGCCTTTCAGAGTTACAATTCCCTATACAGATACTGACTATATGTATTTTTCGAGCCACACAGGCCAGGAGCTTGATATAGTTATCAGCGGCAGCGTTAAGTTTTCAATTAACGGAAAAACCGAAATTCTGAATGAGGGCGACTGTGCTTACTATAACAGCTCCGTTCCTCACGGACTTAAAGCAGTAGGCGGCAAGGATTGTGAAATTTATGCTATTGTTATGAAGCCCAACGCTGAGGAGGCTGCTCCCAATCAGACTTTTGTTTTGAAAGAGGAGCCTAAGACAGAGGACACCGGCTGCGTTTGTGATAAATTTATAGAGTGCGATGAAGACGAAGACGGAAGACTTACCGCTATCAGGTTTAAAAATGAGGAAGAGTTTAATTTCGGCTTTGATGTTGTTGACGAGCTTGCAAAGAAATGTCCTACAAAAACAGCCATGATGTGGGTAGGAAATGATAAATCGGACAGAAGAATTACTTTTGCCGATATAAAAAAATATTCCAATAAAACAGCAAACTATTTTGAGTCTCTCGGAATCAAGAAGGGCGACAGAGTTATGCTTGTTTTAAAGAGACACTATGAGTTCTGGTTCTCAATAATTGCTCTTCATAAAATGGGCGCAATAGTAATTCCGGCAACAAATCAGCTTGTAGAACACGATTTTTCATACAGATATAAAGCTGCCGGCGTAAAGGCAATTGTATGTACTGCTGACGGAGATGTAGCACATCAGGCTGACTTAGGCGCCAAAGATTTCCCGGATATGATTAAAATCATCGTAAGAGGAAAGAGGGACGGCTGGCACTGCTATGATGAAGACATCGAAAAGTTCAGCGGCGCTTATGAAAGAAAACCCGACACTCCCTGCGGCAGTGACAGAATGCTTATGCTGTTCACTTCAGGAACAACAGGTTATCCCAGAATCGCATCTCATTCATATAAGTATGCTCTCGGTCATTATATTACTGCCAAATACTGGCACAATGTAAATCCCGACGGACTTCATTTTACAATTTCCGATACAGGCTGGGGTAAGGCTCTTTGGGGCAAGCTTTACGGACAGTGGCTTTGCGAGGCTCCTATATTTACTTATGACTTTGACAGATTTAAGTCGGAAGATATTCTTCCCATGTTTAAAAAGTACAATATTACTACCTTCTGCGCGCCTCCCACAATGTACCGTTTCTTTATAAAAGAGGATCTTTCAAAGTATGATCTCTCCTCTATCCAGTACGCAACGACAGCAGGTGAGGCTCTTAATCCTGAAGTATTCAATCAGTTTAAGAAAGCTACCGGACTTACCATTATGGAGGGCTTCGGTCAGACCGAAACAACCCTTGTAATCGGAAACCTTATCGGTTCAACAGTAAAACTCGGTTCAATGGGTCAGCCCAGTCCTCTTTATGATGTTAAAATTCTTGACGCTGAGGGCAAGGAGTGCAAGAGCGGCGATACAGGAGAAATCTGTATCAGAACAGACGAAACTGTTCCCTGCGGACTCTTTAAGGGATATTTCCTTGATGAGGATAAAACTAAATCCGTATGGTATGACGGATACTATCACACGGGAGATACAGCATACAGAGACGAAGACGGATACATCTGGTATGTAGGCAGAATTGACGATGTTATTAAATCTTCCGGATACCGTATCGGACCATTTGAGATTGAAAGCGTTATCATGGAGCTTCCTTATGTTCTTGAGTGTGCAATAACACCTGTACCGGATCCTATCAGAGGACAGATTGTTAAAGCTACAATTGTTTTGACAAAGGATGCAGTACCTTCCGAGGAGCTTAAGAAAGAAGTTCAGAATTATGTTAAAACTCATACTGCTCCTTATAAGTATCCGAGAATTGTTGAATTTGTAACTGAGCTTCCCAAGACAATCAGCGGTAAAGTCAGAAGAGTTGAAATCAGAGAAAAAGACAATAAAAAAGCCGAAATGTAAAGAAAAAATATCGGGCAGTCATCTGTCCGATATTATTCTGAATAAAAAATCTTATTGACAAGTTTGATTTGATGTGTTAAAATTTATTTATCACTTTAAAGTATTAAAGAAAATTGTTGTCATATAAGGAGAAATTTTTATGTCTATGGATTTTAAAAGAAAATTGCCTATTCCTCAGGAGGTAAAGGAACAGTACCCCTTGTCGCCTGAGATAGTTGAAGTAAAAAAACAGCGTGACGCTGAAATAAGAAAGATTTTTACAGGCGAGGATGATAAGTTTGTTCTTATAATCGGACCATGTTCCGCTGACAGGGAAGACGCGGTTCTTGATTATACCTGCAGACTTGCGACGCTTCAGGAAAAGGTTAAGGACAAAATCTTTATTATACCAAGAATTTATACTAATAAGCCGAGAACAACAGGTGACGGCTACAAGGGTATGGTGCATCAGCCGGATCCGGAGAAACAGCCTGATTTATATGAAGGAATACTTGCAATAAGAAGACTTCATACAAGAGCGATTGAAGAGTCCGGTCTTGTGTGTGCCGATGAGATGCTTTATCCTGAGAATTACAGATACCTGTCCGATTTGCTTTCCTATGTTGCCATAGGTGCAAGAAGCGTAGAGGATCAGCAGCACAGACTTACCTCAAGCGGAATTGACGCTCCCGTGGGAATGAAAAATCCAACCAGCGGAGATATTTCTGTTATGCTTAATTCCATTACAGCTGCACAGCACAGCCATTCCTTTATCTTCAGAGGCTGGGATGTAACAACAAGCGGAAATCCTCTGGCTCATGCCATTCTCAGAGGATATGTGAACAAGCATGGTCAGCCTCAGCCTAACTATCATTATGAGGACCTTAACTTGCTTTATGATATGTATCAGGAAAAAGGCTTAAAGAATATGGCACTGATAATTGATACCAACCATTCAAATTCAGGCAAAAAATATCTTGAGCAAATCAGAATAGCGAAGGAAGTGTTACATTCCTGCCGCCACAACAGTCATATAAGAGCTCTTGTTAAGGGATTTATGATTGAAAGCTATATTGAGGACGGATGCCAGAAAATAGGCGAGGGAGTATACGGAAAATCAATAACCGATCCCTGCTTGGGCTGGGAAAAAACAGAAAGGCTTGTTTTTGATATAGCGGACTTGTTATAATAAAATCGAAAAAAAGCGCCGGAGCAGTTCGGCGCTTAAATTTTACCCTCTGAATTTAAGAAACAGCGGAAGCAGTCTTTTCTGACAAGCCGCAACTGACTTGGAAAAAGCAAAATTAATCACAGTATTTTTAGAATAAATTATACGGCGTATAAATTCGGCAGTTTTTCCTTTAAAAGGTTTTTTCATGGCTTCGTGAACGGTTGTATCATTAATCAGGTTTTTTATATATGCAATTTTTTCTTTATTTTTAAGAGTGCAGTTGTCTGCGAACAAAACCGTCATGCAGGATAGAATATTTTTCACAAACATATATCTGGGTATATCTTTGTCGATGCAGAGACCTGAAAAGTTTTCAAAAATTATTTTGCATGAATCGAGTTTATCGGGTATGTAACCTGAAATCAGGCTTACTCCCTTGTCAATATTATAGTTGTAAAGAACATCGGGTATACATTTGACGGAAGGCGAACATCTTAGTGCGCCGCAGTTGAATATCCTGTCCTCGCCGTATCTGTAACCGCTGAATTTTATATTGTTTTTAATTAAAAAGCTGCGCTTGTACGCTTTGTTCCAAACGGAGTTTAATAGATTGTTTTTATAAAGCCTGTCAATTGAAAAATCTGAATCCGGTGAATATATTTTATTTTTGGCTTTGCCTTCAAAATTTTGGCTGAATCCGAAAATAAGTATGTCAGGTTTTGATGAAAGAGCATTTTCTATAATCTTAAGCGAGCCGTCTTTAAAATCATCGTCGCTGTCAAGGAACATAATATATTCTCCGCCGGCAATTTCCAATCCGTAATTCCTTGCAAAAGCAGGGCCTGAATTATCTATTCTCATTGAAACAACATTGAGGTGTTTTTCTGCGATGCTATTAATAATTTCAGGTGTTAAATCTGTTGAACCGTCATCTACTATGATAATTTCAATATCATCGAAATTCTGTCCTGTAACAGAAAAAACGGCCTTATTAAGCGTTTTTTCACAGTTATACGCAGGAATAATCAAACTTAAAAGCATTATAAAGTAATCCTCCGTTATTTGTCGAAAAGCTCATAAAGGCTGTTTTTGATTTTAAGATTGTAATAATCAAGACTGTCATGTGTTTTTATGTGTTTTTTTTGGTTTATGATGGCTTTCGTAATGTCTTCCGTTCCCGTTAAACCGTCGTTGTATTTTTCAAGGTGCTTTGAAAAAATCAAATCAAGTCCCAATGCTTTAGCTTCCCACAAAACCATGCCTTGCCCCTCGTGTCGGGATGTTAAAACAAGAGCGTCCATTTTTGCCATATATGGGTATGGATTTTCCACAGCGCTTATAATCGTAACATAGGAAGCCAATTCCTGTTCCTCAATTTGCTGAGCAATTTTAAGTTCTTCCTCGCCGCTTCCCAAAAGATACAAATGAATGTCATGGCGTTTTTCGGTCGCTTCGGCAAAATAATTAAGCAAAAGATCAATGCCTTTCTGATGCGTAAACCTGCCCACAAAAATAAAATTCGTTATATCCGGTTCTACATCAAAATCAATTAAGTCCCTGCTTTTTCTGATAAGCAGGGGAGTATTAATTGAATTAGGAATAACCGTGATTTTCTTATTGTAAATGCCTGTCATTTGCCTGAAAGGCTCAACAATCCCCCTGGATACGGCCACAAACTCGTCATAATACTGAAATTTGTCTTTAAAATGGTGCCACAAAACACGATATTTTTTAGAGTTGGCATATTCTATTTCCACATCATTGTGAATCCACATGATGCGTTTTTTTGCGCTGACAGCTAAGGTACACAGGGCACACTCATTGCTGTAGCTGTTAAAATCAATGGCTAAATCATATTCCTTGTTTGGAAGATTGTAGCTGAACATTTTTCTCAGGGTACTGAAACTGATAACTCTGTTTAGATAAAAAAGCGGTTTCAGTATAAAGACATTAACATTTTTTATATCTTCTTTTCTGCAAAGCTCCGGTTCGGCAAATAAAAACAAATCAACATTATAGGATGAAAGATCCATATTTGTGATCATATTAAGCAATGACCGCTGAATACCGCCAATGCCCAGATCCTTTTGAAATATTGCAATATTTTTCATCGTTTTGCAAAAATGCCGCTTACATAGGTCTGATTTCCGTATCCGTTTGCGATATTAAACCACAGCATTCGGATTTTTCCGTCTTTGTTTTTCAGCTTCAATAAAAGCTTTTTATTGTTTTCAATGTAGTTGGCGTCAATTACGGTATACATACTGTCGCCGAAAATTTTTCTGACAGCCTCAAAATCAGCGTCGGTGTATTCTTCCATATTGTCGGATACAAACAAAACATCTCCGCAGATATTATTGATAAGTCCTAACAAGATTTTTTGCTCAATGGAAAATTTAAGATTTGAATATCTGAAGAAAAATACATCCGGATCATTAAGGAAAACACGCTTGTTAAGCTGTCGTCTGAAAATCGAATTGTTAATAGCCATCTGCGCGGAGGGAATCTCGTTGTTAAGCTTTAATTTGTTGTAGTATTTTCCGGTATATTTTAAATCGACATCACAGCTTATTCTGCAAGCGTCAACATATCCGAAAGCGGCGCCCAGCGGAACTCCGCAGCCTAATATTATTTTATCGCCGCAGCATTCTCTGAGAAATTCCATGGCTTCGCACATTATTGTGCCTCTTGATTTGCCGTTTCTGGGAATCTGGCATTGGCTGTAAAGAAAATCAAGCTTGACCATATCGTAGCCCCAGTCGTTTAATATGACATTAAAGAAATTCTTAATATAAGCTCTTGCTTCATCGTTATATATATCAAGAGTATATGCACCGCCCCAGCCTGCGCAGCCAAGGACGGGTTTTCCCTTACTGTCTTTAATTACCCAGTCGGGATGCTCACGGTAGGTTCTTGATTTTATCTGAACATTAAAGGGCGCAAGCCAAATGCCTGCCATATATCCCTTGTCGTGGATTTTGTCGGCGATAAATTTCATACCGTCAGGAAACTTTCCGGGGTTTGGATCAAGCCAGTCGCCTACGAAAGTTTCATAACCGTCGTCAATCTGAAAAATATTTGCGTTTTCTCTGACTTTGTCCATGGCGTCAAGATCACGTAGAATGATGCTTGCGTTGATATTTTGGAAATAATTATACCATGAAGTATAGCCTGAAAGGTGAGAAAGCTTAGGCTTTTTGACTCCCATCAGTTTAAAATATTCATCAAAGACATCATTTTCAGAGCCGCTGAGAACAGCAATGTCGTAAAGGGGATAATCGGTGCTGATAATAACACCTTCAACATCCTTAGAAATTTCAATTATATTGCTGTTAAAATCTCCTCTGAATACAGTATATCCCTGTTTTTCGGAAAGAGAACCTAAAAACATATATTTCTCATTGTTTTTTACATATGTGTAGCAGTGACTGTGAAAAACGCCGGTTTTTGTTTCATCGTCAACGAACCAGACATCTGCGGAAATGCCGGCTAATTTTTTCAGGCTGTTTGTTCTTGCAACAGGGATTATACCCGGCTGCTTATCATTTTCTGTGTATTCTCTTGATGTTGACCAAGACTGGTATCCGTTTGCAAAGAACTTGTCACCCTCTTTAAAATCATGGTCAAAAATGAATTTTGCGTCAAGAAGCTCAATAAGGGTTTTAGGTTTAAGAGTAAGCTTAATTTTGTCATTATCAACAACATAATCGGCGTCAAGAAGCTCGGAGGTTTTTCCTGTGAGCGTATAATTCTTTCCTGCGGCTCTGTAATTGCATATAAACTGCGGGTTGTGCATTTTATCCAACTCCTTCAATAGAGATTATCTTAATATTTTTAATATATTATGCAATATTTTGTGCAGAATGTCAAGACTAACGCCAGAAATATGAAAATCCGGTGTCATACAAGCTTTTGAGGTCCGCATACCTGCCGTATTTTGAAGGACATCCCATAACCACTGCAATAAAGGTCTTTTCCTTGCCGGTTTTGTCAATATATTTTTTTGCGGCAGAAACAAGGCAGATTCCGGCCAACGAGTGTGAGCCGGTTTTGATTCCTACGGCGTAGGGATAATATCTGCTGCTGTAAGGATTTATAAGTTCATCGGAATTAGTATACGATGCGCTTCCGCCTGATTCAAAATACGCCGTTGCCCAGGGCTGGTTTACAGTATTTCTTATAAGCGGAATTGAATACGCTTTTGCACCGATAATCATCATATCGTATGCGGAGACATAGTGATTGCTGTTAGGGAAACCGTCCGGGTTTGCAAAGTGTGAATCATTCATGCCTAATTTTTTTGCATAGTCGTTCATCATGCTGATAAAATAATTCAGCGCTTTTGATGCCGACATACTGCTGTCGCCGGAAGCAACTCTTGCAGTGTTTACTGCGATTGTATATGCGGCGTCACAGCCTGAAGGCACAAGAAGACATTTCAGAATCTCCTTGAACTTTATGCGCTGTCCCTGATATATACCGGCTTTGCTGGTGTTCCACTCCATTAAGTTAAGCTCGCTGCCTACTTTTAATACATAATTCTCGTCAAGATATTCACTTGCAAGGCAGGCTGTAATAAGCTTTGTTGTGCTTGCAGGGTGGCATCTCAGGTGCATATTTTTGTCATACAAAATTACATCGTTGTCATAGTCATACAAAACAGCCGATTTTGCATAGCCGGTGGAAAAGAGTGTGCTTGTATCAGAAACAAACCTTCTGTCTGAAAATGTTTCTGCTTTTGCGAAAGGATCAAGCTTTGCGCTTACTCTCAGAATATACCTTGCGTCGGCCGCGTTTACTTTTCCGTTTTTATCATAGTCTGCCGCCGTTTGCTGATTCGAGCTGAGTTTTTCAAGAGAGGCAGCTGCTCTTAACACGATTCTCGCGTCGGATGCTGAAATTTTTGCGTCGCCGTTAACATCGCCTAAAAGTGAAGCAGCTGACACTCCTATTGAAAAAGATGTTATGTAAACGGAAAACGCTAAAACTGCGAATAAAATTTTGATGTAGTTTTTCATTTTATTCTCCTTGTTTTTTAATTAACAAAATTATATTTTCAATATGTCTTGTATGGGGAAACATATCAAAAGGACTGCATTTTTTTACTTTATAACCGTTTTTGACAAGATAGTAAACATCTCTTGACTGGGTTTCAATATCGCAGGAAATATAAATAATTTTTTCAGGTTTAAGGACTAATATTGAATCAAGAAACTGTTTGCTGCAGCCTGCTCTGGGGGGATCGGTAAAAATCACATCAGCGTTATTGCCTTCAAGAGCGTACGATTTCATAAAATCTCCGGCATCGGCTTCATAGAACGAAATATTTTTTATGTTGTTGATTTTTGCGTTTATTACAGCGTCTTTTACAGCGTCCTTGTTAAGCTCCGCGCCTATCACTCTTTCAGCATATTTTGCTGCCGTGATTCCGATAGTGCCTGTACCGCAGTAAGCGTCAATAACTGTTTCGGCTCCTGACAGCCCGGCAAATTCCACCGCTTTATTGTATAATTTTTCAGTTTGAACAGGATTAATCTGATAAAAAGATTTCGGTGAAATTCTGAATTTATGCCCGCATAAAATATCGGTTATAAATCCTTTTCCGTATAAAACCTTTTGTGTTTCGCCTAAAACCATGCTTGTGAATTTATTGTTTATGTTCTGAACGATGGTAGTTATTTCCGGATGTATTTTAAGGAGCTCTTCAACAAAGTGATTTTTTCCGGGAAAAACAGGCGTTCCTGTTACAAGAACCACCATTATTTCGCCGGTTGAAAAACCTCTTCTTATCAGCACATGCCTAAGAAAACCGCTCCCGTTTTTTTCATTGTATACCGACAGGTTAAAAGAAGACAGAAGCTTTCTTACTGTAACAATTATATCGTCAGCGTATTTATCTTCAAGCATACAGGAATCAACCTTTACAATCCTATGAGTGCTTGACTGATAAATTCCGGAAATAATCATTCCGCTTCTTGTAGTTCCGAAGGCAGCGCTTACTTTATTTCTGTAGTGGTATGGATTTTCCATGCCTGTTATATTGTCAACCCGGCAGTATTTTCCGAAAAGCTTTACGACCTTAGCCTGTTTATAGGCAAGCTGTCTTTCGTAGTCCATGTTCTGAAGCTGACATCCGCCGCATTTTCCTGCTGCCGGGCAATTTTTTTTGTTTGATTTTAAGTTGGATAAAGCGTCTTTCATAAATTATTTTCCATTCGTAAATTAAGTAAATCATATTTTATCATGCTGCAAACAAAAATTCAATTAAAGATTGAAAAAAAAATATGTTTATGATACAATGTAAAAAACTGTTAGGGGGTTTTTACAGTGAAATATAATTTGCAGAAAAATAATTACAAAAACTTTAAAGTTTTCAGAGATAATATAACCGAACCGAGATCGTATTTTATTCCTTACGGCTCCTTTGAAAAGCTTATAAACACTGAAATCAGCAGAGAAAGATATGAGTCTGATATGGTAACATGTCTTTCCGGACAGTGGGATTTTAAGTTTTATATGCACTGCACGAAATTACCCGATGTTTTTGATTCGTCGAGCGTGAAGTTCGATGAAATTAAAGTGCCCTCTACATGGCAGAGAACAGGATATCTGGAGCCTGTTTATCTTAACTGTCCGTATGAGTTTAAGACAATGTACCCGGCTGTTCCCGAGGATATGCCGGCCGGAATTTACAGAAAAAGGTTTTCCGTTGATGATGCTGATAAAAAGTATATACTTACTTTTCTGGGTGCCGCAAGCAATATGGAGGTTTATGTCAACGGAGATTATGTAGGATACTCGGAGGGCTCCCATAATACTGCTGAGTTTGACATTTCGGACAAGATACAGCCAGGGGAAAACGAACTTGTTGTTTTAAGCTTTAAATGGTGCTGCGGCTCATTTCTTGAGGCTCAGGATATGTTCAGAGAAAACGGCATTTTCAGGGATGTTCTGCTTACAGCTTATGACAAGTCCTACATTTATGATTATGAGGTTATATCAAGGAAAAACGAAAACGGCAGATATGACATGACCTGCAAAGTTGAGGTTCCCGGCTACTCTGAGGGCTGTACGGTTAAGGTCGAGCTTTATGACGGAAATGCTCCCATAGCTTCGCAGGAGCTTAAGGCCTCTCAGAAAATGAATTTCGAGTTTTCCGGACTTGATGTCAAAGAATGGAATGCGGAGGAGCCTTATGTCTATACGCTGTTCATTACCCTTTTTGAAAACGGAAAGGAAGTAATGACTCTTCGCAGTATTACAGGCTTTAAAACCGTAAAAATTACCGGAAATGTTTTTACATTCAACAATAAAAAAATAAAGTTTAAAGGCGTTAATCATCATGACTCCAATCTTTACACCGGATATGTAATGACTCATGAAGACCTTGAACGCGACATAAAGCTTATGAAGGAATATAATGTGAACTCCGTCAGAACCTCGCATTATCCTCCCGATCCGTATTTCCTTATTCTCTGTGATATTTACGGCTTATACGTAGTAGATGAAGCCGATATTGAAACACACGGTTTAGGCGAGCTTTGCGATAACGTAAGCGCAATAAGCAGTGATTTGAAGTGGAGATATCATTATATCGACAGAGTAATGAGAATGTACAGAAGAGACAGAAACAGGGTTTCGGTCACCATGTGGTCATTGGGAAACGAGTCCGGCGGCTACAAATGTCAGGACAAGTGCTGTGAATGGCTTAAGGCGCAGGGAACAGAAATTCCGGTACACTATGAAGGCGTTGCCATAACCAAAAGAGTTGCTTATGATGTTGTTTCCGAAATGTATACATCACAGGAAGATGTTGAAAAAATCGGTCTGGGAAAATACAGAGGAAAGTATAAGGGTGGGTCAAAAGCCGTTATGCAGCATTATTTAAGTAAACCGTTTTTCCTGTGCGAATACGCTCACGCTATGGGAGTAGGTCCCGGCTCCATGCAGGAATACTGGGACAGTATATATAAGTATGACAATCTTATGGGCGGCTGTATATGGGAATGGGCAGACCACAGCGTATACCACGGACCTGAGGATACCAAGTACAAATATAAATATACTTACGGCGGAGACCATAAGGAAAAACAGCATGACGGAAATTTCTGTGTAGACGGTTTGTTTTATCCTGACAGAGCTCCTCATACCGGCGCGCTGCAAATGAAAGAGATATACAGGCCTCTTATTTGTGAACACAGTGAAGGCAGTATTTTTAAATTTACAAATACTAACCGTTTCAGAAGCTCCGGTTATCTTAAAATCAAATGGGTTCTTGAGCGAAACGGTTCTGAGTTTGACAGCGGAACAATTGCGGCTGATATAAAGCCTGAGGAAACTGCCGAAATTGAAATTGTCCATAAGGCAATTGATACGGAAAACGACTACTTTATGAACATAATTTGTTATGACGGCGACTTCGAGGTCTCAAGAGAGCAGATACCTCTGAACGATGTATCCGTGTCGTATAATCTGAAAAATGAAGGAAAAATTGAGATTTGTTCCGACGGTAAAAATGTCACTGTCAGATTTGACGGCGGCGAAGCTGTATTTTCTTCGGAAAGCGGATATCTTACTTCTCATATAAAAAACGGCGTTCAGTATCTTAACACCGAACCGGCTTCCGGAACGGCAGGCTTTGTTCCCAATGTCTTCAGAGCTCCCCTTGACAATGATATGAATATCAGGGAGAAATGGTTTGAACTCAAGCTTGACAAGGCGTCTGCTGTCCTTGATTCCTTTGATGTTTGCCTTGACGGCTCATGCGCTTCCGTAATCTCAGTATTTATGATTAAAGGCGGCAAAAAGGACATTTTTGAATGTATGGTTGACTATACGGTATCGCCCAAGGGTGAAATTAAAATAAGAGCTGTTCTTAATAAGCTTATTGCAGATGAAATTAATTTGCCCAGATTCGGCATGACGGCTGAGCTTCCTGCTGCATTTGACAATGTAACATACTACGGAAGAGGCAGCAGAGAAAATCTTCCCGATATTACAATTCAGGCGCCGATAGGCATTTACAAGTCCAAGGTTCACGATATGCACGAACCGTATATCTATCCACAGGACAACTCGGAGCACTGCAATGTAAAGTGGTTAAAGGTTGCCGATGACGCAGGTCACGCGATAAATATTTATGCCGAAGAAAGATTCGCATTTAATATTCATGATTACACCCAGGAAAATCTTTATGAGGCCAGGCATCAGGAAGACATTGTAAATGTAGCGTCCTCTATTCTCACTGTGGACGGCTATGTAAGAGGAACAGGCACCAACAGCTGCGGACCCAATACAATGCCTGCCTATGTAATTGACGAGGACAGTATGCTCATATTTGAGTTTACGGTTGTGGCTGAATAATATGGCAGACACTTGTATAAAAAGAGTTTCCGGCGAGGAAGTAAAAAATTTGCGTATTGCTGTTTTCTCAACAGAACAGAGGTATCCGAAGGACATGCTGTTTGACTGTCATGAAAAAGAAGCAATTTTTTACGGCTTCTTTTCAGCCGATGAAATTTCCGGCTGCTGCAGATTATATAGAGAATCAGCAAACACCGTACATATTGACAATATAGCCTTTTCTCCGAAAATGCGGGGAAAAGGCTTCGGAAAAAAATTTATACTTGATGTTGCCGAAAAATGCTTTGAAACAGGCTTTAAGCGGATAACAATAAACGCAAAAAAGGAAGCTGTAGGTTTTTATCTGAAATGCGGCTTTGAAATTTGCGGAGATGAGTTTGCAGATGAAAATTTTGTACGCATACCTGTTGTAAAAAGTATTCTATAAATGTAACAGATAATTTTATGTTGGATGTGGATATTCTAATGGCAAAAAAAATGAAGGACTATAATGTATTCAGATGCCCGTATTGTTCTTGCGAATATTTCGACGAAGATGCCGGAAAGGGAAAAACAGTGGGCAATCCTGTAATTTCATGTCCGAACTGCGGAAAATCCATACTGAGGAAGTCAGTATTGGAGCCGGCTTTGATAAGAGGCAGCAGATATTTTGATATAAAATTTGCCTCTCTTTACAGGAAATTAAAATACGGAGTCATCTTTATATATGCAGTTTTTCTGCTTTTAATTGTTATGAAAGCAGACTTGCTTTTGTCTCTTTACTTAATAGGCATGGCGCTTCTTATTTATATCGCATACGAAATCATACGAGTCGTTCATATGAGGTCATTTTTAAAATCCGACGAGTATTACAGTGAGATAGCTTTTTCCCTGAACCGGCTGTCGGATAAAAAATATGCTGAAATGATTACCGAAATACAGGGTATTGACAGCAGCAGCGTTTATTTTTATGAGCTTTATAGCAGCAAGCAATAAATAAAATTATTTTGAAAGGAAGACTCGAATGAAAAAAATAGTATCGGTTTTAGTTGCAATCATGTTGCTTTTCTCTCTGGTATTCAGCTTTTCTGCAAATGCGGCGTCAAATTTATCTGTTGTAGGATTAACTGTTTATGCTGATCTGAATACAGACGGCACGGTTGATATTACGGAAATCTGGCAGATTGAATATCCCGACGCAGCCGAAGGCTTTACAAGATGGATAGATTTATATAACGGCTCCGGAACCAATGCCGTGACCGCCATACAAAAGTTTGATGAAATACAGAATTTATCTGTAAGCGCTGACGGCAAACAGATGGAACAGGGTTCAGGCAACGGAACATATTCCTGCAATACATCTGCGGACGGCTCAAGCTATGATATTGTTATTGCGGATAAAACAGACGGAGCTGTTACTGAAAGAGAATATGTAATTTCCTATACACTGACAGGCGCCCTTAAAAAGACAGACGGAAAGGCAAACTTTTCACATATTTTTATAGGAAAGGCCTTTCAGTATACGTGTAACAATGTAACTGTAAATATTAACGCTCCTGCCGGCGTTAGCGGAGAAGATATTGAATTTGCCGAAGACACAAGCAAAACTATTTCAGTAAGCGGCAGCACTGCGGTTTATCAGATGAACAGGGTATATGATACCTTTGTCGTTGATGTTTCCATGCCCGATAATGTGTTTAATGAAGGTGCTTTAGTCTCATATTCTTCATTCTCTCAGATAGCCTCTGATGTAAGAAACTTTGCCGTAACAGCATTTCCATGGATAATTTTAGCAGTCGCTGTTGTGTTAGTGATTATTCTTGTTTTATACACTGACAGGATTAAAAGGCTTAAAATTGAAAAGAAAACTGCAAAAGGCATTAAAGAAGAAGATTTGAATAACTGTGTCGGACTTCCTGCGGGAATTACCCCCTGTGCGGCATACAAAATGCTTGTTCCGTATTCAAAAACAGCTCCTAAGTTTACCTCAAAAAAAGTTCCTTGTCTTTTCGGTCTTGCTGTTCTGGAGTGCATGGAAAAAGGCTATATAAAACAGGACGGAAAAAATCTTGTTGTAGAAACTCCGAAAGAAGAAATTAACGCTTATCTTGCAAGCGTGCTTAATTTTCTGAAAACTTTCTCCGCAAAAAACGGAAGCAAATATGTAATTGATGAAGAATTTTACAGCAGAGTTTCAAATGAATGTGAAACGAGATATGATGATATAGCAAAATACCTGGCGACATTTTACAGCTTTATACCTGAAATAAACGGCAAATATTTTAAAGATGAGAAGAATGTTGAAAATTATAAAAATACATATTTGCTTAAGCTGAAAATACAAAAGCTTGACCTGAAATACAGCTTTGAAGACTGTGTAAAAAAGGTTTTATCCGGAGTTACCCCGGACAATCCGGAAGTTTTCGGAATGATTTTTGACACTTCGGCGGAAAAGCTTTTTAAGACAAAAAATGAAGACGGCATAAACGCTCTTTCAAATTCGATTTATGCAATGTATAAGGTTTTTGTTAAATCAAAATAAGTCTTATTAAACGTAACAGGCGGGATACAATCTTTCGCTTTCTCGGGAGATTATCCCGCCGTTGATTTCATTTAAAATACAGTTTAGGGTGAACAAATGGATTTAGGTACGATTACAATAAGGGAAGCTCTCGCAGCTAAAAATAAAAACCGCAGTGAAGAGCATATTGAGGATACCCGGCGTGCTCAGGAAAAAATCGGAAAATTTTTAGAAAAAATATATGATGACAATCTGATTTATCAAACTGTTATGTTCCGTAATTTTATAGGCTCATGGGCAGCACCGAAAGAACAGTTTCATAACGGGATAATCATGTATGTTCACGGAGGCGGTTTTTGCTGCGGCAATCTTGACTATGCTAAGGGTTTTGCGTCCGTGCTTGCAAAAAAATATAATATCAGGGTTTTTTGTCTTGCGTACCGGCTTGCACCTGAATATCCTTTTCCTTCAGCTCTCGAGGACTGCATCGAAGCCTATAAATATTTGCTTTCTTTCGGGTACAGTCCGAAGGAAATAGTGCTTGCAGGGGAGTCGGCAGGAGGAGGACTTATTAACAGCCTGTGCCTTAAGCTTCGGGATATAGGCGAAGACCTGCCGGCAGGACTTATAAACATATCGCCCTGGACCGACCTGACATTGTCCGGAGAATCTTTTTATAGGAATGCTGATATTGATGTTGCGCTTACACCTATGCAGCTAAGCTTTTATGCGGAAACCTATGCGGAAAGCTTTGACAGAAAAAAACCGTACATTTCTCCCGTATTCGGTGATTTTAAAGGTTTTCCGCCGTCACTTATTTTTGTGGGAAGCGATGAAATACTGCTTGACGATTCCTTAAGGCTGTATAATAAATTAAGCGATGCAGGGGTTGACTGCCATATCAGTGTAGGTGAGGGGCTGTGGCATGTTTATCCGCTGTACGGAATAAAGGAAAGCAAGTCGGTATATGATCAGATTTACAGCTTCCTACGCAGAATATTAAATGACAAAATATAGGTGATTATATGGATACTAAAATTGTTGAATGTGTACCGAACATAAGCGAGGGCAGAAATAAAGAAACAGTGAAAAAATGCGCCGAAGCTGTTTCTTCCGTGCCGGGTGTCACATTGCTTAACTGTACTTCTGACAGCGACCACAATCGCTCTGTATTAACATTTATCGGGTCGCCCGAGGGTGTTGTTGAAGCGGCTGTAGCGCTTTGCAGAACTGCGTCCCGGCTGATTGATTTAACTAAGCATAAGGGAGAACACCCAAGAATGGGCGCTGTCGATGTTATTCCTTTTATACCGGTTAAAAATGTCACAATGGATGAAGCAGTTGAAATATCAAGGAATGTAGGTAAAAGAATTTTTGAAGAAGCCGGAATACCTGTTTATTTGTATGAAAATTCTGCTTCGGCAGGTCACAGACGCAACCTTGCGGATGTAAGAAGAGGTCAGTTTGAGGGCTTAAAAGAAAAGACGCTTCTGCCGGATTGGCAGCCGGATTTCGGAACAGGCTTTCATAAAACGGCAGGAATATCCATTGTAGGAGCCAGGGAGTTTTTAATAGCTTTTAATATCAATCTTTCTACATCCGATGTTGATATCGCGAAAAAAATTGCGAAGGTAATAAGACAGTCAGGCGGCGGTCTTTCCTGCGTCAAGGCATTGGGCATAATGCTTCATAACAGAAATATTGCTCAGGTATCAATTAATATGACAGATTATAAGGTAACTCCGCTTTACAGGGTTGTGGAGCTTGTAAGGGCAGAGGCAAGGAGATGGGGCGTAACTGTAACAGGAACTGAGCTTATAGGCCTTTCCCCTATGAAGGCGCTTATTGATGCTGCTGAGTATTATTTGCAGCTTGAAGATTTTAATTACAGCGCTCAGGTTTTTGAAAATCATCTGCTGTAAAATTTCAGTGACAGGGAAACTGCTTCTCTGTCATTTTTGATATTTTTTTTCGGATAATATCCATTTGCCATAATAATTATTGACCTTTTATATCGCTTGTGGTATTATTAAGCTGATTAATTTTGGAAGGAATGTTTCAGGTGGGTGCAGAAAACAATTCAGGCGCTTGCGCCATAATAATCGGAATGTCCGATACAGGTGAAAAAATCCCGGCGGCGGCAGGCAGAATATCCACTCAGGAGGGCAATGCTGCCGAAATTTTTGAAAAGTCTCAGGATGCGGAGAAAAACGCCAAGCTGATTTCCAAGGTTACACGCTCCGGACATAATTCAACGATAGAGCATACGGTTTTTAATCTGGCTTTTAAGGATGTGTCAGTTTTTACCGAGCAGTTTATGATAGAATACAGGCTTGCTTCGTTTACCGTAAAATCAAGAAGATATGTTGATTTCGGAAAAAGCGGATATTTCACTCCTGAATTTAAATGCAGTGAGGATAAAAAGCTTTTTACCGATACTATGGATTATTTGTTTGCGGAGTATTCTGAATTTCTTTCAGCGGGCATACCCAAGGAAGACGCAAGATTTATTCTTCCGTATTGCCTGAGAAGCAACTTTTACTGCACCGTAAATGCAAGAGAATTTTTGCATATATTAAAGGGAATGTTGTTCGGCAGAGGCCGTGATTATAAGGAGCTTTATACTCTGGGAACTCAGCTTTATGAGCAAGCCGAAAAGCTTGCTCCGGGTATATGCGCGGATTTTTTCACAAGAAGACCTGCATTTTCCGACAAGACGGCGATAGGCTTTGCGTTTAATAATTGCGCTTGTGATAAAAATGACGAAAGTGATGAAAGGGTAAAGCTTATTTCATATACGCCGGAGGCAGAAAAAACGGTTGCAGAATCAGCCCTTATCTGGACAAGGCAATACACGGCTTCCTCAATTGAAAGAATCATTTCTGATAAAAGCAATGTGGTTAAAATTTTAAACGCCGTTACAGCTTCAGGCCGTCCCAGACCCCTTGAAACAATAAATTACACATTCAGAATAAACGGAGTTTCTCTTTCTACCATAACGCATTTCGCAAGGCACAGAATGCACTCTCTTATGGTTCCGAGCTTAACACTGACAGACAGGAAAAAATATATTCTTCCCGAAACAATAAAGGCAGACAGAAATATTACATTAAGATACCGAAAGGCATTTGAAAAAATTGCTGAGCTTTATGATACATTAAGAGCAAAGGGCTACACGGAAGAAGAGCTTGTATACTGCCAGCTCAGCGGAAATACACTTGACATTGTATCATCCATGAACGGCAGAGAGCTTATGCTTTTCTTCAAGCTGAGGACCTGCAGAAGAGCTCAGTGGGAAATCAGAGAAATTGCGGTTGAAATGCTGAGGCTTTTAAGAAAGATTTCACCGGAAATTTTTGCAAACTACGGACCCGGCTGTTATGTATCGGAATGCCCCGAGGGTACGCTTTCATGCGGAAAAGCCAAAGAAGTTAAAGAATTTTTTAAGGATTTATGATATAATAATTTGAGCGAAGTATTGTTAAAATATTGTTTTTTATATGAAAGGTGACATTATGAAAGACAGCGTTAAGGAAGAAAATGCAAAAATGCTTTATAAGGCGGTTTTGTCTTTAAAAAACGAGCAGGAATGTGCTGCATTTTTTAAAGATTTGTGCACAGATACGGAAATCAGCGCGATGGCGCAAAGATTTGTTGTTGCCCGAATGGTGGCTCAGGGAAAAAAATATGACGAAATCGAGGAACAGACCGGCGCGTCACCTGCCACAATCAGCAGAGTTAAGCGTTATATGACAAACTACGCTGAGTACGATATTTTTAAAAGGCTGGATTAATATGAACTATTCTTCGTTGGCTTATGTATATGATAAGCTGACATTTAATGTGGAATATAAAAAACGGGCTGAATATATTCATGCTTTGCTGACTGAAAACGGATGTGACGGCGGAATACTTCTTGACCTTGCCTGCGGCACAGGCACTCTGTCAAAGTATCTTGCTGACTTCGGTTATGACATTATTCTTGTTGACAGCTCCGACGAAATGCTGAATGTTGCAAGAGAAAAGCTTCCTGAGGCTTTAATTTTATGTCAGGACATGAGAGAGCTTGATTTGTACGGTACGGTAAACAGTGCCGTATGCTCCCTTGACGGTGTGAATCATCTTTTAAAACCGATTGATGTGAAAAATATGTTTTCAAGAGTTTCGCTGTTTATCGAAAAAGGCGGTATTTTTGTTTTTGATGTAAATACTCCTTATAAGCATGAAAAAGTTTTGGGCAGCAATACTTTTGTGTATGAAAAGGATAATATTTACTGTGTTTGGCAAAATTCTTATAAAAGAAAAAGCCGTGCAGTTGATATAGAAATAGATATTTTTACTGAAGAGAACGGAACATATATAAGGCAAAGAGAGAATTTTTCCGAAAGAGCTTACAGCATAGAGGATATCAAAAGCTGGCTTGCGGAAGCGAATTTCAGAGTTTTGGGAATTTTTGACGATTTAACAAGAGAGCCGCTTCGTGAAGATTCTCAAAGAGCGTATTTTGTTGCGGAAAAATTATAAAGAGGTAAGATTATATGGGACAGCTTGTCAGATGTATATCTGAAGACGGAACGCTATTAATAATGGCGTGCGATACTACCGATGTAGTTGAAAAAGCTTATGAAATACACGGCACATCAAAGGTATGTACGGCGGCTCTGGGCAGGATGCTTACGGGAGCGGCAATGATGGGCAGTATGCTGAAAGGCAAAAACGACAGTCTTACGCTGAAAATTAACGGCAGCGGTCCTGCAGGTTCGGTAATAGCCGTAGCCGACAGTGGCTGCCACGTAAAAGGCTATGTTGTTGACGGAAATGTTGAGCTGCCGCTTAATGAAAAAGGCAAGCTTGATGTAGGCGGAGCTGTTGGCAAAGACGGTTTTTTGACCGTTATTAAGGACTTAGGGCTTCATGAGCCGTATGTCGGACAGGTTCCGATAGTTTCCGGAGAAATAGCAGAGGATATTACATCTTATTTTGCCGCAAGCGAGCAAACGCCGACAGTTTGCGGACTGGGAGTCCTTATTGCACAGGATAAATCGGTAATAAAAGCCGGCGGTTTTCTGATACAGCTTTTGCCTACGGCAGACAATTCTGTGATTGATAAAGTAGAAAACGATATTAAAGATGTTTCATCGGTTACAAAGATGCTTACAGACGGAATGACGCCTTATGAAATATGCAGAAATGTTTTGCCGTCCTTTGATATTCAGCAGCTTGACGAATCTTTTCCTGAGTATAAGTGCGACTGCTCAGCGGAAAGAGTTAAGAATGCGCTTATAGCCGCAGGAAAAGAAGAATTGCTTGATATGGCAAAGGATGAAAACACCGAAGTAAAATGTCAGTTCTGTAATAAGGTATATAATTTTTCGGGGGAAGACATATTAAAAATTTTAAAGGAAGCGGAAAGCTGAAAAGCAACCACAAAAGGAGAAACTAATGGATAAAAGAATGTTATGTTCAAAATGCGGAAAGCGTCCTGCGGTAGTATTCATCTCAAAAATACAGGGAGACGACACTAAACAGGAAGGCCTGTGTTTAAAATGCGCAATGGATATGAATATAGGACCCATTAAGCAGTTTATGGATAAAATGGGCATTACCGAAGAAGATGTTGAGGCGGTAAGCGAGCAGCTTGGAGACGCTATGGACGCCATGGACGGGGCTGACGGCTTTGAATTCGGCGGAGCTTCAACATTTCCGTTTATGCAGGGAATTATGAATTCACTGGGTGATAAGAGCTCAGATAACGAAGAAACTTCCCTTTCGGACAGCTCAAGCAGCGCAGATAAAAGCGGAGATAAGCAGCAGAAACGCAAAATTTTCGGAAAAGACAAAAAGAAAAACGAAAAGCAGCGTAAATTTTTGAATCTGTACTGCACCGACTTGACTAAAAAAGCAAGAGAGGGCAAAATTGATAAAATCATCGGAAGAGAAGATGAGATTTACAGAGTTACCCAGATACTTTGCAGAAGAACAAAAAATAATCCCTGTCTTATAGGTGAGCCGGGCGTAGGAAAAACTGCAATTGCAGAAGGTCTTGCATTGAAAATTTCTGCCGGAGCAGTGCCTGCAAAGCTTCAGAACAAAGAGCTTCATTTGCTTGACCTGACGGCTCTTGTTGCCGGAACACAGTTCAGAGGTCAGTTTGAAAGCAGAATTAAAGGACTTGTTGAGGAGGTTAAGGCTGAAGGCAACATTATATTGTTCATTGACGAGGTTCACAACCTTGTAGGTACAGGTGATGCAGAAGGTTCAATGAACGCCGCGAATATTTTAAAGCCTGCGCTTTCGAGAGGTGAAATACAGGTTATAGGAGCCACCACTTTTACCGAGTACAGAAAATATATAGAAAAAGATTCAGCCCTTGAAAGACGATTCCAGCCCGTAAAGGTGGAGGAGCCTTCCATTGAAGACGCCTATAAAATGCTTCAGGGCATAAAGGGATATTACGAAATGTACCACAGAGTGGAGATATCCGACAGACTTCTGTATTTAACTGTTACCCTTTCCGAAAGATATATAAATGACAGATTCCTGCCTGATAAAGCAATTGACTTGTTAGATGAAGCCTGCACATGCGCAAACCTGAGGAATAAAGCCATAAGCGACTGCGAGGCAGCAGAAAACAAGCTTAAGGAGCTTAAGTCTCAGGAAGAAGAGCTTATGAATACAGGCGACGGACAGGAACCCGATTATGAAGAAATCGCGTCAATTCGTTCTGAGATTCTGAATATTGAAAACGCGCTGCCCGAGCTTAGAGAAAAAGCTGCCGACAACGCTGTTACCGAGGACGATATCGCAAGAGTTATAAATTTGTGGACAGGCATACCTGTAAGGAAAATAATTGACTCGGATCTTGACAAGCTTGCCGATCTTGAAAAGCATTTGAAGGAAAAAATTATCGGTCAGGATGAGGCGGTGGAAGCTGTTGCTTCTGCCATAAGAAGAAATAAGATTCAGATTAATCCCCAGAGAAGACCTTCTTCATTTATTTTTGTTGGTGCTACCGGCGTCGGCAAAACAGAGCTTGTAAAACAGCTTGCAAATGAATTATTTGATACGCCTGAAACGCTTATCAGGCTTGATATGTCCGAGTTTATGGAAAAGCACAGCGTTTCAAGAATAATCGGTTCACCTCCGGGATATGTGGGATATGACGAGGCAGGACAGCTTACGGAAAAAGTAAGACGAAAGCCGTATTCGGTAATTCTTTTTGATGAAATCGAAAAAGCTCATCCTGATGTTATGAATATTCTGCTCCAGATTCTGGACGAGGGAAAAACAAGTGACGCCCAGGGAAGAACAGTTGATTTTTCAAATACGGTCATAATAATGACATCAAACGCCGGAAGCCGGAATCGTGAGGGCGCGCTGGGCTTTGCGAAATCTGCCGGAGATGTTTCCAAGGAGAGGGCAATAAAAGGTCTTCATGAATTTTTAAGACCGGAATTTATAGGTAGAGTTGATGAGGTAATAGTATTTAATCAGCTTACTGATGATGACTACAGAAAAATTGCGAAGCTTAACATCGATGCCCTTATACCCGGTTTAAAGGATAAAGGCATTGCGCTGAAGGTTGATGAGGAAGTAGCGGCTGAAATTGCTAAAATTGCCGACGGCGGCGAAAGAGGCGCAAGAGATATCAGAGTAGCAATAAGAAAAAATATAGAAGACAATATTGCAAATATAATAATTGAAAACAGAAATATAAACATAAACGAAATTCATGTTTCTGTTGAAGACGGAAAAATTATTTGCAGAAAAAATTAACGACAGTCAGAGGGAACCGGCTTTTGAGCCGGTTCTTTTTTTTACAATAATGAGCAGTGAATATATGTATAAAAAGACAATATCTTCAAAATGTAAGTTATCTTTGCTTTTTGATATGATAAACTTGACACAGATAATATGTTTGGTGTAAAATATATAAAGATTTATTTATGAAAGGTGTTTTTTTATGGAATCCGATAAGAAATATATACTTGCTCTCGATCAGGGAACAACAAGCTCACGCGCAATTGTCTTTGATAAAAAAGGACAGATTGCGGCAAAGGCACAGTATGAGTTTACTCAGATATATCCTCATGCTGGCTGGGTAGAGCATGACCCTGAGGAAATTTTAAGAAGCGAATACAGGGCAATTGCAGACGCCATGATTGACGGAAGAATTGAATCAAAAGAAATAGCGGCAATAGGAATTACAAATCAGCGTGAAACAACCGTATTATGGGATAAGACAACAGGAAAGCCTGTATATAACGCTGTTGTCTGGCAGTGCAGAAGAACTGCCGAAATGGCTAAGTTTATTATTGAGGATAAAGAACTGAGAAATTACATAAAGGCACACACGGGACTGATTATTGACGCCTATTTTTCTGCCACAAAAATTAAATGGATTCTTGAAAACTGTGAAAAAGCCCGCAAGGTATTAAAAAAAGGAAATCTGCTCTTCGGAACCATTGAAACCTGGCTTATCTGGAATTTAACCGGCGGAAAGGTTCATGTAACAGACTATTCAAACGCCTGGCGAACAATGCTTTTTGATGTAGACAAGCTTTGCTGGGATGAATATATATGCGAAAGACTTGGTATACCCATGTCGATTTTGCCTGAGGTTGTGCCTTCAAGTCAGGTATACGGCGAAGTAGCCCATGGAATTCCGGGACTTGAAGCCTTGGCAGGACTTCCTATTGCCGGAGCAATAGGCGATCAGCAGGCAGCTCTGTTCGGACAGGCGTGTTTCAGACCGGGACAGGCAAAAAATACATACGGAACAGGCTGTTTTCTTTTAATGAACACCGGAGGAAAGCGAGTAAAATCAGAAAATAATCTGCTTACGGGTATAGCATGGGGAATTGACGGGGAAGTCGAATATTGCATTGAAGGCTCCGCTTTTAACGCCGGATCTGTAATTCAGTGGCTCAGAGACGAGATGCACCTAATTAAGAGCGCACCGGAATGTGACAGACTTGCAGAAGCCGTTCCGGACGCAGGAGGAATATATCTTGTTCCGGCATTTACGGGGCTTGGCGCCCCCTACTGGGATATGTACGCAAGAGGCTGCATTGTAGGAATTACAAGAGGAACAAACAAAATGCACTTCGCGAGAGCAGTTCTTGAAAGTATTGCATTCCAGATGACCGATTTGCTTGAGGCCATGAAGGCAGATTCCGATATAGAGTTAACCGAGCTCAGAGTTGACGGAGGCGCCAGTGTAAGTAATATAATGATGCAGATTCAGGCGAATTTGATAAGAACAAGAGTAAACAGACCGAAGGTTGTTGAAACAACAGCCCTTGGAGCCGCCTATCTTGCCGGACTTGCAGTCGGCTTCTGGTCAAGCAGAACCGAAATCGAAGGAATCAGAGAGGTCTCGAGAGAGTTTGTACCTCAGATGCCTATGGATGTAAGAGACAGAATTTATTCAGGATGGAAAAAAGCTGTAAAACGCTCCATGGACTGGGCTGAAGACTGAACTTTAATATTGATTTTAAAATATCTAATTTGGTATTGATATTTTTATAACGATTTGCTATAATATCATACATGCAAATATTTTTGCGTAATTTTATGTATACTTATATGTACGGAGGAGATACATATGGCACGTGTTTATAATTTTTCTGCAGGACCTTCAATGCTTCCGGAAGAAGTACTGAAGAAAGCTGCTGAGGAGATGCTTGATTATCAGGGCTCAGGACAGTCTGTAATGGAGATGTCCCATCGTTCAAAGGTATTTGACGGTATAATTAAAGAGACTGAAAAACTCTTCAGAGAAATCATGAACATACCTGACAATTATAAGGTATTATTTCTTCAGGGAGGCGCGT
The DNA here is from genome assembly GCA_944412445.1 of uncultured Clostridia bacterium. Classification (GTDB taxonomy): domain Bacteria; phylum Bacillota; class Clostridia; order Oscillospirales; family Acutalibacteraceae; genus UBA1081. The sequence continues at coordinate 53,884 of CALYBJ010000002.1, forward strand.
CCACACAGTTTGCCGCAATTCCTCTTAACTTTATGAACGGAAGCGGCAAGGCAGATTATATTATAACCGGCCAGTGGGCAAAGAAAGCTTTTTCCGAAGCCTCAAAATACGGCGAGGCAAGAGCAGTTGCTTCTTCAGCGGACAAGACATTTTCATATATTCCCAAAACAAAAAGGGAAGATTTTGATAAGGATGCAGACTATGTTTATATCTGCATGAACAATACGATTTACGGTACTGTATATCATACAATTCCCGATACAGGCGATATTCCTCTTATTGCGGATATTTCATCCTGTTTCCTTTCAGAGCCTCTCGATGTTACAAAATTCGCCATGGTTTACGGCGGTGCACAGAAAAACGTTGCTCCCGCAGGCGTTACGATTTGTATAATAAGGGAGGATATGCTCGGCAAAGCAAGAGATATAACCCCTACAATGCTGAATTATAAAATACAGGCTGACGGAGATTCTCTTTACAATACTCCGCCCTGCTGGAATATTTATATAACTAAGCTTGTACTTGAATGGATCAGGGATCTCGGCGGATTATCTGCGATGAAAGAGAGAAACGAAAAGAAAGCGAAAATTCTTTATGATTTCCTTGATTCGTCAAAAATGTTCCACGGCACGGTAGTTCCCGAGGATCGTTCCCTTATGAATGTTCCGTTCGTAACAGGCAGTGATGAGCTTGACGCAAAATTCGTAAAGGAAGCTGCTGAAAACGGCTTTGTCAACATTAAGGGACACCGTACGGTAGGCGGCATGAGAGCTTCTATTTACAATGCAATGCCCATTGAAGGCGTTGAGAAGCTTGTTGCATTTATGAAAAAATTTGAAGAGGAAAACTCATAATAAAATAAAGAGCAGCATATAATTTTATGTTTAATCTTTATGAAAGGAATTTGACAATGTATAATATTCTGACATTAAATAAAATTTCAGCAAAAGGCCTTGCGCAGTTTGACGCCCAGAAGTATACATACTCCGACACTGCGGAAAATCCTGACGCTGTTATAGTAAGATCTGCTTCCATGCACGAAATGGACTTGCCTGAAAGCGTTAAGGCAATTGCCAGAGCAGGTGCAGGATACAATAATATCCCTGTTGACAAATGCACAGAAAAAGGTATATGCGTATTTAATACGCCGGGAGCTAATGCAAATGCGGTAAAGGAGCTTACCATTCTCGGCTTGCTTATGACGTCCAGAAGAATTTCACCTGCAATTGACTGGTGCAAGTCGCTTAAAGGACAGGACGAAATCAGCAAAAAAATTGAAAAAGGCAAGTCAAATTTTGCAGGTCCTGAAATTATGGGCAAAACATTGGGTGTAATCGGTCTTGGCGCAATAGGTGTTAAAGTTAGCAACGCAGCCGTAACACTCGGAATGAAGGTTATAGGATACGACCCGTTCCTTTCCGATAAAGCGGCTTCCATGCTTGACAATTCCATAACGATTACATCGAAAGTTGAACAGCTCTTTGCCGAAAGTGATTATATTACCGTTCATGCGCCGTTGACAGACGATACAAAAAATATCGTAGGCAAGGAAACACTGGCAATTGCAAAGGACGGCGTAAGGGTTCTTAACTTTGCAAGAGGCGGTCTTGTTGACGATGACGCGATAGTTGAGGCAATTAAAAGCGGAAAGTGTGCAGCTTATGCAACTGATTTTCCCAACGATGAAATGCTTGACCTTGACGGCGTAATTCCTCTTCCTCACTTGGGTGCTTCAACTCCCGAATCCGAAGAAAATTGCGCTGTTATGGCTGCAAATCAAATTTCTGATTATCTTGAAAAAGGCAACATTGTAAATTCGGTTAATTTACCCTGCATCTCAAAGGATATGCCTGCCGGCAGCAAGAGACTTACGGTTATTACAAAGGGCGATGTTTGCGAAAAGGTTTATAATGAGCTTGCAAAATTCGCTGTGCCTGCCGAGGGTGCAGTAGCGGCTATGAGAAAAGACATCGGATATATTATTATCGACAGTGAGAATTTCTCCGACGACGCCGTTGCAGCAGTTAAAGCAGTTGAAGGCGTTATTGCTGTAAGAGTTTTAGGTTAATAAAAATTTAAAAGGCCGAGCTTCTCGGTCTTTTTTTCTTGGAGGTAACAATGAACATCAATTCTTTTATGCCTGCTGAAGTTATAAGCGGAAAAAATTGTTTTAATGACAATTATGATAAGTTAGCCTCTCTCGGAAAAAAGTGTATGATTGTCACCGGCGGATCGTCAGCCGAAAAATGCGGAGCGATTAATGATGTGAAAGCCGCTCTCCGTAAGCTTTCAATTAATTACACTGTATTTAACGGCATAACGGAAAATCCTTATACCGCCGATTGCTTCAGAGCAGGGGAGGAAGCAAGGGAATTCGGCGCTGATTTCATAATAGGAATAGGAGGCGGTTCGCCTCTCGATGCGTCTAAAGCTATTGCAATTTACGCTTCAAATCCCGAATTAAAGCATGATGATATATACTTGAGAAAATACAGCTGCAAGCCGCTGCCGCTGGTATTAATCGGAACAACATCAGGAACGGGAAGCGAAGTTACAGGAGTCTCGGTTCTTACTAACAGCAATACAGGAATGAAAAAAAGCATATCTGGTCATGACTGTTATTCACAAATTTCGTACTGCGATTATACTTATACAAAAACAATGCCCTACAGCGTTACTGTTTCAACGGCATTGGACGCCTTTGCTCACGGAAGCGAGTCATATTTTTCAGAAGCAGCCAATGAATTATCGGAGATTTACGCTTTGCGGTCAATGAAAATAGTTTGGGAGGGACTTAAGTATTTTTATGAAACAAAAAGTCTGCCCGATGAAGAACTCAGAGAAAAAATGTATATCGGATCACTTTTCGGAGGGCTTGCTATAAATATTACGGGAACGTGCTTTCCCCACACAGTAGGTTACATTCTTACGGAGGATTATAACATTCCCCATGGCAGAGCGTGCGCGGCATTTACACCGGAATATTTAAAAATTGCGGCCGAAAACTGTCCCGAAAAATCAGACAGTCTGTTTAAATTGCTTAATGCCGATTTGGATAAAATTACGGAGGTTGTGACTGCTCTTGCCGATATAAAAATTAAAATGACTTCTGATGAAATTAAAAATTACGGAAAAAGATGGACTTCGGGAATAAAAAATTTCAGCCGTACTCCCGGCAATTTTACAGGAGAGACAGCTGAAAAAATATTGACAAAATATATAAAATGATTTTTATTAAACTTTAAGTCCGGTTTTTGCGTTTAAAATGTTCCTAAAAACCGCTGCCTGATTGTTTGAAATATGCTTGTCCATGTGCATACTGCCGAAATACCACTTTTTATATTTGCACTGAACAGCAAGCTCGTCAAAAAATGCGTTTAATGCAGAAACTCTGAAATCCTCTGCTTTCTGCATCAGAAGAAATTCTCTTGTTTTTGACGGAGGCTCGTGTGTCACAATAATATCAATGTCATAATGTGCTTTTTCCAGTCTGTTTACGGCAGAAAGCAGTTCTTCCTGAGTTGGTATTTCAAGCCGTTCGGAATCAATATCCTCAAAACGAAGCTCAGCCTCAGGCGATTCTCCTCCGCCCATTGTAAAAACTTTCATACCTTCTATAGTATAAATCTGACCTCTCATAAGATGGTAGAGATTTCCGCATATATTTCTTGCTTTCCCGCCGTTCCAGTCTTCGGCGGGAAATTTATTTAAAAGCCTGAAATTTTCATGCGTACCGTCAATAAAGCAAATATTATATTTTCTTTTCCCCAAATTTCTTAAAATTTTATCTTCGTTCTTTGAGTCGTCCCATATAAAACCGAAATCACCGCAAATTATAAGGGTATCGTGGATTTTCATGAATTTTAAAGCGTCAGCAGACAGACGGCTGACATCTCCGTGTATATCTCCGGTAACATAAACCATATCTTTTCCTCCGGAAAAATTAAATATTTGTATTTACATTTTTTCAGTTTGAATGTATACTTATTATAGCACTAATGTGGTGGGTGTGTCTATGAAAAAGTTAATAATTTTTTTGATTATTTTAATTATATCGGTTATGCCGGGCCTTTCGCTGGCGGCAGGCGCCGAATACTATAATAACAACCTTGAAGATATGCGTTCCGAAGCATATCTTTTAGTTAATGTTGATACCGGCTCAACGGTTTTCTCCTACAATGCAGATAAAAAATTAAAATGCGCTTCACTTGTTAAAATTGCAACTGCCGCAGTTGTTGTTGATAACTGCGACAACTTGGACGCAGAGGTGACCGTAACTCAGTCGGCGTTAAAGCCGCTTGAGGGCTTATACAGCTCCTCCAGCGATTTAAAAGTCGGAGAAAAAATTTCGGTAAGAAATCTTCTTTACTGTCTTATGCTTGAAAGCACAAACGATTCCGCAAATGTTTTGGCTGAGTATATCGGCGGAACAATTGATAATTTTGTAGTTATGATGAATGATTTTGCTGAAAGTATAGGTTGTACCAACACGAATTTTACAAACGCTCACGGTCTTGATGAAGAAAACGAATACAGTACGGCAAACGATATGTATTTAATAACGAAATACGCTTTGGGAAACTCGGTTCTTGCCGATATGGGCAGCACCGTGGACTACACTGTTCCTGCAACAAATATGTCGGAGGCAAGAAAGCTTAACACTTGGGTTGACCTGGTAGAGCAGGGCACAAGATATTATTATGAATACGCAAAAGGCTTTAAAACCGGATACACCGACGAAGCCAGCAGGTGTGCTTCAGCCGTAGCTACAAAGGACGCGTATACATACATAGGAATAATTTTAGGCTGTCCAAATGAAGACACGGACGGCTGCGGATATGTTGACAATACGGCGCTGTATGAAGTCAGAAGAATGTTTAAGTGGGCATTTTCCGAGCTTAGAATGACAACAATCGCCGAGGAAAACGATATTATAACCGATATTCCGGTATCATTGTCCACACAGGCGGATCATGTAAGACTTGTTCCTGAAAAGCAGATACAGGCGCTTCTTCTCAGCACCGTGGATCAATCAAGCCTTGAGTTTATCTGCGAAACCGAGGAAAATGTTATGGCGCCGGTAGAGAAAGGGCAGGTTTTGGGAACGGTTCAGATAAAATACGCAGACAGCGTTATTGCGCAGGTAAATCTTGTTGCCGGAGATTCAGTATCAAGAAGCCCTCTTCTTTATGCCGGATATATAGCTAAGAATATTATAACTTCTCCGATTTTTTTAATAGCAGCTGCCGTTGTATTTGCCGGAGTAATGCTTTACATCTTTATTATTTTCAGCAAATATAAGAAAAAACAGAATGAAACAAGAAAAAGGCTTAGAGAGATAAAAGAGAGAAATTATGCGTCTGATTCCGATTTATCAAAGGCATACCAAGAAAACAAAAATAAATGAGCGTAAAAATGTAAGATCGTTTATTTCGGTCTTGCATTTTTGTATATAAAAATAAAATTTTTTGAAAGGATTTTCCTCCGTCAATCGTATTATATACAGATGTGAATATTCTTCGTGTCAGGCTGTATGTGAACCGGCGGCTGACGGAACGGGAAAGCAAAACGAAAACAATAAAAGCACCGCTTCTTCCTCAATAAAAAGCGAAGATGAATCGGCTGAAAGCATAAAGGAGGCGACAAGCAGCACATTATGTGAATGTTCAATATGTGAAAATAACGGTGTGCCGGTAACAGACGGTACGGGCTTGCAGTACGGTAAAGAAAACAATAAAAATTCAAACAATTATAACAGCCTCGGAGACAATTCGGGAAAGTGCGGCAGCCGCGGCGAAAACTGCACATCTGCGTGTGAGCCTTCAACAGACAGAAGCGGAAGGTTCGGCAGCGGCGAAGGAAAACAGGCCATGTGCGGCAGGGAATTTTGTAAGTAAGCAAGAGGAGATATTATGCGAAGCGAAAAAGAAGCAGTCAGGGCAATCGAAGCGTATTCTGATACCGTTCGCAGAATCTGTATGCTTCATTTAAAAAGCTATTCCGATACGGAGGATATTTTTCAGACTGTTTTTCTTAAATATCTGACTTATCGGGGAGATTTTCAAAGCGACGAGCATGAAAAAGCCTGGTTTATTCGGGTAACTGTAAATGCCTGTAAGGATTACCTTAAAAGCTTTTTTCGCAGCCGCACAATATCCCTGGAGGAATTAAAGGATGTTTCATCAGAGGTAACAGAAAGCCGCGGAGAGGTATTATCCGCAGTTTTATCCCTTCCGCAGAAATATAAAGATGTTGTATATCTGCACTACTATGAAGGCTATACAGCTGTCGAGATAGGCAGGATTTTAAAAAAGAATGAAAATACGGTTTACACTCTCTTATCGAGGGCAAAAAAAATATTAAAGGAAAAGCTGGCAGGTGATGATTTTGAGTAACAGAATTTTTGAAGCATTTGACAGCATCTGTGCCGAAGAGGAGCTAAAAAAACAAACTCTTAAAGCAATGAGGTTAAAAATATATGAAAATCAAGGCAGTCACACTTCTTTCAAAAAAGCGGCAATTATAATGTGTTCTGTTTTTGCGGTGATTTTTCTCTCCTGCTTGGGTGTTTATAAAATACCGGTATCTGCCGTTTCAATTGACATAAACCCATCAATACAATTAAAAATCAACGGATTGGATAGGGTTATCCAAGCGGAAGCCATGAATGAAGAAGGCAGGGAAGTAATCGAATCTGTCAGCGTAATGAATTTAAAATATGATGAAGCTGTCGAACTGATTATAAGCTGTGAAGAGGTGCAGAAATACATTACGGACGATTCGGAAATAGATATAGCCGTGGCAAGCAGAAATCAGCAGAAAAGCACAGATATGGAAAACGGTATAAAACAGTGTATAAACGGCGCATCGGATGTAAATTGTTTCTGCGTTAATTATGACGATGCGGTTTCTGCCGATAGCTTCGGGATGTCCGTCGGTAAATACAGAGCTTATTTGCAGCTTATTGAGCATTATCCGGATATAAGCTCCGAAGAAGCCGCCGAAATGTCTATGAGTGAAATAAGAAGGCTTATAAACGGTGCAGACAGTGAAACTCAGGATTACGATAATGTTTCGGGAGCTGTCACCCAAGAGCCGAATTCTTACTGTGCAAATAACGTGGCACAGGGAGCTCACAGCGGACATATGCACGGCAAAAAATAATTAATACATTAACTTCGGGATATTGGTTTTATATCCCGACATTTTTTGAGTCTTGATTATTATATTATTTCATGTTATATTATAAAAAAATACTCTTGCCGCCGGGTAAGACAAAATGTTGGTTTTTGCGTCATTAGGCCTTTGAAGACGCAGAATACCGGCATTTTTTTATAAAGGAGTTTTTAATATGGCGAAAAAACGCATTTTAAGCGAATTTTTAAAATATTCATCCTTAAGTGTACTGGGAATGACAGGCATTTCCTTATATATACTTGCCGACACTTTTTTTATATCAAAGGGACTGGGAGCCAACGGACTTGCCGCGCTGAATATTGCCATACCTGTTTACAGCCTTATTCACGGCTGCGGACTTATGCTCGGAATGGGAGCTGCCACAAAATACACCGTTTTAAAAAGCAGAGGAGAGCAAAAAAGTGCTGACAAAATTTTTGTAAATACATTATATGCAGGCATTTTTTTGGCTGTTATATTTGTTTTTTCCGGCTTATTTTTATCCGGCAGAATAACATCCTTGCTGGGAGCGGATTCACAGGTCTTTGAAATGACGGAAACATATATAAAAGTCTTAATGTTTTTTTCACCGGCGTTCATTTTGAATAATATAATTATTTGCTTTGTAAGGAACGACGGCAGTCCTAATCTTTCCATGGCAGGTATGATAACAGGAAGCCTTGCCAACATTGTTCTTGATTACATTTTTATCTTTCCTTTGAATATGGGGATTTTCGGCGCTGTTATTGCAACAGGTTTTTCACCTATTATAAGCATAGCTGTGTTGTCTGTTCACTTTATTTTAAAGAAAAACGGTTTTCATATTGTAAAAACATATCCTAAAATGAAAATAATAGCTGAGGAAATGTATCTTGGACTGCCGTCGTTTGTATCGGAAATGTCATCAGGAATAGTAATACTTCTTTTTAATTATCTCATTTTAGATATCGGAGGAAATACAGGTGTAGCGGCGTACGGCATAATAGCAAATACAGCTCTTGTTGTCAATGCCGTATTTACGGGAATTTCTCAGGGAGCTCAGCCGCTGATAAGCGCCGCATACGGCAACGGAAAAGAAAAAGATGTTTCTTCTATAAGAAAATATTCGGTTATTTCCGCATTGTCGGTTGCAGCCTTTATATTTATCATTGTCATGATTTTTAACAGTGAAATAACTGATATTTTTAACAGCGAGAAAAATGTCATACTTCAGGAAACAGCGGAATACGGAATAAGACTTTATTTTATATCCGTGTTTTTTACGGGATTGAATATTGTGCTGAGCGTATTTTTTACTTCTACCGAAAACCCCGTACCTGCTCATATTATATCCCTTCTGAGAGGTTTTGTTTTAATTATTCCCGCGGCGGTTTTGATGTCGAAATTTTTCGGAATCACTGGCGTGTGGCTTGCTTCTCCCGTTACGGAGGCGATAGTAACATTAATAGGAGTTTTTCTGTTTTTTAAAACAAGAAAACAAATTAAGAAAAATGAAATTGATTAGGTGTAGATTATTTCGTCCTAAAGCTTGACAAGATTTTGTCAAAGTTATATTATATAATATGTATTAAAATACTTTACGGAGGAAAATATGGGTTATACAATCGCAGAAAAGCTTATAAAGAGTCATCTTGTAAGCGGAGAAATGAAAAAGGGAACTGAGATAGGCCTTAAAATTGATCAGACGCTTACTCAGGACGCAACAGGTACAATGGCATACCTTCAGTTTGAGGCAATGGGAATTGACAGAGTAAAAACAGAGTTATCTGTAGCTTATATTGATCACAACACTCTTCAAAACGGCTTTGAAAATGCCGATGACCACAGATTTATCCAGACGGTTGCGAAAAAAAGAGGAATAAGATTTTCAAGACCCGGCAACGGAATTTGTCATCAGGTTCATCTTGAGCGCTTCGGCAAGCCCGGAAAAACATTGCTCGGTTCTGACAGTCATACTCCCACAGGCGGAGGCATCGGAATGCTTGCGATGGGAGCAGGCGGTCTTGATGTTGCTGTTGCCATGGGCGGCGGTACATACTACACAACAATGCCTGAAATTGTTAAAATCAATCTTACAGGTAAGCTTACATCATGGGTTTCCGCTAAGGATGTTATTTTAAAGGTTCTTGAAATACTTACCGTAAAGGGCGGAGTAGGAAAAATCATTGAGTACGGCGGCGAAGGCGTAAAAACGCTTTCCGTTCCCGAAAGAGCAACAATCACAAATATGGGCGCTGAGCTTGGGGCAACAACTTCTGTTTTCCCTTCTGATGAAATCACAAAGGCGTTCCTTAAGGCTCAGAACAGGGAAGAGGACTGGACAGAGCTAAAAGCAGATGAGGACGCAGTTTATGACAAGGTAATCGACATCAATCTTTCTGAGCTTGTTCCCCTTGCTGCAATGCCGCATATGCCTGACAATGTAAAGCCGGTTGATGAAATAGGAAATATCAGCATAGATCAGGTTTGTATCGGTTCCTGCACAAACTCATCACTTTACGATATGATGAAGGTCGCATACATTCTCAAGGGCAAGAAAGTAGCACCGAATGTAAGCCTTTCGATAGCTCCCGGCTCAAAGCAGGTTCTTACGATGCTTGCGGAAAACGGTGCTCTTGCAGATATGATAGACGCCGGTGCCAGAATTCTTGAAAGCGCCTGCGGTCCCTGTATCGGAATGGGTCAGTCGCCTAATTCAAAGGGAATTTCACTGCGTACATTTAACAGAAACTTTGAGGGACGCTCCGGAACAGCCGATGCGGGAATATATCTTGTAAGCCCTGAGGTTGCGGCAATTTCAGCTGTAAAAGGAGTTCTGTCTAATCCTGTAAAAGAGCTTGAAGCAATGCCTGAATTTAAGCTTCCCGAAAAGTTCCTTATAAATGACAATATGATTGAAATACCTGCTTCAAAGGAAGATGCTGACACTGTAAATATTGTGTACGGTCCCAACATCAAGAGCGTGCCTTTGGGAAAAGCTCTGGAAGAAAGCATTTCAACTCAGGTAATATTAAAAGTCGGCGACAATATTACAACAGATCATATTATGCCTGCCGGAGCTAAAATTCTTCCTTACAGATCAAACATTCCCCACTTGTCGCAGTTTTGCTTCAAGCAGTGTGATGAAAACTTCTCGGAAAACTGCAAAAAAATGGGCGGCGGAATCATTGTGGGCGGACAGAACTACGGTCAGGGCTCATCAAGAGAGCACGCAGCGCTTGTACCGCTTTACCTTGGAGTAAAAGCAGTTGTTGCTAAATCCTTTGCGAGAATACACAAGGGTAATCTTATCAATTCAGGAATTATACCCCTTACCTTTATTAATCCCGACGATTATGGCAAGATTGATAAGTATGATAAAGTAATTCTTAAAAATATCAAATCCTCAATTCTTAATGATGAAGATATTACTCTTGTTAACGAAACAAAGGGTGAAGAGTATAAGCTTGCAGGCGGCTTTACGGAAAGACAGAAAAATATGCTTATTTTCGGCGGTCTGCTCAATTACACAGGCTCACAGAAATAATAAATTATAAATTAACGAATAGGATGAAAAAAATGACTGAAGAAAATATAAAATCAGCAGTTTCAAAATTTGAGGCTCTTATCAGAGAGCAGTCAGAAAGAAACGAAAAAATAAAATCGGTTAAGGATTTTGTTGATTATGAAAAGCTTGACCATATTGTAATAGGCGTATGCGGCGGCGACGGCATCGGCCCTACAATAACACATGAATCTGCAACTGTTCTCAAATATCTTTTGAAGGATGATGTTGAATCCGGCAAAATTATATTTAAGGATATTGACGGCCTTACAATTGAGAACAGAGTTAAAGCAATGAAGGCAATTCCCGATGATGTTTTGGAAGAGCTTAAAAAGTGCGATGTTATTTTAAAAGGGCCTACAACAACACCTCAGCAGGGAGACGGTCTTCCCAATATTGAAAGCGCAAATGTTGCAATGAGAAAAGCTCTTGACCTTTTTGCGAATGTTCGCCCTGTAAAGGTTCCTTCCGAGGGGATTGACTGGACATTTTTCCGTGAGAATACAGAAGGCGCTTATGCCGTAGGCTCCAAGGGCATAAATATTGATGACGAGCTTGCTATAGATTTTGTTGTTACTACGACCGAGGGAACGGAAAGAATTGCCCGCCTTGCTTATGATTTTGCAAGAAGAAACAAAAAGGACAGAGTTTCAATAATTCAGAAGGCCAATGTTATTAAGACAACAGACGGAAAATTCTTAAATATCTGTAAGGCGATAGGAAAAGAATATCCTGATATAACTACTGACGAATGGTATATCGACATAACGACTGCTAAGCTTATTGACCGTAAGCGCCGCACTGATTTCAAGGTTTTTGTTCTTCCGAATCTTTACGGCGATATTATTACTGATGAAGCGGCTGAATTTCAGGGCGGCGTAGGAACCGCAGGCTCGGCAAATATCGGAAAGAAATACGCAATGTTTGAAGCCATACACGGTTCTGCTCCCAGAATGGTAAAAGAGGGAAGAGCGCAGTATGCTGATCCCTGCTCAATGCTCAGAGCGGCGGCAATGCTCCTTTCACATATCGGCAAGCAGGAGGAATCCGAAAAGCTCGAACAAGCGCTGGATATTTGTATGTTCAAAGAGAAGAAAATGCAGATTACAGGCAGAAGTGACGGATGCACGTGCCGTGAGTTTGGTCAGTATGTAATGGACACACTGGCGGCTCTTTAAAAAGTCCTTTCGAAAGGAGTCTGATTGTATGAAAGACGAGAATAATATTTCTAAATCCGTAATAGGCAGGCTTCCCAGATATTATAGATTTCTCGGTATGCTGCTTGAGGAGGGCTATGAAAGAATATCTTCAAGCGAGCTTTCCAAAAGAATGGGGCTTACCGCTTCACAAATCCGTCAGGATTTTAACCATTTCGGAGGCTTCGGTCAGCAGGGCTACGGTTATAATGTGGCACAGCTCAGGCAAAATATAGGAAAAATCATAGGTATTGACAATTACTATAAAATAATTCTTGTCGGAGCCGGAAATTTAGGACGCGCTATTGCCCAGCATCTGAATTTTCAGAAAAAGGGGTTCCGTCTTGTTGGAATCTTTGACTCCGACGAGCGTCTTACCGGACTGGATATAAACAACCTCGCAGTAAGATCTTTTGACGATATAAGCTCTTTCTGCAAAAATATAAAGCCTGACGCAGCAATACTCTGTATACCCGAAAGGGCAGGAAAAAGCGTAACAGAAAAGCTTGTGAGCTGCGGCATTACTTCATTTTGGAATTTCAGTCACTACAACATTACTGACGATTTTCCCGACACCATAGTTGAAAATGTTCATCTCAACGACAGTCTTATGACTTTGTGCTACAACATTACCAACAGTGCGGAGGCAAAGAAGTGAAGCGAATACTCAATGTTGATGTGATTGATATTGTTCCGTTTTCAAAAGGACTTATATTTGTAAGAAAAGAAGCTATGCCCAACGGAACGAATAAAGTGTCATTTTTCAGCTATGACGCAGCGTCCGGAGAAGTTACGACTGTAACAAAAAGCGTATATCTTCTTAATAAATTCGGAATGGCCTATGAACAGCTTTCATCGAGGCTCGGTGATTTTATTACTTGCGATACGGCAAAGCTTCCGAATCATCATACGATTGTAATTTATCCTACAGGTGAAATGGGTCATTTCGATGAAAACGGAAGAATTATAGAAACAGGGGATTTATATTATAATAATGCTCCTGCGCGTGACGCCGCATTTGACGGCAGCTGTATCTGGAGCGTTGTTCCCCAGCGAAATGCCGTAATAAGGTATTCTCTGGCGTCACACAAAATTATTATGAGAATAGGCGGCGATGACAATACGGCATTCAATGTCCCTATTTCCGCAACATATTATCCTGACGGCTTATATGTCTGCAATCAGGCTTCATGCGAAATAAGACACATTGATGTCGACACGCTTAATGTTACCGATTACCTTGAATTCGATGAACCTGTTAATAAATATTTCAGATTCAGGGAAAAAGAAATCGCAGTACTTGCTTCAGGCATTTACGAGCTTTAATATTTACAAAAAAACCACAGCTTTTTGCTGCGGTTTTTTTATGTCAATTCTGAATATTTTTTTGTTTCTTCAACGGCGGTTTTATCGCATCTTTCGTTTTCAGGATGTCCGGCGTGACCTTTTATCCATTGAAATTCTACTTTGTGGATTTTTAGAAGCGGCAGAAGCTCTTCCCATAATTCTACATTAAGAGCAGGCTTTCCGTCGCTCTTTTTCCAGCCCTTTTTCTGCCATGCAAAAACCCATCCTTTAAGAACAGCATCACAGACATATTTTGAGTCGGAAACAACAGTTACATCACAGCTCCTTTTTAAAGCCTTTAATCCGTTTATAACGGCTGTAAGCTCCATTTGGTTATTTGTCGTATGTTTGCTTCCGCCGGAAATCAGTTTTTCATAGTCGCCGCTCTTTAAAATGGCACACCAGCCTCCGGGACCGGGATTGCCGGAACAGGCGCCGTCTGTATAAATTGTTACCTTTGTCATAATATTTTCACCGATTAAAAATTTTATTTAATTATATCATAACGCTTACACAAATGCAAACAAACTGATGTTTAATTTTATCCTTGCTGTAAATAATATGATTGTAATTTTTACAGTTGGGAGATTAATAAATGAAAGCAGTAATAATGGCAGGCGGAGAGGGAACAAGACTAAGACCTTTGACCTGCACAACGCCGAAGCCTATGATTAAAATATTGGGGAAACCGGTTTTGGGATATGTAATAGATTTACTCATAAAAAACGGTTTTGATGAAATAGCGGTAACTGTCAGATACAGAGCTGAGGATATTGAGAATTATATAGAAGGCTTGAGTTTTGATAATGTAAGTATCTATTGCGTGGAAGAAGAAAAAGTGCTCGGTACTGCGGGAAGCGTAAAGTTTGCTGCGAAAAATTGGTGCGAACCGTTTCTTGTTATAAGCGGTGACTGTATGTGCGATACGGAATTGTCAAAAATAATGCTGTACCATAAAAGCATCATGGCGGATGTTACAATAGCCTGCGTTGAAGTAAGTGATCCGAGCGAGTACGGCACGCTCAGTTTAACTAAAAACGGAGAAATTGAAAGCTTCTGTGAAAAGCCCGATTGGTCTCATGCTGTTTCATCACTTGCAAACACAGGCATTTATATTTTAAATTCGTCCGTTCTTGATATGATACCCGAGGAAAAATTTTATGATTTTGCGTCAAATCTTTTCCCTGATATGATGAAAAAAAATAAAAGGCTGTTCGGTTATCATGCTGAGGGCTACTGGTGCGATATCGGCAATCTTGAAAGCTACAGGAAATGCTCCGGAGAGATATTAGATGATGAAGTAAAACATCAATGCGAATATACCGGAGTTCTTTTGCCCTTCGGCAGTCCAAAAGGAGATTTTTCTGTTATACCGCCTGTTTATATAGGAAAAAACGTTTCAATCGGCCGTAATTCAGTTATAGGTCCATACACGGTGATTGAGGATAACGTTACGATTGCAGAAAATACACGGGTAAAAAAATCAATTATCGACAGCAACACGGTAATAGGGAGCAGCTGTGATATTATAGGCGCAATAACAGGAAACCACTGTCTTATAAAAAGCAACTCAATCTGCCTGGAAGGCTCCTGTATCGGTTCAGGAAGCATTGTTGAAAGCGGCTCGACAATATCCAACAACACTTTGGTCTGGCCTGAAAAACGGATTCCGTATCGTTCTGTAATAAGGGATAATCTTAGAGAAGGTAACAGCGATGCAGAGCTTTTCAGTGAAGAATATATTTCGGGAACTACTTTTGCGGAAATTACCTGTGAAAAATGCTGTAAACTCGGTTCAGCCCTTGGAAGCTCATCATGCGGCGGAAAAGTCGGTATAGGATATGACAGCAATAACGCTTCAAAAGCTCTTGCAATGGCTGTTCTGTCAGGGCTTATTTCAACCGGCAGTACGATTTCTGACTTCGGGGAATGTTTTGAGAGCCAGATGGGTTTTTATATATCCTTTCGCAAACTTGACAGCGGAATATATATAAGCGCAAATCCTTACAAAAGTACAATACGAATATTCGGTGAAAACGGACTTTCTCTTTACAGAAACCAGGAAAGAGAAATTGAAAGCATATATAAGCGCGGTGATTTCAGGAGATGCTGCGGAAGTGAGTGCAGCAATGTCAGCGACATGAGTCACATTTCCGACATATATATAAGCAATCTTATTGCAGGAACCGGCAGCAGCGGAAGTGAATCATGCGCAAGCGTTAATTCTCCCAACAGTTTAATTCAGTATACAGCAGAGAGGTGCTTTTATTATTTTAACTGTATAAAAAAGCCATACCCGAATTTTACTGTTGAGTATTCCGGAAAAGCAGTTTCGGCATCAGATGAGAACAGGAATTTTATTTCACACGAAAAGCTGCTGTATATCTGCGGAGAATATGAATTAAGAAAAGGCAACGATATTTTTGTTGGCTTTGACGCTCCCTATATTCTTGATAACAGGGCGAAAAAATATAACAGAAAAATTTACAGAGCAGGAAAATCAAAAATGACAAAATACGAGTCCGGGGCAGAATACTGCTTAAGAAATTCGCTGTGGGCTTTTGACGGTCTTGCATTGGCATTTAAAACACTTTCGGTAATGAACAGCCAAAAAAAGACCCTTGAAGAGCTTGCAAAAAGCATACCCGAATTTTATACTGTAAAGAAAACGGTTGCGGCAAATATCTCTCCCTTTAAGCTTGCATCAGCCCTGGGGATAAAGACCGGCGCGCAAAGCTTAGGACTTACGAAGGGGACAGAAAACGGGCATCTTACACTGTCAAGAACTTTCGGCGGAAGACTGATAAGAATAATCGCCGAATCGGAAAGTCTTGAAGCTGCCCGTGAGCTATGTGCCGATGCGGAAAACAAAATCAAGGATGATGCTATTGACATAAAGAGCTAATAATAGTAAAATAAAAATAATATTGTATGTATAAATGCGTTGTTATTAAATGAACTTTAAGCCCGGAGGGGCTTTACATATAAAACATAATTTAAGAAAAAGGAGCTTTAAATGAATAACCAAAAACAAAATAAGGACGGCGGAGGAGTAAAAAGGTACGGAAAATTTCAAAAATTACAAAAAGCATCCGTGCAAAAGTCTTCAGGAACACAGAGAGTCATGCAAAAAAAATCTCCGTCAAAGCAGTCAAAAAGGAATGTTCATAACAATAAGGCTGTGAATTTTTCATCTCCCGTAAAAATAATATTTTTGGGGGGAATTAATGAAGTCGGCAAAAATTTAACGGCAATTGAATATAATAATGAAATGATAATTATAGACTGCGGCTTATCTTTTCCTGACGCAACAATGCTTGGTGTTGACCTTGTAATTCCGGATTTCACATTTATTGAAAAGCACGCAGATAAAATCAAAGGAATCTTCATAACACACGGACATGAGGATCATATAGGCGGATTAACATATCTTTTAAAGGTAATAAATGTACCGGTGTATTCAACCAAACTTACACTGGGTCTTATTGAGTGTAAGCTCAGAGAGGCAAAAATGATTTCAAAGGTTAAGCTTAACGCCATAAAGCCCAAGGATAAAGTTAAATTAGGCGGCTTTGAAATTGAAGCGATTCATGTTAATCATTCAATACCGGACGCTCTTGCTTTTGCGGTTAAGTGCAAAGAGGGAATAATTCTTCATACCGGTGATTTTAAAATTGACAGCACGCCGATTGACGGCGATATGATGGATCTTGCAAGACTGGGACAGCTGGGAAACGAAGGCGTATTATGTTTGATGTCCGATTCTACAAACGCTGAAAGAGCGGGATATACTCCCAGTGAAAGAAAGGTCGGCGAGTCCTTTGAAAATCTTTTCAGAAAAGCAGGCTCCAGAAGACTTATAGTGGCTACTTTCGCGTCAAATATTCACAGAGTACAGCAAATAATTAATGTTGCGGCAGCCCTGGGAAGAAAAGTTGCGCTTTCGGGCAGAAGCCTTGAGAATGTTGTTTCCATCAGCAAGGAACTGGGTTATCTTAATGTGCCGGACGGAATAATTATCGGAATTGACGCTATAAAGCAGTATGCAGATGACGAGCTTGTGTTGATTACTACGGGAAGCCAGGGAGAGCCGATGTCTGCTCTTACGAGAATGGCAAGATCGGATCACAGAAAGGTTTCAATAGGTCCCAATGACTATGTAATTATCTCGGCGACGCCTATACCGGGCAATGAAAAAACAGTCGCAAATGTTGTAAACGAGCTGATGAAGCTGGGCGCATACGTTGTTTATGAGAAAATGTATGATGTTCATGTTTCCGGTCATGCCTGCCAGGAGGAGCAGAAGCTTGTTCTGGGACTTGTAAAGCCAAAATATTTTATACCTGTTCACGGCGAGCAAAAGCATTTAAGAAAGCACGCTTTAATGGGAGAGGCAATGGGCGTAGCTTCCGATCATATAATCATGGTTTCCAACGGCACAGAAGTAACTTTTCATTCTGCCGAAAGATATACCTGTGAGGAGGTTCCTTCGGGAAATGTTTATGTTGACGGCTACGGCGTAGGGGATGTAGGAAGCGTGGTGCTCAGAGAGAGAAAGCTGCTGTCGGAAGACGGTGTTATTGTTGTTGCAGCCGTTATTGATGCGTCTACCGGGTACAATCTGTCAGAGCCTGAGATTTATTCAAGAGGTTTTGTGTATATAAAAGAATCATCCGAATTATTCAGTGAAGCAAAGGAATGTGTCATAAGAATACTTGACAGATATGCAGACTCAAAAAGGCGTGACATCAATTCGTTAAAGGGAAAAATTAAGGACGAAATGCTTAAATTCATGTATGAAAAAACAAAGCGAAGTCCTGTTGTTATCCCTGTTATACAGGAAATTTAGTTGTTATAGCAGTTCTCGGAGGGTGTGAAATGAGACTGAGAGATTTTTTCAAGCTTCATCCGATGTTTCCGGTTGTGGTTTTGTTTTCGCTTGCCGTTTCGGTTACATCATATTATTTACAGCAAAGAACTATTGCCTTAATTGAGCTTACACTGGGAATACTTCTTGCCGTTATAGTTTATCTGGCTGAAAAAAAGAGTTTCAGCGATTTGAAAAAAACAGTTTCAATTTTAAATGCAAATGTTATATCAAAAACTGAAGACAGAGTTTCAAGCATACCGCTTCCGTTTGTTGTGTGCGCCTCAGACGGCTCAATTATCTGGTATAACAATTTATTTCAGGACAAAATAGTAGGCGACAAAGGACTGAGTTACAAGCAGATAAAAAATTTTGTGCCTGCTGACAAGCTGAAGGACGACTTATCGGCGGTAAGCTTTAATGCAAACTATAACGGAAGACGCTACACCGTTCATGTTTCCAAGCTTATTGACGATACATATAACGACTATGTGTTATATTTTATCGATGACACCTATTATAAGGATATTGCTGATAAATATAATGATACAAGACCTGCCGTTATGCTCGTTTCAATTGATGCAATGGACGATGTAAGCTCGCTTATTTCTCAAAACGATTTTTCTGCATTAATAAGCGATGCCGAGAGGCTTATTACCGCATGGTTTTCTCATTATCAGTGCATACTCAGAAAGACAAGCGAAGGCAGATTTTTAATAATAACAGACTATATCACTTTTTCAAAAATGAAAGCCAACAAGTTTGATATTATTGAACAGGTCAGAGATTACCGGCATGAAGGCATTTCAACAGGTCTTACAATGTCTGTAGGCATAGGCACAGGAATGGAGCTTGTAGCCTGCGAGGCAGCCTCAAGAAAATCCCTTGATATGGCAAAGGGCAGAGGCGGCGACCAAGTAGTAATAAACGATTCCGATAATTACGAATTTTTCGGCGGTGTTGTTTCCGGAGTTGAAAGTAAAAATCAGGTTCAGTCACGAATTGTAGCTGGTTCCGTTGAGGAACTTATAAAACATTCTTCATCTGTTTTGGTTGTAGGCCATAAAAATTCAGACCTTGATTCACTCGGTTCGGCAATAGGCCTTTCTGAAATTGTTAAGCATTTAGGCATAAAAGTAAAAATTGTAGTTGATGAAAAGGCTTCAATGGCAAAGCCCCTGTTGGAAAGATATAAGGAAAAATGCGGAGAAGCAGTTTTTATTTCACCGGAAAAAGCATCCTTTGAAATTCAAAACGATACGCTTTTAATTATTACAGATGTAATGAGACCCTCATTTACCGATGCGCCTAAGCTTCTTGAAAAGGCACACAGAAAGGTTGTAATAGATCATCACAGAATGTCTGTGGATTATATATCCGATTCTCTTATTTTCTATCATGAGCCTAATTCATCATCAACAAGCGAAATGGTTACGGAGCTTATAAGGTATATGCTGTCAAAGCCGAAGCTTACAAAAACCGGTGCCGAAGCGCTTCTTTCTGGAATCTATCTTGACACAAAGAACTTTACTCTTAAAACAGGCGTAAGAACATTTGAAGCAGCGGCGTATTTAAAGGACTGCGGCGCAAATACAATTACCGTAAGGAAGCTTTTTGCGGCTTCCGCAGATGAAAATGCGGTAATAAGCAAAATTGTTAACAGCGCCGCCATTAATGCTAATTTTGCCGTGGCAGCAACAGACATAAAGGACCCGGTAATTCGTCTTGCGGCGGCAAAGGCAGCAGATGAGCTTTTAAACATAGAAGGTATTGACGCGTCATTTGTTATATTTAAAGTTGACTCCGGGGATATTTCCATATCGGCAAGATCATACGGTATCGTCAATGTTCAGCTTATTATGGAAAAGCTCGGCGGCGGCGGACATTTGACGATGGCAGCCGCTCAGCTCAAGGATTCAACTCTGGAAGATGCCGAAAACAAACTTAATGAAGCAATAGAAGATTTTATTAAAAACAATCCGAAAAAGGATATAAAACGGGAGGACTGAAAATATGGAAGTTATATTAAATCAGGATGTCAAATCTTTAGGAAAAAAAGGTGAAAAGGTAAATGTAGCTGAGGGCTACGCAAGAAACTTTTTATTTCCGAGAAAGCTTGCAATAGAGGTCACCGCTCAGTCAATAACAGAGTTTAAAAACAGAGAAGCGGCAAATAAACATAAGATTGATACAGAGATTGCAAATGCCAAGGCGGCTGCCGAAAAATTAGAAGGTAAACACATAAAGGTTTCTGCGAAGGCAGGAGCAAACGGCAAACTTTTCGGTTCAATAACATCCAAAGAGGTTGCAGCGGTAATAAATGAAAAATTAGGAATAAATGTCGACAAAAGAAAAGTTGTTGTAGAAGATATTAAAAACTTCGGAACATACGAGTGCGAAGTCAAGCTTTATCAGGGTATTTCCGCAAAAATTTTTGTTGATGTCGGAGAATAGAAATGGCGGTTAATTCAATTGAAAACGGAGAGCTTCCGTACAGTCTTGAGGCTGAACAGGCGGTACTGGGTTCCATACTCCTTGATCCGTCCTGCATATCCTCAGTGACAATGGTTTTAAAGCCCGAATATTTTTATCTTCCTCAGCACAAGGCGATATTTTCAACAATAATCGGACTTGACGCAGCCCAGGGAGGCAAAATTGATGCTCTTCTTGTGCTGGATTCACTGAGGCGTGAAGGCTTATATGACGATGAATCCGGAAAGACATATCTGCTTCAGCTGTCAAAAAATGTGCCGTCAACAGCAAATGTTGAATCCTATGCAAAAATTGTAAGAGAAAAATTTTACATAAGATCTCTTATTTTAATTGCGGGAGAAATAACAGAAGCGGCATCTCAGTCGGGACAGACTGCCGATGAACTGCTTGACATGGCTGAACAGCGGATTTATGATATCAGGCAGGGAAAATCTGTTGTCGGTCCCTCAAGAATAAGCGATATAATTTCAACTGTCTACCAAAATCTTTATAATCTTTCAAAACTCGAAAAAGACCAGTATGCCGGACTTAATACCGGATTTTCGGAGCTTGACAAAAGAATAACGGGACTTAACCGCTCAGACCTGATACTTATAGGCGCAAGACCTGCTATGGGTAAAACGAGCTTTGCTCTGAATATAGCAAGAAATGTTGCTGTTTACGGCAAGAAAAAAGTTTTATTTTTCTCTCTGGAAATGTCAAAGGAACAGCTGGCTCAGAGAGTGCTTTCAACAGAGGCAAGGGTTCAAAGCACAAAATTCAGAACAGGAAGGCTCTCTCCCGACGAATGGCAGCACATAGCCGAAGCGTCAGTATTTTTATCAGATGTGGATTTGTATTTTGACGATACGGCAAATATAACCGTGCCAGAAATGAAAGCAAGAGCAAGACAGCTTAAAAATGTTGACTGTATTGTTATAGACTACTTGCAGCTTATGTCTTCAAGCAAGAAAACCGATAACCGTGTTCAGGAGGTTTCTGAAATCACCAGAAGCTTAAAGCTTATGGCAAAGGACTTAAATATACCCGTCGTAACCTGTGCACAGCTTGCAAGACGAACAGAAGAAAAGGGCAGATCCCATAAGCCTCAGATGTCCGATTTGCGTGAATCCGGTTCTATTGAGCAGGACGCCGACATAATTTTAATGCTTTACAGAGAAAATTATTATAAGGATTCTTCCGATGAGCCTCCTGAGGATATACGGGTTGACGAAGCGGAGCTTATAATTTCCAAGAACAGACACGGACCTACCGGCTCAGTACCTTTGGCATGGAATCCGGATTATACTTTATTCACAACAAGAGAGTACGAACGAGATGAAGAAAGCTGACATAGAAGAAAAAATCATATCTGTAATTAACAGATACGATATGGTCGCGCCGGGGGATACGGTAATTATTGCAGTATCCGGCGGCGCTGATTCTATGTGCCTTCTTAGTTTTTTCAATGAATATTCAAGGAAGAAAAAGTTTAATATTATTGCTGCCCATGTAAATCATGGCATCAGAGGAAAAGAAGCTGAAAGAGATGAAAATTTTGTAAAAAAATTTTGCATGGAAAAGAAAATCAATCTGAGAATTGCGCACTTTAATGTTCCCGAAACGGCGAAGGAGACCGGCGAAAGCGAAGAGCTTTGCGGCAGAAGGCTCAGATATTCATTTTTTAATTCCATAGCTGATAATGCAAAAATTGCCACGGCGCATAACCTTAACGACTCAATGGAAACTTTTTTATTTAACTTTTCAAGGGGAACCGGTTTAAAAGGCCTTACGGGAATCCCCGCCGTAAGAGAAAATATAATAAGACCTTTAATTGAGTGTTCAAGAGAAGAAATCGAAATGTATCTGAAAATATGCGGCGTTTCCTATGTTACGGACAGTACAAACTTATGCGACGAATATTCAAGGAACAAGATACGGCATAATATAATTCCTGTTTTATTTTCATTAAATCCGTCTTTTGCGTCGGTTTTCGGAAATTGCATATCATCACTTCGCAGCGATGAACAATTTTTGGAGTTACAGACGGAAAAAGCTTTTAATCGTGCCAAAAACGGAGACGAATTTTCAGCTGAAATTATTGCTTCCCTGGATGTTGCTGTACGCGGCAGAGTTTTGCTTAAAATCGCAAGATATTACGGAGGCAGAGACGCCGAATTCAGGCATATAGAGCTGTTAAATGAAATTTTAAACAAGTCCGGCGCCGTAAATCTGCCCGGTAATGTTACAGTCGAGTCGTCAAACGGTTATTTAAGAAAAAAATTGATTTCTGCTGAAAAACAAACAGTAAATGATATCTCCATCAAATTTGAATTAAATCAAAATATTTACTCCATAAACGAATTTGAGATAAATTTTCAGAGTGTTGACAAAACGGCGATAAATTTATATAATATCAAGAAATTATCTTTATTGGGTTATATCGATGCCGATAAGCTCAAAAACAGTGTTTTCCGTTTCAGAAAAGACGGTGACAGATATAAATATCCGTTTTCTTCACATTCAAAAACACTGAAAAATCTTTTCAGGGAGCATAATATTTCTTCTGAAGCAAGAAATAATATTCTGATCCTTGCTGACTCTGAAAATATTTTATGGATTGACGGAATCGGAACCTCTGACTACGCTAAAGTAACAAATAAAAGTGAAAATATAATAAAGATAAATGTTTTGAAAAACAAAAAATGAGAGGCAGAAAAATATGGGATATACCATGAACGATGATATTAAGGATATATTATATTCAGAAAATCAGTTAAAGGAAATGATAGCAGGATTAGGCAAGGCTATCACGGAAGACTATAAAGATAAAAAACTTTTGTTAGTAAGCATATTAAGAGGTTCTGTTATTATAATGGCAGATTTAATGAGGGAAATCAAACTGCCTCTTGAAATCGATTTTATGGCTGTATCGAGTTACGGAGACGATACTAAATCAAGCGGCACCGTAAAAATAATAAAGGATCTTGATAAAGATGTTGCCGGATATGATATACTTATAGTTGAGGATATTCTTGACAGCGGCATGACACTGTCATATTTAATGGACATACTTGCCGCAAGAAATCCGAAAAGTATTCGTATCTGCACATTGTTTGACAAACCTGACAGAAGAAAGGTTCAGGAAATAAAAGCGGATTATGCAGGGGCTGTTGTTCCCGATGAATTTATAGTAGGCTATGGACTTGATTACAGACAGAAGTATAGAAATCTGCCCTTTGTGGGAATATTAAAAGAAGAAGTTTATTCAAAGTGAATTAAGTTATACATTAAGAATAACCGAGGGGAGAATACCAATTGGAAAATAACAGCAGAAGATTAATTAATTATTTGCCGTATTTATTAATACCGATTATGCTGATTGCTGCAATCTGGATGTATTCCGATCAGACAAAAGCAGATACAAAAGAGTATTATGAGATTGTGCAGCTTTTCGAGGATAATAAAATACAGGAATATGATCTGAATTTAAGCAGCGGCTCTCTGATTTACACATTAAAGGGCGATGACAAAACTGCTGCGTACAAATATTCAGTACCCAATGTTGAATTGTTTTTAAAGGATGTCCATGACATAGCTAAAGAAAACGGCGTTAAATATAACTACGACGCAGGCAAGACAAATTCATGGCTTGTGAATATACTTCCTACCGCAATAATGTCATTACTGCTTATTGCTCTGATGTATTATATGTTCAAGAAAATGAACCAGTCAATTTCAACCGAAACCAACAAAACATTAGGTTTCGGTAAGGCGAGGGTAAAAGGCAAGGATGATAAGCATAAGACAACCTTTGACGATGTGGCAGGCGCAGACGAAGAAAAAGAAGAGCTGAGCGAGCTGGTTGAGTTCCTTAAGAATCCCAAGAGGTTTCAGGAGCTGGGCGCAAGAATCCCAAAGGGCGTATTGCTTGTAGGACCTCCGGGAACAGGTAAAACCCTTCTTGCAAAGGCTGTTGCAGGAGAGGCTGATGTTCCGTTCTTCTCAATTTCAGGTTCGGATTTCGTTGAAATGTATGTAGGTGTAGGCGCTTCGAGAGTAAGAGACCTTTTCCAGCAGGCAAAAAAGGAATCGCCGTCAATTATATTTATTGATGAAATCGATGCGGTAGGCAGACACAGGGGCGCAGGCATGGGCGGCGGCCACGATGAGAGAGAGCAGACGCTTAACCAGATGCTTGTTGAAATGGACGGCTTCGGAATAAATGACGGCGTAATTGTAATTGCCGCAACAAACCGTCCCGACATTCTTGATCCGGCACTTTTAAGACCAGGCCGTTTTGACAGACAGGTGACAGTAGGCTATCCTGACATAAAAGGCAGAACCGAAATCTTAAAAGTACACGCAAAGGGCAAACCCCTTGCTCCCGATGTTGAACTTGAAAAAATAGCTCAGCAGACTGTAGGTTTTACCGGAGCCGATCTTGAAAATGTTCTTAATGAAGCGGCGCTTCTTGCTGCGAGAAAAGGACTTCATGCAATTACCATGAGGGAAATTGAAGAAGCAACAATCAAGGTCGTTGTAGGAACGGAAAAGCGTTCCCATAAGATAAGCGATAAAGATAAAAAATTAACTGCATACCACGAAGCCGGTCATGCTGTTGCAACTTATTATCTTGAGGGTCAGGATCCTGTAAGACAGGTATCTATAATTCCCAGAGGCATGGCAGGAGGCTATACGATGTCGGTGCCTGTTGAGGATAAGCTGTATAAATCAAAAAACGGTATGCTTGAAGATATTGTTGTTCTTTTAGGCGGAAGAGTTGCTGAAGCATTGACATTCGGAGACATTTCCACAGGTGCGTCAAACGATATAGAGAGAGCTTCTGATATCGCGAGAAAAATGGTTACAAAATACGGAATGAGCGAAGAACTGGGACCGATTTCCTTCAGCTCCGGTCATGATGAGGTATTCATTGGCCGAGATTATTCAAATATCAGAAATTATTCCGAGTCGGTTGCAGCAAAAATAGACAGTGTTGTAGGCAAAATTATTGCCGATTCCTATAACAGATGCACAGCAATATTAAAAGATCACGGCGATAAGCTCAGGGAAGTTGCAGAATATCTTATTAAGAACGAAAAAATCGGCGAGAAGGATTTTGCAGACCTTATGGCCGGTCATTTAAACACAGATGAAACTTCCGAAGCTGAATCGGAAGCTTCCGCAGCAGACGGCGAGAGCGAAAATCTGTAAAACACAAAAGGCAGCTGTTTGCTGCCTTTTTTCGGATGTTAAAAATCGGAGATAATATTATATGGATAATGACAGTAATTTTAAATATCTTTTAAAGCTTATTTCATCGGTAATCATTGTATTAATACATACATCAATGTTTTATTACACACTGTTTTACGGATATAACAAAATATTAGCAGCGCCGCTTGACACCGGCGGATATTTAATGATTGCTTTATATGCCGCAGGAATTACGGCAGTATTCAATATCATGGGAGCTTTAAGAGTAGGGTATAATAAGCAATTCAATATTATTCTTTCTCATATTATAAGTATCATTTTCGTAAATATCCTTGCATATCTCCAGCTAAGTCTTATTCACAGAGCTTTTCTGCCGGTAAGATATATCGTTCTTATGACTGTTGCGGAAATTGTTGTTTCTGTTGTTTGGACGCTGATAGTTTTTGCTCTTAACAAAAAATATGTTCCGATAACGGATTTGCTTCTTGTATACGGTGATAAAAAAGCTGAGAGTATAGTATATAAAATTCTTGAGAGAGAAGACCAGTACAGAATATGCGAATCAGTTTTTTATAAAGAAAAAACCGCGCTTAACAGTGATAATCTTGACAGCGTAAAAGAACGGATGCTAAATTATAAGGCAGTTATCATTTGCCAGATAAAAAGCAGTATCAGAAATGATTTGCTTAAATTCTGCTATGAAAACAACATTGAAGTTTTTTTGCCTCCGAGAATATCTGATATTATAGTTCGGGGCGCAGATGACTTAACTCAGTTTGATTCACCTTTGCTTGTATGCAAAAACTGTTCGCTGTCTGCAACTCAAAGATTTTTTAAACGGATGTTTGACATTCTTATTTCACTGACAGGAATCATTTTATCTTCGCCGATAATGTTGATTTCAGCATTGCTTATAAAAATCTATGACGGAGGACCTGTTATTTACAAGCAGAAAAGAGTTACTGTTAATGAAAAAGTGTTTGATATTTATAAGTTCAGGAGCATGATTCAAAACGCAGAAAAAAATAACGCCGTTATACCGGCAACAGATAATGATCCGAGAATTACACCGGTGGGCAGAGTATTAAGAAAACTGCGAATTGATGAATTACCGCAGCTTTTTAATATCATAAAGGGTGATATGTCCTTTGTAGGACCGAGACCGGAAAGAATTGAACACCATGAAGCTTATACGAAACAGATTCCTGAATTTCCTTTCAGAAACAAGGTTAAGGCCGGACTTACAGGATACGCACAGGTTATGGGAAAATATAACACATCGCCTTATGACAAGCTTCTTCTTGATTTAATATATATACAGAATTTTTCGTTTTTGCTTGACTTCAGACTTATTTTGCTTACAGTCAAAATTGTTTTTATGAAAGAAAGCACGGAAGGCTTTAAAAACAAGCAGCCGGGAGGAGGCGAAAAAAAATGAAAAAAAGTATTCCCGTTCTGCTGTTGATTTTAATTATTTTGATTTCATTCAGCGGCTGCGGAGATAATACGAACGAAAATCAAAAAAGCGAAGTGCCGTCATTTTTTGATGAATATCCCACAGGAGAAGAAGTAGAAACCGTAAGCATAACTCAAAATCCCGTTGCAGCTGTAAAATTATCTGATGGCTCGGAAATTATTATAGAGCTTTATTACTACACAGCTCCTAATGCGGTCACGGATTTTATTGCTCTTGCGGAAGAGGGGATTTATAACGGTATGGCTTTAAACGAAGTCAGAAACAACTGCATTATTATGCTTGGCAGCACTGACGGTGAGTTTGATCCTCCGTACTATGTAATGGATGAAACAGATGCGGATGAAGCCCACAGCCTCAGTCATAGGAAAGGCGTTGTTTCCATGGTTCGCACCTCAAACGCAGATACTCTTACAGGACAGTTTTTTATACTTACAGAAGATCAGACTCATTTTGACGGCAGATTCACTCCGATAGGCGTTATTACATCCGGACTTGATACGGCGGAAAAAATTGCTGCCTCGGAAAAGGATGAAAATGATATGCTTGTCAGTCCGTATGTTATTGAGTCGGTTGAAATTGAAAAATACGGAATTGATTTTCCGAATCCCACTATAATAAAGAAGTAAACGAAAGGATAAATAACATGAAAAAAGCTATTTCTTTTATTATGTCGCTGATTTTAATTATATGTATCGGCACATTTGCTGGATGCACAAAAAACGATGAGCAGAAAAACAGCGGCAACGGCAGTACTGAAAATAACGAAAGCAGTTTCAATGCAGAAACTGACAACCCCGTTGCCACAATAACAGTAAAAGATTTCGGAACAATAACCGTAGAATTGTATTACGACAAAGCTCCTAACACCGTTAAGAATTTTATATATCTTGCAAACAAGGGCTTTTATGACGGACTTACATTCCACAGAGTAATAGAGGGCTTTATGATTCAGGGCGGCTGCCCGAACGGCAACGGAACAGGAGAACCGGGTTACTCAATAAAGGGAGAATTTAGCTCAAACGGCTTTGATACCAATGATTTAAAGCACGTGAGAGGCACCATTTCAATGGGAAGAACAATGCAGAGCTATGATTCGGCAGGAAGCCAGTTCTTTATTTGTCAGGAAGACTATTCTTACGGTGACGGTGACTATGCGGCGTTCGGAATGGTAACCGACGGCATGGATGTTGTAGACAGTATAGCATCGGTAGATACTGATTCAAGTAATAAACCCGTAAAAGATGTTATTATTGAATCTGTAACAGTTGACACTAAGGGATTATCTTATGATGAACCAGAGACAATTGTTAATTAAGCAAAAAAATTCATAAAATAGTATTGATTTCCTGTTTATAATGTGGTATACTTAAGCTACAAAATAAGTGAAAGGATGAATTGTAATGAAAGTTATCATTAAGCTTCTTAAAATCTTCATTAAGCTTCTTAAGCCCCTCTTTAAACTTGGTATCATTGATTCAAGCATCTTTGAAGAGCTGCTCAGCAATTTAGAAGCTTCTGCTGAATAATTTTAGCTTAAGTCCATATCAATCCGCCATTATATGGCGGATTTGATTTTATAGTGGATTTCTTGAATAAGGCTTGTTTTTTCTGAATAATCATTTATTGGTGATTATTTTGAAAAAAATTATATATTATATTCCATATCTGATTATTGCTGTAATGTCACTTGCACTTTTTATCTCAGCAGATACTGTTAACAGCCGTACTGCTGCAAAGGTTTCCGAAAACATTACCGCTCCGGTAATTGTTCTTGATGCGGGACACGGGGGTGCTGACGGAGGAGCTGTTGCACAGGACGGTACACAGGAGCAATATATAAATTTAGATATCACGCTTAAAATCAATAATATGCTCAAGCTGTGCGGTTACAGCACTGTTTTAACAAGGAAGGATGACAATTCCATTCATGATCCTGACGCAAAAACAATCGGACAGCAGAAAGTTTCTGATATTCATAACAGGCTGAAAATTATAGAAAGCCAGCCGAACTGTATTTTTGTGAGTATCCATCAAAATTATTACACTGACGGCAAATACAGCGGCGCACAGGTGTTTTTTTCGGGAAACAATGATAAAAGCAGCGAGCTGGCACAGTATATTCAGTCAGAAATCATTACTATGCTCCAGCCGGATAACACAAGAAAAATAAAACAGTCCGGGTCGTCAATATATCTGCTGTATCACGCAACAGTTCCGTCTGTACTTGTAGAATGCGGTTTTTTATCCAATTATGACGAAACCGAAAAACTTAAAAATGAAGATTACAGAAATCAAATGGCACTGGCCGTTTTCAGCGGCATTGCCGATTATTTAATTAGTGAAAATAATAAGGAATGAGAGGCGGCGGTAAGCTTGGCTCCAAAAAATAAAACAGTATATGTGTGTTCATCATGCGCTTATGAATCTGCAAAATGGTACGGACAATGTCCCTCATGCGGAGAATGGAACAGTATGGAGGAATCCTATATAGCTCCATCCTCAGGAAAGAAGCAGGGAAGCTCCTTAAACAGAGCTGCGTCACTTCCTATAGAAGAAATAAGCGAAACATCAGAGATAAGATATGACACGGGCATTTCAGAATTCAACCGTGTTTTAGGCGGAGGACTTGTAAAAGGCTCTGTTGTTCTTATAGGAGGCGATCCGGGAATAGGAAAATCAACAATCCTCCTGCAAACATGCAAATACCTGTCTGAAAATAAAAAAGTTTTGTATGTTTCCGGTGAAGAATCTGCGTCACAGATAAAGCTCAGAGCCGAAAGACTTCATGTATTAAAGAACAACATATACGTGCTGTGCGAAACAGACGCCGAATATATATGCGAGCTTATAAGAACAGAAAAGCCTGATATTGTAATAATCGATTCAATACAGACAATGAATATAACCGATATTCAGTCTTCTACCGGCAGTGTAACGCAGGTCAGAGAGTGTACAAGCCTGCTGATGAGAACGGCGAAGGCCCAGTCCGTTCCCATTTTTATAGTAGGACACGTTAACAAAGACGGAAACATTGCCGGACCCAAGGTTCTCGAACATATAGTTGACACCGTTCTTTATTTTGAAGGCGATAAAAATATGTCGTACAGAATATTGAGAGCGGCAAAGAACAGATTTGGCTCAACAAACGAAATAGGCGTTTTCACCATGAGCGACAAAGGACTTGAAGAGGTGCCCAATCCCTCTGCAATGCTTCTTGAGGGCAGACCGAAAAACACTTCGGGAACATGCGTAATGTGCGTTATGGAAGGCTCCAGACCGATTTTAGCAGAGGTACAGGCTCTTGTCACTCCTACCGGTTTCGGAACGCCGCGGAGAATGACCAACGGCTTCGATTTTAACAGAATGGCAATGCTTATTGCCGTACTCGAAAAAAGAGCAGGATATTATTTTGCCAATACCGATTGTTATATTAATGTGGTAGGCGGATTGAAAATAGCCGAACCGGCGTCTGATTTATCGGTAGCTCTGGCGCTTGTATCATCATTAAAGGATATGATTCTTAAAGACGATGTAATAGCAATAGGTGAAATCGGACTTGCAGGAGAAATCAGGGGAGTGTCCTCTGCACAGCAAAGGGTGAATGAAGCCATCAGAATGGGCTTTCGTAAAATTATAATTCCATATCATAATTATAAATCAATTCCCGAGGAATACAAAAAGCAGGCTGACATTGTAGGCGTAAGAAGAATAAGGGACGCATTTAAAGAAATTATTTTATGAAAAAATATGTAATTGCATCCGGACTTACGGAAAAGTCGGAAAGGAATATAGAAAATTTAGGCGTCAGCATAATCGGTTTTCATAAAAACAACTCTGTTGCCGCGCCTGTTTCGTGTCACGCCGATTTATCTTTTATCTATCTCGGAGATAACAAAATTTTTGTTGCAAAGGAAATGAAGGATATTTCCGACACATTCATTTCAAAAGGTTTTGAAGTAATTGTAAACGAAAATTTTTTAGGCAGCAAATATCCGCAGGATGTTCCTCTTAACTGCGCTGATACAGGTGAATTTTTAATTGCTGATATTGACACTGTATCAAAATATGTGTTAGAATATTTTAAAATAAAGGGAAGATATATAATAAATGTTAAGCAGGGGTACACAAAATGTTCTGTTGTGCCCGTAAGCAAGCGTGCAATCATTACCGATGACGAATCAATCTATAAGGCATCAAAAAATCTGTTGGATGTTTTATATGTGGCAAAAGGTTATGTAAAGCTTCCCGGGTATGACTACGGCTTTATCGGCGGAGCGTCAGGTAAAATATCCGATAATGTAATAGTTTTCAACGGAAACATAAAAAGGCATCCCGATTTTTCTAAAATTTCCGAATTTTTAAAAAAATATAAAATAGAGGCTGTCTCTCTGACCGATGAGCCTCTGACAGATATAGGCAGTATAATTCCATTGTATTAACGGAGGGTTATAATGAGAAAAAATAATGTAAAAAATCCCGCTGCAAATGCTGCGGCATTCTTGACGCTTGCTGTTTTAATTTCGGCAATAAAAAAGATGATTAAGAAATATCATAAAAATCAGGAAATTTTTTACTGATATATCCAACAAAAAATTGACTGTATCTCTGCTAAGAAGCATTGATACAGTCATTTATTTTATTCAAGTACTTCAAGGTCTTCAAAATCGTCAAGCTCAAGTCCCTTATTGTGGGAAAGCGCCCAGTCAACGCACCACTGTCCCGCGAAAATCAGCATATCTCTGCCTTTAACATCCTGAACCCAAATGGAGTTTGTAAGGTCAAGCTCCTTCGGCGGCACAGGAGTAGAAATAATTTTCTTAATTACCTGATAGTTTAAATTTCTTCTTCTGAATTTTACGCCGTATTCGCTTTCCATTCTGTATTCAAGAACTTCATACTGAAGCATACCTACAACGCCGACGACAACTCGCTCCATACCTGAATCCGGCAGGAAGAATATCTGTATGGCGCCCTCCTGAGCAATCTGGCTCATACCTTTTGCAAACTGCTTTCTCTTCATGGAGTCAATTTGCTCGATTTCCGCAAAGTGCTCCGGAGCAAAAGTCATTATGCCCTTATACTTGACCTTCATATCCTTGTCGCACACAGTATCGCCTATGGAAAAAATACCGGGATCAAAAACGCCGATAATATCACCTGCGTAGGCTTCATTTACTATTTCTCTTTCCTGAGCCATCATCTGCTGGGGTTGTGACAGCTTTATCATCTTGTTTTCCTGTACATGATAATACTCTTTATTTCTTTCAAACTTTCCTGAACAAATCCTCATAAAAGCTATTCTGTCTCTGTGAGCCTTGTTCATATTAGCCTGGATTTTAAAAACAAACGCAGAAAAATGCTCGTCAAAGGGATCGACAATACATTCATCGGTTTTATGAGAAAGAGGAGCCGAAGTCATCTGAAGGAAGCTCTGAAGAAAAGGTTCAACTCCGAAATTGTTAAGTGCTGAACCGAAGAAAACAGGCGTAAGCTTGCCGTTCCTTACTTTCTCGATATCAAAATCAAAGCTTGCCGCGTCAAGAAGCTCAACATTATCCACAAGATTTTTCCTAAGCTCTTCTCCTATTAATTCGTCAAGCTTTTCCGTATCCGTAATATCGCACTCGATACCTTCGATTCTTTTTCTTCCGCTGTGAAATTCATTAAACGCAAGAACGTGCTTTTTTTCTCTGTCATATACGCCTCTGAAATTGCTTCCGCAGCTTATGGGCCAATTCATAGGATACGTTCCTATTCCGAATTCATTTTCAAGCTCGTCAAGCAAATCAAAGGGATCTCTTGCCTCTCGGTCCATTTTATTTATAAAAGTAAAAATAGGTATGTTTCTCATTGCGCAGACTTTAAAAAGCTTTCTTGTCTGCGGCTCGATACCTTTTGCCGCGTCTATAACCATTACGGCACTGTCAGCTGCCATAAGGGTTCTGTAAGTGTCTTCCGAGAAGTCCTGATGTCCCGGAGTGTCAAGTATGTTAATGCAATAACCGTCATATTCAAACTGAAGAACAGATGATGTAATTGAAATACCTCTTTGTTTTTCAAGCTCCATCCAGTCAGAAACGGCATGCTTATCGCTTGCTTTTCCTTTAACAGAACCTGCGGACTGTATAGCGCCTCCGTATAGAAGAAATTTTTCGGTTAAAGTAGTTTTACCTGCGTCAGGATGTGAAATTATCGCAAATGTTCTTCTTCTGTTTATTTCCGTTTTTAAATCAGCCATTATATAACCTCTTAAAATTTTTTCATACAAGATTAAATGATACTATAAGTTAATAAAAAAATCAATATAAATTACCAATAAAAAAAGGCTGTAAAAACAGCCTTTTTTATATTATCATTTTTTGCTTTTCGCAGCTAATCTCTGGAATGCCTTTACAACTTCAACAATGGGTATTACCATGAATGCAAGAATAATTGCTACACCGTAATGAGGAAGATCAAGATTCACGAAATCAAATGCGGCAGCAAGGAAAGGAACCTCAATTATTACTGTTGTCAGAACAAGGGCAGCAAGCATCGAACCGAAAAGCGGCCAGTTGTGGCTTCCCTTTAAAGACATCTTTATAATGGAGCCTCTCTGTGAGCGCATATTGAGGGAGTGGAAAATCTCACACATTGACATTGTAAGGAATGCCATTGTTGTACCTGTCATATTTGAACCTATATCTGTAAACTGCCACTGAGCTAACGGCATACCCCAGTTTACACCAAAGAAAAACGCTGTCATTGTAAGAACTGTAACCAATAATCCCTGGTAAACAACGTCCACACCGAGACCTCCTGAAAATACGCCGGCAGTTGCGCTTCTGGGTTTTCTTCGCATTATGTCGCTTTCGGGCTTCTCAACACCTAATGCCAGAGCAGGGAAGCAGTCTGTTACGAGGTTTATCCAAAGAAGATGCGGAGCTTCAAGAATTGTAAATCCTAACAGTGTTGCAAAGAATATTGAAAGAACTTCCGAAAGGTTAGAGCCTAAAAGGAACTGTATCGCTTTTCTGATGTTGTCGTAAATACGGCGTCCTTCGCCAACAGCATGAACAATTGTGGCAAAGTTATCGTCGGCAAGAACCATGTCGGCCACATTTTTGGTAACATCGGTTCCTGTAATGCCCATTCCGATACCTATATCGGCGCTCTTTATTGATGGTGCGTCATTTACACCGTCACCGGTCATTGCAGTTACATAGTTTTTCTTTTTCCAGGCGTTAACTATACGGGTTTTATGTTCAGGCTGAACACGGGCGTATACAAAAGTCTGTGTAACCTTGTTGTCAAACTCCTCATCGGTAAGCTTTTCAAGCTCAGCTCCGGTCATTGCATTCTTTTCGTCAGAAATAATGCCGAGCTCTTTTGCAATTGCTACGGCTGTATCCTTGTGGTCGCCTGTTATCATTATAGGAGTTATTCCGGCGGAGCGGCACTCATCAATAGCCGCCTTTACCTCGGGACGAACGGGATCTATCATACCCGTCAGCCCTACAAACACCAAATCCTTTTCAATGTCTTCAGGCTCGTAAGATGCGGGAGCATCATTATATTTTTTCATGGCACAGGCAAGAACTCGTAATGCTTTATCCGCCATACGCTTATTTTCAGCGGCAATGCGCTGTTTTACTTCGTCGGACATGGGAACAACTTTTCCGTCGATTTCTGCCAAAGTACATTTACCTATAACAATATCGGGAGCACCTTTTGTAAACTGAACAACGCCGTTGGGTGTTTTATGGACAGTTGACATCATTTTTCTGCCGGAATCAAAGGGTGCTTCACCTATTCTGGGCATTTTTGCTTCAAGGTCATTTTTGTTAAGCTGAAGCTTCAAAGCAAAATTAACAAGAGCCGCTTCCGTAGGCTCGCCGGTAACAGAGCCGTCGCTGTTGACAACAACATCGGTGCAAAGTGACATCATTGTTGCAAGGTTTTTCTCATCGGAGCAGAATGAGTCAACAACGGTCATTACATTCTGAGTAAGGGTTCCTGTTTTATCTGAACAGATTATCTGAGCGCATCCGAGAGTTTCAACAGCAGTTAGCTTTCTTATAATGGCGTTTTTCTTTGACATTGTTGTAACACCCATTGAAAGAACGATGGTAACAACAGCAGCAAGTCCTTCCGGAATGGCGGCAACAGCAAGAGAAACTGCAATCATGAAGAAATCAATGATTGTTTTAAAATCTATAGGAAGTCCTTTAATAAAGTTTTCAAGTATCTGGAAACCGAAAATGAATACACAGATTACTATAACAAGTATACTTAAGATTTTACTTAACTGAGTAAGCTTTTTCTGAAGGGGGGTCTGGCCGTCTTCGGCTGTTGCAATAGCGTCTGCAATTTTGCCCATTTCAGTATCCATTCCCGTTGCTACAACAACAGCTTTTCCTCTTCCGAATACAAGGGTGCTTCCCATGTAAGCCATATTTTTTCTGTCGCCCAAAGGAACAGACTCGTTTTTGCCGCCGTTGATGATTTCAATCATTTTTGTTACCGGAACAGATTCACCTGTCAAAGCCGCTTCTTCAATTTTCATGCTTGCACATTCAATTATTCGGCAGTCGGCAGGTATGGCGTCACCGGCTTCAAGAACAATAACATCGCCCACAACCAAATCTTCGCTTTTAACCATAACGACTTTGCCGTCTCTTAAGGTTTTTGTAGTTGCGGCGGACATTTCCTGCAAAGCCTCAATGGCTTTTTCAGCTTTGCTTTCCTGATAAACTCCTAAAACTGCATTAATAATTACAACAAATAAAATAATTAACACGTCGGAAGGAAATTCCTGTTCAACAATGGCAAGTACTGCCGAAATGGCCGCAGCTGCCAGCAGAATAATTATCATCGGGTCTGTAAGCTGAGCAAAGAATCTTTTTATAAGAGAATCCTTCGGAGCCTGTTTCAGCTTGTTTTTACCGTTTGTCTCAAGTCTTGACTGAGCCTCCTGAGAAGATAAACCGGAAGCTGAGCTTTTAACTTCAGATAAGACATCGTTAATTTCTTGTTTGTAGAAATCCATGCTTTGTATTCATCCTTTCAATGAAAATAACAGCTCGAATGAGAATAAAAAAACGCGTACAGAATCTTTAACTAATAGCCAAGAAACTGTACACGAGTCTGGTTTTTTAATTCATGCCAAGTCAAAGACTATGTATGTTGACAATGAAACACATTAAATAATGTGCAAACTACTCCCTCATGCGGAACTGTTTTTCTTTATTTAGGTTATCACAAAAGCAGGTTATTGTCAAGAAAATATTATATCTATTATAAAAAATTTACATTTCATCTGTTGTGCTCATACAATATCTTTCACTTATTTGACAGTTTACAATCTGCCTTAAAAAATATATAATGTCATTGAAAAGAGGATATGCTATGCAGAAATTAATGAGCCGAATGAGAGCGGCAATGGAAAAATATGATATGATAGAAGACGGCGATAAAATCGCAGTGGGACTGTCCGGAGGCAAAGATTCGGTAGCGCTTCTTACCGCTCTTTCTGAAATGAGGAAGTTTTATCCGAAAAGTTACACACTTGTTGCGATTACTGTTGATATGCGTTTTAATAATGATGATACGGATTATACTGAATTAGAAAAGCTTTGTGAAAAGCTTTCCGTTCCGTATGTAATAAAAAGAACCGCACTGGCAGATGTAATATTCAATATACGAAAAGAAAAAAATCCCTGCTCCTTATGTGCGAAGATGCGCCGCGGGATACTGCATGACGCAGCAATGGAAAACGGCTGCAACAAAGTTGCGTTGGGGCATCACATGGACGACGCTGTCGAAACTTTTCTTATGAATTTGTTCAGGGGAGGGAATATTGACAGCTTTTGCCCGGTAACTTACTTATCAAGAAAAAATATATACTTAATCAGACCAATGATTCTCGCGTCGGAGGCTCTTGTTGCGGGGGCGGCAAACAAAAGCGGACTGCCTGTAGTTAAAAGCAAGTGTCCCATGGACAAAACCTCTGAAAGACAAAAAACAAAAGAACTGGTTTATAAGTTAAACAAAGAGTATCCCTCCTTCAGAGAGAAAATTATAGGAGCAATGCAGAGAAAAGGCATTTCAGGATGGTAATTTTTACTTGAATATTATTTGTATTTGTGTTATAATTATAAAAATTTTCTTTTAAATTTTTTTGTTCGGAGATGACTGAAAATTGAAATATCTTGTTGTTTTATATGACGGCATGGCTGACTATCCGGTGCCGGAGCTGAACGGCAAAACCCCTATGGAGGTTGCCGACAAGCCTAATTTTGACGCACTGGGAAAAAAGGGAATTGTGGGAACGGTGAAAACCGTTGCGGATTCGTTAAAACCCGGCAGTGATGTAGCAAATTTAAGTGTTTTAGGATATAATCCGGAAAACTGTTATACAGGCCGTTCACCTTTGGAAGCGGTAAGCATTGGAGTTAATTTGGCAGATGATGATGTTACCATGAGATGCAATCTGGTAACATTATCCGATGAAGAAAAGTATGAAGATAAAACTATGGTTGACTATTCGGCAGGAGATATTTCTTCCGCCGAAGCTGCGGAAATAATAAAATCTGTTGAGGAATTTTTCGGCAGCGATATATTTAAATTCTATAACGGAGTGTCCTACAGACATTGCCTCGTTTGGCATAAAGGCACAACCGATCTGGGAAATATGACACCTCCTCACGATATTTCCGGAAAGGTTATAGGACCGCATTTATCTGATTCGCCTAATGCTGTTCAGCTTATAGAAATGATGAAAAAAAGCTATGATTTACTTAAAGATCACCCTGTTAACAAGAAGAGGGAATCAGAAGGAAAGCGTCCGGCTAATTCAATATGGCTCTGGGGCGAGGGCACAAAGCCGTCCCTTGAATCATTTTACAAAAAGTTCGGATTAAAAGGCAGCATTATATCTGCAGTAGACCTCCTGAAGGGAATCGGAGGCTGCGCCGAAATGAACACGCCTGTTGTTGAAGGCGCTACCGGTTATATCGATACAAACTTTAAGGGAAAAGCTAAGGCAGCAGTTGACGAATTCAGAAAAGGTCAGGATTTTGTATATATACACATAGAAGCTACCGATGAATGCGGACACAGGCATGAGCCCGAAAATAAGGTAAAGGCTATTGAGATCATTGACAGGGAAGTGCTTCCGATTGTTTTGAAAGAGCTTGAAAAATATGATGATTATAAAATTATGATTTTACCGGATCACCCGACGCCTATAGTTACTATGACCCACGCCAGAGATCCCGTACCGTTTATGATATACCATAAAAATGATGAGAAAAACGGAGTCGAGACTGTTACGGAAGCAACAGCAAAATCAACGGGTGTATATTTTGAAAGCGGCGAAAAGCTTATGAAATATTTTCTTGATAAAGAATAATTTTTATTTGTTTGTTTTCAAGAATATTTAAGAAAAGTATTGTATTATTAATTCAAATGTTTTAAGGAGTAGAGTAAATATGTCAGATTATAAAATTGATACTAACTGCGTTCAGGCAGGATATTCACCGAAAAGCGGAGAGCCGAGAGTTGTTCCCATATATCAGAGCACGACATATAAGTATAATTCAAGCACCGAAATGGGCGAATTGTTTGATCTTGAAAGAGAGGGATATTTTTACACAAGGCTTCAGAATCCTACAAATGACGCAGTTGCCGCAAAAATTGCTGCATTGGAAGGCGGTGTAGGCGCTGTTCTTACTTCATCGGGACAAGCCGCATCATTTTTTGCAGTCTTTAATATTGCTCAGTCAGGTGATCATGTAATAAGCTCATCTGCAATTTACGGAGGAACATTCAATTTGTTTTCTGTTACAATGAAAAAAATGGGAATAGATTTTACATTTGTTGAGCCTGATATAACAGAAGATGAATTAAGTAAGGCGTTTAAGCCCAACACAAAAGCTGTTTTTGCGGAGACGCTTTCAAACCCGTCTCTTCATGTTCTTGATATTGAAAAATTTGCCAAAGCGGCTCACAGCCACGGAGTTCCGCTAATTGTGGACAACACATTCCCTACACCCGTTAACTGCCGTCCTTTTGAATTCGGCGCTGATATTGTTACCCATTCAACAACAAAATACATGGACGGACACGCAACAAGCGTAGGCGGCGTTATAGTTGACAGCGGTAATTTTGACTGGACACAGAATGATAAATTTTCCGGTCTTACAACTCCCGATGATTCATATCACGGAATTGTATATACGGAAAAATTCGGCAAGCTTGCATATATTACAAAATGCGTTGCTCAGCTTATGCGCGATCTCGGAGCGATTCCCTCTGCATTTAACTCATTTTTGCTTAATGTAGGGCTTGAATCTCTTGCGGTAAGAGTTCCGAAACACTGCGGCAACGCAATGAAAGTAGCAGAATATCTTCATGATAACGATAAGGTTTCATGGGTTAGCTACCCCGGTCTTAAAGACGATCCTCAGCATGACCTTGCAGTGAAATATATGCCGGGAGGTACAAGCGGCGTAATTGCTTTCGGCGTTAAAGGCGGAAGAGCCGCCGCTACAAAATTTATGGACAGCTTAAAGCTTGCGGCAATTGTAACTCATGTTGCCGACGCAAGAACCTGCTGTCTGCATCCTGCAAGCACAACTCATCGTCAGCTTACTGACGAACAGCTTCATGAATGCGGAGTATCCCCCGATCTTATAAGATTATCGGTAGGAATAGAAAATCCTGAAGATATAATTGCCGATATACAGCAGGCTCTTGATCAGATTTAATTGTCTTAACAGGGAGATGAAAAAAATGAAAGGAATTGCAAAACGTTTTCTTGCATTAATTGTCACTTTATGTTTGATTATCTTATCTGCGTTTCCGATTAATGCAATCGCGGCCGAAAGCAGCGGATTTACTTATGAAATTGTTTCCGGCAGTACAAGCGTCAGAATTACAGGTTATTCATCTGACGAAAGCAATGTTGTTATTCCGGACATTATTGACGGCAGAACTGTAGTTGAAATCAGCGCAGGAGCATTTGCTGACAACTATACTATAAAAAACCTGACAATT
Organism: uncultured Clostridia bacterium; assembly: GCA_944412445.1. Lineage (GTDB taxonomy): Bacteria > Bacillota > Clostridia > Oscillospirales > Acutalibacteraceae > UBA1081. The sequence goes on from CALYBJ010000002.1 coordinate 94,221, forward strand.
TCATCAAATGTTTTAAGGATTATGAGGGAAGCATTTAAGGGCTGCTCTTCTTTGGAAACAGTTGTTATTCCGGCATCAGTTTCATCGATAGGAGATTCTGCATTTGCTCAATGCACGGCATTAAATTCCGTAACAATAAACTCTGCCTCAACAGCAATAGGCTACTATGCCTTTGAAGGCTGCACCGCACTGAAAGAAATAACAATACCTTCTGTGAAAATCAGTGATTCCGCATTTAAAAACTGCTCTTCTCTTGAAAAAATAACACTTCTTGACTCTGTTCAGACGGTGGGAAAAGAGGCCTTCGACGGAACAGCATGGTATAAAACACAGCCTCAGGGGTTAATGATTTTAGATTCTGTTTTGTATAAGTACACAGGCACAGATTCGGCAGTCTATATCCCCGAAAGTGTTAAATGTATTGCTGACTATGCCTTCAGCGGCAGTGATGTTTCTTCTGTGATTTTGCCTGACGGGCTTTATTACATCGGAAACTATGCGTTATCCGACTGCGAAAATCTTAAATATATTTCTATACCAGACACGGTAATCAGCATCGGAACAAAGGCTATTGGATATTCTGCAAATGTTCCTGTTGATGGATTTGTGGTATATTGCAGGGAAAATTCTATAGCCGGTGACTGGGCAGAGAATAACGGTTTTTCTGTTGAATATACTGATAACTGCCTGCATGAATATTCCCAGTGGACGATAATTTCAGACGCCTCATGCACATCTGACGGTCAGCGCAGCAGAATATGTATTAAGTGCAACGACATTCAGACAGAAGTTATCCCTGCATCGGGACACTCCTGGAGCGGCTTTGTAACAATAAGCGAGCTTACATGCGCTCAGGACGGCATTGAAAGAAGAACCTGCACGATCTGCGGTGAAACCGAAGATAAGGTGACACCGGCGTCAGGTCATCAGTGGAGCGAATGGACAACGATTAAAGAGGCGAGCTGCACTGAAGAAGGCGAGAGAACACATAAATGTTCCGTATGCGGATTAGAAGAAAGCGAAAAAATTGAAAAGAATGAGCACGAATGGGATATAAATGAAAATACAGATGCTGACGGCTGGATGACAAATACAGCTCCAACCTGCACAGAACCCGGTTTAAAAGAAAGAGTGTGCACGATATGCGGAACTGTTGAAAAGAGCGAAATAGAGCCTACAGGTCATTATGCTGAGGTCTGGATTCTTCTGAAAGAGCCTACGGCGTTAAGCGCAGGATTGAAACAGGGAAAATGTATTTACTGCGGCGAAACGTTTACCGAAGATATTCCGCCTGTTTCCGAGGAGCTTCCTGACGATGTTACGATGCTTTCTCTTAAAGACAATTCTTCACTTTACTTTAACGAAACAAGAACATACGTTTTGGGAGCTGATCCCGAATCAACAGTTGAAAAAATCTTAAATGAATTTAACTATCCCGGTCACATACTTGTTTCGGACATTAAGCTTAATACCCTTGAAAATTATGATACAGTAGGAACCGGATGCTTTGTATTTCTGGTAAAGTATAACGAGGATACGCAAAAATACGATCCAATTGACACAATGTGCATTATTGTCAGGGGAGATGTCAACGGAGACGGAGGAATTACAGCTGCTGACGCAAGAATTGTGTTGAGAGCCGCGGCAAATCTTGAATCACTGAATGCTGCGTACACAACAGCTGCTGACTTAACCGGTGACGGAAAACTAACTGCGGCGGAGGCCAGAAGAATTTTAAGGGTAGCAAGCAAAATTGACAGTGCTGCTTCATTAAATGAATAATGCCTGTTTTTAGCAACCGGAAAATATATTTCCGGTTGTTTGTTTGCGCAAACAAATATGTCAAATTTTGGAATATGTTTATAAAAACACTGAAAGGAAACTAATATGACGAAATCTTTAGAAACTAAAAAAGAAAACAAAATGGGCACAATGTCCGTTAATAAGCTCTTGCTGTCAATGTCGGTTCCGATGATGATTTCAATGCTTGTGCAGGCATTGTATAATATTGTTGACAGTATGTTTGTTGCACAAATAAGCGAGAATGCGTTAACTGCGGTTTCTCTTGCGTTTCCTGCCCAAAACTTAATGATTGCCGTTGCAACCGGCACCGGAGTAGGTATCAACGCGCTTCTTTCAAGAAGTCTTGGTGAAAAGAATTATGAAAGAGTTAATAAAACAGCAGGAAATGCTGTTTTTCTGGCTTTGTGCAGCTTTATAGTATTTGCTGTTTTAGGAGGCCTGCTTTCCCGTCAGTTCTTTTTGCTTCAGACGGATATAACCGAAATCGTAGATTACGGCACTGAATATTTTCAAATCTGCTCCGTATTTTCTTTCGGACTTTTCGGTCAGATAACATTTGAAAGACTTCTACAGTCTACAGGAAAAACTATTTATACGATGATAACTCAGGGCATAGGCGCCATAATCAATATTATTTTTGACCCGATTCTCATTTTCGGTTTATTAGGATTTCCTAAAATGGGCGTTGCAGGCGCGGCGGCTGCTACGGTATTCGGTCAGATAGTTGCATTTATTTTGGCTGTTATTATCAATCATGTAAAAAATCACGAAATAAAGCTCAGCGTAAAGCAAATGAAGCCCAATTTAAAATTGATCAAAGAAATATATTCTGTGGGACTTCCGTCAATTATCATGGCTTCTATCGGCAGTGTTATGACCTTTGGAATGAATAAAATTCTTATTGCATTTTCGTCAACAGCAACGGCAGTATTCGGAGTATATTTTAAATTGCAAAGCTTTGTATTTATGCCGGTATTCGGATTAAATAACGGCATGGTACCTATTATAGCGTTCAACTACGGTGCAAAAAAGCCTGACAGAATCACAAAAACTCTTAAGCTCAGCATTATGTACGCCGTAATTATAATGTTTGTAGGTTTTGTAGTATTCATGGCTATACCCGATAAGCTTCTGGCAATTTTTGAAGCATCTGACTATATGCTGAAAATAGGCGAGCCGGCTCTCAGAATTATAAGCACAAGCTTCCTTCTCGCAGGATATGCAATTGTTTGTTCATCAATGTTCCAGGCACTTGGACACGGTATGCTCAGCCTCTATGTATCAGTTATCCGACAGCTTGTGGTATTGCTCCCTGTTGCATTCCTTCTTTCATTAACAGATAATCTCGATTATGTTTGGATTGCATTTCCCATAGCTGAAATTGTTTCGTTTGTATTCAGTTCAATATTCCTGCGTCATATATACAAGAAAGAAATCAAGCCTTTAAAACCTGCAGATTGAGCGTAAGATAAATTTATAAGACCGCAGCTTGATATATAAAATCTCCTTAAAAAGATACTTGCAAAGCAAAGGAAATTAAGAGTACTTCCGGGGATTTATTATGTCAACACGCTATTCACAGTGACAGAGGTTTTCAGTAAGAAAACAAACTCTTCCAAAAGATTTACATAATAAGAATCATTGACAGCAGCTGCTGAGTAAAAATTTCCACCATGCAGAACTGCAGTTGAAATTTTCACTCAACTTAATATTCTTTTGTTATTTTCTCTGTCTGCTTGACATGGTGTGCAGTTTTACCGGGGGCGGATTTTTTAAACGATACTCAGCGGGATAGATTTTTACGATAATAAAAAATAAACTGATTTCGTAAAAAACGGGATCAGTTTTTTATTTTGCAGAAAGTCATTGAATAAGAATGTTGAAAAACAAAAAATTATTTTGTATAATATAGACGAGAAATGAAACCGTAGCAAACTACAGGCGGCGGAAGAAAGGAGAAAATCATGAAACGAGTATATGATTTTTTAAAAAAGGCAGGGACATATTATCTTGCGACGGCTGAGGGCGACCGGCCGAGAGTTCGCCCCTTCGGAACAATCAATGATTTTGAGGGAAAGCTTTATATACAAACGGGAAAGAATAAGCCGGTAAGCAGGCAGCTTGCCGCAAATCCAAAGGCAGAGATATGCGCGTACAGCGGAGGGGAATGGATACGAATAGCCTGTGAGCTTGTTGAGGACGACCGTACAGAGGCGAAGAAATCCATGCTTGACGCTTATCCTGAGCTTCGCTCCATGTATGATGAAAACGACGGAAACACCCAGGTATTATATATTAAGAACGCGGTGGCGGTAATAAGCTCATTCACTGCGGAGCCGGTAGAGATAAAGTTTTAAAAAGCAATGAAGATAATGTTTGTATGTCACGGCAACATATGCCGCAGTCCGATGGCGGAGTATATATTAAAGGACCTTGTGAGGAAGCAGGGGACAGGGGAGAAGTATACAATTTCATCCTCAGCCACAAGCGATGAGGAGATATGGAACGGAAAGGGGAACCGAGTATATCCGCCGGCAAGAGAGGAGCTTGAAAAGCACGGACTGAGCTGTGAAGGAAAGCGGGCTGTTCAGCTAAAGAAGAGCGACTATGAAAAATATGATATATTTGTGGGGATGGACGGAGCAAATGTGAGTAATATGCAGCGCATATTTGGCGGAGATCCTCAAGGCAAGATACATAAGCTTCTGGATTATACAGAAAAAGGCGGCGAAGTTGCCGATCCGTGGTATACCGGGAGATTTGATACAGCATATAAAGACATATATAAGGGATGCGAAGGACTTTTAAAAGCAATAGAGAGGGGAAAACAGGGGAACGGAAATGGACAGGGAAATTGTTTTTAGATTTTGCAGAGAAAATTACGGAACGGAGCCGGATTATCCCTTTAAGGACGACAGAGTATCGGCGGTATTGCGGCATAGTGACACAAGGAAATGGTATGCGCTTGTAATGGAAGTGAGTCCGGGAGTATTTTCCTTGCCGGGAGAGAAAAAGATAGAGATAGTAAATTTAAAAACAGACCCGGTTATGAGCGGTTCGTTTATAAACGGCAGGGACATTTTTCCGGCATATCATATGTCAAAGAGCAGTTGGATATCGGTATTGCTTGACTCGGCGGTAAGTGAGGAAACACTGAAGCTTTTAATAGATGTCAGCTATGTGTTGACAGGAAAAAAGTATGCAAAGAATAAAAAATCGCTGAATAAATAAGCAGAAAAAGGAGAAAAGATGATAAAATTTATTTGTTATCCCAAATGTACGACGTGTAAGAAGGCGAAGAAGTGGCTTGAAGAAAGGAACAAGGGATATGAAGAGAGGGATATAAAAACAGAAAAACCAACAGCAGAGGAGCTTCGGGAGTGGTATAAAAAAAGCGGACTGCCGCTGAAAAAGTTTTTTAATACAAGCGGAGTTTTGTATAAGACAATGGAGCTTAAGACGAAGCTGGGAGCAATGACGGAGGATGAAATGCTGAGCTTGCTTTCCTCCGACGGAATGTTAGTAAAAAGGCCCCTATTAATCGGAGAAGAATTTGTGCTGGTGGGCTTTAATGAGGCACAGTGGGAAGAAAAGCTTTTATAAGCCCTGTAAAAAAGAAAAGAAGGCACATTTTCAATAGCTAACTCTACGGGTATGGTTTCAAGCTCTGTAATGAAGGCAGGTTCATACGATAATTATAATATAAAATTTATACCTGAGGGTCAATCCCGAATTTTGTGTAAACTCAAATTGCAGGTGCAAATAAAAGCAAAATATTTGTGGGCGGCAGCGGCTT
>CALYBJ010000003.1 GCA_944412445.1 uncultured Clostridia bacterium
ATGCAGCCCATAATACAATGCGCCCCCTAAAGTCAAAGGGGGTGCATTGTATCAAAATAAGGGTTATTAGCCAAAAATCCTGAACGCAAAAGCGTTCAGGATTTTTACTTTTTATCTTTTCACTCTTCACTTTTCACTAAATACGCGTTCAGAATTTTTGGAAAGTAAAAAGTAACAGTGAATAGTGAAGAAGTTTTTTTAAGGCTTTGCCTGTGCTTTTTTACTTTTTTATAGCAGTATAATAACCGCAAGAGGTGAAGACGATGAAAGACAGTCCTTTAATGATAAAATCAAAAGAATTTGCACTTGAGGTTATAAAAGTATGCAAGGCATTAAGAAGCGCAAAGTGCGAAAGTGCTTTAATCAATCAGTTTCTGCGTTCAGGGACAAGTGTCGGAGCAAATATCCGTGAAGCCTTTTATGCTCACGGAACCGCAGATTTTGTGGCAAAGCTGCAGATTGCGCTTAAAGAATGCTCCGAGAGTGAGTATTGGATCGAATTGCTTCTTGAAAGTGGATATTACGACGACAAGGCTCTGCTTATTCAATGCACCGAAGTGAAACGCATTTTGATTTCCTCTATCAATACAATAAAAGCGAAGCAAGAAAACGAAAAGCGGAAATAACAGATTAAAATTACTGCCCGGACCGGGAAGATGTCCGATTTGGGTATTGTGTATTTTTGAGTTTTTTCTATAAAAATTATTTAGGGTGTTATTGAATGGTTATTTTGCACGCCTTAACAAAAAAATTCTGGGATACTTATAAAGACAAAAGTGAATACGGGGAATATTCACTTAATAAATGGGGCTTTATTCACTGCTCCGATATAAACACTTTTCATTATGTTGCGCCAAACTTTAAAGATGAAAAGGACGAAATGGTTTTGCTTTTGATTGATACCGGCAAGGCAAAATCTGAAATTCTTTGGGAGGATTTAAGGGGCTGCGGCGTTGAATTTCCCCATATATACGGATTATTAAATAAATCGGCTGTAATAGCCGTTCTGCCTTATTTGCGGAATGATAAAAAAGAATGGCTAATGAATGACGAATTAAAAAAGTATATTTAACGCTTTTAAATATTATACAGGTTTTAATTTTAATTACCCTTCTGAAGTTTTTGGCGCCGTAGTTGAATCCGATAATGGGCTGAGCGCCTGTGGCAATGCCCAGAAGAACGGCAATCATAATCTGATTTACTTTCATAACTATGCCTGTTGCCGTCAGCGGTATTTTCGCTCCGTATACGGAATTTGCGCCGTAGGTCGCCAGCAGGTTGTTTGTAAGCGCCATAACAATGGTAATGGCAAACTGTGTGATAAAGCTGCTTAGACCGAAAACGACAATGTTTCCGCAGGATTTTGCCTTGAGGCGGAACGAGGCGGAATCAAGACGGATTGTTTTAAAGCGGGGCATATATACAACCGACACAATAAAAGAGGCGACCTGCCCTGCAACGGTGGCTATTGCGGCGCCTTTAACGCCCATTTCAAAAATAAAGATAAACACCGGGCCGAGAATTACATTGAGAACAGCGCCTATTACCATGGAAAGCATAGCGTATTTGGGACTTCCGTCGGCTCGTATCATGGAGTTGACAGCCGCCGAAATCATCATGAAGGGCAGTCCGATTCCTATAATGTATCCGTAATCCAAAGCGTAGGGAAGAAGAATGTCCGTGGCTCCGAACAAATATAAAATCGGATTGATAAAAATAAGAAATACGGCTGTCAGCACGATGCTTACGGCGGTTATAAGGGTAACCGCGTTGCCTGCGCCCTTTTTTGCCGCGGCGGCTTCTCCCTCTCCCGGCTTCAGGCTTTAGTAATTATAATTTAATTATACATCATTATCCTGTTAAATAAAATAAATTCAGCTGTCTGCGGTGTTGTAATTTCTGATTTTTTATGCTATATTACAAAAGTAACATTATTAAAATTTATTTTTAAAGAAAATATGGTTAAAATTTATAAAAGAGAATCGGGAAAGGTGATAAAATGGCTGTAACAATAAATATTTATTACACGGGAGAAAAGGGAAACCCGTTAAAATTCGCCGAAGAAATGATTTCCGGCGGAATTGTTGATAAAATCCGAGCCCAGGCGGGAAATTTAAGATACGAATATTTTCTGCCCTTTGACAATAAGGACACGGTGCTTTTAATCGACAGATGGGTAAATCAGGAGGCAATCGACAAGCATCACGCTTCGCCTATGATGGAGGAAATCATAAAGCTTCGTGAAAAATACGAGCTTCACATGAAGGTGGAAAGATATATTTCCGACGACTTAAGTATTACGGAAAACGACAGAAATTTTATAAAGGATTAGTATATGAAAGAAAATCTGAAAGCAAACGGAGGCAGACTTATGAAAATTATAAGCGCTGTTTTAACACTGATAATTGCGGTGGTTATGATACTTACGGGGATTATCGGCAACATAAAGCCGGAATCCGACGCCGTAATATTTCCCATTGAGGGAGACGCCCTGAGCTTTGACGACTCCGGCGGCGTTTCCGTTCACGACCCTTCCGTATATAAGGGAAAGGACGGCACATATTATATTACCGGCTCGCATATCGCTTCGGCGAAAAGCGATGACTTGATAAACTGGAGCACAATAAGCGCCGGAATATACGACAGCAACAGAACTCTTGTAAAAGAGGGTTCAACCCTGAGGGAATGCTTCGGGGAGGCTTTTAAATGGTGCGACGGTATTCAGTCCGTCTGGGAGAGAAGCCGAGAGGAATGGGAAACCAATGTCTGGGCTTCCGATGTGATTTACAACGAAACCATGGGCAAATACTGCTATTACGCCTGTTCTTCTCTCTGGGGAACTCCCAACTCGGTAATATGGCTTGCTGTTTCCGACAGCCCGGAGGGCACCTTTGAGTTTTCCGACACGATAGTTTACAGCGGCTTTACCGACAGAACAAAAATATTCTCGCTGCCTGAGGACAAATTCCATTATTCCTATACGAATATAGGGGAGCTTATTGACTCCGGTGTATTTACAAAGGAGGAAGTGGAGGCAAAGGACTGGTTCACGGAGGCTGACGGATATTATGACTGTTCATACGGCAAATACCCCAACGCCATAGACCCTGCGGCGTTTTATGACGCAGAGGGTAATCTGTGGCTTTGCTACGGCTCATACAGCGGAGGAATATATATAATGCCTCTTATAGAGGAAACAGGACTGCCCGATTATGAGGAAATGAAAAAAACCGAGGGCTATGACATATACTACGGAAAGCAGATAACAAAAACAAACCGGGAAACGGAAGGCACCGGCGAGGGACCCTTTATCGTATACGACAGCGAAAGCGGATACTATTATCTTTTCCTTACATACGGAGGCTTAGGAGCCCTTGACGGCTACAATATAAGGGAATACCGCAGTAAAAATCCCGACGGACCCTATGTTGATTACGCGGGAAACGACGCTCTTGAAATGAAGAGCACCGGAACGAAGATTATCGGAAACTATCAGTTCTCCTTTAACGAGCAGGCTGTTCTTTCTCCGGGACATTCCTCATGCCTTATTGACGATGACGGCAGCGTTTATCAGGTATACCATCAGAGATATAACGACGGCTTCGGCAGCTTCCACAACGTTCAGGTTCATCAGATGCTGAGAACAGGAGAGGGCTGGCTTACCATGCTTCCTTTGCCTTATTCGGGAGAAAAGGCGGCGGCTGTGTCAGCCGATGATATAAACGGCGGATACGAGCTTGTAATGTTCTCTGCCGACACAAAGAAAACCGACGACTGGTCAAAGGTATCGGATATAATCGAGAAAACTCAGAAAGCGGAGATTAAAGACAGCGCGCTTTTATTGGACGGAAAGGAATACAAAATCCAGCTTAAAGAAAATTCCTATACCTTTACAATGGATATTGACGGGGAAACCTTTGACGGAGTTTTCTGCCTGTGTCAGCAGGGGGACAGACAGGTTATGACGCTGTCAGCCGTATCGGATAAAAACAGAACCCTTTGGGCGGTTGAAGCTCTTTAAGTTAAGAAAACGGGCGGAAATGCAGAAAATCATATATAGCTTACCCGGAATAAAAGTAATATAATTGATGTATCAAATTTACGGGAGGCAGCATATATGAGCCTGGGCGGCAGTCTTTTAAAGGCGAGAAAGAAAAAAGGGCTTTCTCAGGAGGAAACGGCGGAAAAATTAGGGATAAGCAGACAGACCGTGTCAAAATGGGAGTGTGACGAAACAGTCCCGGATATACGCCAGTGCAAAAAGCTTTCGGTTTTATACGGAGTAACTCTTGACGAGCTTGTTGATTTTGACCCCGATGTTAAAGAGATTGAAAAGGTTATTGAAAAAACAACCGAGGAAACTCAGAGTAAGGTGGACTGGACAAAGGTCTGGGGCAAAAAATATCCCATACTTTTAAGGTACAGGGAAGAGGTTGACTGTGAGGAATACGCTCCGAAGCTTTCCGAAATGCTCCGTAAGCTTCAAAGGGAGCAGGGCTATTCGGAGCTTGACGCCTTTCTTGTGCTTAAGGATATTTTAGGCTCTCTCCGGACAAACAGAAAAAAGAAATAATCTCACTTAAAAAACGCAGCCGCCGTAAATTTCGGCGATTGCGTTTTTCTTTCACAGGAAAATTATATCAGGCAATGCCGTATGTACCCGACTGTCCGTCAAGGAAAAGAGGGATTTCCGGCGTAAAAAAGGTGAAAACTCCGAAAAGAATCACAAGCAGCGCAAAAATTATTATTACGATTTTCATATTTATGCCTTTGGAGTATTTGTAAATATGAAGTCCGGTAAGCTGCCCCAAAGTAAGAGCCGCAAGGAGAATTAAAATATCAATCCATACATTCTCCGTTCCGAAGGCCTCAGTATAAAAATAGAAAATCAGGGGAACGGAAACAAGAGAAACAAGAAGGGAAGTTAAAGCTCCCGCGAACCATTTGTTTTTATTTATTTCGTATTTTTTGCCTTTTGCGGCGAAGTAAACCGTCCACCATAAAATAACAGGCCAGAGAATAAGCTTTAAATGCTCCCAAACGCTTTCGTTAACCGGAGCGAATATTCCTGTAACAGGACATTCTCCCAAAAGGTCGTAGGCGAAATGAAGAAGAGCGCCTATAACAAACAAAAACGGGATTCCTTTGATGATAAACTTTTCAGGATTGCTTGAAGAACCGTATTTCATGCTTTTCCTCCTTAAAAAATTCGGTAATAAATTTTATGAATAAAATCCGGCGCTTATTACGGAAGCAATCACGCCGCCTTTTACATTTCATATAATGTACCGAAAGAAGGCAGGTGAAAACATGAACGGTAAATATTTCTGTGATGAAAATCCAATGCTCAGGGATTACGGGCCGGAGCCGCTGATTATAAATATTGACCGATTTGCGAAAATGAATCCTAATTACAGAACGGCTCTTACGCGCTCCCTCAGCATCCCTTCGGAACTGTGCGCAAAACGAAAAAGGACGCCCAAAAAGCTGAAAAAGACTGATTAAGATTATAATGGAAAAGCGGGTAATTTAAGCCCGCTTTGTTTTTTTTTGTGGAAAAAGAAGTAAAGCCGTGATATACTTTGTTTAACAAAATAAACGGGAGGACTGTTTATGAAAACTCTTAAAATCGCATTGATGCAGCTTTTGCCTCTAAACAGTATTGAGGAAAATATGAAAAAAGGCGCTGAATACTGCAAAAAAGCTAAAGACATGGGAGCCGATATAGCCCTTTTCCCGGAAATGTGGAGCGTCGGATATACAATCCCGGAAGATATAAAGGAGCTGAAAAGCCTTGCCGTATCGGATAACGGAGAGTTTATAAAGGTCTTTTCAAAAACCGCGGCTGAGCTTAATATGGCGGTTGGCATAACCTTTCTTGAAAAAAACGAGCCGCTGCCGAAAAATACCTTCTGCCTGATTGACAGGCACGGAAAAACGGTTTTAAAATATTCTAAGGTTCATACCTGCGACTTCGGCGATGAAAAAAGACTTTGTCCGGGAGACGATTTTTACGTCGGGGAGCTTGACACGGAAAACGGCATGGTAAAAACAGGTGCGATGATATGCTTTGACAGAGAGTTTCCCGAAAGCGCCAGAATACTTATGCTTAAAGGTGCGGAAATAATACTTACTCCTAATTCCTGCCCTATGGAGATAAACAGAATATGTCAGCTGAGAGCCAGAGCCTATGAAAATATGGTGGGAATAGCCACTGCGAACTATCCTCTCGGCAAGGACGGCTGCAACGGACATTCCACGGCTTTTGACTGTATAGCGTACAGACCGGGGGAAAGCTGTTCAAGAGATACGCTGATAATTGAAGCCGGGGAAAGAGAGGGAATATATATCGCTGATTTCCCCGTTGATGAGATAAGAGAATACAGAGAGCAGGAGGTTCACGGAAACGCTTACCGCCGTCCCGAAAAATATAAAATTTTGTCAGACTGTGAAATAAACGAGCCTTTTTTAAGAGGGGACAGAAGAAAATAACAGGGAAAAACCGTATAAAATTCTTTATTGTATTGCATAAGAAATTCTTATTTGATATACTGAAAAAAATAAAAATTTCAGGATGTGATTAAATGAAATATGATTATATATCGGGAGTAACCTGGGGATGGTGGGTGCCCTCATATCTTTACACCACCGACGAGGGAGAGAGATCCTTCAGAACAATGGCAGAAAACACTAAATGCAACACCGTTGTAATAGCCTTTGCCGCCATGCAGGACGACACTCAGTCAACGGAAATAGATTACTCCGAATGTCCCGATGAAACACAGCTTAAAAAGGTTTTTTCCCTTGCTAAGGAATATGATATGCAGATAATTTTAAAGCCCACCGTAAACTGCCGGGACGGAATCTGGAGAGGCCATATATATTTCCCCGAGGACGAAAATTCCGAGGAAAAGTGGGAAAAGTGGTTCCTGTCTTACGAAAAGTACCAGCTTCACTATGCGGACATTGCCCAGAGACTGGGAGCCGATATGCTTTGCGTAGCCTGCGAAATGGTAATGACTCAGGAGAGGGACAAGGAGTGGAGGCAGATAGCCGAAAGCGTAAGAAAGGTTTTTAAAGGCCCTCTTACATGGAACTGCGATAAATTCCAGGAGGACCATGTATTTTTCTGGGACGCCTACGACGTTATTTCCTCAAGCGGATATTATCCCATTGACACATGGGAGGAAAACCTTGACAGGATCGAAAAGGTTGTGGAAAAATACAACAAACCCTTTATATTTATCGAAGCCGGCTGCATGAGCACAAAAGGCTCCCCCATGATCCCCAACAGCTTCGTCCTCTACGATGAGAAAAAGGAGGAGCTGAAGCTTTCAGACGAGGAGGCAGAAAAGGAGCTTATATCCTTAAAGGAGCAGGACGACTACTTTAAAACAATGTTTGAAGCCTGCGACAAGAGAAAATGGGTAAACGGCTTCGGTCTCTGGGACTGGCCTACGGTTCTGCCCTATGAGGAAAACGACGGAGGCTGTGAAAAGGATTATACATATACATTTTACGGAAAGCCCGCGGAAAAAACAGCAAGGGAATATTATATAAAGAAAAACAGGGAGATAAACGGAAAATGAAAAAATTTGACCCTCGGGAGCATCTTTTAAAGGTGATAATTCCTTTTTGGCACAATTTAAAGGATGAAAAATACGGCGGCTTTTACGGACAGACGGATTTCGGTCTTAATGTTCATAAGGATTACGACAAGGGCTGTATATTAAACAGCAGAATTCTGTGGTTTTTTTCCACGGCTTATAAATATTTAAAAGATGAAAGCCTCCTTGAGGACGCCGGACAGGCATACTCCATTATGAAAAACGGCTTTTACGACAGGGAAAACGGAGGCCTTTACTGGTCGGTGACATTTGACGGAAAGCCCCGGGACACTGCCAAGCATACATATAACATGGCCTTCGGCATATACGGACTTTCGGCTTATTACGAGGTATCGGGAGATGAAAGCGCTCTGGAGCTTGCCCTGGAGCTTTACCGGGTAATCGAGGATAAATGTACCGATGAGTACGGCTATAACGATTCCTTTGATATAAATTTCAGGGAAGCGGAAAACGAAAAGCTTAGCGAAAACGGCGTTGAAGCAAAAAAGACAATGAACACGCTTCTCCATATTATGGAGGCGTATACCCAGCTTTATAAGGTAAGCGGCAATAAAGAAGTTTATGACAGCTTAATAAAAATCCTTAATATAATGTATGATAAAATTTATAATAAGGAAAAGAAAAGGCTTGAGGTTTTTTTCGACAGGGAAATGAACACAATAGCTGACATTCACTCCTTCGGACACGATATCGAGGCGGCGTGGCTTACGGACGAATGCTGCGATGCTCTGGGGGATTTTCCTGATAAAGAAAAAATACTTCTTATGGATAAAACAATCGGCGAAAACGCTTACGAAAAAGGCTTCGCGGGAGAGTTTTTATATAAGGAGTCGGAAAAGGGCATACTTAATAAATCCATAGAGTGGTGGCAGCAGGCGGAAACGGTAAACGGACTTATTGATTTGTATAAGCGGTTCGGCAAAAACGAAAAATATCTTGAAAGCGCTGAAAAAACCCTTGAGTTTATAGATAATTATTTTGTTGACAAAAGGGAGGGCTCCGAGTGGTTCTGGGAGCTTGACGGAGATTTTAAGCCTGTGCCGGACAAGCCTGTTGCGGATTTCTGGAAATGTCCTTACCATAACTCAAGAATGTGCTTTAAGCTTATGGATGACTGAGGTTTAAAAAATATTTACATTTTCGCATCATATTTTCAATCTTTTTCCTATATTTATGTTTCCTGCGTTTTTATGAAAGGAGATGACTAACTATAAAAAGTCAATAGCTTTTTTAAGAAAATATTAAAATATAAAAAAGGCATAGAAAAGTAAGCCCTGTGTTTCAAGGGCTGAAAAAATTGAAGCATAATTACCTAATGGAATCAGAATTGTAAGTGATATTTCTTGTTTGCAAAGTGAAAATTACGCGAATGAGTTTCTTTGCTGTATGAGTTAAAATAGAGAGAAAGGTTAATGTTTTTAAAAGCTGTCCTGTTGAACTGCCGAAAAAGGAGCTTGTTATTGAATATGTTTATGACAATATGGAAAAGGTAAAGCACAGACCTACACTTTTTCAGCACGGGGATTATCACTGCGGCAATATGATTGTAAACAGCGGCAGAATCGGGATAATTGATTTTGACAAAAACTCAGCCGCCGACCCTTACGACGAATTCAAGTGCTTTTGCTGGAACGTTTACGCAAACAGGCATTTTGAAAAGGGAATAATCGACGGTTACTTTGAGGGCAGACCTCCCAAGGAATTTTTTGAGATATTGGCTTTGTACGGCGCAGAATCTCTGCCGGGGCATATTACCTGGGCAATGTCTTTCGGGGAATATGAAATAAACACGGCGAAAAAGGTATACGGCAGCGTGCTTGAATGGTTTGATGATTTTAATACCGTTATTCCCTCATGGTACAGTGATTAATTAAATACAAAAACAATAAACAAGGGCTTTTGCATACGCAAAAGCCCTTGTTGATATGTAAGCAATAAGTTACGCGATATAATCTTATGTCTTGTATTATAATTAAAAATATGCTATCATATATATAAATTTAATTTAAACAAGAATTTCTGATGCTTGTATCTTATTACTTATTTGTTGCTGAGCATATACCAGAGGAAAAATTATGATTGTTAAACCTTTTGTTAAATGGGCAGGAGGCAAAAGCCAGCTGCTTTCTGAAATACAAAAAAAATATCCGCAGGAATTGGGTAAATTTATTAGTAAATACTGTGAACCTTTTGTCGGCGGAGGTGCTGTGTTATTTGATATTTTGGGAAAGTATGAATTAGAAGAAGTTTATATCAGTGATATCAACGCAGAACTTATAAACACTTACCGCATTATCAGAGATAATATTGACGAACTTGTTTCTATGCTTACAGTAATGCAAACAGATTTTATTCCGCTGGATGCTGAGCGCCGAAAAGCATATTACCTTTATAAACGTGAAAAATTCAATTATTTAAAGGTTAACGGCAATGAGAGTATTAATATTGAAAAAGCGGCGCTGATGATTTTTTTAAATAAAACTTGCTTTAACGGTCTGTTCCGTGTGAATAAAAAAGGACTGTTTAATGTCCCTATGGGTTCGTATAAAAAACCTCTTATTTGTGATGAATCTAATCTTCGTACTGTATCAGAGAGATTACAAAAGGTAACTGTTGTATGCGGTGATTACAGAAAATCCGCAGATTTTATTGATGATAAGACCTTCGCTTATTTTGATCCTCCGTATCGACCAATTACAGATACAGCAAACTTTACAGCATACACGGAAAATCTGTTTAATGACAAAGAACAGATTGAACTTGCAAGATTTGTTGATGAAATGAATAAAAAAGGTGCAAAACTTGTGATCAGCAATTCCGATCCGAAAAATTCAAATACGGACGATAATTTTTTTGATGATATTTACTCGGCGCACAAAATTAAGCGAGTAGAAGCTACGCGAATGATTAACTGCAACGGAGAAGCAAGAGGAAAAATAAAAGAATTGCTTATCAGTAATTTTTAAGGTGTGAAAAAAATGAACAGAGATTTTAATGATTGGTTTTCAGGCTTTCGTGATAGTATTGCAGACTATGGCTATTATATAGATTTTGAAAAAGTTTACAGAAATGTGAATAACATTAAAGTTGAACTTAATATTCTGAATTCGCTTATAGGCTCAAGGAATATCGAGGAAGATTTTGAACAATTAATTCAAAATTATCCAGAAACATTAAAATGTATACCATTATTATTGGCTGTCAGAGCAAATCAAATCTATGCCATTGACGGTGACGGTGAATTTATATATGATTTTAGAAATCAAAATCTCTCTGCTGAACAATATAAAATATTTATGAAAAAAACAGGACTTTTTGATTTAATGCAAAGCCATATTATCAATAATCTTGTAGACTATGCAACAGGCGTGGAAACAGGTTTGGATTCTAACGGCAGAAAAAACCGCGGCGGACATTTGATGGAAAACTTGGTTGAAAGTTTTATTCAAAAGGCCGGTTTCATAAAGAATGATACCTATTTTAAAGAAATGTATATTCATCAAATTACCGATAAGTGGAATATAGATTTATCCGCCATTTCAAACCAAGGAAAAATGGAAAAGCGTTTTGATTATGTTATTAAAACACCTAATATGATTTATGGCATTGAAACAAATTTTTACGGCAGCAGTGGAAGCAAACTTAATGAAACCGCCCGCAGTTACAAAACTCTGGCGCTTGAAACTGACACGATTGACGGTTTTACATTCGTATGGTTTACAGACGGAAAAGGCTGGATAAGCGCCCGCAACAATCTTGAGGAAACCTTTGATGCAATGGAGCACATTTATAATATTAAAGATTTAGAAAACGGTATTATTGCAGAGGTCTTTAAATAATGGCGAAGAAAATAACAAAATGGGAACCTGAGGATTTTGAACCGGAAATGACTACTCATTGGTCTTTTCCGAAGCGCGGAGACTGGGCGACTCACGATGCCAAATGGCGCGGAAATTGGTCTCCCTATATTCCCCGAAATATTATATTGCGGTATTCAAACGAAGGCGATCTTGTTTTAGACCAGTTTGCCGGCGGCGGAACAACACTTGTGGAGGCCAAGCTCTTAAACCGTGATATAATAGGCGTTGATGTAAACGATGAAGCACTTAACCGCTGTAAGGAAAAAATCGATTTTGAACACGAAGGCGCAAACGGAAAAGTATTCATGAGCAAAGGCGATGCAAGAGATTTGTTTTTTATAAATGACAGCAGTATTGATCTTATATGTACTCATCCCCCTTACGCAAATATTATTAAATACAGTGACGATATAAAAGAAGATTTATCCCGATTAAAAATAAAAGATTTTCTTGAAGAAATGAAAAAGGTCGCTTCGGAATGTTACCGTGTTTTGAAAAAAGACAAATTCTGCGCCGTATTAATGGGAGATACCCGTCAGAAAGGTAATATGATACCCATGTCTTTTGAAGTAATGAAAATATTTCAGGATACGGGATTTAAACTGAAAGAGCTGATTATAAAAGAACAGCATAACTGTAAAGCAACGGGATATTGGAAAACAAACAGCGTAAAATATAATTTTCTGCTGATTGCACATGAGTATTTATTTGTTTTTAAAAAATAATTTTAACAGAGATGGTTTAAAACTTTAAAATAGGTATATTTATAGACAGAAAATATATTGCAAGGGCTTTTGCATACGCAAAAGCCCTTGCATCAGTTTATCTTAAAATATCAGCTTACTTTCGCTCCGCCCCATTCAACGGCGGTAAAGCCTGTTCTTTCCGGCGAAGACAGTATTTGTTCTTCAATCTCTGTATACTCCTCCAGGGGCTTGTAAGCCATAAAGACACGGATTAATGTATCGGGCTTAGGAGTAATATAAAGCTTTGCAGATTCGGTGTAGCTGTCCGTCTGAAAGGATATAAGATTATATTTATTGTCCTGCATAAGAGGCAGCCAGAAAACAATAAATTCGTTTGCCTCACGGCGGTTAAGACCTAATTTGTTAAGAGCCGTTTCAAGAAATTCCCCTGTGTCCTCTCCCTTTACGCAGAAGCCCTTTGACATATCGTACTTTGTCTGAGATTTTCCCTCCCAGTAAAGATAATTATATGTCTGCCCTTTATTGTCTGTAAGTGTTCCGCCGGGACTTGCGGTAACTGTCCAGCCGCCGTTGTATTCAGGGTATGTGCAGGTTAATTCTCCGCTGTAATCAAGCTTTACATTTACTTTTGTTTCCCTTTGGGGATAAAGGTATATAACCGGCTTGTAAGCAACTCCAGGCTCAGGCTCAAAGTCGCTTTCCGTGGCCGATATGAAATCCGCCTCAATTCTTCCCGTTTCATCATTATAAACGGCGTTTTCATATACAGGGGTTATCTTATCTCCCACGCACCATTCATCAGACAGAGAGCCGTTAAATTTGATTTTATAGGGAGAGGGAAAAACAAACTCCCCGAAAAAACAGTCTTCGTAAATTTCGGTAATTACAATGTCCCCTATAAAATTTTCGGGACATACCGCCGTACTGAGAGGGTCAAGCCATGTTTCGGTTTCCTTATTGCTTTTGCTTTTATCTGGATTTTCAATAAGATCCCAGTCATAAGGGATTATTTGGGCAGGGTAGGACTCCATTATTTCCCCGCCGTAGGTAATTTTAATATATGAGCCTGCCGTGACGCCTATATCCTTTAAATTGCCTGTTGCAAAGGAAATTTTATCGCTGGAGCTTCTTTCCCTTTCACCCTCCAAAGGCTCCACCAAAACGCTTTTTTCATTCACCTCAAGGACTTTCGCGTCAAAAGAATATAAAGCGTTTTCTTCTTCTTTTTGCCAAAGCTCGTCTACGGATTTAAAATTGTCGGGGAAAAAGTATATTTTTATTTTGTCATAGATGTTGTCGGCGGTTATAACATTCCAGTCCACAATTTTATATGTCAGGGAAGTGTACGCTCTTGTTCCTCCGTCCTTGTATACGCCTGAGGGAACAGGAATTATAAGAATAAGTATAAGAACGATTATTACTGTTATTAAAATCTTTTTCTTTTTCATGCTTGCTCCTCCTTTAAATTAAGATATAACGCTTTCAAGCTCATGCTTTTCATCCGAGCTTAAAGCCGCCGTCGCTCCGTCCGATTCCCTTGTAAGAATGTTTCCCCGTAAAATGTATTTTTCCTCTGCTCCCGTTTCCTTGTTTGTAAATACAAAAACAATCTCATCTTCCGTTTGTCCGCCGGCGCCGCTTGAAACAAAGCTTTCCCCTGCCAGAGCGTCACTGCCGAACATTCCTTCAATTATGCTGAACGCCCGGTTTGTTTTTTCCTTGCCGGCAATGCTTTCAGTAAAGCCGTTTTTAATTATTTCAAGGCTTGAATAGGAGATTTCCGCGCTTTCCTGGTTATCAGCCAAACCCATTTCCGGTTCTGAGCTTTTGGCAGGCTGAATTAACGGAAGCGACGCGAAAACGGCAAATGAAAAACAGATTATCACCGGGATAAGGCAAAGCACGGTTTTTTTTATTGCTTTTCTTCTTCTTTTTACCTTTATTTCACTGCGTCTGAACACCTCCGCAGTGTACTCGTCAATGGTTTTCATCAGAAAAATCACCGTCCTTTTCAAGAATATTCCGAAGCTCCTTTTTTGCCCTGTATAAAAGATTGTCTATCTGCTTCCTGTTCTTTTTCATAACCTTTGCGGCTTCCCGGTAGGTCATGTCCTCAAAATAAACAAGATATACGGCTGTTCTCATATCTTCCGGCAGACTCATAACAGCCTTATGAAGCTGTCTTTTTCTTTCGTTTTCAAGAACGGCGTCCTCAATGGCTTTTAAATCTGTTTTGGTATTTTCCCTTTCCTCAAGAGAGGAAAAGCTTATAATTTTTTTCCTTTTCAAACAGTCAAGGGCACGGCTTTTGCCAAGCATGAAAACATAGGTTTTAAGGGATACCTTAAAATTATATCTGTGACGATATGCCGCAAGATCGGAAAATATGTCCAGGGCTATATCCTCGGCGGTGTGAATGTCGTGAACATAACCATCCGTAAAAAACACAAGCTTAAAAAACAGCTCTTCCATTATTTCGTTAAAGGCGCTGTCATCGCCCTTTAAATAGCGCAGATAACACTGTGCCGGTTTATCCATAAGCCTTCCTCCCGCAGAGGATTTTTCTTTTCATATATTATACGATTGAAAGAATACAAATTCCTTATAAAAAACAAAAAAATTCCCGGAAATCAGCCGAGAATTTTTAAAATCAGTTTTTTTTCTTTTTTGTAACCCTGTGAACAGTTCCGTCGGGACGAAGTATGGAGGTATGCTCAAGCTGGTTCGTCAGGGACGCCTTAAACGCCGCCACATACTCGGCTCTTAATATTTTCTGTTCTTCCTTTTCCTCCGGGGTAAGCCCTTCGGTTCTTGATTTTCTCGCAAGAAAGTTTATTCTGTCTATTCTGCTTTGCTCCATTTTATCACCGTTTTATCATTTATAAATCTGATTATATATTATTGTTAAAAAATTTTCAATATCTACTTGCAGAAATCCTATTTAATTGTATAATATATATGATAGTTAAAATCTTAACAAGGGAGTATTGTCATGAATGTTTACGGCGCGATAAAGGAATTGCTCAATTACGGTGAAAACCGCAGGCTTTTTGCCCCTGAGGACAGAATTTACTGTCAGAATCTTCTTCTGGATATTATGAAGCTTGACGGCATGGAGGAGGCTGAAACCGACGGAAAGCACGATTTGCAGTCTATACTGAAAACGCTTCTTGACTATGCCTGTCAGCAGGGAATTATTGAGGACAGCATTACATACAGGGATTTATTCGATACGAAAATCATGAACTGTCTTATGCCCAGACCCGGAGAGGTTATAAGCAATTTTAAAAAGTATTACAAGGAAAGCCCCGAAAGAGCTACCGATTACTATTATGATTTAAGCAGAGCTTCGGATTATATCCGCACCTACAGAATCAAAAACGATATGAAGTGGCTGGCTGACACACCCTACGGCAAAATGGATATTACAATAAATCTTTCAAAGCCGGAAAAGGATCCCAAGGCCATAGCCGCCGCGGCGAAAATGAAGTCGGCTTCATATCCCAAATGTATGCTCTGCAAGGAGAACGAGGGCTACGCCGGAAGAATAAATCATCCCGCAAGAGAAAACCACAGAATCATTCCCATAACCGTTGACGGCAAGGCCTGGTTTTTGCAGTATTCACCCTATGTTTACTACAACGAGCACTGCATAGTTTTCAGCGGCGAGCATCATCCCATGAAGATAGACCGCAGCGCGTTTAAAAAGCTTTTTGATATAGTAAAATTCCTGCCTCATTACTTTGTAGGCTCCAATGCGGATCTTCCCATTGTAGGAGGCTCCATACTTTCTCACGAGCATTTCCAGGGAGGACATTACGAGTTTGCAATGGCAAAGGCTCCCGTTGAGGAAAATGTAACATTCGAGGGCTTCGGCGATGTAAAAGCGGGAATAGTAAAATGGCCTATGACGGTTATAAGGCTGGCTTCGGAAAATACGGACAGAATAGTTGATTTGGCTGATAAAATTCTTACAGCATGGAGAGGCTATACGGACGAAGAGGCGTTTATATTTGCCGAAACCGACGGAACGCCTCACAACACCATTACTCCCATTGCAAGAAAAAGAGGAGACGAATTCCAGCTTGATCTTGTTCTCAGGAACAATATTACAACCGAAGAATATCCCGACGGCGTATATCATCCACATCCCGAATACCATCATATAAAGAAAGAAAATATCGGACTTATTGAGGTTATGGGACTTGCCGTTCTTCCTGCCAGACTTAAAAAGGAAATGGAAGACTTAGGAAACGCCATTGTAAAGGGCGAGGATATAAGAAACAGCGAAGAGCTTAAAAAGCATTACGACTGGGCTGAGGAAATTAAGAAAAAATACTCTGATATCAATAAGTATAATGTAGAAGATATTTTAAAGAGTGAAATCGGCATAGTATATTCCGCCATTCTTGAGCAGTGCGGCGTTTACAAGCGCACAGAGGAGGGCAGAAAACAGCTTCTTAAATTTATTTCTACAGTTAAATAATAAAATGCAGCCTGTTTTTGCAGGCTGTTTTTTTATTTGAGCTTGGTTTTTAAATTTTTCTGAGATGGATTGTCTAAAATGACGCCGTTTTCTGAAAACCTTGAGCCGTGGCAGGGACAGTCCCATGTTTTTTCGTATTTGTTCCATTTTAGGGCGCAGCCTAAATGAGGACATCTTTTTCCGGGGGTCAGAAGATTGATTCCGGCTTCAAAGATATTTGCAAAAAGCCGTGGCTTTAAAATGCTTCTTGATGGACGGAAAACTTCGGTGTTTTCGTTTTTTACTCCCATAATCTCGTCGCATAAAATATCAGCCGCCGCCATTGAAGTGGTCATGCCCCATTTGTTAAAGCCGGCTGCCGTATAAATATCGGGAGTCAACAGAGAATATCTCCCTATATACGGGATATCGTCAAGGGTTATGCAGTCCTGAGCCGCCCATGCGTATTTTTCCTTTAAAGAGGGATAATATTTTTTCGCGAAGGCTCTTATTTCATCAAAGCCGCCGCCCTTTTTTCCCGTTCTGTGGTCGCCGCCGCCTATAAAAAGATAATTGCCGGCGTTTCTGAAGGACATTCCGTTCATGGCTTCGTCAACGTACATTCCCCCTATATCAGGCCCGTTTTCATAGGCTGTTATATAGGAGCGGTGCTGATACATTTTCAAAGAGTACAGTCCGTACCTGTTTATAAAGGGAAAATGAGTGGTAATTATTATTTTTTCCGCCGTAATTTCTCCCTTGTCCGTTATGACGGTATGCCCTTTTATTTTTTTTGCAAAGGTGTTTTCGCAGATATTGAGGTTTTCAGATATTCCGTATGCGAATTTTAAGGGGTTAAACTGTCCCTGACAGGGAAATTTCAGCGCCGCCGCAATGTTAAAGGGAAGATTTACTGTTTTTTCAACCTGACTTTCAAAGCCTAATTTTAAAAGCGCCTGAGCCTCGTCCTCAATGACTTTCGCATTGTCAAGGGAGTATACATAGGCGTCCTTTTCCTGAAAATCACACTGATTTTTCATGCAAAGCTCTTTCATTTCCTCAAAGGCTTTCATGTTGGCGTTTAAATACATCAGCGCCTTTTCATATCCGCCGCCTTTCATAAGCTTATTGTATATAAGTCCGTGCTGAAAGGTTATTTTGGCGGAGGTGTTTTTTGTGTTGCCGCCGCAAATCTTTTCTTTTTCAATCAGAATATAATCTATTCCCTGTTTGTGAAGCTTATATGCGCATAAAAGCCCTGCCAAACCGCCGCCGATTATCAGCACATTTGTTTTTTCGTTTCCCTCAAGGCTTTTGTATTTTCTTTTATAAGAAATATCCGTCCATAGAGAAATCATTTTTTCACCTGATTTTATTTCTATTAATTGTGTTCTTAAAATATATTTTTTCCTTCTTATTTAAATTTATTTATGTTTTTATTAAAATAATTAGTAGTATTTTAATGATATATATTTTTTTGATTGACAAAATAATATTAACATGATATAAATTAATTAAAAAGATAAGGTGAGTTATTTTATGAAAACATTAAAAAACAAATGCTTATATATGTTTGTATTGATGCTTCTGGTTTTATCTTTTTCTGTTATGTGTAACGCATATTCTTATGAAGTGGAAAATAATGGTTCAATCAGCAGTTCAACCTCTATTTCAGTAAATTCTGCTGTAACGGGCAATATATCGGATTACAATGATGACGATTATTACTCTTTCACACTTGCAAAAGACGGAGTTATAAGCATAAGCTTCAATCATGATCCAATCGAATCATCTTCTTCATATTGGAAGATACTTGTTGTTAATATAAATAATGATGAATATTATGAAGGAGAGGTTAAGGGACAAGATGTTTCCTTTGAATCATCTCAGATTGGTTTGCCTGCAGGTACATATTATGTAAAAATTCAGAACGGATCTTATCTTTCAGATATGACATACCAATTTACAGTTAATTTCGAAGAGTCTGATTTTTGGGAAAAGGAGCATAATGGCGGATATAGTTCATCAACAAAAATTGATGTTAATGAAAGTTATTACGGTTCCATCAATGATTACAACGATGATGATTATTATAGCTTTACATTGAGTTCAGACGGAGTTGTAAGTATAAGTTTCAATCATGATCCGATAGAATCCTCTTCAACATATTGGGAAATAATTATTAGTAATATTAGCAGCGAGAATTATTTTGAGGGAAAAGTGCAGGGACAAGATATTTCCTATGAATCAACTCAGATTGGTTTGCCTGCAGGAACATATTATGTAAAAATTCAGAATGCATCATACTTGTCATCAAAAACATACGAGTTAAAGGTGAATTTTGAATCGTCTAATGTTTGGGAAAAAGAGAGCAACGGCGCATATATGTCTTCAACGGAAATTGATGTAAATACAAGTTATTACGGCGCTATTGCGGACTATGACGATTATGATTATTACAGCTTTACACTGAGCCAGGACGGAGTTATCAGCTTAAACTTCGGTCATGATCCGATAGAATCATCTTCAAAGTATTGGAAAATAACTGTCTGTAACCTTAACAGCGATATATATTTTGAAGAATCATTGGAGGGGACTGATATTGATTACTCTTCTCCTGAAATAGGTTTGCCTGCCGGTACATATTATGTAATAGTTGACAGTTCAGCTTATATGTCATCGATTACATATGAGTTAAAGGTTAACTATTCTCAGTCCGATAAATGGGAAACTGAGTTTAACGACAGTATGAGCAGTTCCGATTCTATAAACCTGGGAGCTTCATACAGCGGAGCTTTGATAAAAGAGTATAATGATGTTGATTATTTCAAATTCAGTATTGACTCCGTACAGGATGTTCATGTTGTTTTTTCTACACAAAATATAGAGTCCGCCAGCTCTTTCTGGAACATAAAAATCAAAGATATTAATTCCCAGGAATATCTCTCAGAGACCCTTAAAGGAGATATCCAGCGGGAAACTCTCAGCGTAAGCAATTTGGCGCCGGGAACATATTACCTTGTTGTTGATTCGGCAGGATATTGGACCTCCAACACATATTCGGTAAAGGTTTATACAGGAGATACGGAACCTGTTGAGCCTGAAGATCCCGGTCAGCCTGAGGAGCCCGGTCAGCCTGAGGAACCCGGTCAGCATGAGGATCCGGATGACTTTTCAGAAATAAGCGAAGATATGTTCCCATGTTATATCGCAATTGATGTTTACATAAAAAATTCAAAAGGTCTTGAAAATGTGCTTGTTGAATTAGTCCATAATCAGGAAGATATCATTGCAGAAATTACAGGCATGGGAAGCAAAACGCGCAAAGCGGGAAAAGGCTCCGGATCTATTAATTTTCTTGTCATATTTTTAGAGAACTGTGAACAGGATGATTATTATGTTGGAACTGTTGTTATAAAATTTGAAACAAAAGAAGATTTCGATAAATTGGAACTTCGCTCCAGGGATTACTCTTATACAAATGAAGATAAAATTCCGGAAGCTTATATGACCATAAGCCATATTTACGAAAAGGTGGCTGTTTTCCAGTCTTGCACTAATATGAGTTACTATTCATATACATGCAGCTGCGGAGAGGAATATATAACGGAACAGGTTATTCCTACCGGACATAAGATTGTTATAGATGAAGCTGTTGCTCCTACCGAGGATCAGCCCGGATACACAGAAGGAAAGCATTGCTCGGTATGCGGCGAGATAATTGTTCCTCAGGAGGAGATTCCGCCGACAGGCAAGCCTGAACTTGACTCTACGGACAGTTCAGTAACAGTGGACAATAATTCAGGCGTAGTGGAAATAACCCAGATTACAAATATTGACAATCTGACATATATCATTAACAGCAATGGTTCGCTGAATATTAGCATAAGTGATAAAAACGGAAACACTTACGGAAACAATGATGTGGTAAGCACCGGCAATATTATCAATATTGTCAACAATAATAATATAACCGTAAATCAGTATATTGTTGTTGTTATGCTTGATGTTGACGGCGACGGCAAAATAACTGCCTCCGACGCAAGAAGCGCTCTCAGAGCGGCTGCCGGACTTGAAAAACTGGCCGATTGTTATTTCACAGCAGCTGACGCTGATAAAAATTCAAGAATAACTGCTGCTGACGCAAGAAAGATTTTAAGAGTATCGGCTAAACTTGAAAATTATTGATTGATTCAAATTTAATGGCATTAAAAACAGCGTATCGTTTCAACGGTACGCTGTTACTGTGTATGTCAGCGGTTATTCTCCTGCGCATCTCTTATGCCCTCTGCGATTCTTTCGTTTGCGTCGGCAGCGCCCTCCGCCGCTCTCTCCGCCGCGTCTCCTATTGCAGAATTTTCGCTTGTGGATTCGGGAGCGCCGCCCATTGCGGTTCTGTCTTCGCTTGTATCATCAGCAGGCTTTGTTGTTGCAGGGCTTGTTGTTGACTCTTTGGTTGTGGTTGTGGTCAGGGTGTCGCCCTTACTGTCGCCGCAGCCGGTAAAAAGCAGCATTAAAGATACTATTACCGCTATGATTATTACCGATAATTTCTTCATTTCCTTTGCCGTTCCTTTCGGTTTTGTTGTTTTTTATTAAAAGCGGAAATCTTACATAAGGCTTTTAGCCTTTATTTTGTCAGAACGCCTCCGTCCCCGTACAAAAGCAGTAAAATCTCCGCTTCCTGTCCCGTTTCGGCGTCTATATACACAAGCACATCGCTGCCCTCTTTGTCGTGACATAAAAATTCGTATGAATATACTTCATTTCCGTCATCAGTGGGTATTATCGCCATTCTGCTGCTGTCGGCAGTCAGCGTTCTGCTGACATTCGCCCACGCCTCGTCTTTTGATATTTCCGCACTCTGAGATCCTCTGTCCCTGTGGTTCATAAGGTAATCTGCCGCGTCTGCCGAAACGATTTCACCTGTTTCAAGTGATACGCTTACCTTGATGAGATCGCCGTAGCAAATCACATCACCTAAAGTATATGCAAAATTCACTGTGCATATTCCGTCGTTATCCCAGTAATAACTGTCTTTCATTGAAATATATCCGCATTTTTCAAGATATTGCCTTGCTTTTTCAACGGCTTCCTCCTTGCTTATCTTTTCCTCACCCGCATACTTGTCCGAAAGCAGATAATTAAGATAACCGCCTTTTTTCGTTACTGCCACGGTAACGCCGTCGCAGTAGAATATATACGACTCAAGATGCCCTTTTTCATCCTCTTTTTTTATAAGCTTGTTTTCTTCAATCCCCGAATATTTCGAAGCAAGGGTTTTTGCCTGACTTTCGGAAATTTCCTTTTCGCTTTTTAACATTTCCGATTCCTTTGACATTACATTGTCGGAAAAGGGTCCGTCGTATATAAGGGTAGGATAGTCGGAAAAGGACTCTTCGGCGTCGGATATTGTGTCCGGATATGAAAGGGATAAGTCGCCGGTATCTTTAAGCTGCGAAAGGGATGAAACCGTGTCCTCAAACCGTATGTCTCCCGCATACATCACTTCTTCAATATAGCCTATCTGCCGGGACAAAACGGAAGAATATTCATAAAGAGAGGTAATCTGCTGATAATCCTTATCGGTAAGCTCTTCTCCCGAGGATACCTTTTTATTTAATGACTGTATATAGTCGCTTGCCTGGGATAAAAATTTATTGATGTTGTAAAGCTGCGTCTCGCCGGAGGAAAGCTCGCTTAAACAGGTTTTCGCTCCTGCCGCCGCCTTTGCAAGAGATACAGACAGTGAGGAAGTCATAGCTCTCGTGTTTACATACTGCATTTTTCTTAAATCAGTTTCAACGCTTGACAAATATTCCGAGAGAGATGAAATCGTTCTCTGCTGGGAAACGGACAGTCTTTTTTCGTATTCGGAAGCCTTTGCCGTCTGTGTTGCTCCCCATATAAAAAGCACCGCCGTCAGCGCTGTTATATATGACGCAAGGCGTATTTTAAAACGCCTGCCGTGTTTTTTTTCGCTCAAAAAAATCAGCTCCCATGAATCTTAACTTTCTGTGAAAATCTTCTTTTGTCATTATTTTTTCAGAATTTTTTAAGAATATTCTGCGGCTATACTTTTAAATTTTCCGGCAAAAGGTGAAATTTTTTCAAAAAATATAATATTATTTTTGCAAAACGGAAAAATAACTGCAAATTTGTGCATTTTGACGATAAAAGCCCATTGACAAATATTCCAAAATAAATATAATTTGATTTAAAGAGAAAGGGATGATAGTTATGACATTTATCGAAAAATTTGACGAGCTGAAAAAGAAATACGGAAAAATCGATGAGAAAAAGCTTACTGATAATTTCGCAGTACAGATTGAGATGACTGACGATGACTGCGGAGGAATTTTTTATGTTGCATATATGAATTCACCTTTCGCTATCGAGCCGTATGACTATCATGATCACACTGCTGCCATTAAGGTTTCAAGCAAGGTTCTTGAAGATATTCTTTCCTGTAAGGCAGATCCCATGGATGAGTTTTTCGCAGGAAATCTTACTGTTGACGGAGATGTAGGTCATGCTCTTATGCTTGTAGAGCTTATGAAAAAGGCTCCCAAGAAAAAAGCGGCTCCCAAAAAGGAAACAGCTAAAAAGGCTGAGGTTAAAGCTGAGCCCGTAAAGGCTGAGAAAAAGGCTGAGGTTAAGGCAGAGCCTGTTAAAGCCGAGAAAAAGGCCGAAGCTAAGGCTGAGCCTGTAAAGGCTGAAAAGAAGGCTGAAGCAAAAGCTGAGCCTGCTAAAAAGACAACTAAAAAATCAAAATAATAAAAGGATTTTCAAGGTTTAACCTTTATAATATTCCCGTATTTTTTACGGGGATATTTTTTTTGATATGTAGAAGCGGAAAAAATTTATCTGTTAAATTTTTTGGTTATATTCATTATAAATACTTGAAATATTTGTGCAAATTCGGTATAATAATTTATTATATTATGAGCTTTTATGGCTTTTGAATGTTTTCGGAGAGATTTTATATTTATGAGAAACAGAAATACTGCTTTTAATAAAGAAAAGGAAGAAAAAAGAACTGAAAGAGACGATTTGATTATAGGCAGAAACAGCGTCAGAGAGGCGCTGAACGCGGAAAGACCTGCCGAGTGCTTAATGATACGCAGAGGGGATAAAAAGGGACCCTTGTCGCCTATTGTGGCAAAATGTCTTGAAAAGAAGATACCCGTTAAAGAGGTTGACGAAAAAAAGCTTGATTTTATGTGCGGTCATTCAAACCATCAGGGAGTAATACTTATAGCGGCTGCAAAGGAGTATTCAACCCTTGAGGATATTTTCAGCAATGCCCGGGAAAAAGGTGAAGAGCCTTTTATAATCATCTGCGACGGTCTTGAGGATCCTCACAATCTGGGAGCCGTTATAAGAAGCGCCGAAGCCGCCGGAGCTCACGGAGTCGTTATTCCCGCAAGAAGAAGCGCAGGCCTGGGATATACGGTGGGAAAATCCTCTGCGGGAGCGCTTGAATATATGCCTGTGGCGAGAGTTACCAACATTAACGCCGCAATAGAGGAAATCAAAAAGAAAAATGTATGGGTATATGCGGCTGATATGGACGGCAGACCCTATTATGAAACGGATATGAGCGGAGGTGCCGCGGTAATCGTAGGCTCCGAGGGAAACGGCGTCAGCAGGCTTGTTAAGGAAAAGGCTGATGTAATTGTATCAATTCCCATGAAGGGACATATAAATTCTTTAAACGCTTCCGTAGCCGCAGGAATTTTAATGTTTGAGATATCCAAAACGAGAAGTCTGGGAAAGCTTAAAAAATAAAATATAAGAAAAATAAAACTTTTGATAATTACGATTGATCGGTGATGGCAAATGGCTGAAAAGAAAGTCAGCGGCAGAAGAAAAAAAACAAACAGCGAAAAGGACTCTGGGACTGCTGAGAGCCGTCAGGAGGAGAAAATATATAACACGGATTTATACGGAGATTTTCAGGCGGCGGCTGAGTCATATTTAAGAAAGCGGACAACAAGAACGGTGTGGGAGCCAAAGAAAAAGCCTGAAAACACTGCAAGAACAAAGGAAAGCACGGAAGAGGCAAGATGCGGTGAAATCGATCCTCATACAACGATAAATCCCGCGATTCAGAGGCAGATTTTAACAAAGCGTTCCGGTCGAATACTTTCCGACGACACGGGATTCAAGGCTCAGTCCTATAACACCAGGTTTGAGCTGAGGCCTGAGATGCCGGAGATATCCCGGGATGAAAACGGTGAAAACGGCGAAGCATATTTTGACAATTCCATACCGGGACAGCAGACAATGGCGGATCTTGTAGCCGGAAAAGGTGAAGAAGAAATTTCCGTGCCTGTTGAAGGACAGATTTCCGACCCACGGGAGGATTTGTTTGATTCCGTATACAATTCAATAAAGGACGAGCTTCCGAAAAATATCGGCAAGTCGGAGAAGCTCAGAGCCATAGCAAGAACGGCAGCCGACGACGCGGATATGGAGCCGGACAGCCAGCTTGTATTTCCGGCATTTGATCCCTTGTTCAAGTTCCCCGAAAAGGAAGAAAAGAAAACCAGGGGAATAAGAAATAAAAAAGAGGAAAAAAGCAAAAGACATAAGCATAAACCGGAAAAGCACAAAAATGCCGAATCAAAGGAAAAATCCGAAAAGGACGAGCCTGATTTTGACGAAACATTTTTTGTAACCTCAGAGGCGGAAGCTGTTAATAAGAATACGGACGCTTCGGCGGATAACGATGCCGGTGAGGATACTGTGGCTTCCGCAAAGGCGGAGAGACGAAAAAGAGAAAAGCGTTTAATTGATTTTCTTGATAAAAACCTTCAGCCCCGGGAAAAACAGCCTTCTTTTGAGCTTGAGAGCAAAAACGATATAAAATCCGTCTGGGGAAAAATAAGCAGAATTAAAAAGCTTGCCCTTATAAAGGCTTCGGCATTGACGCTTTTGTCAGTAATCGTGTTTATCGGCACTGCCGTTTTTGAAAACGGAGGAGACACGGGAGCATCCTTCAGCCCTTTGAAATATCTTTTTTTCTGTTTGGTATTCCTTGTTTTCGCCGGAGCAATATGCGTAAAGGAGCTTAAAGACGGATTAAAGGATATAAGAAAATTAAGATTTACTTCCTCTTCAGGAGCGCTTATTATTTTCTTCGGAGGACTTGTGCAAATCTTGCTGTCCTTTTTTGCCGGCAGTCAGATTGCTTCCGGCATACATATTTTAACCCCTGCGGCAATATTTTTTATGAATACGGGAGTTCTTCCGAAAATCTTTTTGTCGGACAACTCCATGCTTGCTCTCAATCTGCTGGCATCAAGCGACAGCCTGTCAGTTTTGAGAAAAGCCTCCGACGGCGGGATTGACGGAGCGGTAAAGGACGCCTACGGCGAAAACGGTGCGGTTCGTTATTTTTCCAAAACGGAATTTTTAACAGGGATTATTAAAAAGCTTTATGACGCTGTTCCCGAACCCTTCGGAGAGAAAACCGCTTATATTTCGGTTGTTCTGCTTTCTCTTACAGCCGGAGCGGGAGCAGGCTTCTTAAGGCACAGCTTAGCCGCCGGAGCCGCAGCGTTTTCAGGTATGCTTATCAGCGCCGTGCCTGTTACTTATGCTCTTTCGGCATCGGTTTTTCTGGCGTCGGCAAACAAAAAACTCGGTGAGAAAAAAGCCTCTCTGCTTTCATTCAAAGCCTCCCGTGAGCTTGAAAATACAGGCGCCGTTATTTTAAACGGTTCGGAGCTTATCGAGAAAAGCTCCTGCTGTATCCACGGCATCAAGCCTTTCGGTCATTTTGACCCGAAAAAGGCCGTTTTGTACGCCGCCTCTGTTATGAACGCTTCCGATTCGCCCCTTACGGAAATTATAAATCAGGTTATATCTCAGGGGGACGATGAAATTCCCTCGTGCGGCGAGTTTGAAATTTCAGAGGGAAAAGGCGTTGCGGCTTATGTTGAAAGCTCTCAGGTGCTTCTGGGAACGGAAGAATTTTTAAGGGAAAACAATGTTTATGTTCCCGATACTGATTTTAAGGAAAAGTATATCACCGGGGACAGAAAGCTTCTGTTTTTAAGCGTCAACGGCGAGCTTTCCATGATATTTACCGTAAGCTATCATATCAAGAGAAGCGTTTCCGCCCTTTTAAAATATCTTGCGGCAGAAAATAAAAAAATCGTTATATACTCCTGCGACCCCAATGTGGACGAAGAGTATATTTCAAAAAAATGCAGGCTGACTTCAGATAAAATCGCTCAGCTTGGCACAGCCGAAGCCTCCTACTTCAGGGACAAGGACGCAAAAACAGATTCGGCTCTTCCTGCGGACGTGTTCACAAACGGAAGCCTTTCTTCTTTGTTTATGCTCCTTCGCAGATCTCGCTCCCTTAACAGAATTATAAATAACCTTCCCGCTGTTATTTATGTTCTTTCGGCTGTTTCGGCATTGCTTGTTGCCGTTCCTGCGGTTTCGGGTGATATATCGGTTATCGGCAGCGCATATATATTTGTAATAAAGGTAATGTGCTTTGCTTTGGAGTTTGTATTCTCATACCTGCTTCTCAGAAAAAAATAATTTCAGGGAGAAATTTTTATGGATTATATTTTAGGCCTTTTTGACGGTTATGTTTCATGGATAGATATTGTAGTTCGAGTTGCGGCTGCAGTTCTTATAGGGATGATAATCGGAATTGAAAGAGAGCTTTCCAATCATCCCGCAGGAATGAAAACTCACGCTCTTGTGTGCCTGGGAGCTGCCATAACAACAATGATTTCTGCGGAAATGTGTTATTCTCTGATGGGTAACGCCGCTCTTGACCAGTCCTCTAAAGTGGATATGTCACGAATAGCCTCAGGCGTTGTTTCCGGTATAGGCTTTATCGGAGCCGGTGCAATTATAAAATCAAGGGACGGCTCGGTAGTTACAGGTATTACCACTGCCGCCACCGTCTGGATAAGCGGATGTATGGGTCTTGCGGTAGGCATGGGATATTTCCGCATGGTTACCATTTGCATGGTGGCAACCCTTTTCGCAACCATTACGGTAAGATGGATCGAGGATAAATTTATTAAGCGCAGAGGTATAAGATTCATTGAAATCATAACAAACGACAAAGAAACGGGACTGCCTGTTTTTGAGGATTATTTTGACAGAAAGCAGATTATTATTACTGCTTTCAACTGCGTTGCCGCAAAAGCTTCCGACGGGGAAAGCAAAAAATATTGCTGCCGTTATGATTTAAGAGTACCGAAAAGCATACCCTTTAACACCGTAATGAGAGATCTTGCCAAAATGGGCGAGGTTCAGGAGGTGTACGAGGCAAATCAGAACAACAGCAGCCAGGGCAATTCTTCTAAAAAATCCAATAATCAGTAAAAAATCAGGAGACGCTTTTTTGCGTCTTCTTTTTTAATGTAAAATTTTTTATTTTGCATAAAATTTTATTGACGAATGTTATGTTTGTTGATATAATTAACAGCAGATATATGATATCTACTAAACTGAAAGGACATACTGATTATGGCTAAAACAAAAGCGTCCGGTACGGAAGCCAAGCTTGATTACAAAAAAACAATCCTTACGGGCTTCGGCTTTCTCGCCACTTCAATAGCGTGGGCAATCTATGATCCCTATATTACGAAAATCCTTAACAAGCTTCTCTCTGCCAGCGATACCGTTACATCCTGGAGCAACGTGCTTGTTGAAAAGCTTCCTTTCCTTACGAAGCTTGCGGAGGCTCAGGGCGAAAATGTAGCTCTGGTGGGAGGCGGATTTACTCTTGTTCCGCTGTTTATAGGTATTATAATGACCTTCGACAACCTTTTCGGCGTTATTTTCCAGCCGGCTTTCGGAAAGCTTTCCGACAACTGTCACTCCAAGCTGGGCAAACGCCGTCCCTTTATCGTTTCCTGCGCTCCCATTTCGGCGGTTTTGTTTTTCCTTATTCCCATTGTAGCCCTTAAAACGGAAAGTCTTCCCCTTACAATGGTATTTATTATTCTATTTGTATTTGTAATGTCCCTCTGGCGGGCGCCCGTTGTCGCTCTTATGCCGGACCTTACTCCTCCGGCTCTGCGAAGCGAGGGCAACGCCGTTATAAATCTTATGGGCGGTCTCGGAAGCGCCGTGGGTATGGTGGCAGGTACTATCGCCATAGCTCTCTGCACACTGTTTACGGGAGCTACATCGGAGCAGATCAAAGCCAACGAAACCATGTCCTTCCCCTATGTTTTCGCCATCGGCTCCATTGTTATGATAATAGGTATGCTTGTTCTGCTGTTCTTTGTAAAGGAAGAGGACACAAGCATAAAAATTAAAGGCGAGGCCAATGCTTACGCCGATGCCGCCGCAAGGAGAAAGGCTGAAAAAGAAGCTAAAAAGGCTGAAAAAGAGGCAAGAAAAGCAATTAAGCTTTCAAAAGGCGAAAAAAGAAGTCTTGCCTTTATGCTTGCCTGTCTTTTCTTCCTGTTCTGCGGAACTAACGCCATTACCACATTTTTCTCTCTTTTCGCTCAGGAGATATTACATAAAATCACTTCGGAAGCTACCATTCTTATGCTGATTTTCGCTGTTGTATCGGCTCTTGCGGCTCTTCCCGCAGGTAAAATGGGCAAAAAGCTTGGCCGCAAAAAAACCATTATGGCAGGTCTTGGAGTATTCCTGGCGGCGTTTGTGGTTTTCTTCGGCATATTTATAGCGATGCTGGGCGGCAAAAATCTTTCCATCAGCAATTATATTACCGTTAATAACGCCTATATTACCGTCAATGACCAGATTAACAGCTACAACGCCGAAAATGACGCGGAAAATAAAATCGTCCTTAATATGGACGGCTATATAGCATATAAGCAGGCTCAGAAAAATAATCAGACTGCCGAAAACTCAGAAGCTTATGAGGCTTTTGACGCATATCTTCAGGATTATTCCGACGAAGCCGCGATAACCGCCATAAACAACGGCGCTGACCCTGAGTCGGTAAAGAGCGTTTACGACAGCATTAAGGATGTTGCGGTGACGGTTTTGGGCAGCGACGAAGACATAGCCTTCAGTCAGGCGCTGGCTGCCGTTTCAGACTCCGTTAAGGATATTACAAATATTCTCGGCATATTGATTTATCCCGTTCTTGTTTTAGGCGGCGGCGCCAATATGTTTATTACCGTTAACACCCTTCCTCTTGTACTTGAAATAGGCGGTATTGAAAAGGTGGGAACATTTACCGGCTACTATTATACAGCAACTTTCTCCGCTCAGATTGCCTCTCCCATTGTTTACGGCTTTATAAGAATGTTTGCAGGCACATATATGTCATTGTTCTATTACAGTCCGGTGGTATTCGCCTTGGCTATGGTAATGCTGATTTTCGTAAAGCACGGCGAAGCAATTCCCGATAATGTAATAAAAGAAGCGGAAAACGAAGAATAATTTTCCGGTATAATAAATACGGCTGTCAGGTTTTCGCCCGGCAGCCTTTTTTTAATTTAACGATAAAAGAAAAATACCGCGGAGATTTTTGCTCCGCGGCTTTGCTTATTCAAAATCAATGGATTCAAGAAGCTCCTTAAGAGCCTTTGCGTCCTTTGCGGTAAGGGTAATACCCTTGCCCATTTTTTCATGATCGGGACCCCAGTCGCGTATATCATACTTTGGCTCCTTGCCGTTCCAGCTGATAAGGTTAAGCTCTTTTGCCCAGCCACCGGCTCCCTCTGATATTACTCCGAATGTTTTTACTATTTCATAAGAAAATTCCGGCATCATTTTTTCCTCCTTAAGCCGTTTATTAAGATAAGCAAGAAGCTAACTTAATTTTATTATATATATATTTAAATAAAAATCAAGAGTTTTTATTAATAATTATATATTTAAAGAAAAATTGAATTATTTATGCTTTTGCCTGTGTTTGTGAACTTTCTGTAAACAAACAGGGATTTTTTTATTTTTTAATCGGATTTGATATTTTTTTAAGCCTTTTCTCTCTTTAGTTGAAAGCCGAATTTATTATGAAAGGAAGATGTAATGAAAAGCTTAAGCAAAAAGGAGCTTCTTTTCTGCCGTCTTTACGCCTCCGGCGGCAACGGCAGGGAAGCTGCATTTAAGGCCGGCTATACCGTGTGTCCGGAAATTTGCTCCAAAAAGCTTCTTGCCGACGCCGGAATAAAAAAAGAGGTGGGAAGACTTCGGAAGGAGTTTGACTGCTCTGCAAACGAGGTCCGCACAGGCCTCAGAAGACTTGCTTTTTCATCTCCGGCAGACGCGGTAAAGCTGATTTTGTCCGACAGTCCGGAAAGCATCGAGCCGGAGTCCCTTGACCTTTTCTGCGTTTCCGAAATAAAAAGACCCAAGGGCGGCGGACTTGAAATCAAGTTTTTCGACAGAATCAAGGCTCTGGAGAAGCTGGGAGAATATTCACTGCCGTCGGAGGAAAAGGGAACGCTGCCTTTTTATCAGGCTCTTGAAAAAAGCGCCGAGGCTTTAAGAAGTGAAGACTCCAAATGAATTTTGAAGCATTTTCAAAAAAACAGCTAAAGGTTCTTACATGGTGGTGCAAAAACAGCTCCGAAGGCGGATACGACGGAATTATATGCGACGGCGCCGTCAGAAGCGGAAAGACCTTGTGTATGTCTTTGTCCTTTTTTGCGTGGGCAATGGGCAGCTTTAAGGATGCGTCCTTCGCGCTCTGCGGCAAGACGATTGCCTCTCTGAGGCGAAACGTGATTACGCCTTTACTGCCTGTTCTGGGTGAGCTTGGATTTGTATGCCGTGAAAAAATATCTCAGAATTTCATTGAGGCGGAATTCGGAAATACAAAAAACAGATTTTATCTTTTCGGAGGCAGGGACGAATCTTCCGCGTCTCTTATTCAGGGCATGACCCTGGGAGGAATCCTCCTTGACGAAGCCGCTCTTATGCCCCGCTCCTTCGTCGAACAGGCAATCGCAAGATGCTCCCTTTCAGGCTCAAAGCTCTGGTTTAACTGCAATCCGGAAACCCCTCTTCACTGGTTCCATACGGAATGGATTGAAAAGGCAAAAGAAAAAAACTGTCTGTATCTTCATTTTACCATGGAGGATAATCCCTCCCTTTCTCCCGATATAATCGAAAGATACCGCTCTCTTTACAGCGGAGCCTTTTACGAAAGATTTGTTGAGGGAAAATGGGTTGCGGCGGAAGGACTTGTCTATCCGTTTTTTGACAGTGTGAAGGATGTCTGCGGAGATATTCCCCTTTGTGAAAAATATTATATCTCCTGCGATTACGGCACCGTAAATCCTCTTTCCCTGGGACTCTGGGGTCTTAGGGACGGAACATGGTACCGAACCGACGAGTATTACTGGTGGTCAAAGCGGGAAGGCAGCCAGAAAACTGACGAGGAGTATTATGACGAGCTTGTTCGTCTTGCGGGAGACAAAAAAATCGAGGCGGTTATCGCCGACCCTTCCGCAGTAAGCTTTATGGAATGTATACGCCGTCACGGCAGATTCAAAGTTATTCCCGCAAAAAATGATGTCAACGACGGTATAAGGCGTGTTTCCGAAGCTCTTAAAGGCGGCAGAATAAAGATTTGCTCACCCTGTAAGGACATTATAAGAGAATTCGGTCTGTACCGCTGGGAGTCCTCGGCCTCAAAAGACGCTCCCAGAAAAGAACATGACCACGCCATGGACGACATGAGATACTTTGTATCTACCATTTTGTACGGCGGCAGCGACGACTCCTTTGCCGTTATTACCGCCGCCCGTGAAAGGATGTGAAAATTTGATACCCTTTAAAAGAAAAAGGGAAACGCTTCCCTCGGCAGTGGGCGTTGCTTCCGTTCCCCAGACCTTCGGCAAAAACGATTGCTTTAAAGGCTTCGGAGGAGAAATGTCTCTTTATGATAACCTCAGAAGCTCCGTGCCTGTTATCGACGCCGCAATAGGTAAAATCGTAAGGCTTACGGGAGGATTTAATGTGGAATGTGAAGACAGCTCCGCTCAGGATTTGCTTTCCGATTTTCTGGAAAATGTTCCGGTAGGAGGAAATATGACAGGAATCAGCTCTTTTATAGATTCTTTCCTTGACCAGCTTTTAACCTTTGGAACGGCTTTGGGGGAAATTGTACCTTATAAGGATTTCAGCTCCTTTGCTCTCTTTAACGGAGATCTCAGAGGAATAACTCTTAAAAGAAGCAGTGAAAATCCTCTTGATATTCTTGTTCTTTCGGACAGCCGTGGAACTATGAAGCCTGCGGACAATCAGAACCTTATTCTTCTTTCTGTACTTGATCCTGATCCGGGCTGCATTTCCGGCAATTCCGTATTAAAGGGACTTCCCTTTGTCAGCGCCGTGCTTATGCAGATTTTTTCTTCAATAGGCGCAAACTGGGAGCGAATGGGCAATTTAAGATATTCGGTCACTTACCGTCCCCAGAACGACGCCTTCGACAAGGCGTATGCCAAGGACAGGGCTCAGCAGATTGCAAAGGGCTGGAGCGACGCCATGAAATCCGGGGGAGAAGTAAAGGATTTTATCGCCGTGGGAGATGTTGATATCAAGGTTATCGGCGCAGACAATCAGATTCTTGACAGCGAAGTCCCCGTAAGACAGCTTTTGGAGCAGATTGTGGCAAAAACGGGACTGCCTCCTTTTATGCTGGGGCTTAACTGGTCCACAACGGAAAGAATGGCTCAGCAGCAGACGGATCTGCTTACAAGCGAGCTGTGGCATTACAGGCGTATACTTACGCCGGTGATTATGAAAATCGCAAAAACATTTCTCAATATGAAGGGACTGGACAGCCGGTGCCGTGTGGTATGGGATGAAATCTCCCTTCTTGACCGAGTGGAACAGGCAAAAGCCCTTTACTATAACGCTCAGGCTGAAAAATATCACGCCGAAGCCATGGCTGCCGGCAGTAACGGGGAGGTGAACTGATATGGACGGAATGACTGTAATGAAAAATGCAGGGAACGTTTCCGGCGCTCCCGACCGGGAGGCTCTGGAGCTTATTTCCGAGTATTTCAGAAAAAAGCCGGAAGCCGATGAAATATATACATTTTCGGTAACTCTCTGCGACAACGAAATAGACAGGGACTGCGAAAGGTTTTCCGTGGAGGCTTTATATACTTTAAAGGATATGTTCAGGGGAGTAACGGGAATATTCGACCACAGCATGAAAAGCTGCGACCAGAAGGCGAGAATATACAAAACTCAGGTTATTTCCGACCCTTCAAGAAAAACAGCCGCCGGAGAGGATTACACCTGCTTGAAGGCATGGTGCTATATGCTGAGAACAGAAGAAAACAAGGAGCTGATAAGGGAAATCGACGGAGGAATAAAAAAGGAAGTCAGCGTAAGCTGCGCCGTGGATTCATATATCTGCTCCGTATGCGGCAAAGATATGAGAAGCCCGGAATGTACTCACAAAACAGGCTCTTCCGTTAACGGAAAGCTTTGCCACGGGATACTGACTTCTCCCACCGACGCTTACGAGTGGTCTTTTGTGGCGGTGCCGGCACAGAAAAACGCCGGTGTTACAAAGTCCTTTAAAAAAGGAAAAGGCAGAAACAGTGAAAAATACACTCAGCTTAAAACTCCGGAAGAGATTATAAAATCCTTTGAAAATTCCGAAAACGACATAACCCTTACCAAAACCCAGGAAGCAATGATTTTTAATTATGTTCTTGAAATGAAAAGCAAGGCTGATGCCTGGGAGGGCCACAGAGAGAAAAAGGAAAAAGAGCTTTTGGCAATGTGCGCCTTTGCGCTGCCATCTGCCGACGGAGAGGCTATGGGAAAAATTTTAAAAAAGCTGGGCGACAGTGAGCTTGACACATTAAAAAATGCTTTTTCCGAAAAATGCCGAAGTCTTAATACGGGAGAGCTTCAGCTGAAATATGAAAATGAAGGCTTAAATGGAAAAACCGTTAAGGCTTCGGAAAGCGATTCACAGTTTAAAATATAAGAAAAAACAAAAAGCAACAGGACAAAAAATAATGAAAGGATGATAATTTTGACAGTATCATTAAAAGGCTTCAATGAAAAAACAGCCACTTTTAAGGTGTCGGGAGCCCTTACGGCGGGAGAACCCGTTGCCATGGCTGACAACTGCACCGTTAAGGCTTGCGGCTCGGGTGAAGCTGTTGCCGGAGTGGCAGTAAATGTAAAGGGCGGATACGCCTGCATACAGCTTAGCGGCTATGCGGAAATACCCTATTCCGGAACAGCTCCCTCGGTGGGCTTTAAGGTTCTTGCAGGGGACGGCAAAAAGGGTGTGTCGGTTTCACAGCAGGGAAGAAGCGCACTTGTTGTGAATGTGGATACGGATAATTCAGTAATGGGAATTATACTTTAAAAAGAAAGGACTTGATAAAATGGCAAATTTCGATAATTTAAAGCTTGAAAAAGGTATGTATGCTTCATCAAAGGGCTTTTCAAAAATTCTTGAGGAGCTTGACCCCTCGGAAAACTATCAGGGAACGCCTCTTGCGAATCTTGACGCCTTTCAGCGTCAGCTTAAAAGATTCGACATTAAGGTAAGCGGCAAAAATTCAGATATCGTGGAGAAGTTTTTCCAGACCTCCGATTCCTCGGCTCTTTTCCCTGAATATGTGGCAAGAGCAGTAAGACAGGGTATGGAGGAGGCTGACGTGCTTCCGGGCATCATAGCGGCAACAACTCAGATAAACGGTCTTGACTATCGCTCCATAGCTTCCGTTCCCGCTGAGGACGACAAGGAGTTGAAGGTGGTGGCGGAGGGCGCCGAGATTCCCCAGACGGTTATAAAAACTCAGGAAAATCTTGTAACTCTCAGAAAAAGAGGAAGAATGCTTGTTTCCTCTTACGAGGCGGTAAAATATCAGCGCCTTGACCTTTTCACCGTTATGCTCAGACAGATAGGAGCGTATATCGCAAGAAGTCAGTTAAAGGACGCGGTTGATGTTCTTATAAACGGAGACGGAAATTCAAACGCCGCCGAGATATTAAATGTAAAAACACCCGACACTCTTGCTTACGGAGATTTGATATCCTTCTGGAACAGCTTCTCGCCCTATCGTCTTTCTACCGTTATCGCTTCAAAGGAGCTTACGGAAAAGCTTCTTAATATGGACGAGTTTAAGGACGCCGCCGCAGGACTTAACTTCCAGGGAACAGGAAAAATGATAACTCCCCTGGGCGCGGAGCTTATAACCTCTGCCTCAGTGCCCGGCGACACTCTTATAGGTCTTGACAAAGCCTGCGCCCTTGAGCTTGTGGAAGCAGGAGGAATTGTGACAGAATACGACAAGCTTATTGACAGACAGCTTGAGAGAGCCGCCGTTACATATACCTTCGGCTTTTCAAAGATTTTCCCTGAGGCTTCAAAGGTGCTGACTGTCTGATGCTCGGCTGTGATGAGGTTTTCCTGAAGGTTTCGGAAATATGGGATATTGAGGAAGAGGACAGGGAAAAAATTAAAAGCTTCTGCCAAAGCGCAGCGGCTCAGATGAACGAGAGAATAAAACCGGGAGCGGATACATCGGATATACGCATATTGACAGCCGCCGCGGCAGTTGCTCTTCATGACTATTTCTGTGTGAAAAACGTATCCGACAGCGACTTCGATTCTTTTAAAGCCGGAGATGTTACCGTATCAAAAAGCTCCGAAAATACATCTAAAGCGGTTTCCGAGCTTAAAAGAAACGCCCTGACGGCTGCGGCGCCGCTTCTTGATGATACGGAATTTCTGTTTAAAACCATATAGCAGGACAAAAGATTCAAAATGAAGAACATTGAAAAAATTATGAAAAAATACGGCAGACAAATTACTGCCGTAACGGAAAAGGGAACAGGGATAAAAAGCTTTAAATGCTTTGTTCAGCCTCTGAGATATAAAAATAAAATGTACCTTGAAGGCACTCCCACGGATATCGGTATTAACGATTCGGGCTACTATCTGCTTCTGGCTCCTCCCGATATCAATCTTGATACTCTGGGAAATACGGGCTATCTTACCGACGGCGAAAAAAATTTCGGCGTTGACAGATGGGAAAAAATTCATAAGGGAGAACAGGTGTGGTTCGTATGGGCAGTATTAAAGGAACAGCAGGAGGGACAATATCCCGTTTATCACTGTTTTAAAGAAAGGAGCTGATTAAAACGATTTTAGGCGCAACTCTTCCCGGATTGCTTTGCGAATGGTTTGCGGATATGCCTGAGTTTGAAAAATATAATTTCTGCACAATGTATCCTTTCGGTCAAAGCGCGTCGCCGTTAAAAAAGCCCGTGGTTGTTTTCGGAACAAAGTCTATTGATATTCTTGAAAAATCAGTAAACGAGGCAGGCGCAGTTATTACCGACAGGCGTTATGCGGAGCTGACGTTTTCAATAGGCGTTCACCTGCCAAAATCAGCAGGCAGCATACTTAGCTATGAGGTTATTTATAAAATAATAGACTTGCTTCTGTTCGATACGGATTTGAATATAGTCAAAATAAACACTTCCGAAATGGAGTATATAAGGAACACGGATTCCTTGTATATGGAATGTGAGATAATCGTGAAGGATGAACTTTTAAAGGGCGACACATACCCTGATAAGCTTCCTCTTGAATAAGTGAAAGCACAGGCTGCGGAGCCGGGGCTGCGGAAATTTTTCCGCAGCCCTTTGCCTTTTTTCCCTATATTTTTTCATCAAGCGTCTGATATA
Source organism: uncultured Clostridia bacterium (assembly GCA_944412445.1). Taxonomy (GTDB): domain Bacteria; phylum Bacillota; class Clostridia; order Oscillospirales; family Acutalibacteraceae; genus UBA1081. The sequence continues at coordinate 37,313 of CALYBJ010000003.1, forward strand.
ATATGTACCGGTTTGTCCTGTTCATATAAATATTTTTTGTTTTCTTTTTTGGCAAAATGTATTTGCTTGGGCACGGTAAATTGATAGAAAATGATTAAATATTCATAGCTATTTGTTGAAAATAACCAAAAACCTTTATTGACAATTAGTAACGCTTTTTGCAATATAGTCAAAAAAACTATTGAAAATTTCAAAATTATTTGTTAAAATATTGTATATTAGTATAAACAGAGGTATATATTATGGAAAATAAGCTTAATGACAGCTATCGGGTGCCTGTTTACCTTTTTCATGAGGGCAGCAATGCAAGAGCTTATGAGTTTTTAGGTTCTCACAGAATTTCCGAAAACGAGGTTGTTTTCAGAGTGTGGGCGCCCAACGCTCAGAAGGTTTCCGTTGCAGGCGATTTCAACTCATGGTCATCGTCTGCAAATCCCATGAAGCGCATAAACAAAGAGGGTATTTGGGAAACGGTCATAAAGGGAATAAAGCAGTATGATACATACAAGTACTGCGTAACAGCGAAAGACGGCAGACAGCTTATGAAAGCCGATCCCTACGGCTTCCACAGCGAGACAAGACCCGGCAGCGCAACAAAGTTTTATGATGTTGACAATTTTAAGTGGGATGACGAAAACTGGCTGAAAAGCAAAAAACAGCGCTCAGTATACGCTTCTCCGGTAAATATTTACGAGGTTCACGCAGGCTCATGGAGAATCCATGACGACGGACATTTTTATTCATACAGTGATCTGGCTGACAGCATTATTCCCTATGTAAAGGAAATGGGCTACACCCATATTGAATTTCTTCCTCTTACGGAATATCCTTTCGACGGCTCCTGGGGCTATCAGGTAACGGGATATTTCGCTCCCACCTCAAGATACGGCACTCCGGAGGATTTTGTTTATCTTGTAAATAAATGCCATCAGAACGGCATAGGGGTTATCCTGGACTGGGTTCCCGCTCATTTCCCCAAGGACGCTCAGGGACTTTACGAATTTGACGGCACTCCCTGCTATGAGTATTCGGACCCCAGAAAGGGCGAGCATTATCAGTGGGGTACAAGGGTTTTTGACTACGGAAAAAAGGAAGTAAGAAGCTTTCTTCTTTCAAGCGCAGAATTCTGGCTCAACAAATATCATGTAGACGGCCTTAGAGTTGACGCCGTAGCCTCAATGCTTTATCTTGACTACGGCAGAGACGACGGACAGTGGATTGCCAATGAAAAGGGCGGCAGAGAAAATCTTGAGGCGGTGTCATTTTTAAGGAAGCTTAACGAGTTTATTTTCAGAGAGCATCCCGACGCGCTGATGATAGCGGAGGAAAGCACCGCATGGCCTCTTGTTACGAAGCCTACTTCCGTAGGCGGTCTGGGCTTTAATTTCAAATGGAATATGGGCTGGATGAATGATATTCTAAAATATTTTTCACTGGACGGATATTTCAGAAAATATAATCACGACCTTATTACATTTTCATTTTTCTACGCGTTTTCGGAAAACTTTATACTGCCTATTTCCCATGACGAGGTAGTCCACGGCAAGAAATCTCTTCTTGACAAAATGCCCGGAACATACGAGGAAAAATTCCATTCAATGAGAGCGTTTTTGGGATATATGTACGCTCACCCGGGCAAAAAGCTGTTGTTTATGGGTCAGGAGTTCGGACAGTTTATAGAGTGGGACGAGAAAAAACAGCTTGACTGGTTTTTGCTTGACTACGACGCCCACAGAAGCCTTCATAAATATGTTAAGGCGCTTAACCGTTTTTATAAGGAAAACTCTCCTTTATGGGAAATCGATTATTCATGGGAGGGCTTTAAATGGATAGTCAGCGACGACTGCAACAACTCCGTTATAGGCTTTGTCCGCACCGATGAAAAAGGGGATTCAATTATAGCCGCATGCAATTTTACCTCTGTTGAAAGGGAGTCCTATAAAATAGGCGTTCCGGAAAAAGGAGCTTATGATGTTGTATTCAATTCCGATTCAAAGGAATTCGGCGGCATGGGCAAATCCAAAAAGAGAGTTTACAGAACGAAAAACGTACCTATGCACAATATGGAGCAGAGCATAGATATGACGCTTCCACCTTTATCAACAATCTACTTGAAACATAGAAAAACCACCAATAAGGAAGGATGATTTTAAATGGCAAGAAAAACAGAATGTCTTGCGATGCTGCTTGCCGGCGGACAAGGCAGCCGACTTGGAATTTTGACGAAAAAAGTTGCTAAACCTGCCGTTCCTTACGGAGGAAAATACAGAATTATTGATTTTCCTCTTTCAAACTGCGTAAACTCAGGTATTTATACCGTAGGCGTACTTACCCAGTATCAGCCTCTGGAGCTTAACGACTACATCGGAAACGGTCAGGCGTGGGATCTTGACAGAGCAAACGGAGGCGTGCATATTCTTTCCCCATATCAGCAGATAAAGGGCACCGACTGGTACAGAGGCACAGCAAACGCCATTTATCAGAATATTAACTTCATTGACAGATATAATCCCGAATATGTGGCAGTTCTGTCAGGCGACCATATTTATAAAATGGACTATTCAAAGATGCTTATGTTCCATAAGGCAAACGACGCCGCCTGCACTATCGCCATGCTGGAGGTACCTTGGGAGGAGGCTTCCAGATTCGGTCTGATGTTTACAGACGACGACGGAAGAATTACGGCATTTGAGGAAAAGCCCAAAAATCCCAAGAGCAATAAAGCTTCCATGGGCGTATATATGTTTACATGGAGCAAGCTGAGAGAATATCTTATAGCCGACGAGGAAAAGGAAGGCTCCTCAAACGACTTCGGAAAGGATGTTATTCCTGCGATGCACGAAGCCGGAGAGCGTCTTTTCGCCTATCCCTTTGACGGCTACTGGAAGGATGTAGGAACCATAGACAGCCTCTGGGAGGCAAACCTTGATTTGCTGAATCCCGTGGCAAACATAGATTTGTCCGACGATACATGGAAAATCTACTCAAACAATCCGGTAACGCCTCCTCAGTACATATCATCAACCGCCGCCGTTCAGAATTCACTTATTACCGGAGGAAGCCATATTGAAGGGGAAATCGATTATTCCGTAGTATTTTCAAATGTTACCGTTGAAGAGGACGCCGAGGTCAAATATTCAATTGTAATGCCCGGAGCAAAAATCGAAAAGGGCGCAAAGGTTCAGTACGCCATGATTGCGGAAAATGCCGTTGTTAAAAGCGGAGCAGTTGTAGGCGAGGATCCTCAGGAGTGCAAGGACCTTAACGAATGGGGCGTAGCCGTTGTAGGACCTAATCTTACGGTAGGGGAAAAAGCAAAGGTAAAAGCTAAAACAATGGTTACGGAAGATGTGAAAGGAGGCGCTGAGATATGAGAGCAAACAATGTTTTGGGAATACTTTTTACAGACGCATATAATGACTGCATAAGCGATCTTACAGCCCTCAGAACAATGGGCTCCGTACCCTTCGGCGGCAGATACCGTTTCGTAGACTTTACCCTTTCAAATATGGTCAACTGCGGAATCGCCAAGGTGGGCGTTGTCACAAAAAGCAATTACCGCTCCCTTATGGACCATCTGGGAACAGGCAAGCCCTGGGACCTTTCGAGAAAAAACAAGGGTCTTTTCCTGCTTCCTCCCTTTAACAGAGGAATGGGAATGTATAAAAGCAGAGTAGACGCTTTAAGAAGCGCCGCCGACTTTGTAAGAATGTCAAACGAGGAGCTTGTAATTCTTTCCGACGCCAATATTGTTCTCAATATGGATTACGGCAAGCTTGTGGAATATCACATTGAGAAAAAGGCTGATATAACGATTTGCTGCAAAGAGGGAAAATATCCTCAGCTCTGGGACATTATGAAGCTTAAAACGGACGATGACGGCAAGATAACAAAAATTACCTGTTCTCCCTCCATAGAAGAGGGCGAAGGACTTTTCGGAGTAAATATAATTGTTCTCAGAAAAGCTTTCCTTGAGAGGATTATCAGCGAAGCGGCAAATGAAAATTATGACAGCCTTGAAAGAGACTTCTTAATGAAATCCTTGTCAAAGCTTAACGTTTACGCTTATAAAATAGATACTTTCTGTTCTGTAATAGACTCAATGCAAACATATTATGACACAAGTATGGCGCTTTTAAATCCTGAAAACAGAAAGCAGATTTTCGACAGAGATAACCCTGTTTACACAAAGGTGAACGACGATATGCCGGCAATTTACGGAATAGGCTCAAACGCGAAAAATTCCTTTATAGCAGACGGCTGTAAAATAGAGGGCGAGGTTGAAAACTCAATCCTTTTCAGAGGCGTCCATATCGCCAAGGGAGCTTCCGTTAAAAATTCAATAGTTATGCAGTCCTGCTATATCGGAGAGGATTCAAAGCTTAACTGCGTAATTATGGATAAATACGGCACAATCAGACCGAGAAAATCAATTTCAGGGGATACAACATATCCCATTTATATAGGTAAGAATATCACAATCTGATATATTGCCGGGGAGGAGAGAAAACAGATGCCACCTAAAAAAGGCGGACTCGGCAGAGGAATTGACGCTCTTTTCGTAGACAATTCCGTAGAGGAGCTTGAAGAGGGAAAAAGCGTTATAACCCTGAGGCTCAGCGACATTGAGCCTAATAAGGAACAGCCGAGACAGATTTTTGACGATGACGCCTTGTGGGAGCTTTCGGAAAGCATAAAGGAGCACGGAGTGCTGCAGCCTCTTATTGTAAGGCCTTTAACGGACGGCTCCTATCAGCTTGTTGCCGGTGAAAGACGCTGGAGAGCGTCAAGGCTTGCGGGGCTTACCGAGGTGCCCGTAATCGTAAGGGCGCTGACAGACGCGGAGGCCTCAGTAATAGCCCTTATTGAAAATCTTCAGAGGGAGGATCTTAATCCCATTGAGGAAGCCGAGGGCATAAGCAAGCTTATAGAGGAGTACAGCTTTACTCAGGAGCAGGCTGCCGCCAAGCTGGGAAAATCCAGATCTGCGCTTACCAACACCTTAAGGCTTATGGCGCTGCCTGAAAAGGTAAGAGGCCTTATAAGCGATGATTTTATGACTGCGGGACACGGAAGAGCCTTGCTGGGACTTGAGGACAAGGAAAAAATCGAGGAAACGGCGGAAAAGGTAATTTCCGGAAAGCTTTCCGTAAGAGAAACGGAAAAACTCGTTAAGACCATAAACTCCGAAGCGCAAAAGGTAAACAAAAAGGTGAGAAAAAGAGATACCTTTTATGACGAGGTGGAGCTTTCCCTTTCGGATATTCTGGGACGCAGGGTAACGGTAAAGGAAGGCAGAAAAGGCGGAAAAATCGAGTTTGAGTTCTTTGACAAGGAAGACCTTAAAAAGCTGTCAGGGCTTTTTGAGGAATAATTGAAAATTTACAGTTTAAAAGGCTTTAATATTTTAAATTCGGTTCGCCGGGAAAAAATTAAAATATTAAGGCCTTATTTTTTGAAAAAGTCTTAAGAATAAAAATTTTAAGGACTTGTTTTTTGAAAAAGCGTAAAAAAACTTAAAAAAACTTGAAAAGTTTTTTGAATGATGATAAAATAACAGTTAATTCAAAAAGCCAAGGAGAATACGGGAAAATGATTGATATAAAATTTTTAAGGGAAAACCCGGAAAAGGTAAAGGAAAACATTAAAAAGAAATTTCAGGACAGCAAGCTTCCTCTTGTTGACAAAGTAATTGAGCTTGACAGGGAATACAGGGAAAACAAAACCGCCGCCGATAATTTAAGAGCTTCAAGAAATAAGATTTCAAAGCAGATAGGCGCCCTGATGGCTCAGGGAAAAAAGGAAGAGGCCGAAAAGACAAAGGAGCTTGTAGCTCAGCAGGCTCAGGAGCTTGCCCTCTGCGAGGCAAAGGAAACGGAGCTTTCGGAAGAGATTAAAAAAATCATGATGGTTATTCCCAATATCATCGACGACAGCGTTCCCGTAGGAAAGGACGATTCGGAAAATGTTGAGGTTCAGAAGTACGGCGAACCGGCTGTTCCGGATTTTGAAATTCCCTATCATACCGATATTATGGAAAGCTTTTGCGGTATAGATCTTGATTCAGCCAGAAGAGTTGCAGGAAACGGCTTTTACTATCTTATGGGGGATATAGCAAGACTTCATTCCGCCGTAATTTCCTACGCAAGAGATTTTATGATCAACAGAGGCTTTACCTATGTTGTGCCTCCCTTTATGATTCGCTCCGATGTTGTAACAGGCGTTATGAGCTTTGCGGAAATGGAAGCCATGATGTATAAAATCGAAGGGGAAGACCTTTACCTTATCGGCACCAGCGAACATTCAATGATAGGTAAATTTATAGACCAGATAATCCCCGAGGAACAGCTTCCTTTAACTCTTACAAGCTATTCTCCCTGCTTCAGAAAGGAAAAGGGCGCCCACGGAATAGAAGAGAGAGGCGTTTACAGAATCCATCAGTTTGAGAAACAGGAAATGGTTGTAGTATGTAAGCCCGAGGACAGCAAAATGTGGTTCGACAAGCTCTGGCAGAACACCGTTGACCTTTTCAGAACTCTTGATATTCCCGTAAGAACTCTTGAGTGCTGCTCGGGAGACCTTGCCGACTTAAAGGTTAAGTCCGTTGACGTTGAGGCGTGGTCACCCAGACAGAAAAAATATTTCGAGGTAGGCTCCTGCTCCAATCTGGGCGACGCTCAGGCAAGAAGACTCAGCATAAGAGTAAAGGGCAGGGATTCAAAATATCTTGCTCATACCCTTAACAACACCGTTGTTGCTCCTCCCAGAATGTTGATAGCTTTCCTTGAAAACAATCTTAACCGGGACGGTTCCGTTAATATTCCCGAAGCCTTAAGACCTTATATGGGCGGAACGGAAAAGCTTATCCCTAAAAAATAACAAAAAAACATATTTTCTAAAAAGTAAATATGATAAAGAAGAAAAACGACAGCTTTTGATTAACAGACACGGAATGTGCGGTGTGCAAAAAAGCTCACAAAAAGAGAAAATTAAATTTAAGGAACAAACCGATTTCGTTTTTTAGCGGAGTCGGTTTTTTTGTTAAAATTCTGATTGCTGAAAAAAGTTTTTGTGTTTGCCTGCGGGCTGTGGATTTTTTTTGTAAAAATCAAAAAAGGTGTTGACAAAGAAATAATCAGCTGTTATAATAATGATAACAATTATTATTATTGTTAAGGAGGCGAGAAAATGGAGGCGCCCGTAAAAAGACACAGTAAAAAACGCGACGGAATCAGGGCTGTTATCAAAGGCACAAAAAGTCATCCCGACGCCGAGTGGATTTACGGACAGTTAAAGCCTGATTTTCCCGATCTCAGTCTTGCAACCGTTTACAGAAATCTTAACGAAATGAAAAAAAACGGAGAAATTCAGACCGTGGCGTTTTTTAACGGCAAGGAGCGTTACGACGGCGACGTCAGCAGTCATACGCATTTTATTTGCGACCGCTGCGGAAAAATAGAGGACCTTTGGGATATCGGCCACGATGAAGCCATAGACGCTCAGGCTCAGGAGAATTTCCACGGTAAAATAACTTCTCATTCGTTGATTTTTCACGGAGTATGCGGTGAATGTGTAAACAAAAAATTGTAAAATAAATTATTTATTCGGAGGTAATTAAAATGAAAAAATGGGTTTGTCCTGTATGCGGTTATGTTCATGAGGGAGACACTCCTCCCGCAGAGTGTCCTCAGTGCCATGTAGACGGCTCAAGATTTACTGAGATGAAGGCTGAAATGTCTTTTGCAACGGTTCATGTTGTAGGGGAAGGCGCAAAGGATAAAATTGAGGCAGACGTTTACGAGGGACTTGTAGCTAACTTTAACGGCGAGTGCTCCGAGGTAGGAATGTACCTTGCAATGAGCAGAGTTGCCGAAAGAGAAGGCTATCCTGAGGTTGCGGAAGCTTACAAGAGATACGCTTTTGAAGAGGCGGAGCACGCAGCAAAGTTTGCTGAGCTTTTAGGCGAGGTTGTAACCGATTCCACAAAGAAGAACCTTGAAATGAGAGTTGAAGCCGAAACAGGCGCCTGCGCAGGCAAATTTGAGCTTGCAAAGAGAGCTAAGGAGCTTGGCTATGACGCAATCCATGACACCGTTCATGAGATGGCAAAGGACGAGGCAAGACACGGCGCAGGCTTCGCAGGACTTCTTAAAAGACTTTTTAACTGATATAAACAGATAATCAAAACAAAAAATCGGACAGGCTTGACCTGCCCGATTTTTTGTACCTAATGTGCGGAAGCAAATATATTTAAAAAAACGCAAGCAATTGACAATTTGTGTTTAAAGATGTAAAATAGTTACATTAATATTTCGGGAGTATTGTATGGAAAACTTAAAAGAAAGATTTACTGAAAACTTGTCTTTAAAAAAGCTTGCCGTGTTTTTTATTTTTGAATTTATCCTGGGAGCGGGAATTTTATATTTCAATTACCGCTTTCCCTTGGTATGCGACGATATGACATTTTCAATGATGGCCGGGGCAAAGCTTCCGGCGATTTTACGGTCTGCCCTGAATCAGGGAAACGGCAGGCTGTTAGGTAATTTTTTAGGTTATCTTGTAAGCTTCAGGCTTTTCACGATTATTGAAAAAACCTTTGTTTGGATGGGAATAATAAACCTTTTTATTTTTCTTGCCGGCAGTAAAAATTTGCTTTTTAATTCCTTAACGGCAATAATTCTTATTTATCCCTGCGACAGCATTTTTTCACAGGTTTATGCCTGGAATTCCGGCTTTCAAAACTATGCCGTTCCCGTTTTTGTTATTCTTTTTGACCTGCTTCTTATAAAAGCTTTTTTCAAAGCCCGTAAAAAGTTTACCGAGGCGATTATATTAACACTCCTTTTTATAACCGCTTTCGGCGGTCAGTTCTTCTCGGAAAACTCAAGCCTTTTTGCAGTGTGTCTTGCTGTTTTTATTGTTATTGCTTCTGCCCTAAACAAAACCGGAAAAGGAGTTGTCTGCGGCATAATATATTTTGTTTCTGTTCTGTCCGGATTTATTCTGATGATGACTTATCCTCATATATTGGGCACTTCTCAGAAAATCAGCGGGTACAGATCTTATCCCGCATCTTTTTCCTCTCTTTTATCAACTGCCGCAAAAAATTACAGAGCCGTTGCAAATGATTTTTCGGGATATTTTCTTTTGTGGATTGTTTTGTCCGCTTCGTTTATATTTTTAATCAGCACAGTTTTGTCATCTTATTACGGCGGCCGCAAACGGAAATATATTTTTCCCGTTGTAAAGCTTGTTCTGATTATATATCCTGTTTTCAGCGTCTTTTACGGCATAGTTATGAAACAGACGATAACCTTTCCCCGCAATTATCTGAAAAACGCTCAATGTATTCTGCTTTTTGTTTATGCGCTGGCGGTGATTTTTACAAGCATACTGCTCATTGCCGGGAAAAAGGTTGAGTTTAAATATAAAATTTCAGCCATGGCGGTTTTCTTGGGAGTTATTTCGGCTGCGCCTCTTTTAGCGGTTTCTCCCATCGGAGCCAGAACCTTTTTTATTCCGTATATTTGTTTTTTATTCGCGGGACTTTTCTCTTTAAAGTATCTTTTTGAAAGCAAAATAAAGCTTAAGGAAAATTCTCTTTTCTGCCTTTCGGCGGCTGTTCTCTGCTGTTTTACGGCTGTTTTGGGAATGGCTTTGGCGGATAACAAATATTGTTCAAGTGTCAGAATATCATATCTTAAAAATAACATTGAGCAGGGGGAAACAAGCATTACACTGCCGCTTCTGCCTCATGAAAATTTAGTCCATGAAGACGACAATATATCCGCATGGAGCTTTTATATAAAGAATACCTATGATAAAACCGATATTGAGCTTGATTTTATCGACTGGAACACATGGTATTCGGATTATTACAGATGATAATGTTTTGAAAAGGCGGGCCTTTGGGCTTGTCTTTTTTTTCCGATATTTGCCCGAACAAATGTATTGACAAAGGAACAAATGTTTGTTATAATACAGCAAAGTAAACATTTGTTCTCAGAGGGTGTTTGTATGCGTACTATTCTTCATTCGGATTTAAACAACTGTTTCGCAAGCATCGAGTCAATAGGTCATCCGGAATATAAAAAAATTCCCTTCGCGGTAGGAGGGGACGAGGAGCTTCGCCACGGAATAATACTGGCGAAAAACGATATAGCCAAAAAATTCGGTATAAAAACAGGGGAGCCTCTTTTAAGCGCAAGACAGAAATGTCCCGATTTAAAGGTTGTAAAACCTCACTATGAGCTTTACGATAAATACTGTTCGGCTGTAAGAGCGCTTTACGGAGAATATACGGATCAGATAGAGCCTTTCGGAATGGATGAAAGCTGGCTTGACACATCGGGCAGCGTTTCTCTTTTCGGAGACGGTGAAAAAATAGCGAAGGAAATATGCCGCCGTGTAAAGAAGGAATTTGATTTAACGGTATCCGTAGGAGTTTCATACAATAAAATTTTCGCGAAAATAGGCAGCGACTATAAAAAGCCCGACGCGGTGACTGTTATTTCTCCGGAAAATTACAGGGAGATAGTATGGAGCCTGCCTGTGGAGGATCTGCTGTTTGTGGGAAGAGCCACAAAGGCGAAGCTTAACAGAATCGGCATAAAAACAATAGGAGAGCTTGCCAATACCTCGGAAAATTTTTTGTATACCCTTTTAGGGAAAAACGGAAAAGCCCTTTATATGAACGCCAACGGGCTGGACACTTCCCCTGTAAAAAGAATTGACGAAGCCGACATTATAAAAAGCATCGGCAACGGCACCACAACTCCCAGGGATATGAAAAATCCCGATGATGTAAAGCTTATATTCTATCTTTTGTCGGAGCAGGTTTGCAGAAGGCTCAGAAGCCATAATCTGAAATGCGGAGCGGTGCAGATACACCTGAGAACCAGCGAGCTGTTTTCCTTTGAAAGACAGATGAAGCTGAGTGCGCCTACCGATATTTCGGGAACGGTGTGCAGGGCGGCAATGGAGCTTCTTTACGCCAATTATAATTTCAGCAGGCCTCTGCGCTCCGTGGCTATAAGAACGGGCGAGCTTGTAAGCGCCGAAACACCCGTTCAGCTTTCATTTTTTACCGATGAGATAAAAATAAAAAAGCTCCGTGATATAGAGCTTTTAAAGGACAGAATAAATGAAAAGTACGGCAAATTCACCCTGTGCCGCGGGATACTGATGTCGGACAAAACGCTTTTGCCTCAGTATGACGACGTAAGAGCCATGTCAACCTTCAGAAGCCATTAAGGCTTCCGAAGGCTTTTTTTATTGTTATATGTTAAAGTTATATTTTTCGGTTATTTTTTAAAATTCTTTCTTATTCATAACGGAACAGCTTATTTTCATTGATATAAGAAGAGAAGCGGCTCCTGCGATAAAAGCTCCTGCAAAAAGCGCTTTTAAGTTTACTCCGGAAAGGGGATTTGATATTGCCTGTATATCGTTTCCTATGGCTTCCCCTGTTTTAAGCGCCGTCACAAATATAAGAAAAACAGCGCCGAATATTATCATAAGAATAATTCTTCCTTTTTCGCCGCCGAATTTAAGCTGAACGGGAAGCATTACGGCAACGGAAATAAAAAGAAAGGGCAGAATAATCAGTGCGGCCGCGGCGGTTTCCGAAAAAACAGCCGTTCCCTTTATCATGCCCGACACCGTTGTGACAGCCAAAGCGAAAAGCCATGAGCCTGCGCCTAAAATAAGTGAAAGACAGTATTTTTCAAGGGCGTAGCCTGTTCTGCTTACAGGCAGCGTAAACAAAAACGCGCTGCTGTTGTTAAATTCGTCGTAGCTTATTGTGCTTAACGCGAATACCGACATTACAAAGGGCAAATAGCCCGGAACAAAAGACGGATTATCAGAAAAAACAGCCAAAACAACTGTTACAGCTGTAAGAATAATAAAAAAGTTTATCTGACTTTTCATAAGCCTGAAGTCTTTTATAAGCAAGCCCTTCATGCTTCCTGCCCCCTTATAATCATTGTGATAACCTTGTCTGCGGAGCCGTTTTCTATGACGGCTTCGGGATAGTTTTCGGCGTAAAACGCCTTTTGGTCAGTAAGACATACATATCCGAAGGGTTCTTTTTTTACACGTAAAATATATTGTTTGTCCAGGCTTTTAAACTGTTCTTCCGTAACTTTAATAATGGCGTAATCGCTGAGTATAACGTCCGTGTCCTCATGAAGAACGATTTTTCCGTTGTGAATCATGTATATGTCGTCGCAAAGGCTTTCAAGGTCTCCCGAAATATGAGAGCTGATAAGAATCGCCCTGTTTTCGTCTTCCTCCATGTATTCTCTTAAAATTTCAAGAAGCTCGTCTCTTGCCACAACGTCAAGTCCCGCCGTAGGCTCGTCAAGTATTAAAAGCGAAGCCTTATGAGAAACAGCCACGAGTATCTTAAGCTTGGCTTTCATGCCCGTTGAAAATTCCTTTATTTTTTTATTTAAAGGCAGTCCCAGCTTTTCCCCCTGCCGTATAAAAAATTTCTCGTCAAAGCTTTTATAAAGAGCTTTTAATATGGGAATAATGTCTTTTACCGTTAAATATTCGCTGAATCCCGAATCAGACAGCGCCGCTCCGATTTTTTCCTTGTCTTCGGGAGTAAAATCCGTTATGTTTTTTCCGAAAATCTCCGCTTTCCCGCCGTCGGGATAAATAAGCCCCAGAAGCGCTTTGAAAACGGTGGTTTTTCCGGCGCCGTTCTGCCCTACAAGACCGGTTATACAGCCTTTTTTTACTTCAAAGGAGCAGTTTAAATTAAAATTGCCGTATCGCTTCTGCAAATTTTCCGTTTTTATCATATTCAGCCCTCCATAATCAGATTAAATAAGCTTTTTATTTCCTCGTCGGAAATACCTCTTTGCCTTGCTTTCTGCACTGCCTTTTCCATTTCCTCTTCCAGCTCTTTTTTCTGTTCCTCCTGCAAAAGCTCTCTGTTCACGGGAGCTATATATGTCCCTTTTCCGTGAACCGTTACCGTAAAGCCCTCTTCCTCCAAAACGTCGTAGGCCTTCTTCACGGTAAGCGCGCTTATTTTAAGCTCCTTTGAAAGAGTCCTTACGGAGGGCAGATTGTCGTTTTCTTTAAGCTCGCCCTTTTTTATCAGCGCCTTTATCTGTCCGCAGATCTGCTCGTAAATGGGAACCATCAGGGATTGGTTTATTATTATTTTCATCGGTGTCACATCTTTCGGTTACTTTCCGTAAACAGTATATAACAGTATATAACTGTTGTCAAGTGTTATATACTGTTTATTTAATTTTTTGAAAAAATTTTTTCAGTCAGGTTGAGTATTGAAGTATTTTTATTTTGCTGTATAATAAAAACGGTGGTTGTTATGGAAAGCAAATGCTTTATTTGTCCCAGAAAATGCGGAGCTGACAGGTCTGTTTCAAAGGGAGTCTGCGGCGCAGGAGATAAAATCAAAATAGCAAGGGCGGCGCCTCACTTCTGGGAGGAACCCTGTATCAGCGGCTACGGCGGCTCGGGAGCTGTTTTTTTCAGCGGCTGCAATATGAAATGCGTTTACTGTCAGAATTACGAAATCAGCAGCGGCTGCTTCGGCGGAGAAATTTCCCCGGAGCGTTTAAAAGAAATATATAAAGAGCTGATTTCGGAGGGTGTTCACAATATAAATCTTGTAACGCCCACTCATTTTTCGGAAGAAATCCTGAAAACCTTAAACGAGCCGTTGCCGGTGCCCGTTGTTTACAATACAAGCGGATATGACAGCGTCGGCACATTAAGAAGCTTTGAGGGAAAAATACAGATTTATATTCCCGATATGAAATATATGAGCGCTTCTCTTGCACAAAAATATTCCGGTGCTCCCGATTATCCGGAAACGGCTGAAAAAGCTATTAAAGAGATGTTCCGTCAGACGGGGGAGTTTGAGCTTGACAGTGAAGGCATTATGAAAAAGGGAGTTATAATAAGGCATCTTATGCTGCCCGGAGAGCTTGAAAATACTCTTGATGTAATAGACTGGGTGTCCTCGGAGTTTGACAATAAGGTAATGTTCAGTCTTATGAGCCAGTTTACGCCCAATGAAAACTGCAAATACAAAGAGCTTCAAAGAAGAGTGACAAGGGAGGAATATGAAAAGGCCGTGGATTATATGTATCTTGCGGGAATCGAAAACGGCTTCGTTCAGGATTTTTCCTCGGCAACCTCAGATTATACGCCGTCCTTTAAGCTGGAAGGGGTATATAAGAGCGTTTACGGCGGGAATGAATAATCTTATCAATTCTTGACTGAAAACAGTCATTATGATATCATAATATTATATATTCCCATTGATTAGGGAGAAAAACCATGATAATTGTAAAAACACCCTTGAGAATATCGTTTTTCGGCGGAGGAAGCGATTTTAAAGACTACTATGAAAAGTACGGGGGACAGGTTCTGTCAACGGCGATTGATAAGTTCAGCTATGTTATTTTAAGGGATATGCCTCCTTATTTTTCATATAAGAATCAGCTTAATTATTCTGTTATAGAGCGTTTTAACAGTCCCGAGGAAGTAAAGCATCCTCTTGTAAGAGAGGCAATGAAATATTACGGTGCAGACGGCGTTCAGCTTGTTTATTACGCCGATCTGCCAGCCAGGTCGGGAATAGGCTCAAGCTCGTCTTTTTCGGTGGGTCTTGTAAATGCTTTTCATACCATGAAAAACGATAACATAACAAAGAAACAGCTTGCACAGGAGGCTATTTATCTTGAACGGGAGCTTTGCAGGGAAGCCGGAGGCGTTCAGGATCAGATAGCCGCCGCTTACGGAGGTTTTAACCATATAACCTTTGATAAAAACGGCTTTAAAGTAACGCCTCTTGAGGTGTCAGGAGAAAGGCTCACGGAGCTTAATGAAAATCTTATGCTGTTTTTTACCGGCACTCAGAGAGTATCCTATAAGGTGTCCGAAATTCAGCAGAAAAATTTAGAATCCAACGCGTCTACAATAAAGGAAATGTGTGCCGCGGAAGACGAGGCTGTAAAAATTTTAAAATCAAAGAGCAGTCTTAATGATTTCGGACGGCTTCTTGATTATTCATGGCAAATGAAAAAAACTCTCGCCGACAGCGTATCAAATTTAAGTATTGACGGTATATATGAAAAAGCGTTGAAAGCGGGGGCTTTAGGCGGCAAGCTTTCGGGAGCGGGCGAAGGCGGCTTTATGTTCTTTTACGCAGAAAAGGAAAAACAGGAAAATGTAAAAAAGGCTTTAAAGGATTTAATATATGTTCCCTTTAAGTTTGAAAAATTCGGTTCAAGGGTAATTTACAACGGCAGTGATTTTTAAATACAGAGAAGTGATTTTATGAGAATACTTATAACAGGAGGAGCCGGATATATAGGCTCGGTGCTTACTCCCATGCTTTTGGGGCTGGGTCACGATGTAACCGTGCTCGACTCTTTTTTATACAGGCAAAGCTCTCTTCTTGACTGCTGCGCCTGCAAAAGCTTTCATGTTATTAACGGTGACGCAAGAGATGAGGAACTGATGTCAAAAGCCGTAAAAAACAAGGATATTATTATACCTCTTGCGGCTCTTGTAGGTTTTCCTCTCTGCGAAAAAAACAAGCTTGACGCAAAAAGCACAAACTACGGAGCTGTTGAGCTTCTTTTAAGCCTGAGAGACAAGGACAGACAGAAAATAATTTTTCCCTGTACAAACAGCGGATACGGCATAGGAGAAAAAGATGTTTACTGCACCGAGGATTCTCCCATAAATCCTCTGTCCCTTTACGGAAGAACGAAAATGAAGGCTGAAAAAGCCATTCTTGAAAGCGGAAATTCCCTTACGTTCCGTTTTGCCACTCTTTTCGGCGCTTCTCCCAGAATGAGAACGGATCTGCTTGTAAACGATTTTACCTACAGAGCCGTTTTTGACAGAACGGTGGTTGTCTTCGAGGGAAATTTTAAAAGGAATTATCTTCATGTAAGAGACGCCGCCAAAGCGTTTGTGTTCGCTATGGATAATTTTGAAAAAATGCAGGGAAGACAGTATAACTGCGGCCTTTCCGACTGTAATATTTCAAAGCTTGAGCTGTGCGCAAAGATAAAGGAGCATATACCGTCTTTTGTTTATCTTGAATCGCCTATAGGCTCCGATCCCGATAAAAGGGATTATATCGTTTCAAACGAGAGACTTGAAAGCATGGGCTGGAAACCGTATTTTTCCGTTGACGACGGAATTGAGGAGCTTATAAAGGTTTATACCGTTATAAAAAACAATCAGTACGCTAATATTTAAAAAAGGAAGGTTTTATATGATAACTCTCCTGAAGCCTGATTTTGAATTTGAAGATGAAAGAGGCTGTCTTGTGCAGCTTGTTCATGAAGGCTATCGGCAGGTTAATATGTGCTTTTCAAAAAAAGGCGCCGAAAGAGGCGGTCATTATCATAAGCTTAACAGGGAAATTTTTTATATAATTTCAGGAGAATTAACCATCACCGCCGAAAAAGACGGCAAAAAGGAAGCTTATGATTTCGGAAAAGGCGCAATGTTCGCCGTGGAAAAAAATACCGTTCATTCCCTTGCTTTTCACAAAGATACAGCAATGATCGTCATGTATGACATGGGAGTGGAGCTTCCCGGAGGAGCAAAGGATATTATTAGCGTATAATTTTAAGGTGACAGAAATGGAAGCTGTTGTACTTGCCGGAGGGCTGGGAACCCGTCTGAGAGAAAAAGTCAATAATATTCCCAAGGTTCTTGCACCTGCGGCAGGAAGACCTTTTTTGTTTTATGTCCTGGATTATCTTTACGCAAACGGCGTTACAAAAGCTGTTTTGGCAGTGTCCTATTTGGGGGAGCAGATTCAAAAGACAGTAGGCGGCGTGTACAAGGGCATGATTATAGACTACTCCTTTGAAAAAACGCCTCTCGGAACGGGCGGCGCCGTCAGAGAGGCTTTAAAGCAGTGCGGAGAGGATTATGTTTTCGTTTTAAACGGAGACACTGTTTTTGATGCCGACCTTAGGGAAATGTATAAAAAAAGAGAAAAGGGTAAAGCTGTTTTAGCCGTTAAGTATCTTGAAAATACTTCAAGGTACGGAACGGTTGTTTTGTCAGACGAAAAAATCGTATCCTTTAAGGAAAAAAGAGAAAAGGGAAAAGGATACATAAACGGCGGCGTTTATCTTGTTGATAAAAATATTTCCGGCGCTTTTCCAGGTAAAGAAAATTTTTCTTTGGAAAATGATTTTTTTCAAAAAAATACGGATATACTGAAAAATTTTGTTTCAGACGGATATTTTATTGATATGGGAATTCCCGAGGATTATGAAACGGCGGAAAAAACAATTAAAAACGCTGTCTCCCCGAAAATGGGGAAAGCCGTATTCCTTGACCGTGACGGAACGATAAATGAAAATACGGGACATCTGTTTAAAAAAGAGGATTTTTTATTCCTTGAAACTGTGCCGGATGCTATCAGGGAATTCAGAAAAAGAGGTTATTACGTTGTAGTTATTACCAATCAGGCAGGCGTTGCAAAAGGACTGTATACGGAAAAAGACATTGAAATTCTTAACGGATATATTCAAACGGAGCTTTTAAAAACAGGTGCTTACATTGATTTGTTTCTGCACTGTCCCCATCATCCTGAGGGGATTGTTGAGGAATACAGAAAGAACTGCTTATGCCGAAAGCCCGGCACCGGAATGATACAAAAGGCTCTGGAATACTTTAAAGATAACGGAGTAATTCTTGATTTAAAAAATTCTGTTTTGGCAGGCGATATGGAATCCGACCTTGAAACAGGAAAAAATGCCGGAATAGGCTTTTGCGCAGGCGTGGGAAACAAAAAAATTGAAAATTCAAGTTATGCTGATTTGTATATTGATAAGCTGTATGATATTTTTAATTATATAAAATAAATAATCCGGCGGGCTTGATTGTCCGCCGGAAAAATTTTAAAAGCAAAAAAACAAATATTATTTTATATTATGTCAAAACCGCTTAAATCAAAATAGTTTTCAGGAAATTCAGCAGAAAGCTTGTTGATATTTATTTGAGACACGGTTCCGTTTGTTTCTACGGCTGTGATTTTCAAAAACTGCCCCATGGTATCAGTATAAATTTTACACTGTGTACTGTCAACCGTATAGGAATATGTTATATATTCTGTATTGTTAATGGTTTCTTTTATGGGCGGATTCAAATTATCCCCGATAAAATTGTCAAACTGTTTTGTAATGGCTGTTGCGTCTTCAGGTGAAAGTCCGAATGTGTCGTACAAGCTTTCAGGGATATACATTGCAACCTTCCCTGAAGAAGCGGCATATACAACATACATCTTCCCGTCAAGTATTAAAAGTCCGCAGTCTGAAAGCCCCAGAGAAGCAAGCTGTTCGTCAAGCATATCACTTGAAAAATAAATATTTTCACCGTCTCTTGCAAGAATAAGGGATATGTCTTCTGCTTCTATTTCAGCGTAATATGTTTTATTTTTTATCACAGAGATGGAATGGGCAAACCCTTGTCCGTCGAAGCCGCAGGAAAAGCTGCCTACCTTTGCGGCAACCCTCAAAACGGTTCTTGCGTCGGCAGAAGTGATTTTTCCGTTATTGTCAGTGTCAACGCTTAACATTGATATACCTTCTGAGCTGTCAAGCTTTGCGGATATTCTTAAAACTGCTCTTGCGTCCGACGCCGTAATTTTTCCGTCAAGGTTTACATCTCCCATCATTACGGCAGTTTCTGAAGGAAGACTTTCCGCGGATACTGTTATTAAAGGGAGGCAGGCCATGGTAAGAGCCAAAATAAGCGTCAAAAATTTTTTCATAAAATCACACTCCTGTTTTTGTACAAATCATACCATATATAAAATGTTTTTACAAGTATATAATATAAAGCTTTAATGAGAATTAAAATCATTCTGCGGTAAAAATATTTGTTTTGAAAAGTTAAAAATAAATAAAAAAACTATTGACAAACAGAAAAACTTCTGTTATAATCCTATATGTTCTCAGCGAATTGCGAGAGTGGCGGAATCGGCAGACGCGCACGTTTGAGGGGCGTGTGGTAATCCCGTACGGGTTCAAGTCCCGTCTCTCGCACCAAAAAGACGGTTTTTACACCGTCTTTTTTCTTTTGTCTGAAAAGTTTTTTGTATTATACGAGGCGAAGAAATGAATATTAATTTGCTTATTGACGAAATGTTTTTGTATTTTTCGGGAGATCCAAAAAGAATACAGCATTTTATTAAGGTTTACGAATTTGCAAGGCTGATAGGAATGTCGGAAAGGCTCAGTGATGAAGAGCAGGAAATACTTGAAACTGCGGCTGTTGTGCATGATATAGGGATAAAGCCTGCCGAAGAAAAGTACGGAAGCTCCGCAGGAAAGCTTCAGGAGCAGGAAGGTCCCGAAGCTGCCGGAAAAATCCTTTTAAAGCTGGGGTACTGTGAAAAAATTACCGAAAGGGTAAAATATCTTGTAGGTCATCATCATACCTATGATAATATTGCTGATAAGGATTACCGCATACTTGTTGAAGCGGATTTCCTTGTTAATATGTATGAGGATTCCCTGTCGGAGGAAGCAGTTAAAAAGGCTTATGAAAAAATTTTCAGAACAGAAAACGGGAAGCGTCTGTGCAGAATAATTTACGGCATAAAATAACGGCAGTCTTTTGACCGCCGTTTTGGAGCTGATGGTCGGAATCGAACCGACAACCTGCTCATTACGAATGAGCTGCTCTGCCATTGAGCCACATCAGCAAATGTTCAATTAAAATTACTAAGTTATTATAATAAATATCTTGTTATTTTTCAAGTGTTTTTGCAGATATTTTTAATTATAATAAATATTTTTTCAATTTTGTTGCGTTTAAGTCAAGTTAAATGTAAAATAGCTTGTATGACTTTTTGGGAAGTGTATTTATGACCGGCAATAAAAACAGGAAAATCATTTTTAAAAGAATTTTATCTCTTGTGCTTGTTTTTCTTAATATGCTTTTAATATTTCTGCTTTCGGCGGAAAACGCGGAGCAGTCCGCCGCTTTAAGCGCTGTCTTTTCAGATTCTCTTGCATATAAGATACTTGATTTTTTTAATTTTTCTCCCGATACAATAGAATTTTTGCTTGAAAAAAGCTCCTTTATCGTAAGAAAAACGGCTCACTTTTCGGAATACGCTCTTTTGGGCTTTCTTCTTTCCTTTGCCTGCCGTTCGTTCGGTCTTAGCAAAAAGATTTCTTTTGCTGTTTCCCAGGTGACAGGCTCTCTTTACGCCGTGTCAGATGAAATACATCAGCTTTTTGTGGACGGCAGAAGCTGTGAATTCCGTGATATGGCAATAGACTGGTGCGGAGTTTTCTTCGGCATAGCCGTATTTTATATTTTAAGGGTTATTTTATGCAAAATAAAATCAAAAAAGAAAAATAAATTTTGATTATCCGCTTATAAAAAATTTAATGATAAGAGTTATTAAATAAAGCACCGGCTGATGAGCCATATAAATTATAAGGGAGTGCCTTCCTACGGCAGGAAAAACAGGAACCTTTACGGTGTAAAATTTTTTCGGGAATTTGTTGTTTTTAATGTAGTATCCCAGCCATGTGCCGAAAAGGAAAACAAATATCCAGGGAAACACGGGAAAATAATCGTAGCTTGCAAAGCCCGGATATTCAAAGCCGAACATCCAAAGATTTTTTGACTGGGTTTCGATATTGTTTACCACATAGTAAGAAGCAAAGCCTCCTGCGATACAAAAAAACGGCATAATGATTTTCGGGACTTTTTCCCACAGCTTATGGGTAAAGCCGTAAAACAGCATACAGAACGCCAGAAGATGAAGAATTCCGAAAAGTATCGTCATATCCATAAAATAGGTGACGATTGTAATAATTTCAGCCATTACAAGAGTCAAGACGCCTCTTTTAAGATTACTCCTCGAAAAATTTGAGGAAACGCCGCACAGGAGTATAAAAAGCCCGGCGAAAATACAGTGGAGAAAATCAAAAACAGTGTTGGTGAAAAGCCACCGGGGAGCGTCAAGGAAGGTGACAAGATCATAAAGGAAATGGTGAAGAACCATAAGAACGACGGCAAAGCCTCTTGCAGCGTCAATAATTTCTATACGCTGTTTTTTTGTGTTTATGCCGCCGTTCATTTTTTTCACCTTTCTTTTACTTTACTTCGGTAAAGTATATTTTTACGCTTTCTCCGTCAAGATTTTTAACATCGGAAAGATTTATGCCTGCGCTCATAAGCAGCGCTCCGGAATAAATTTCTCCGTCAGCTTCGTTTTTATAGTATTTGTCATGGTCAAGGCCTTTAAGCTTTAAGATATACAGAGTATAAAGAGATCTTCTTATTGTAACAGAGGTTACAAGACATTCCGATTTGTCGGGAGAAACAAATTCCCAGGCGCATTTATATGAATCGAAATAAGGGTCGATAAGCCTGTAAAGGTCTCCGCAGTGAATAAGCTCGTAATACTTATGATACTCTTTTACCTGCTGTTTTACAAGGTCTTTTTCACTGTCCGTAAGCTTGTTGGGGTCAAGCTCATAGCCGAAGGTACCCCAGAGAGCAACATTTCCCTTTGTTTCATAGCCGGTTCTGGAGGAATCGGAAACATGGGCGCCCATTGTTGACGCCGGATAGCAGAGAGATGTTCCGAACTGTATTGACAGACGCTCAATAGGGTCGGTGTTGTCGCTTGTCCATATCTGGGGAGAGTAATAAAGCATACCCGGGTCGAATCTTCCGCCGCCGCCGGAGCAGTTTTCAAGGAGTATATCCGGGAAGGTCTTTGTAAGTCTGTCCATAAGCTGGTAGGTTCCCATTATAAAGCGGTGGAAAAATTCCTGCTGTCTTTCAGGAGGAAGAAGCGCCGAGCCTGCCTCGGATATATTGCGGTTAAAGTCCCATTTAACATAGTCAATTTTGTACTTCGATAAAACACTATACATCTGATTAAAAATGTTCTCTCTTACGTCCTCTCTTGAAACATCAAGCACATACTGATGACGGGCTATGGAATTTTCCCTGTTTTTAACATGGACGCACCAGTCGGGATGAGCTCTGAACAAATCGGAGTCGGGAGAAATCATTTCAGGCTCGTACCAGATGCCGAATTTAAGTCCCAAGGCGTTTACCCTGTCAATAAGAACACCTAAGCCGCCGGGAAGCTTTTTTTCGTTTACATACCAGTCGCCCAGAGAGTTTGTATCGTCGTTACGGACGCCGAACCAGCCGTCGTCCATTACAAGCATATCAAAGCCCAGCTCCTTTGCCTCTTTTGCAAAGGAAACAAGCTTTTCGGTGTCAAAATCAAAATACGCCGCCTCCCAGCTGTTTATAAGGAGAGGTCTTTTTTCTGTTTTATACTTTCCTCTTATAAGATTGTTTAAATAAAGTCTGTGGAAAATGCGGCTCATTCCGCCCAAGCCTTTATCCGAATAAACAAGCACGGCTTCGGGAGACTGAAATGCTTCTCCCGGCTCCAGATGCCAGCTGAAATCAGCAGGATTTATTCCCGTAATAAGTCTTGTTGACCCCTGATAGTCACATTCGGCGCTTATTTCAAAATTTCCGCTGTAAATAAGGTTAAAGCCGTAAGCATCGCCGGTATCTTCATTACCATCTGAGCTTAAAAGAGCCGCAAAAGGATTCTGATTATGGCTTGAAGCGCCTCTTAAGCTTTGTATCCCCTGTATGCCGTGGGCAAGTCTTCTTTGCTCTCTGCATCTTTCCTTTACATGACGGCCGTAAAGAGTTATCAAATCATAGTCCATGGAGGGCAGGTCAACGCAGGAGCTGTAAATTTTCTCTATTTCAAAGGCTCTGTTTCCCGTGTTTTCAACTCTTACGCTTTTCGCCATGGCTCCCGTTTCATTGAAAACAGTATAATAAAGAGTTGCCTTGGCTCCCGTTACCCTGTCAATAGTGTAAATTTCAAGAGTATCCGCCTCATTGTCGTTATTAAGGTACAAGGACGGCAAAGGCGAAATATCAGGCTTTCCCTTATACATTCTGTGGCCTGTATATCTTATGTCGGTAACGGTGTTTCCGTCGGCGTTCTTGATTGAAAGCGCCGCAATTCTGAAATCTCCGCTGCCGCTGCATGAATACTCCATAGGCAAAACATCAACGGAATATTCCTCGTTCTTATCGTTGGGATTGCAGGGGCTGAACGACGCGCTTCTGTATCTTTCGGAAAGCTTTTTTAAATTTATGTCGGGAATCTTTTTTCCGTAATATAAATTAACAAGATAGTTTTCCTTAAATATTTCAATTACATAGCTTGAAGTCTTTGTGTCAAGCTTGAAAATTTTCTGTTCCTCGTTAAATGTTATCATGGCTTTGCCTCCTTTTCATTTAGTATATTATCAAAATATTATTTTAATTACAACCATAAATTTACGGTCGGCTGAATTTCAGCCGACCGTCTTTTTGTCACTTGCTTTTTTGCTCCTCTATAAACTGCTCCAGTATTTCCGCAGCATCTCCTACAAGAAGCTTGCAGGGTCTTTTTTTATAATATTCCTCTGTTCTTTTTTCGGGAATAGGACTGTCGGAGCCTTTTTTATCAAGCCCTAACAGCTCCCGGCATATATAACTTCCGTTCTGCTCCTTAAACTTGAACGCCAGGGACTGAACCTTTGTATAAAGAGTTTTTTTCGCCTCGTAGTCCTCGGGGCTTCCGTAGCCGTACAGAAGTCCCGTAACAATAAACATTCCGCTTACTGCGCCGCAGACCTCCCTGAGCCTTCCCATACCTCCTCCGAAAGAGGAAGCAATTTTTGCCACGGTTTCAAAATCCATTCCGATTTCCTGACAGAACGCTCCCGCCACAGACTGGCTGCAGTTATAGCCCTGAGAGAAAAGCTCCATTGCCTTTTCTTTTTTCGTCATCAGGCTTTCTCCACAGCGTCAGCCATTTTTTCAAGCCAATCGCCCTCAAACAGCTCTATAAGTCCGCTGTCAACCTGACTTGCGAAATCAGGATTTATAGGTATTCTTGCAACTTCGGGAATGTTTTCCTTTTCGGCGATTTTCTCAAGATGGCTTTTGCCGAATATATAATGCTTTTCCTTACAGGAGGGGCACTCAAAATAGGACATATTTTCAACTATGCCCAAAACAGGTATATTCATAAGCTTTGCCATGTTTACGGCTTTTGTTACTATCATGGAAACAAGGTCCTGAGGAGAAGTAACTATAATAATGCCGTCAACGGGTATGCTCTGGAAAACAGTAAGAGGAACATCGCCTGTTCCGGGAGGCATATCAACGAACATATAGTCAATATCCTTCCATATAACATCAGTCCAGAACTGCTTTACAACTCCGGCGATTACGGGACCTCTCCAGACAACCGGGTCGGTTTCGTTTTCAAGGAGAAGATTCAAGGACATTATATCAATTCCCGTTTTCGTGGTGGCAGGAAAAAGGGCAGAATCGGTGCCCGTTGCCTTTTCATGTATGCCGAAGGCCTTGGGAATCGAAGGTCCTGTAACATCGGCGTCAAGAACAGCCGTTCTGAGACCTCTTCTTCTTAAAATTACGGCAAGCATTGATGTAACAAGAGATTTGCCTACGCCGCCCTTGCCGCTTACAACGCCTATTACCTTTTTAACGCTGCTTAATTCGTTAAGCTTTTCATGCTGGATTTCAGCTTTGCGCTCGGAGCAGTTTTCACTGCAGGAGCTGCAGTCATGTGAACATTCGCTCATATTTTTCAACTACCTTTTATTTGTTATAAATCATATATATTATAATGTTATTTTTATATAAGTCAACAGCGGCATAGCTTCAGAATCAATAAAATTTGCATACCGTGTTGTTTGTCATTCGTCTTGAATACCAAACTACCTCACGGACATAATCCTTCCAGCAGTCAACAGGCATTTGGCTTTCGGCGGTGATTTGTGTTTCCGCTTTCTTCAGCGGAATGTCAGTCTGTCCTGAGAAGAAATCATTGAAAAATGAAGCAAAATCGTATGAAAAGCTTTTTGCTTCCTTTTTCTTTCCCGGCACATTCATTATAAACTCCTGGAATGAAATTATCTGCCCTGTGAATGGAGAATCGCCGCATAGCTCAGCAACATATTTTTCCAGATCCTTTAAGAATTCCGGCATATCGTAAAGACAGGAAGAAAATAAAATTTCATCCGGCTCGTATATAATATGCCCGAATCTGTCGTCAACAATTCCAATAGGACCGTTTTTTTCGGCAACATCTGAAAAATGCTTTTTAAAATCGGAAAAAAGCTTATGGGTATATGTATATTCCCGGCTCTCAAGAGATTTTTCAATAAAGCCGTTGTAAAAATCGTAATAGGAAATATTTTTGCATTTTCTCAAAGCTACTGCTGTATATCTTGTAAGCCCCAGAGTATGAAGCCCCAGAACCGTTACCGCAAACAGATAGGCTTTTTCCCAGTCCTTTACGCTCATATCCTTTGTTTCCACTATCAGAGAGGAGTATTCTTCCACATCGTCACGGACGGAATCGGGATTAATATGATACTGTATAAATTTATTGTGGACAGTTTTTATTTTGTATTTTTCAATATATTCCCTACTGCCTAAAAGGGAATTGGGTATAAGCTCGCAGGGATAAATATTCACCGCGTTGTGCTGTCCGCTTTCAAGCACGGCGCACAGACCCTTTGAGAAGCTTTCGTAAGTTTCTCCCGGAAGACCTAAAATAAGCTCCGTATATGTGGGGATTTTTTCTTTTGCGTAAAACTTCACAAGGCCGCTGTAATAGTCCATATCCAGATTCTTTCTTCCTATTATCTCAAGCACCTTGGGCGACACGCTTTGAAGCGATATTGTCTGAGCCTTGCTCATATTGCTGTCAACAAGCAGCTTGCTTATTTTTCCCACTGTATCAAATTTGTTTTTCGTAAAGTTTACTTTGAATTTTTTCGGATATCCCGTTTCTTTTTTCAGTCTTACAAGCTCTTTCGTAATTTCAAGATCTCTTGAAAAAAGCCCGAAGTTTGCGTCGCAGCCGTAAACATATTCGATTTTATGGTCGGATATCCAGCGCAGCTCGGCAATGACTCTCTCCATGGGAAAAAGCCTTACCCTGCTTTTTAAAAAGCCCCAGTCGCAGAAGGCACACTGATTAGGACAGCCCCGGTTCGTTTCAAGAAGCGCCGAAAAGGATATTCCGTCCTCCAGTATCCCGTCAAAAATCCCTGTCGTATAAGGGGACGGATAATCGGTTGTTTGAGGATTTTTGCTTTCCGTGGTAATGATTTCTCCGTCACTGCTTCTGAAAGATATATTGCAGATTTCCGAAAGCTTTTTTCCGCCGCTGAACGCTTCAAGAATTTCCTTGAAGGCTTCCTCCCCGCCGCCGTGAATCAGTATGTCCGCAGTAGGTATCTCATTAAGATGTCTGCCACCCGGCGAAATATGGTGCCCGCCGAAAACGGTTATGCAGTCCGGATATTTTTTCTTTAAAGCCTTTGAAAACTCAATATTATATCGTATGTTCCATATATAGCTTGAAAAGCCTATAAGATAGGGATTATCAAGGGATTCCACAGCTTTTTCAATATTTTCTCTTGTGTATATGAAACGCCCAAGCTTGTAATTCTTCTGAATTTCACTGTCTGCCCATGCGTAAGCCGCAAGACAGCCTGCCGCATAAGGTATATAAGCGTTTTTCACTTCGTCACCGTAGACTGTTGAAACCTGAACCAAATATACATTTTTCATTGCATCACCCTGTTTCAGATAAATTGTAGCATAGGGCTTCCGTTATGTCAAACAAACTGTTGAAAAGGCGTTTAAAATAATATATAATTATTTAGATACTTGCAGGCAAGGTGAGAGCTTTGAAAAATATTTACATGATACAGGTTGGATTCGCTTTTGACAAATCCGTTTATCTGCCTTACAGCGTGGCGGCTATTGCGGCGTATTGCAAAAGCGTTCCTGAAATAAAAGAAAATTACTGCTTTAAGAAGCCTATATACAAGAGAGATAAAATAGCCCGGGTGACCGAGTCTCTTGAAAATCCCTATATGGCGGCTTTTTCCTGCTATCTCTGGAATTTTGAATACAATAAAGCCCTTGCGAAAGAAATAAAAAAAGCTTATCCTGACTGTATAATTGTTTTCGGAGGACACAGCGCAGCCGAGGACGGTTCCCTGATTGATACGGAAAGCTATATTGACATAGTTATGACGGGAGAAGGAGAAGAAACCTTTGCATCTTTGCTTACGGAAAAGGATATTCATAATGTTCCCAATATATATTTCAGAGAAAACGGCAGGAAAATTAAAACCGAGGAAAAATTTTATCCTGATATTTCAAATTATCCGTCGCCTTTTCTTGACGGCACCCTTGACGAGGTCATTGACAGCGATCCCGATACTGATTTTCTTTCGGTGCTTGAAACAAACCGTGGCTGTCCCTACAGCTGTACCTACTGCGACTGGTGCGCTAAAAAATCAGTAAGACAGTTTCCGCTTCAAAAAGTTTTTGATGAAATTAAATGGCTTTCCGACCATAAAATAGAGTATATTTTCTGCGCCGACGCAAATTTCGGACTGTTTAAGCGTGACGAGCTTATTATAGACAAGCTTATCGAATATAAAAAAAATACTGGTTATCCCGATGTTTTCAGATGCTGCTACACTAAAAACAGCAATGACAGAGTTTTTGAAATGTGCAAAAAACTGAATGAGTTCGGAATGGATAAAGGGGCTACTCTTGCGTATCAGTCTTTGTCCGAGGAGGTCCTTGAAAATATCGGCAGAAAAAATCTTTCCATGGAGCATTTTTCAAAACTTCTGCAAAAATATAACGCAGAAGGAATCCCGTCATACTCCGAGCTTATACTGGGTCTTCCCGGTGAAACAAAAGACAGCTTCTGTAAAGGTCTCTGCACCCTTCTGGACCACGGACAGCATAATTCCGTGAGCGTATATTACTGCGAGGTGCTTCCCAATTCTCCTTTGGGAAAAAAAGAAATGCTTGAAAAATATAATATAGAGGTTGCGAAAATCAAATTTAACCATATTCACAGCGCCAACGATTATCACGAGGAAGTTGAGGAATATTCTTATGTTATACGTTCTACCTCGTCAATGAGCCGAAGGGACTGGACAGATACAAATATGTTTTCCGTTTGTCTTCAGTGCTTCCACAGCTTAGGGCTGCTTCGCTGCTTCGCAATCTATATGCGTTTTGAAAAAGAGCTTTCTTATTTTGATTTTTACTCTTCTCTGCTTGACTATATTATGAATACCGATAATGGCTTTTTACATTCTCTTTTTGTTTCTTTTAAAGACAAGTACGACAACTCAACGGACGGCGAATGGAATTATTATAATCCTGAGCTGGGAAACATTATCTGGTTTTTTGAAGAGGGAGCATACATTGAGTGCATAAAAAATTACGGAAAGTACAAAGAATCAATTATGCCTTTTTTAAAAAGCCTTGATATTCAAAAGGATATTTTCACTTCTCTTGAAGCATATCAGGATAACATTTTAAAAACACCGTTCAGGAAGAATTACGATTTTGTATGTGAATATGAGCTTCATGAATATTTTTCAAAGGCTATGCAGGGAATAAAGACCAAGCCGGTTAAAAATAAAGTAAGATATTCATTTAAACAGGAAAAGGAATATGCCTCATGGCATGATTTCGCAAAGGAAACAGTCTGGTACGGCAGAAGGAAGGGTGCTTCAGCGTTTTTTAATGAAAGCCCTGTTAAATAAACGGCAAGGAATGTTTTTAAGTATAAAAAGTCCGAAGTGATCCGACTTTTTATTATGGAAAAATTGAGAAAATAATATGTGCAGCCGATACAGAAAAACATAGAACCAAAGAGCAAACAGAAGACAAAATAACCTTAAAATAAGAAATTTGCTGATATATTTGCCGGCTGCGGGAACAAAAAACTGAAAAATAACCCCTTGAAGGGCGTCCGAAAAAGTAATGCGTCAAAATCCTTTTCGGTACCCTTAAGGGGTTATATATAATGTGATTACAGGATTATTTAGACTTTCGCTTAGCAAAAAGCATCAATCCGTAATTATTTTTTATTATTCGTAAAGAGGATGTGCCGCTGTAAGCTTTTCAACTTCCGAAGCGATGTAATCCTTTTTGTTCTCAAAATCAGTTGCCGCAAGAGCTATGCACTCTGCAATCTTGTCCATATCCTGAGTGTTGAAGCCTCTTGTTGTAACTGCCGGTGTTCCCAGTCTTACGCCGCTTGTAACAAAGGGCTTTTCAGGGTCGTTGGGAATAGCGTTTTTGTTGGCGGTTATGCGGACTGAGTCAAGTCTGTGCTCAAGCTCCTTGCCTGTAATGCCTGTGCCTCTCAGGTCGCAGAGCATAAGGTGGTTGTCCGTTCCTCCTGAAACAAGGTTGATTCCTCTTGAAACAAGTCCCTTTGCCAGAGCCTTTGCATTTGCCGCAACATTCTGCTGATACTCTTTGAATTCGGGCTTCATTGCCTCTCCGAAGCAAACGGCCTTTGCGGCGATTATGTGCATAAGAGGGCCTCCCTGAGTTCCCGGGAAAATGCCCTTGTTAAGAGCCTTTTCATATTCGGCCTTAGCAAGAATAAGTCCGCCTCTGGGGCCTCTTAATGTTTTATGGGTCGTGGATGTTACAACATCAGCGTAGGGAACAGGTGACGGATGAACTCCTGCCGCAATAAGTCCTGCAATGTGAGCCATGTCAACCATGAAAATCGCACCTACTGATTTTGCGATAGCGCCGATTCTCTCAAAGTCGATAAATCTGGGATAAGCGGAAGCGCCTGCAACAATCATCTTGGGCTGAGCTTCCTTAGCGATTTTCTCAAGCTCATCGTAATCTATAAATCCGTCGTCGTTTACGCCGTAGGAAACGAAATTAAAGTATTTGCCCGACATATTGACAGGTGAGCCGTGGGAAAGATGTCCGCCGTGGGCAAGGCTCATGCCGAGGATTGTGTCGCCGTGGTTAAGAAGAGAAAAATAAACGGCGATATTTGCCTGGGTGCCGGAATGAGGCTGAACATTGGAATACTCAGCGCCGAAAAGCTCTTTTACTCTTTCGTTCGCAAGGTTCTCCATAATGTCTACGCACTCGCAGCCGCCGTAATATCTTTTGCCGCTGTAGCCTTCTGCGTATTTGTTTGTAAGAACGCTTCCCATTGCCGCCATTACAGCAGGGGAAACTATATTTTCTGAAGCTATAAGCTCAATATTGTTTTTCTGTCTTTTCAGCTCAAGGTTCATTGCCCGGGCAACTTCAGGGTCGTAAGCGGCAATATAATCCGCTGAATTCATAAAATCACCGTACATTTTACATTCCTCCTATTAATGTTACAATTATATCATACGCAAAATCCCTCTGCAATCGTCATTTTATTCAAAATCGCATTAAAAATAGCGTTATATTTGTATTGTTGTCTGCTATTACCGTTTGCAATGACAAAAGGGCTGTGATATAATTTAAAATGAATATTTATGTGTAAAAAGGTGACTGTTAATGGAATTTAATGCGGGAAAATATGATGTGGCAGTAATCGGCGCCGGTCATGCGGGAATCGAAGCGGCTCTGGCTTCAGCCCGTTTAGGATGCAGAACCGTTATATTTACCATCACTCTCGATTTCGTAGGCAATATGCCCTGCAATCCGTCGATAGGAGGCACATCAAAAGGCCATCTTGTAAGAGAGATTGACGCGCTGGGAGGAGAAATGGGCAGGGCGGCGGATAAAAATTCCATTCAGACAAGAATGCTCAACAGAGGCAAAGGTCCTGCGGTACACTCTCTCAGAGCCCAGATAGACAGAAGAAGCTATACCTCCTACATGAAGCACTGTATTGAAAAGCAGGAAAACCTTGATTTGAAGCAGGCGGAAATAGTAAATCTCAGAAGGAGCAACGGACAATGGGAGCTTGTTACAAGGCTTGATGCAGTTTACGAGGCAAAGGCGGTAATTCTCGCCACGGGAACGTTTTTAAACGGAAAAATATATGTAGGTGACAAAAGCTATATGAGCGGTCCCGACGGAGTTTTTCCGGCGGTAGGACTTACGGAAGCCCTTGAAAAGCTGGGACTTCCTTTAAGGCGCTTTAAAACGGGAACGCCCTCCAGAGTAAACAGGAGGAGCGTAGATTTCAGCGGTCTTGAGATTCAGGAGGGTGACGAAAGGGTAGTGCCTTTTTCTTACGAAACCCAGACGCCTCCGGAAAACAAAGCCGTATGCTATATTTCCTACACCAACGACAGAACAAAGCAGATAATACTTGACAATATAGACCGTTCTCCCCTGTACGGAGGAAAAATAGAGGGAATCGGCCCCAGATACTGTCCCAGCATCGAGGATAAAATAATGCGTTTTTCGGAAAAGGAAAGGCATCAGCTTTTTATAGAGCCATGCGGACTTGATACCGAGGAACTGTATTTGCAGGGAATGTCCTCTTCACTGCCGGAGGATGTTCAGCTTGCGTTTCTTCACACCATAAAGGGGCTTGAGAATGCGGAGGTTATGAGAAACGCTTATGCAATCGAATACGACTGCGTTGACCCTGTCGCCATGAGCGCGACCCTTGAATTCAAGGACGTGCCCTGCCTTTACGGAGCGGGACAGTTTAACGGCTCCAGCGGATATGAGGAGGCGGCGGCTCAGGGGCTTGTGGCAGGCATAAACGCCGCCTTGAAAATTCAGGGGAAGGAGCCTTTGATTCTTGACAGAGCCGGTTCATATATAGGCACGCTTATAGATGACCTTGTAACCAAGGGCTGCAACGAGCCTTACAGAATGATGACCTCAAGATCCGAATACAGGCTTTATTTAAGACAGGACAACGCCGATACAAGGCTTACGGAAACGGGCTATAAAATCGGGCTTATTTCAGAGGAAAGACATAAAAAGTTCTTAAGAAAGCTTGAGCTTATAAAAGAAGAGAGAGAAAGAGTTGAAAAAACGGTAATAGCTCCCTCGGAGGAAGCGGACGCGGTAATGATAAAATGCGGCACGGCGCCTCTGACAACTGGCTGCAAGCTTTCGGAGCTTATAAAAAGACCTCAGCTTAATTACGAAGTGCTGACGCCGGTTGACAAAAACAGGCCGGAGCTCAGCGGCGATATTTTCGAGCAGGTAGAAATCGAGCTTAAATACGAGGGCTATATAAAAAGACAGAAGGCGCAGATAGCGGAAATGAGAAGACTTGAGGTAAAGCTTATTCCACGGGATATCAACTATGACGATGTAACCGGTTTAAGGCTTGAAGCCTGTGAAAAGCTTAAAAAGGTAAGACCGGAAAACATAGGCCAGGCGTCAAGAATATCGGGAGTAAGCCCGGCGGATATATCCGTGCTGTTGATTTATCTTACAAAGAAAGGAAAATAAAAGTGTCTGATATAGCGGCAATCGCCACGCCGAACGCTTCCGGCGGAATAGGCGTTATAAGAATTTCCGGAGAAAACGCAATAGAAATTGCGGACAGGGTTTTCCGTTCCCTTTCGGGTAAAAAGCTTTCCGATATAAAGGGATATACGGCGCTTTACGGCGGCATTTACGACGGCGATGAAAAGCTTGACGAGGGAGTCGCACTTGTTTACAGGGCACCGAAAAGCTATACCGGGGAAAATGTGGCTGAGATATCATGTCACGGAGGACTTTACGTTACGGGGCGTGTTTTAAGAACGGTGCTTAAAAACGGAGCCGTTCCGGCAGGTCCGGGAGAGTTTACGAAAAGAGCCTTTATAAACGGAAAAATTGATTTGGCTGAAGCGGAAGCGGTAATGAACATAATTTCATCCCACGGACAGCAGTCACTGAACGCGGCACTTAATACTCTTGAGGGCAAGCTCAGCGGACAGATAAGAGATATAACCTCTTCCCTTGCCAACGCTTCGGCGGCAATCGCCGTGTGGACCGATGACCCGGACGAAGATGTTCCGGAGGCTCATGAGAAAAATGTTAAAAATACAATTTGCGGAGCTTTGGAAAGGCTTAACCGTATAATAGAAAATTTCGACAACGGACAGGCTGTAACCGAAGGCGTAAACACCGTAATATGCGGCCATCCCAATGTGGGAAAATCAACTCTTATGAATCTTCTTACAGGCTATGACCGTTCAATAGTAACATCGGTGGCGGGAACTACAAGAGATATTGTGGAGGAAACCGTCCGTATAGGAGATATTGTTCTTCATCTTGCCGATACAGCCGGAATAAGGGAAAGCGACGATATTGTAGAATCCATAGGAATAGACAGAACCCTTAAAAAAATCCGCAACTCCGATTTGATACTTGCCGTTTTTGACGGCTCGGAAAGTCTTACAAAGGAAGATATTTCTCTTTTAGAAAAGTGCAAAAGCAGAAGAGCCGTTGCGGTTATAAATAAAAGCGACCTTGATACGGTAATCGACATAAAAAAAATCAGTGAATATATCCCGTGGGTTGTTCAGCTTTCCGCTTCAACGGGAGAGGGTGCCGAGGGGCTTCGTATTGCCCTTGAAAAGCTTCTGGGCACAAAGGAGCTTGACACATCTTCCGGAATGCTTGCAAACGAAAGGCAGAGAATGTGCTGTGAAAAAGCGGCGGAGTCTTTAGAGGAAGCCCTTGGGGGAATTGACGCCGGAATAACTCTTGACGCAGTAAATGTAAGCATTGACTATGCCATAGAGCAGCTTTTGGAGCTTACGGGAGAAAAGGCAAGAGAAGCGGTAGTTAACGAAATCTTTTCAAAATTCTGTGTAGGCAAGTGATATTATGACTTCAAGAGAGCTTATGACCCGTGCCGTAAAGCTTGCGAGAGAAGCGGGAGAACAGGGAGAGGTTCCCGTAGGTGCCGTAATAGCGAAAAACGGAGAAATAATCGCTGAGGGTAAAAACACAAGGGAAAGGGACAAAAACGCCCTGGGACACGCTGAAATAAACGCAATAAACAATGCCTGCAAATCACTGGGAAGCTGGCGTTTAAGGGGCTGTGTAATGTATGTAACTCTTGAGCCCTGCCCCATGTGTGCAGGAGCCATAATAAACTCAAGAATAGATAAGGTAGTTTACGGAGCGTACGACCTGAAAGCCGGCTCGGCAGATTCCGTTATAAACCTTTTTTCGTATCCGTATAACCATAAGCCGGAAATTCAGGCAGGCTTTATGGAAAACGAATGTAAAGAGCTGCTTACGGAATTTTTTAAAAAACTGCGCCCGTGACAAATCAGAAAATCAGGGCGTTTGCGATAAGTGTTGCGGCGGAGCCTGCGAAAGCCGAAAGAGCCAGCAGCAGAATATTTTTTATTTTGCTGTTTTTTTGAGCCTGACGGCTTTTAGGGGGAGAGCCTGCGGCGGAAACAACGGAATTTGCCTTTTCACGAAGCTTGCCGTCGGAAATCCCGTAGTATTTAGGATTCACAAAAAACAGCGCCCTTTCAAAATAATCGCAGCCTGTTTCCGCAACCTCTACAACCTGTCTGTTAACACCTTTAATCATAAAAAACACCTTCAAAAAATCATGATATTTCTATTTTTTCACAATGACAGCCGAATATGCGGAAGCTGTATTATATCTCCTTGTAAAAAACATACAAAAGCAAAAACAGGCGTATATTGGCAAAAACATTGCAAGTTTATTATACTCTTTGTATAACAGCATTTATGTTCAAAACTGTTCAAAACCCTGTTCAAAATGTTGATAACTCCTTGAAAAACTGAGGTTAAAAACATGAATTGTCCTTTTTTGACATGTTCAAAACTTATTTTAAGGAAAAATCTTGTATACAAAAAGTTGTAGTCATTTTGCGGTTTATACTTTTTGGAGTAAAATTAATACAAAATTTCAGGGGCTGTTTTGTATGTATTTTACAATAATTATTATGCCTTTTCGGAACAATATTTCGGAGGAAAGGAATCGGAAAAATGTTTGTTGAAAGTGCCGAAACTTTTATAGAGGTAACAGGAGCCGGAAGCATAAATCTCGGCGTTACCCTTGACTGCGGACAGGCCTTCCGCTGGAAGAAAAACGATGACGATTCCTGGACGGGAGTTGTAAGAGGAATTGAAACGACCGTAAAGGAAACTCAGGATGGCCTGCGTTTTTACGGTATAACGAAAAAGCAGTTTGAAGACATATTTTTTGATTATTTTGATTTCGGAAGAGATTATGACAGGGTTCTTAAAGCTTTAAGCCGTGACGAAACAATGGATTTTGCCGTTAAAAAGTACGGAACAATCAGAATTTTAAGGCAGGAGCCATGGGAAGCGCTTTGCTCCTTTATTTTTTCAGCCTGTAACAATATTCCCAGAATAAAGGGAATTATTGAAAGGTTTTCGGAGAACTTCGGAGAAAAAACAAAAACATCTTATACTTTTCCCACTGCTGAAAAAACAGCGTCTTTAACCCTTGATGATTTATCGGTGCTCCGTGCCGGCTTCAGGGCGCCGTATGTGCTTAACGCCGCGAAAGCCGTAGCTTCGGGAGAAATCAATTTAAGCGCTCTTTATTATAAAAATCTTGAGGAGTGCGAAAAGGAGCTTATGACTCTTCAGGGGGTGGGCAAAAAAGTTGCCGACTGTACGCTTCTTTTCGGTTTGGGTCACGCCGAGGCTTTTCCCGTTGACAGACATATAAAAAGAATCTGTGAAAAACTTTATCCCGCAGGACTGCCCGAATACATGAAAGGCGTTGAGGGCATAGCTCAGCAGTATATGTTCCATGTTCAGAGAATGGGGGACATTAATTAAATTCCATACAAAAAAGGACTGCCTTGCAAGACAGTCCTTTAATGTTTCTGTTAAATTGTATTAATCTTCGTCTTCGTCTTCGTCGTCTTCGATTTCGATTTCGTCGATTACATATCCGCATTCGGGACAGGTAAGAGGCTCGTCGTCGTCAAGAGCGCTTTCGTCAAAGTAAAATACATTGCCGCAATCGGGACATTCGATTTCGTAAAGATCATCGTCGTCGTCCTCAAAATCATAGTCGCCGCAGCCCTCGCAGCCTTCGCAGTCATCGTAAACATAATCCTCAAGATCGGCAAGATCCGCGTCAACAGCGTCAAGGCGCTCCTCAACATCGTCAAAGCTGTCCTGGATTACGGCGATTTCGTCTTCTGCGTCTTCAACTGACAGCGCAAGATCGTCGATAATGTCAACAAGAGCGTTGATGATCTTTGTTTCCTTTTTATCCTGGTCAAGATCCATGCCCTCAATAAGACCTTTTATATATGCCGCTTTTTCAGTAAGTGTCATCATAAAAAACCTCCTGTTATATATTATAACAATAATCGGTGAAAAATTCTTTCATCAAAAGAGAAATCAGGCTCTTGACATATATTCGCCCGTACGGGTGTCAACCTGGATCATTTCGCCTTCGTCGATGAACAGGGGAACCTTAATTTCAACGCCTGTTTCAAGAGTTGCGGGCTTGAGAGTGTTTGTAGCAGTATCACCCTTGAAGCCGGGGTCTGTTTTTGTAACCTGAAGAGTTACGAAGTTGGGAGGCTCTACTCCGAAAACCTTGCCCTTGTAGGAAAGAATACGGCAAACCATATTTTCCTTAACGAATTTGAAGTTGTCGCTTAAATCGGAGCCGTTGATGGGTATAAGCTCATAAGATTCGGGATCCATAAAGTAGTAAAGGTCGCCGTCGTTATATGAATACTCCATCTCTTTTCTCTCAATGAAAGCAGTAGGGAATTTGGCGGTGGGATTGTAGCTCTTTTCAACTACTGCGCCTGTAAGAACATTTTTTGTTTTAGTGCGGACAAAAGCGGCGCCCTTACCGGGCTTAACATGCTGAAATTCTACAACCTGGAGAACATTGCCGTCCTCTTCAAAGGTTACGCCGTTTCTGAAATCACCAGCAGAAATCATAATTTATTCCTCCGTAATAATATCTTAACAATAATAATATAGTATATTTCTTAATATTTTTCAAGTGTTTTTTATAACTATTCTCATTGCGCCTTTACTTTTTAACGGCGTAATGATAAAAAATTAAAGGATAATAAGGCTTTTTTCGGCGGCGGTAAGGTTTTCGCAGCCTGTGTCCGTAATGTACGCCATATCCTCAATTCTTACTCCGAATCTGCCCGGAAGATATATGCCCGGTTCAACCGTTACCACGTTTCCCGTTTCAAGAATCATTTTGGATTTAGGTGAAAGGTTCGGCAGCTCGTGTATCTCAAGTCCCACACCGTGTCCGGTGCTGTGTCCGAAGGCTGAGCCGTATCCGGCTTTTTCGATAACGTCCCTGGCGGCTTTGTCCCCGTGGGCGCAGGGAAGTCCCGCCTTTAATACGGAAAGAGCGGCTTTCTGAGCCTTTAAAACAGTTTCATAAACCTCTTTTTGCTCATCACTTGCATAACCCACAGCCACCGTTCTCGTCATATCGCTGTGACAGCCGTTAGTGACGGTGCCGAAGTCCATGGTTATAAAATCGCCCTCCTGAACTTCCTTGTCCGTGGGAACTCCGTGAGGCATTGATGAATTGACGCCGCTTACGGCGATTGTTTCAAAGGACAGCGCCTCGCCTCCGTTTCTGAGCATAAAGTAGTCAAGCTCAAGCTGGATTTCCTTTTCGGTTCTGCCTTTCTTAATAAAATTCAGAATATGAAGAAATCCTTTTTCCGCTATTGCCTGGGCTTCCTTCATGCTTTTGACCTCAGCTTCGCTTTTTTTCATTCTTAATATGCTTATGGCTGTGTCAAGAGCCGAATCGCATATAAATTCAAAATCCTTTAAGCTTTCGTTGTCTTTTATTCTGCCGAACTGCGCCAGGGTAATTCCCGAAGCCTCAAGTGCTACGGTTTTTACCTGTCTTTCATTAAGGTAATCCCTGATCTGGGCAAATACATTTATTCCCTCGGCAGTATCACAGCATTTTATTGCTTTCCGGGCGGCTTCAATGTAACGGCTGTCGGTAAAAAATATACTGCCCTTTCTTGTTACAAGAAGAAAACCGTCCGACGAAGGAAATCCGGTAAAATATCTTCTGTTGCAGGGCGTAATTATAAGCGCCGCGTCAATGCTTTGAGGCAAAAGCTCCGTAAGCTTTTCAATATTCATAATATCACCCCAATGAAAAAATCAAGCGGGCTCATAAAGAACCCGCCTTAAAATTACTTATATTTGCGTTTGCGAGCAGCCTCGGACTTTTTCTTTCTTGCTACTGAAGGCTTCTCATAGTGTTCTCTTTTGCGAACTTCCTGAATAATTCCGTCGCGTGAAGTCTGGCGCTTAAAGCGTCTGAGAGCGCTGTCCAAGGATTCATTTTCTTTAACTTTAATCTGGCTCATAATATTCCCTCCCTCCGCATATTACCGCAGGGCTTATAATCAATCTGTTGTACCGCAATTGATACTATGCTATTATACATTAATGATAATTTTATGTCAATAGATTTGCAGACGATTTTTTTAATAATTTGTCGTTTTTTTATGGGATTTATTATTTTTTTCGTAAGTTATTTAAGCTTCTCCCTATAACGCTCTTAAAAAAAGAGATAAACCTTTAATTAATTGATTTCCGCCGATTTTATTTTCTTGATTTTTAATATAATTAATGTATAATGAAAGTATTATATACAGTGGTGATTTTTATGAATGATATGTCTTTTGACAGCTTGAGAAAAAAGTTTCCCGTCTTTAAATACAAATCCTACTCTCTGACAAGGGACGAAAGCAATATTTATATAAGCTATGATTTTGAAACGGAAAATCTTGCGTCCTTCAAGCCCGAAATCAGAATTGATATAAGCAATCTTACCCTTGTGAACGGCTTTGACTTTCCGGCAGGCAGAGATATTGTATTTCTTTTGGGTATGGTGGAGGCCGTAAGCTATCTTAAAGCCGCCTGTTCACCCCTTTTAAAGGTTCAGTGCGGCTGTCTTGGGGAAGATGAAAAAATCTGGTGGAAAAAGCTTTACTACAACGGTCTGGGAGAGTTTTTTTACAGAAATAAAATAAATGTGTCCTTTGATGATTTTCTTACAATAGAAGCGGACTCCGAAACAGCAGAAAACAGGGATTTTCAGGCTGTTATTACACCGGGCAGATCGGTGGTTCCCGTGGGAGGCGG
This sequence comes from uncultured Clostridia bacterium, assembly GCA_944412445.1. GTDB lineage: Bacteria > Bacillota > Clostridia > Oscillospirales > Acutalibacteraceae > UBA1081. The sequence continues at coordinate 76,337 of CALYBJ010000003.1, forward strand.
CAAGGATTCTGCGGTTACTGCGGAGCTTGTTAAAAGGAATCATTCCGACATACTGTTTTTAACGGTAAACTCTCAGCAGGCGAGAACCGACACGGTTTTAAGCGCCGGATACACCGAAAACGATATAATAAAAACATACAGAAAAATTTCTCCGGAGCTTCTGGAGCTTAACAAACAGGGCTTTTTAAACGGTCATACGCCGTTTTCTGCGATTGTGGCGTTTTTGTCCTGCTACTGCGCTTATATTACCGGCTCGGAAAACATAATTCTTTCCAACGAGTCCAGCGCCAACGAATCCAATATTCGGGGACTTTCTGTAAATCATCAGTATTCAAAATCCTATGAGTTTGAAAAGGATTTTACCTCGTATATCGGCTCCCGAATAACAGATAAAATCCGTTATTTCAGCATATTAAGACCTTTTAACGAGCTTCAGATTGCAAAGGAATTCTGCCGTCATGAGAATTATCTTTTTAAGTTCAGAAGCTGCAACGCCGGAAGCAAACAAAATAAATGGTGCTGCAAATGCCCGAAATGCCTGTTTGTATTCTGTATGCTTTCCGCTTTTTTAAGCCTTGAAAAGCTTACGGAGGTTTTCGGGGAAAATCTCCTTGACAAAAAGGAAATGGAAAATGACTTTAAAGGACTTTCGGGACTTTCTCCGGTAAAGCCCTTTGAATGTGTAGGCACGGCAGAGGAATTAAAATACGCTCTGTCCCTTTGCTCGGAAAAACTTATAAAAGAGGGCAAACAGCTTCCCTGTCTTTTAAAGCTGTTCCGGGAAAGCTTTGATACTGATAAAATTTTAAAAGAAAATGTTTTAAATGAATTTAACGGGGAACATAACATACCTTATGAGTTTTTAAAGGATATAAACGAAATGTACGAATATGTAAGAGGTGAAAAGTAAAAGTGTCCGCTGAAAATCTCGCAAACTATATCAAAGATAAAAAAATACTGATTTTAGGCTTCGGAAGAGAGGGCAAGTCAACCTACAATTTTATAAGAAAATATCTTCCCCGGAAGCATCTGACAATAGGTGATAAAAACACCGTAACATTAAATGATGAAAATGTTTCCTTTGACTGCGGAGAGGATTACCTTGAGCATTTAGGGGAATACGATCTTGTTTTTAAAAGTCCCGGAATACCCTTTATGGGCGTTTCATATCCTGATACAACGGAAATCACCTGTCAGACGGATATGTTTTTAAGGTTTGCGGACTGTACGGTGGTGGGAATAACAGGCACAAAGGGAAAAACAACCACCTCTACGCTTATTTTCAGAATGTTAAAGGAGGCCGGGCTTGACGCCTGTCTTATAGGCAATATCGGAGTGCCTGTTTTCGACGATATAAACAAGGACAAAAACGCCGTTGCTGTTATTGAAATGTCATCTCACCAGCTGGAATTTACAAGAACCTCGCCTCATGTGGCAGTGCTTACAAATGTTTACGAGGAGCATCTGGACCATTATGAGGAAGGCTTTAAGGGCTATGTAAACGCCAAGCTCAACATTGTAAAAAATCAAACCGAAAAGGATTTCTTTATTTATAACGGAACCCAGGGAATCTCCGAATATATTGACGAAAAGAAAATAAAATCAAAATGTATAAAGGTTTACGCAGAGCCTGACGAGTTTGTGTCTTCCCTTGCCGCCCTTAACAACAACCTTAAAGGTAAGCATAACAGACAGGATATAGGCTTTGCGGCAGCTGCGGCAAAATGTATGGGAGCATCGGAGGACGCAATAAGAGCCGCCGTTGAGAAATTTCCGGGAATCCCTAACAGAATGGAGTTTTTCGGCACTTTCGGAGGCGTTGACTACTACAACGACTCAATAGCCACCATTCCCGAAGCGGTGCTTTGCGCCGTGGAAGCCATAGGAAATGTGGGAACACTTATTATCGGAGGTCTTGACAGAGGAATAGACTACGAAGATTTTGAAAATCAGTTAAGACTGCTTGATATTGACAATATTGTGTGTCTTCCGGAAACAGGTCATAAAATAGGGGACGCTCTTTTGAAAAAGGGCTGTAAGGCTCATATCGAAAAGGTGAGAGATCTGCCCGAAGGGGTAAAATTCGCCGTAAGCAATACAAAACAGGGAAAAGCCTGTATAATGTCACCGGCGGCGGCAAGCTATAACGTTTACCGTGATTTCGAGGAAAAAGGAAACCACTTTAAACAGCTTGTAATGAATATGACAAAATAAAAAATTAATAACTAAATGGGGCTTGCCGCTCTCGGATTTTTTCCGTTTTGCGACAGCCCCGTTTTTATTTTTTACATATTGAAAAAACTTGTTTTTTATGGTAAAATATATAAAAAATATAGAAGCAATATAAAAATTCTGTATTGTTTTAGGAGTGTGCTGTATGAAAAACAAGTTAAAAAGATTTATAAGCTGTGTTTTTGCCGTATTATTGATTTCCGCAGCTTTCGGAAGCGGCTTCGCTGTTTTCGGAGAGGAAAACGCTGAGTTTTTATACGAGCTTTCCGATGACGGAACGGCTGAAATCACTAAATATACCGGCGGCGGCTTTGAGGTTAATGTTCCCGAAACAATCGACGGCTATCCGGTAACGGGAATAGGGGAGTATGCCTTTTTGCAGCTAACCGACGTAACAAAAATAACTATTCCCAAAAGCGTAACGAAAATCGGGGAATACGCCTTTGACGAATGTTACAGCCTCAAAGAAATCGACGTAGACGAAAATAACCCTTATTATTCCTCCGATGATAAAGGGGTTTTGTTTAACAAGGACAGAACGGAGCTTATACAATATCCGGCAGGCAGCGATGAAAAGGAATATATTATACCCGGAACAGCGGTGAAAATAAATTCCCATGCCTTTACCGACTGTAAGAATCTTGAGGCCGTTACAATTTCAGAAAGCGTATCGGATATTGACGAGTATGTGTTTTATGAAACCGGTTCATTAAGCTTTATAAATGTTAGCGAAAACAACAGCAAATATTCCTCCGATGAAAACGGAGTTCTGTTCAATAAGGATAAATCGGAGCTTTTGCAGTATCCTCCGGGAAAAAATTCGGAGGAATATACCGTTCCCGAAAGTGTGAAAACAATAGGCACAAACGCTTTCAGAAACTGTAATAATCTTATTTATGTGAAAATACCCGAAAGCGTGTCGGTTGTAAAAAGCTTTGCCTTTGCGGAAAGCGGAGGCTTAAAAGAAATAACAATTCCCGACGGTGTAAAAACCATAGGCAATTCGGCGTTTAACTGGTGCCGAAGCTTGGAATCGGTTCAGATAGGCAGCGGCATTGAAAATATAGGAGAGTATGCTTTTTTCAGCTGCGGCAAGCTGAAAACAATTAATATTAACGGCAGTGTTAAAAATATCGGAGCATTGGCATTTGACCAAACGGCATTTTACGCTGATAAAAACAACTGGGAAGACGACGTGCTGTATATCGGCGGCTTTTTAATATACGCAGGGCAGGATATGCCGTCTCAATACACTGTCAGGGAAGGAACCCGGGGCATTGCCGACAGCTCAATCTACGGCGTTTCAAAATTAACTTCTCTTACAATTCCGAAAAGCGTTCAGTATATTGAGCTGGGAGCTATACAGGAATGTGTTAATCTTGCCGAAATAAATGTGGATAAGGATAACGAAGTATATTCATCGGACGAGCACGGCGTTTTGTTTAATAAAGACAAAACCAAGCTTATAAAGTATCCTGTGGGAAATAAATCCCAAGAATATGTTATTCCCGAAACTGTAACATCAGTAGATATGTTTGCTTTTGGCGGCTGCACAAATTTAATCTCCGTGAAAATTCCCCAAAGTGTAACAGACATTGGTAATTTTGCCTTTTCCGACTGCGGCGGCTTAAAGGAAATAGTATTTCCCCACAGCGTAACAAGTATCGGAAACGGCGCGTTTGTATGGTGTGACAGCTTGGAGTCGGTTGTACTTCCGTCTTCGCTGACAGGAATCGAAAGCGATACCTTTGTTTCCTGTAAAAGCCTGAAGACGGTTATAATTCCCGATACGGTAACAAGCATAGGCACTGACGCTTTTGCATCCTGTGAAAGCCTTGAGTCGGTTACGATACCCGAAAGCGTAATAAGCATTGCTAAGGGCGCCTTTGACCAGTGCAATAAGTTAGAGAATGTGTATTATACCGGCTCCCGGGAGCAGTGGAACAGTATTGAAATCGGAGATTCCAACGAAAATCTTTTTAATAATATTGTATATGACTATTCCCAAAATTCAGGTTTAACGGAAATAATAATTATTGTATGCCTGATTATTGCTGCAGCCGCAGTGATTATTGCATTGACCGTAAAAAAGAGAAAACATAAAAAGGCAGAAAGCGAAAGATGAGAAAAATAAGGCTGCCCCAAGGGACAGCCTTAATATTGCTTTTATCAGTATTGCCAGAAGCCGATTTTTTTCATGCACTTTTTAACGGTTCTGTCCGCTATTCTGCCTGCTTTTTCGGCTCCCTGCCTTGCGCAGTCCGTAAGGTAAGCCTTGTCGTTTATAAGTCTTGAATACTCCTCCTGAAGAGGTCTTAATTCCTCAATGACAGCCTCGGCAACTCTGCTCTTAAAATCGCCGTAGCCCCTGCCGCTGAATTCCTGCTCGATTTCCTCATAGGTTTTTCCCGTGCAGGCGGAGTAAATATCCATAAGGTTCCTGACTCCCGCTTTTTCCTCGCTGTAATATACTCTCGCTTCGGAATCGGTAACGGCGCTTTTAATTTTTTTGCTTATGGCGTCGGGAGCGTCGGTTACAAGAATAAAGGACTTCTGATTTGTGTCGGACTTGCTCATTTTTTTGTTAGGCTCCTGAAGGGACATTACTCTTGCACCGGCTTTTCCTATAAAAGGCTCCGGAACCTTGAAAAAGTCTCCGTAAATGCCGTTGAAGCGGTTTGCGATATCCCTTGTTAACTCAAGGTGCTGTTTCTGGTCGTCGCCTATGGGCACATAGTCCGCATTGTAAAGAAGTATATCCGCTGCCATAAGGGTAGGGTATGTAAACAGTCCCAGGTTTACGTTGTCGGCGTGCTTTGCCGATTTATCCTTGAACTGTGTCATTCTTGAAGCCTCTCCGAACTGGGTGTAGCAGTCAAGTATCCAGCCCAGCTGAGCGTGAGCCGGCACATGGCTCTGACAAAATATTATGTTCTTTTCAGGGTCAAGCCCCATGGCGATAAGAATCGCAAATAAATCAAGACTTCTTTTTCTTAAATCAGCCGGAGCCGTTCTTACGGTAATGGCGTGAAGATCGGCTTCTCCGAAAAGACAGTCATATTCTTTGGACATCTTTATCCAGTTTTTAAAGGCTCCCAGATAGTTGCCTAAGGTAGGCGTTCCCGTGGGCTGTATAAGGCTTAAAACAACCTTGTTTTTTTCATCTTTTTTTTCGGTTATACTGCTTTCCATAAAATCGTCCTTTTCAATGTTATAGGGAAAAATCAGAACATTTCCTTGACTTTTCCTAAAATTTTCATGCCCCTGACAATGCCGTCGTCGGTAGGCGTTGAGAAATTAAGTCTTACGCACTGGGTTTTGTCCTCGGGATACATCATAAATGCGATGCCCGGAACTACCGCAACCTTGTTTTCGGCAGCGACGGAGCAGAATTTCAGCATATTAACGCTGTCGGGGAGCTTGCACCAGATAAACAGGCCGCCTTCGGGCTTTACGTATGTTACGAAGTCGCCCAGCTCCGAATCTATAAGTCCGCACATAAGCTCAAGCTTTTTGCGGTAAATATCTCTGATTTTTAAGATATGTCCTTCCATATCGTAATTGTTCATCCACTCGTTTACAATCATCTGGGTAAGAACGGGAGTATGAACGTCGGAAGCCTGCTTGCCTACGGTCATTTTGGCAATAAGCTCCTTGTTTGCTATTGTGAAAGCTACGCGGATGCCCGGTGAAAGGATTTTTGAAAATGAGCCGGAATAAATAACAATGCCCTCAGTATCTATTGATTTAATGCAGGGAACATTTTCTCCTGAGCATCTTAATTCTCCGTAGGGGTTGTCCTCAAGGATTATTACGCCGTATTCCTTCGCGAGCTCGTATAATCTCTGTCTTTTCTCCCGGGACATTGTAACTCCCGAGGGGTTCTGGAAATTGGGAATAGTGTAAATAAGCTTTGCTCTTTTCTCCTTTTTGAGAACCTCCTCAAGCATTTCCATGTTCATGCCGTCGCTGTCAACATCAACGCCCACAAGTCTTCCCTTGTATGAACGGTATGTGTTTAAAGCTCCGATAAAGGAGGGGCTTTCGCTTATAACAACATCATCCTCGTTTACAAGCACCTTTGTGGCAAGGTCGATAACCTGCTGTGCGCCTGAGGTGATTATAATATCGTCGTCTTCGCTTCCGACGTTATATTTTTCCTTCATGTATTTGCTGATTGTGCTTCTGAGAGGAGTGTATCCCTCGGAAATGCCGTACTGCAAAGCGGTAATCGGGTCTTTTTCCAAAATTTCCGCAGTAATTTTTCTTACATCGTCAACGGGAAACGCTTCCGGAGCGGGATTTCCTGCCGCAAAGGGAATTACGTCCCCCGCAGAGGTGGCTTTTAAAATTTCTCTTATTGCCGAGGGCTTAAGAGATGAAATTCTGTCTGAAAATTTGTAATCCATTTTATATGCTTCCTTTTTTAAGAATTTGTATATGTTTTTATTACAGAGTTTGCGACCTCGTATTTAGTCGTTCTCATATCCATTGCCTGTTTCTCAATAAACCGATGAGCTTCGCTTTCCGTCATATCAAGATTTTCCATCAGCATATTTTTCGCCCTCTGAACTATTTTCAGCTCGTCCAGCTTCAGCTTCAGCTTCTTGTTTTCCTGCTCCAGCAGGGCGAATTTATTCTGCATTGCCGAAAGAATTTTAAGTCCGTGGTGAAACATAGTGGCGTCAATGGGCTTCGCTACGGTGATAACTCCCATATCCTCCGTTTTGTACGCAACGGCTTCGCTTATGTCGGCTTTCGCTATCATCAGTATCCCCGAACAGCTGCTTTCCGCAATGTGCAGGGCAAGCTCTATCCCGAAATCGTCAGACAGCGGAGTGTTTATTATAACTATGTCAAAATGCTCCGAGCATAATATTCTTCTGGCTTCTCCGGAGGTTCTGGCTGTTGCGACTGGTAAAAAGCTGTTGCTTTCAAGGAGCCTTGTTATGGCTGCTATTCCCTTGTCGCCTGAGGATACAAGGAGGACGCTGTGATGTGATTTTTCAGTCATGATTACTCAAATCCCCCATGCGGCTGAATTGATTATATGTTATGGATATTCCTCTTTTTATAAATTTCTATTAACTGCTTTGAAAGTATCTTGTTGATAAACAGGCTTTTCTCCGCTTCCGCTATTGCCGTTTCAAAGGACATGGGAAGCCTTTTGAGAGAAGCTCTTACGCCGCTTTCCGCTTCAAGAATGTTAAAGTCCGTAGGCTCGGGAAGCTGCATATTTTTTTCAACGCCTTCAAGTCCTGCAAGCAGCAGCAGCGTGTAGGCTATATATGGATTGGCGCAGGCATCGGGAGAACGCAGCTCAATCATTTCTCTTCTGCCTCCCGTGGTTTCGGGAACTCTTATAAGCTGTCCGTAATTCTCCGCCGACCAGGAAACATACGCCGGCGCGTTATGCTCTCCCAGACGCATATATGATTCCCTTGAGGGATTTAAAAACGCTGTCATTTCCGAACAGTGATGAAGCATTCCCGCTATAAAGGAATCCTTTATGTTTTTATCGGAATCGGAGGTCTTATAGGGGATCATGTTGATATGAAAGCCGTTGCCGGCGTAATCCCTTAAAGGCTTCGGACGGAAGGTGGCGTATAAGCCCAGCTGCGCCGAAATCGTTTCAACAACGGATTTTAATGTTATAACATTGTCGGCCGATGTGAGAGGATCGGAATATCTGAAATCAATTTCATTCTGACCGGGGCCTACCTCGTGCTGAGAGCTTTCCGGAGATACTCCCATGTTTTCAAGGGTAAGGCATATTTCACGCCTTACATTCTGTCCCTTGTCTCTGGGCTCCGCGTCAAGATAGGTTCCGTTGTCAAAGGGAACAGAGGTTGGCTCGCCTTTTTCGTCTGTTTTGAAAAGATAAAACTCGCACTGGGCGCCTACCGTGCAGGATATTCCCTTTTTCAGCAAATGACGCACCGTTCTTTTTAAAAGATGTCGGCAGTCAAGCTCATAGGGCGTTCCGTCGGCGTATTTTATGTCGCAGAAAAATCTTACGACTCTTCCCGTGGAAGGCCTCCAGGGAAGAAGGGTTGCCGTTGTAAGGTCGGGAAACAAATAAAGGTCGGTTCTTCTTTTTGAATCGGCGCCCTCTACGGAAATTGATTCGATATGTATTCCCGTGGTCATGGCTCTTTTCATTTCCGACGGCATTATGGATATGTTTTTCTGAACGGAAAACGCGTCGCTGAAGGCAAGCCTTATAAACTTAACATCGTTTTCCTCAAAAAAGCTCATTACCTCTTCCTGTTCGATTATCATAATAAGTCAACCCTCTGAAAGCTTTGATTTTTTATCAGAACATTTTATGCAAATATTCTTACTTTATCTATTAAAACATTTTTATGTAAGCTTCTCTTTCTGCGCCTACGGAAACATACTGTATGGGACAGTTCATCTGTTTTTCGATATACTGAATATATTTAAGAGCCTTTTCGGGAAGCTCTTCCTTTTTTCTGCACTTTGAAATGTCGCAGTTCCAGCCGTCTACAAATTCGTAAACAGGCTTTGCCTTTGCAAGCTTAACGCCTATGGGGAAATCGTGAACAATTTCTCCGTCAACCTCGTAAGCCGTGCAGACAGGGATTTTTTCATAGCCGGAGAGAATATCCAGCTTTGTAAGAGCAAGAACCGTTGCCCCCTGAACAAGAGTTCCGTATCTTGAGGCTACAACATCGAAGCCGCCTACTCTTCTGGGTCTTCCCGTTGCCGCGCCGTACTCGCCGCCTGCTTCACGAAGCTTGTCGCCCTCTTCTCCGAAAAGCTCGCAGGTAAAGGGACCTTCTCCTACGCAGGAGGAATACGCCTTGATAATTCCCACCGTTTCGTCAAGCTTTAAGTTGGGAACTCCGGCGCCTATGGGAGCGTATGCCGCTATTGTTGAAGATGATGAGGTATAGGGATAAATTCCGAAATCAATGTCACGGAGCGCTCCCAGCTGAGCCTCAAACATTATTTTTTTGCCCTCTGCGTTCATCCTGTTAAGATAAACCGTTGTGTCGCAGATATGAGGTATAAGGTGCTCGCCGTAGGTCATAAGCCAGTCGTACATCTCGTCGGCTGAAAGAGCCTCGTGCTTGTATCCGTCACGGACTGTAAGGTTTTTCCACTCTACTATGGGAGCAAGCTTCTTTTTAAGCTCCTCGGGATTTAAAAGATCTCCCATGCGGATTGCTTTTTTCATGTATTTGTCGGAATATACGGGAGCTATTCCTCTTCTTGTGGAGCCGAATTTGGCGTCTCCCAGCCTGTCCTCCTCAAGACAGTCAAGAAGCTTGTGATAAGGCATACAGATTACGGCTTTATCGCTGATTTTAAGGTTTTCCGGAGTGATTTTAATGCCCTTGTCCGTAAGCCTTTTTATTTCCTCCGTAAGGTGCTGAATGTCGATTACCATTCCGTTGCCCATTACGTTTGCGGTTGTTTCGCTGAGTATTCCCGAGGGAAGAAGATTCAAAATAAATTTGCCTCTGTTGTTGATAACCGTGTGGCCTGCGTTGTTTCCTCCCTGATAGCGAATAACAATGTCGTATTCGGAGGCGAAAAGATCTACCATACGGCCCTTTCCTTCATCGCCCCAGTTGATTCCTACGATTGCTGTTAACAATTTTACCACTCCTGTTTTATGTAAAGATTTTTTTACCTTAATAAAAATAACAAACCTATTTTATTTTATACTAATTCCATGATATTATAATTCTAAAAAGGAATAATGCCTACTTTATTTTATATATTTACTCATAAAAATGTATTTTATATGAATATAATAGCTATTGACAAAATAATTTGCCGGAATTATAATATTCATATCTTAAGGCAATGCCGCCGAGGATGGTTCCTCGGCTTTTTTTTATAGGAGATACCTTTATACGGCTTTATCCCCAAAACCTTAAAAAGGAGAATTACTTTTATGACATCTAAAAACGTACCTGAAATGTTCGGCAGTCTTGTTTTTAACGATGAGGTTATGCGTGAAACTCTTCCCAAGGACATTTACAAGTCCCTGAAGAAAACCATCGAGGAAGGCAAGGAGCTTGATATAAATCTTGCAAACGCAGTGGCTCATGCCATGAAGGACTGGGCAATAAGCAAGGGCGCCACTCACTATACCCACTGGTTCCAGCCTATGACCGGAATTACAGCCGAAAAGCATGACAGCTTTATTTCTCCTGCTCCCGGAGGCAAGGTTATTATGGAGTTTTCCGGCAAGGAGCTTGTAAAGGGCGAGCCTGACGCTTCAAGCTTTCCGTCGGGCGGCATAAGAGCCACCTTTGAAGCCAGAGGCTATACCGCATGGGACCCTACCTCCTACGCTTTCATAAAAGAAAATTCACTTTGCATACCTACGGCTTTCTGCTCCTATACTGGAGAAGTTCTCGATAAAAAAACACCTTTGCTTCGTTCCATGGAGGAATTAAGCAAGCAGGCGGTAAGAGTTTTAAACCTTATGGGTATACCTGCTAAGAGGGTTACCGCAACAGTAGGCTCCGAGCAGGAATATTTTCTTGTGGACAGAAAGCTTTACGACCGCCGCAAGGATCTTATATTAACCGGCAGAACCCTTTTCGGCGCAATGCCCTCCAAGGGACAGGAAATGGACGACCATTATTTCGGAGCTATAAAGCCCAGAGTAATGGAATACATGATAGATCTTAACGAAACCCTTTGGAAATTAGGGGTTCTCGCTAAAACCGAGCATAATGAGGTAGCTCCCGCACAGCATGAGCTGGCTCCCGTTTATTCCACCACAAATGTGGCAACAGACCATAACCAGCTTACTATGGAAATAATGAAAAAGGTTGCGAAAAAGCACGGCCTTGCCTGTCTTCTTCATGAAAAGCCTTTTGAGGGAGTAAACGGCAGCGGCAAGCATAACAACTGGTCCATTTCAACGGATACGGGAAAAAATCTTCTTGACCCGGGAAAGGACCCTCAGTCAAATAAAACCTTCCTGCTTTTCCTTGCGGCAGTTATAAAGGCTGTTGACGATTATCAGGATATGCTGAGAATCTCTGTTGCCAGCGCAGGCAACGACCACAGACTCGGCGCCAACGAAGCTCCTCCGGCTATTGTATCAATATTCCTGGGTGACGACCTTGCCGAGGTTGTTGACGCCATAAAGCACGAGGACAGCGAGTTTAAAAAGGCAAAAAGAGTTGCCATGGAAACAGGCGTTGAGGTGCTTCCCAACTTTATTAAGGATACAACGGACAGAAACAGAACTTCTCCTTTCGCTTTCACGGGAAATAAGTTTGAATTCCGTATGCTGGGTTCTTCTCTTTCAATATCAGGCCCCAATATTGTTCTTAATACTATTGTTGCGGAATCTCTTTCACTGTTTGCCGACGAGCTTGAAAAAGCCGATAATATAGACGACTGCGTCATGAATATCTGCAAGAGAGAGTTTTCCGACCATGAGAGAATAATTTTCAATGGCAACGGATATGACGACGCATGGGTTGAAGAGGCTGAAAAAAGAGGTCTTCTCAATCTTAAAACAACCGCCGACGCTCTTCCTTATTACAAGCTTCAGAAGAATATAGATCTGTTTGTAAAGCATCACATTTTCACCGAGGTTGAGGTTATTTCAAGATATGAAATCATGCTTGAAAATTACTGCAAGACATTGAATATCGAAGCTCTTACAATGTCGGAAATGGCAAAACAGCAGATCCTGCCTGCGGCGATAAAATTCGTAACATCCTTGGCTCAGTCGGTAGCCGTTAAAAAATCCATCGGAATTGATACGGAAAAAGACGCCGCCTTCCTGCTTGCGGAAAAGCTTACAAAGCGCATAAATGCGATGTATGAAAAAATTGAGGCTCTTGACAGTGCCATAGCGGGCACAAAGGAAATAAAAGAGGAGCAGTCTCTGGCAAACTATTTCAGAGATGTTGTTGTGGTTGCCATGAAGGAATTAAGGGAAGTTGCGGACGCAATCGAGGTTGATATGTCAGACGAATATATGCCTTACCCCACATACAGCCAGCTTCTTTTCAGTGTTTAAAAGTAATAATAAAATAAGCGCGGCGGCAACGCTGCGCTTTCTTATTTGGGAGGCTGTTTTATCTCTGTTAAATCCAGAAGATAATCTACGGAAACATTATAATATTTTGATAATTTTATAAGAATATCTGTGGGTATATCTCTTTGTCCAAGCTCATAATTGCTGTATACCTGCTGGGAACAGTTTAAAAATTTTGCAAGCTGTTTTTGCGTAAGGTCATTATCCTCACGAAGCTCACGTATGCGTTTGAACATAATTATCACCAAAATAATTATAATTACTGCAAAATGCGGTATTGACTTTTACTGCAAAATGCAGTAAAATGCTTTTGACAAGCTTAATTTCAACGAAATATAAACTTTAATAATAATATTTTTGTTTTTTTGTCGAATTAAAGCTAAATAATAAGGAGGAAAATTGTTATGCAGTGTCCAAATTGCAAAAAAGAAATCGGCGATGAATTAAAATTTTGTCCGGAGTGCGGAGCACCCGTTGACAGAAGTCAGCCTGTTTTTAATCAGCCTCAGTCTGTAAAAACAAAAAAACCGATAACAAAAAAATGGTGGTTCTGGGTAATAATAGCTGTTGTTGTAATCGGAATTATAGCGGCAGCTTCAGGCGGAAGCGATGAAACAAAGGAGCAAGGAAATACTCCTGTAGTTGAAAATTCTCTTAATGAAAATAATGATAACGAAAATGCTGAAGTCATTAATGAACCGCAGACAGAAGCCGAACCTCAGACTGTAGTAATATATGATGCAAATAATATAAAGATTTCTTATGTGGAAAACACTCAAAACTTTATATCAAACAGCTATCGTCTGTTAGTCGAAAACAATTCACAAAATAATATTACCGTTTCGGCAGATAATATTGTTGTAAATGATTTCTCTGTTGACGGCTGGTTTTATGTTGATGTAGTTTCCGGAAAGAAAACCAACGAGGATTTTGATATTTACAGTACAAGTCTTTCTGATAACGGTATTGAAAGCGTTGAAAAATTAGAGTTTACTTTTCATATAATTGATTCGGACACCTATGATACTATTGACGACAGCGATGTAGTTACTATTACTTTTGACCAGTAATCATAGTTCTGTTCTGCGCAGTCCTTTTGGGCTGCGCTTTTTTTTTCTTGACAATTTTCTGGTTTTTTTGTATGATAAAATTGAATATTAAATGAAGGGGAGTCATTCCTATGATATCTTGTCCTTTTTGCGGTTATGAGGCAGCAGAAAGCATGAAATTTTGTCCCAACTGCGGCGCGGCTCTTAATGTCAATAATAATCAGCAGGACTATAATGCGGATTATCAGCAGAACAATTACAGTCAGCAGGGCTTTAACCCTCAGTATCAGCAGTATAACTACGGGCAGCAATACGGTTATAATCAGTACGGACAGAATAATTACGGAAATCAGTACGGCGGTTTTGAAAATCCGGAGGATGTGCCCAGCACCGGCTTTAATGTCTTAAGCTTTTTCTTTCCGCTTATCGGTCTTATTCTTTATCTTGTCTGGAACGACAAAAAGCCCAGAAGAGCCAAGGCTGTGGG
>CALYBJ010000004.1 GCA_944412445.1 uncultured Clostridia bacterium
CGACGCCTGCAGACCCGGCAATCCCAGAGAAACAAGCGTTGAGGAAATTAAACAGCTTTATTTATCGCTGATGTAATTAATAAAAGAATATTACAGCCGATTGATTATTCAGTCGGCTGTTTATTTTTCTGCAGCTCTTTATGCATCGGCATGATTGTTAGACAAATAACAATCGTCACAATTTTGACATATTTTTTTACATAGTATTGTATACAGATAATAATATAGCATTTCACTTTTTGTAAGTATTTAACAAAGATAATCAAATAAATTCTACAAGTAATTATCATTCATTTTAAGTATTTTATTGACTTATAATTTTTTATTTGGTATTATATATAGTATAAATCGGCAGTTGTCATTTATTTTCTTCTTATGACTCCCTGCCGCCTAAAGGAGGAATTCGTTTTGACAGACGCAAAAACACTTGCATACATAAATATGTATGCCGTTCTCGGCACTCTTGAAAATCTCTGTGCTCTGGACGAAAACGCAAGAGCCATTCTTACAAATAAAAAGCCTATTTCTATTTGTTTTGATGTTAAGGACGGCCCTGCGGCTACTATCACCTTCAAAAACGGAAGATGCAGAATGGAGGACGGCGTTGGCCCCTGCGATATCAGAATCCCGTTTTCTTCATGTGAAAAATTCAACGGAATGATTGACGGCACAGTTATGCCTATTCCTTCAAAGGGCTTTACTCACATCGGTTTTCTTTTAAAGCAATTTACAAAGCTTACCGATCTTTTAACCGCTTATATGCGTCCCGATCCCGCTGACCTTAAAGACAAAAGATTTTTTGACATCAGCACTTCTTTAATGTTCTATACTATCGCTGTTGCCATTGCTCAGATCGGCAATCAGGACGAAATCGGAAAATTCTCCGCTCACAATATGGTAGACGGCGACATTCTTATGTCCATTAAAGACGGTCCGAAAGCTACTATCTGTGTAAGAAATCATCACCTTATCACCGTAAAGAAGGCTACCGACTCCCCGAGGGCCCTTATGGAGTTCAGCACTATCGAGCTTGCAAGACAGCTTTTTGACGGTCAGGTTAACTCAGTTGCCTGCATCGGTGAGGGTAAAATCACAATGGGCGGCATGATTTCAATGATAGACAATATGAACAGAATTCTTGACCTTGTCGGTCTTTATCTTGCTTAAGGAGGATATATAATATGGCTTCAAAATATTGTAAACATGATAAAAGCCGTGAGTGGTATAACAGAGCCGTAAAGGTAATTCCCTCCGGTATTTACGGACATCTCGGTCCTGCCGAGGGACTTTGGATTCCAACCACCTCATGGCCGTTTTTCAGCGAAAGAGCCGAGGCTTCTTATTTCTGGGATGTTGACGGCAATAAATATATTGACTATATGTGCGCTTACGGTCCCAATGTTTTAGGATATAATGATCCCGACGTCAACGGAGCCGCTATAGAACAGGCTGCAAAGGAAAACTGCACTACTACACCGTCATACAAAATGGTAGAGCTTGCAGAGCTTATGGTTGACACTGTTGCCTCTGCTGACTGGGCGTTCTTTGCCAAGAACGGCAACGATGTTACTCAGGCCGCTATCATGTGCGCAAGATATTACACCCATAAGAAAAAAATTATTTTCGTAAACGGATTCTATCACGGCGTATCACCCTGGACCCAGAAGCTCGACTACCCCGGTGTCATTCCCGAGGATGTTGCCAACAACCTTTATATTGACTGGAACGATATTAACGCCCTTAAACAGGTTATCGCTGAAAACGAAGGTGAAATCGCTGCGTTTATCGCTACTCCTTACCTTCACGGCAACTTTGCAGATAATGTGCTTCCCGCTGACGGATACTGGCAGCAGGTAAGAAAAATCTGTACCGAAAACAACATTGTTCTTATTATTGACGATGTCCGCGCAGGCTTCAGGCTTGATCTTGCAGGCTCCGACCATTATTACGGATTTGAAGCTGATCTTATTTGCTTCTGTAAAGCCATTGCCAACGGCTGGAATATCTCCTGTCTCTGCGGCAAGGACTTCCTTAAGAGCTCAATGAGCGGTCTTTCATATACAGGAAGCTACTGGATGAGCGCAATTCCTTTCGCAGCAGGTATTGCTTGTATCAATAAAATGAAAAAGCTCAATACTCCCGCGATGTTCAGGGAAAAAGGTATAAAAATTACCGAAGGTCTTAAAGCTGCCGCCGAAAACAACGGTTTTGACCTTGTGGTTTCCGGCGAGCCCGCTCTCTTCTATCTGAGAATAGCCAATGACGACTCTCTTTTCATTCATCAGGACTGGGTTCAGGAAATGGTTCACAGAGGTATTTTTGTTACCAGCCATCACAATCACTTTATTAACGCTTCTCTTACCGATGAGGATATTAAGAGAACCTGCGAAATCGCTGACGACGCATTTAAGACGGTAAGAAAAAACCATCCCGAATGCTTCTGATAAAATAAAAAATGCCCTGCGCCGAAAAAGGTTCAGGGCTTAAATACAGTAAATATAAAATTCGGAAACGGAGGAAATTTATATGCCACTTTCAAAGGCTGAATGGCTTGCACTTGAAAAGAAAGCCGACCAGCTCCGCAGACTCACACTTGACACCACACACTGGGCAGGAAGCGGACACATCGGCGGAGGTATGAGCGCTCTTGATGTAATGACTGTTCTCTACCACAAGTACATGAAAATCGATGTTAAAAATCCCCAGTGGGAAGACAGAGACAGGTTTATTCTTTCCAAAGGTCATGTTGCTATCGCTTACGCTCCCCTGCTTTGCGATTACGGTTTTAACGATCCCGAAATGCTTAAAACCTTCAACCTGACAAATTCAAAAATGGGTATGCACCTTGACTCAAATAAAATTGTAGGCGTTGACGCTTCTACAGGTTCTCTCGGTCACGGAATGTCCATCGCAGTAGGCACAGCTCTTGCCGCAAGAGTAAGAGGCAAGGACTACAAAACCTACGTTCTCTTAGGCGACGGCGAATGTGACGAAGGCTCCAACTGGGAAGCCGCCATGACTGCCGCCCATTACAAGGTTACAAACATGATTTCGTTTGTTGACCGCAACCGCTGCATGATAGACGGCAAAACGGAAGATGTAATGAAGCTTGAGCCCTTTGCCGACAAATGGAGAGCATTCGGCTTTATCGTTAAGGAAATCGACGGCAACAACATTAAGGAAATCTGCGAGGCTATTGACTTTGCCCTTGAAAACAAAACGGACAGCCCCGTTATGATTATCTGCAACACCAAAAAGGGCTGCGGTATCGACTTCATGGAAGACGATTACACATGGCACTATGGCTCTCTTGACGATGACACATACGAGAAAGCTAAGGTTTGTCTCCAGAAGACATACGAAAAGAGAATTGCAAGAGTAGAAAAGGAGGCTGAATAAGATGGCAGGCGGATTAACCTATACGGCAGTTGACTCAACTTCTCTCTCAACAGCTGAAATTTACGGTCAGGCTCTTGTGCAGCTTGGCGAACAGCATCCCGAGGTTGTAGCCCTTACGGCTGACCTTGCGAAATCAACAAAAATCGGTGAGTTCCAGAAAAAATTCCCCGACAGATTTTTTAATGTAGGTATTGCGGAACAGAATATGTTCGGCGTTGCCGCAGGTATGGCAAGAGCGGGTCTTGTACCTTTCCTTTCAACATTCTCTCAGTTCGCTTCGTTCCGCTCAGGCGATCAGCTTCATACTGATCTCTGCTATCAGAATGTAAACGCTAAGGTTATAGCAACTCATTCAGGAACTTCCTTCGGTCAGGCAGGTTCAACTCATCACGCAATCTGCGATTTGGCCCTTGTTCGTTCCATTCCCAATCTCACTGTTATTTGTCCCGCAGACGGTGTTGAGACTTTTAACGCAGTTATGGCTGCATACAACACACCCGGTCCGTTCTACATCAGAATCAACCGCGGTTTTGACCGTGTTCTTTATAAGGATACAGAATACGGCTTTGAGCTGGGCAAGGCTGTTACAGTTCACGAGGGAACAGATATAACCGTTATCGCCACCGGCTCCTGTGTATTCCAGGCTTATCAGGCGGCTGAGTTCCTTGACAAAAACGACGGACTCAAGGTAAGAGTTCTCGATATGCACACCATTAAGCCAATAGATAAGGAAGCTATCCTTAAAGCCGTTATGGATACTCGCCGTATTATCACCGTTGAGGATCACAACATAATCGGCGGTCTCGGCTCTGCTGTGGCTGAGGTAATGTGCGAAGCAGGTAAAGGCTGCGCGTTCAAGAGACTCGGTCATCCGGATCAGTTCGCTCCCATAGGACTTCATGAAGATATTATGTCTATCGTAGGTATCGACTGCAACGGTATCATCAACGCCGTAAGAGATACAATGAAGATGGATTTTGAAGAAGATGACAACTGGGACGACGAAGTATAATCTTTAAAGGAGGATTTTAAATGGCTTCAAAGGAAGAATTTTTAACCAATAAAATATTCATGAATGCCGCATTGCCGCTTTTAAAGGTTATCGTAGCAGATACTCCGTCACTGAGCAAAAAATTCAAAGCCGTTCACTGTGTTTATCAGGTAAGTGCTTTGGATCCAGACGCTCCCGGAGGTAAATACGCAACTCATTTTCAGGTAAACTGTGACGAATGGGTAATTCACATGAATAAGGTTGAGCCGAAGCCCATGGTTGAGCTTGAATTTAAAAGCGTTGAAGCAATGAACGCATTTTTTAAAGGCAAGATCGGTCCGGCAACACTGCCTAAAATGAAAGGCGCTTTAAAATATCCCGAATATTTTATTCCATTTTTAATGGCGCTTCTTAAAATGGCTTCCCTTCTGGGCGCTACCGAACCCCCTGAAGACGAAGAAACACAGAGACTTCTTGTTAAGTGTTATTTCTACCTGCTGACAAGCGGCATAAGCCAGCTTAACAAAAACGGACAGGAAGAGGTACACGACTGGGCAGTTAAGAGTCCCGACCGTGTATACGCTTTCGCTGTTGACAATGAGCCTACCGTAAGCGCTTATATCCGTGTTAAAGCCGGAAAAACAAGAGCCGGCAGAGGTGAGTATAAGAGAGCGATGCCCTTCTTTACAATGAGATTTGACAATCTCCAGGACGCTCTGGGCATACTTATGGGCACAGCGGATATGCTTGAGTTTACAAGATCAAAGCGTCTTATTATGGACGGCGCACCCGAATTCGGAGCACAGCTTTCCGTATTTATGCTTATGGTCGGAGATATGGCAAAAGGCTGATATTGATTTATTGGTATATAAAATTTACGCCGTGACTTTATAGGTCACGGCGAATTTTTTATATAAATTTTTATATTTTATGCGAATACTCCGAATATCTGCATTATAGCTGCTGTAATCGTATTAAAGAACGCTGTAATTTTGTTAATGAAAGAATCGCTTATATCGGTATTTTCGGAGCTGAGCACCTGACCGGAACAGGCATCGATAACAAAGCTGTACTCATATTCATAAATAGCATAATATTCGTTGGTGGTCCTGTCGGATTTTTTATCAAACTGAAATTCTACTGAATATGCAGAGTTTCCGTTATAATCGGTGTCCTTAACCTTTACCGATTTCGCATGGTCAAAGTCATCGGGATTGCCTATATAAGCAAGAGCTATTGCTTCGGCAGCGTCCTTAGATATCTTTTCCGTATTGCCATCAGCAGGATAAGGAATAACATTTATTTCTTCTTTGGAAATAAATTCCCATGTTTTTGCGTCGACTACATAATTATACTGTACGCCTTTAAAAATGAAAGACACCTCATAATTACCGGCTTCCCAGTTTTCATTAAGATTTTCTTTGTATTTGGCTTCGTTCATGTAAGGCAAAAATTTATCGCTTTCGTATTTCTCATAATCCGCTCCGGCATCGGTCATTGCAAGCTTTACAGCCTCGTTGGCTCCTGCCACACTTGCATAAGACATTGGAGCAAGAGCACAGACAAGTAAAACTGCGGACAGAAGTAAGGACAAAGTGATTTTAGCTTTTTTCATATACATATAAAGACCTCCTTTTTTGTCTTTAAAAATATTATATCTGCTTTCGTTTATGTAGCCGTTGCCTAAATATGAACAATATGTAAACAAGCTTCAATTTATACAGTTTATAATATATGCAAATTCGGACAAATTATCCTTTGCGCTTTCTATAGTCTTTAATGTTTTATAACTTCATAATTATCAGATGAGTACTCCTCAGATATTCTCTTTAATGCCTGATGATTTGTAAGCTTATATATTATTTGCCAGCCATTTCGGCTGTTATACAAATTTTCACGAACAGGCATAAAACCAAAATCAAGATAAATCCTGCAGGCAAGCCAGGTGGTGGTCTGAGTAGGTATTTTTACATGAGTATAGCCTAGGTTTTTCATTATATTTAACACATATGAAATAAGCGGCTTTGACAGTCCCTTTCCTTGATATTCCCTTTTAACCGCTACCCAGTGAAGCCAAGCCGAGCCTGTTTTGTCTTTTCCGTTTATATCATAAAACGCTGTAGCGGTGGCAACCTTTTCATCGCTGTCATTAACTACAAAAACCATTCTGCATTTAAGTTCATTTTCTTTACCTTTATAATATCTGTTCCATGCGGCAAGTCCCTCTGCATAAGAATTAAACTCTTTTGCGCTTTTTTCAATTTCTATCCAATTATCTCTGTCGCCGTTCTTATAAAATTCAAAGCGATACCCTTTAGGCAAGGGGTATTCAATAATATTATTTAAAAGATCTCTTTCAAGCAATAATTCATAATAAGGTATTCTGCCGTCGTGATTATCAAATTTCTGCTTATAAAAGTTATCCGCAAGCAAAGTTAAATCATCAATTATGTTTTTATTCCACCATATTTTCTTTGTTAAATCATAGCAGGGAAAATTGCTGCATATACCGCAGAACAATGCTCTATGCTCTTTTGCACAGCTGTAAACAGGACAAGCTCCGGTGCTTCTCCATTCACTGCAACAGCCTTCCGTCTCTAAGCATCCCTTACAGCTGCCATCCGTTTTTTTATCACAGCTATTGCAATTTTCTCCGCATGGGGTAATGCTGTGATAATCAATATCGTTATCTATGATTTTTTCTATATCTTTTTCCATAAAATCAATTCTGCGTCGGCGCCGTTACAGCCGTATCTGAAAACCGAAATCATATTATCATCTGCCGCAACGCCGAAGCACTTATCGGAGCCTTCTATATCAATTTGATTGGCGTAATACTTTTTATTATCATCAAGTATTTTACCCGTTTTTCCATTCGGCAGTCTGCATTCCAAATTCAAATAACTTCCGTCCAAAAGATTTAAAGTATTGATTTTTTCCAAATCCTTAATGCCTGAATTTTTTATTTTCTCCAACAGAAATTTATCTGACTCCATTTGTTCAACTCCTTTTTATTCCCTGCCAAGCCTTGACTTAAAATCCTTATAACCGAAATCTGTAAGCTTTATAAGCTCTCCGTTCTCTGTTCTTTTCCATATATCAGGCAGCGGCATACCGTTGAAGGTGTTGTTTTTACAGGTGGTGTATATTGCCATATCTCCGAAAAGCAGAAAATCTCCCTCCTTTAACGGCTCTTTAAAACAAAAATCGCCTATAATATCACCGGCAAGGCAGGTAGGCCCGCCTAAGCGGTATTTGTATTTATTATTTTTATCGTCCGCACCGTATAAAGGCGGAGTATAGGGCATTTCAATTACGTCGGGCATATGACAAGCCGCACTGACGTCTGTTACGGCAATTTTAATTCCGCCGTTTTCCACAACATCAAGAATTCTGCCTGCAAGGTAGCCAGCGTTTAAGGCTACGGCTTCTCCCGGCTCCAAGTATACCTGCAAATTCCATTTATTCTGTGTGTAAGATACAATTTTTATAAGCCTTTGTATGTCGTAATCCTTTCTTGTAATATGGTGACCGCCGCCCATATTAAGCCATTTCATGTGAGGCAGTACATCGGAAAATTTCTCCTCAACAGCTTTCAGCGTAATTTCCAAATCATCTGAATTTTGCTCGCAAAGAGTATGAAAATGAAGCCCGTCAAGAAGAGAAAACAAATCAGGCGTCATATGTTTGTCCCATACTTCCCTTGTTACGCCTAATCTGCTGCCATTGGCGCAGGGGTCGTATATTTCGTGTCCCTCCTGAGTTGAACACTGAGGATTGATTCTAAGGCCTAAGCTTTTTCCTGCTCTTTTCGCTTTTTCTCCGAATTTTTGCAGCTGTCTTACCGAATTAAAAACAATATGGTCAGCGTAAGAAAGCAGTTCGTCAAACTCATCGTCTCTGTATGCTCCGCAGAAAACATGAACCTCGCCCTCCGGCATTGCTTCCCTGCCAAGTTTCGCTTCATAAAGACCGCTTGCCTCTGTTCCCGATAAGTACTGCGACAAAACGCCGTAAAAATTAAAATTTGAAAAAGCCTTTTGAGCAAGCAGTATTCTGCATCCGGTTCTGTCTGCAACGGCTTTTAAAATCTTTCCGTTTTCAATAAGCTGTTTTTCATCAATTATGTAACACGGTGTTTTAATTTTTCCGAAAAGCTTTTCCGGTTCTTCATTTCCGAGAGACGAAAATATTTCTCTGTTTTCCATAAGCTTTATCAGTCAACCAAAACGGGATTGCGGTTTTCTCTTCGCGGCAGTCCGTATTTGTCAAGGGCTTCAAGGAAAGGATCGGGATCGAATTCCTCAACGGTATATACCCCGGCTTTGCTCCATTTTCCCGTTAAGAGCATTAACGCTCCGCACATAGCCGGAACGCCTGTTGTATAGCTTATTGCCTGGCTTCCAACCTCTTTGTAACACTCCTGATGATCGCAGACATTATAAATGTAATAAGTTTTCTCCTTGCCGTCTTTTTTGCCTGTAAAAATACATCCGATATTTGTTTTTCCGTGAGTACGAGGGCCGAGGCTTGCAGGGTCGGGCAGAAGCTCCTTTAAAAATTTGATAGGAACAATCTCTCTGCCCTCAAAATTTACCGGAACGGTTGACAGCATACCTACATTTTCAAGGCATTTCATGTGAGTTAAATAGCTTTGACCAAATGTCATAAAGAAGCGTATTCTTTTGACCTCAGGAATATTCAAGGCAAGAGACTCGATCTCCTCATGATGAAGAAGATACATATCTTTATCTCCTACGCCGTCAAAATTATATTCTCTTTTTATGCTCATTGCGGGAATCTCCACCCAGCGGCCGTTTTCCCAGTAGCTTCCTGGTGCAGAAACCTCCCTTAAATTAACCTCGGGATTAAAATTTGTGGCAAAAGCATATCCGTGATCGCCGCCGTTGCAGTCTAATATGTCGATTGTGTCAATGGTGTCAAACTCATGCTTTTTTGCATAAGCGCAGTAAGCCTGGGTAACTCCGGGGTCAAATCCGCAGCCCAAAAGCGCCGTTAAACCGGCGTTTTTGAATTTTTCTCTGTAAGCCCACTGCCAGCTGTAATCAAAATAAGCTGAAAATCCCGTCTCTTTGCATCTTTTCTCATATATTTTCCGCCATTCCGGGTCATCGGTGTCTTCAGGCTCATAATTAGCCGTGTCCATATAATTTACATGACATTCAAGACAGGCGTCCATAATAGTCAAATCCTGATACGGCAGAGCTATATTCATAACAAGGTCGGGCTTATATTCATTTATAAGCTTAACAAGCTCCTCAACCTTATCGGCGTCTACCTGAGCCGTAGTGATTTTAGTAGATGTTTTTCCCTCAAGTGACTTTTTCAGCTCGTCGCATTTTGATTTTGTACGGCTGGCAATGCAAAGCTCAGTAAAAACCTCGCTTGCCTGACAGCATTTTTTTATTGCTACTCCGGCGACTCCGCCGCAGCCTATAACCAGAACTCTGCTCATTATTTTATCTCCTTTTATTTTTACTGAGAGCCAGTATTAACTCTCGTACTGTTTTACACGCAAGGGCCGTTGACGCTCCGCTTTGATCAAGCATGGGCGCAAGCTCGTTTACATCGGCGCCTATAATATTTGCGGAAGAGACAGTCATTATGCCGTGAAGCAGCTCGTTAAAGGTGATGCCTCCTGCCTCCGGAGTACCTGTTCCGGGGAATGACGAAGGATCCACACAGTCCAGATCAAGGGTAAAATATACAGGAATATTTTTGCTTTTAAGCTTGGATGTAAGCTCTAAAAGCCCCTCGAAGCCGAATTTGTGCATATTTGTATGTTCCCCGGCAAATTCAAATTCGCTCTTTTCACCGCTTCGTATACAGAACTGATGTATTCTGCCGTCGCCTGTAAGCTCATGGCATCTGCGCATAACGCAGGCATGGCTTAATTTCGCTCCTAAATAATCGTCTCTTAAATCGGCATGGGCGTCAAAATGAATAATGTGAAGGTCGGGATATTTTTTCACTGCCGCTCTTACGGCGCCCAATGTGACAAGATGTTCGCCGCCCAGCATCAGCGGAAGTTTGCCGTCATTAAAAATTATATCCGCTCGGTTTTCTATATCGTTGAGAGCTTTTCCGGCGTCACCGAATGAAAGCTCCAGATCGCCGCTGTCAAAAACCTTAAAGTCAAGCAAATCCTTATCCTGATAAGGGCTGTATGTTTCAATTCCGAAGCTTTCGTGCCTTATATATGAAGATCCGAATCTGGCTCCCGGACGGAAGCTTGTTGTGGAATCAAATGGCGCTCCGAAAAGAACTATATCGGCTTCACGGTAATCACAGTCACAGCCTATAAATGTTTCAATATTCTGATTAAGCATTACTCCACCTCCATAAGCATTCTTTCAAGAAACGCCGGAAGATAAAACGCTCCAACATGAAGCTTTGTTGTATAATAATTTGTTTCAAGATTCAATTTTAGCCATTTTTCCGGATCAAGATCATCTACAGGATGATATTTTTTACTGGCAAATCCGAAAAGCCAGTAGCCGGCGGCATAGGTTGGAATATGAGCCTGATATACACGGCTTACGGGAAAAATATTCGCTATAAGGTGATGACTTCTCTGCATTGCCAGTGCGTCATGCCTGAAAAACGGGCTTCCCTGCTGATTTACCATTATACCGTCCTGATGAAGGGCATTGTAGCAGCTGCCGTAAAACTCTCTTGTAAAATAACCCTCCGAAGGGCCGAACGGATCCGTCGAATCAACTATAATCAAGTCATACTCGTCTTTGCACCGTCTTATAAATCTTAAGGCGTTGTCAAAATAAATATACACTCTGTCATCGTCAAGTCGGCTTGCATTTTCCGGAAGATACTCCCGGCAGGCTTCAAGAACCATAGGGTCCATTTCCACAAGGTCTATTCTTTTTACGGTGTCATACCTTGCAAGCTCCTTTACAACACCTCCGTCTCCTGCTCCTATTACAAGAATATCCTTTATATCGGGATGAACGGACATGGGCACATGAGTAATCATTTCATCGTATATGAATTCGTCCCTTTCGGTAAGAATTACATTTCCGTCAAGAGTCAATACTCTTCCGAACTCGGGAGTGTCAAAAATATCTATCTGCTGAAACTCACTTTTTTTGGAATAAAGATGATTGTTTACTCTTATACTGTGCTTTACATCCGGTGCGTGAAATTCACTGAACCAAAGCTCCATTTTTATCCTCCTTATACCAGCACATTAATATTTAAAATATCCGGATCCTCGGGGCCGGTCATTGAACAGCCCTTTTCCTTGGCGTACAGAATATAATCAAGTATTTCCTTCGTTATCCTCTCCCCCGGAGCGAGTATCGGTATTCCCGGCGGATAGCACATTACAAACTCACTGCATACAAGACCTGCGCTCTCTTTTATAGGCACGCTTTTTTTCCGTGCGTAAAAAGCCTCCTGGGGACTTGTTACCACCTCCGGGTCAATATACTCCTGACTTAACAGTCCGCTTTTATCCTTTTCATAAAGCCTTCTGATTTCAGCCAGGGCGCTTACAAGGCGTTCAAGCTCCTGAGGTCTGTCGCCCATTGAAAGATAAGCAAGTATATTTCCTATATCTCCGAATTCTATCTGAATATCGTATTCGTCTCTTAATATGTCGTAAACCTCAATTCCCGCAAGACCTATATCCCTTGTATAAACGCTGAGCTTAGTCCTGTCAAAATCAAAAATCGAATTGCCGTTTATCAGCTCGCTGCCGAACGCATAGTATCCGCCGATTGAATTGATTTCATCTCTTGCGTAGTTTGCCATGCTTACAACCTTTGCAAAAACCTCTCTGCCTCTCAGGGCAAGATTTCTGCGGCTTATATCAAGGCTTGACATTAAAAGATAGCTTCCCGAGGTTGTCTGAGTAAGATTTATTATCTGCCTTACATGACCGGAATTGATGTTTTCTCCGGTAAGCAGCAAACTTGACTGAGTTAAGCTTCCTCCGCTTTTATGCATTGATACAGCCGACATATCGGCTCCTGCCGCCATTGCCGATACAGGCATATTTTCTCCGAAATAAAAATGTGTGCCGTGGGCCTCATCCGCAAGACAAAGCATACCGGCGTCATGAGCCATTTTTGCTATGGCCTTTATATCGGAACAAATACCATAATAGGTTGGATTGTTGACAAGCACCGCCACTGCGTCGGGATTTTCGCTGATTGCCTTTTGAACCTGTTCTCTCTCCATACCCAGTGAAATGCCCAGCCTTGTATCTACCTCGGGATTTACATATACAGGAACGGCTCCGCACAAAACAAGGGCGTTTATAACGCTTCTGTGGACATTTCTCGGAAGAATAATTTTGTCTCCTCTTTTACAGGCTGACAAAATCATACTCTGAACTGAGCTTGTTGTTCCTCCAACCATTAAAAATGCGTTTGCCGCTCCGAATGCGTCAGCCGCCAGCATTTCCGCTTCTCTTATTACGGAAACGGGATGGCACAGATTATCAAGAGGCTTCATGCTGTTAACATCTACCGCTACGCACTGCTGCCCCAAAAACGCGGTAAGCTCCGGATTTCCCCTGCCGTGCTTATGCCCGGGAACATCAAAAGGCACAACCCTCATATTTCTGAATTTTTGTAAAGCCTCATAAACAGGGGCGCTGTTTTGATTCATTTTCATTTTTCACACCTCAGAAAGCCCAGAATTCGGGCTTTTCAAAAAAAACAAAAAAACGCAAGCTGTAATTACACAACTTGCGTTCAGCGTTTATCATTATACCATAAATTCTTCCGCAGCAAACACATAAGTATGGACGGGACACAGTATTTGCAGAAAAATATTCACTATGGTGCACAGAGTCTATATAGCAAGAAAACTTTTACTACTCTTTATTGACCGTTTCACAAGTTTGCGTAACTTTACGCATTTCGGTTATGAAGTAACCAACTTATAAAATTCAGCTTTTAAGCTGCATCAATACGGCAGTGGACCTGGCTGTCCGCATGGCCTGAACTCCGAGGAGTGGTCCCACATTAAATTGCTTGGAAGACTCTGTTAAAATAGATTCATTCCTGTTAGATATTGTATTATATATTATTCTTTTTGTCAATATATTAAATATGTTTTTTAATTTCACTGAGATTTTAAAATGTTTTTGAAATCATCCATAGAAAATAATTATTCAGTAAAAACGCGGTATCTCTCTTTTATATATCTTCCTAAGAGCTTTTCAAAGTTTAAGTGGAATATTTTTTCTTTTTCTTCTTCACTGACAAACAGTTTATTGAGCATTTCTATTTCATCGGCAGGATTCCACATGGGATAATCCGTTCCGAACAAAATATAGTCAGAACCTACAGAATCCATTAGCTTTCTTACTCTGCCGGAATCTATAAAACCTAATGTACTGCTGGAATCTACATAAATCCCCGTTCCCTTTAATATATCAACG
Source organism: uncultured Clostridia bacterium (assembly GCA_944412445.1). Classification (GTDB taxonomy): domain Bacteria; phylum Bacillota; class Clostridia; order Oscillospirales; family Acutalibacteraceae; genus UBA1081. The sequence goes on from CALYBJ010000004.1 coordinate 13,821, forward strand.
CTTTCCTCCCATTCGGACCAGCCTCCGAAATGTGCCGCGATGATGTCAAGCTTCGGAAATTTTTCCTTTACCTTTAAAATTCTTTTTGCTTTTGAATACTCGGTTCTGAAATCTCCTGCATGAAAAAGTATCGGCAGTCTGCCCTCACATACTTCATATATTGCCATGGCTTTATCGGAATCAGCCTCGAATTTTTGAAAATCAGGATGAAGCTTTATTCCTACAATCCCCTTGGAAACAGCTCGTTCGATTTCTTTTACAGGGTCGTCCATATCAGGATGAACAGAGGTAAAGCCTATCAAGGTGTCGGGATATTTTTTTATTTCCTCGCCTATAAAATCAGTTATCGAATGAACCTGCGACGGCGTTGTTGCAACCGAATGAACAAGAATTTTTGAAACTCCCGCCCTTCTTTCAACTTCAATAAGGTTTTCCACCGTTCCTGTGCCGAAAATGGATCTGCCGTCATAAAAATTACTTATTCCGTGCACAGCCTTATCCGCAATAGCATTGGGATAAATATGTGCATGAGCGTCAATTATCATGTCCTTCACCTTACATTTTATTTATATATTTATTATACATTTTATATTGATTTTGTAAACTTTTGGAGTGATAGAAATTTAAGTTGTTTTTTTTAATAATTTGTTGATTTTTAAAAAATTTAAAATAATTATTTACTTTTTTATGTCTTTATGATATTATAATAAAAAAATCTTTAAGCTGTGTACAGAGTGACTGGCAAGATTTTAAATTGAACGCCGTTTTCGGTTTTTTATTGAGTCTTGCTTCAGCAGGATTTTTTTTTGTGTTTTTTTCGGAAATAAATGCTTTGCATTTTAAATTAACGGAGGTTTTTTTATGAAACTTATTTACGATGTAAAAGACAAACCCAAATTCGGGCAGACTCTTGTTTTCGCCGTACAGCAGCTTCTCGCTATTATGGCGGCAACTCTTGTTGTTCCCGTTATTATCAACAGCAGCATCGAAGGCTGTCAGATGAGCTCTGCCGCCGCTTTGTTCGGCGCCGGCGCAGGCACTCTTGTATACATTCTGTTTACAAAAGCAAAAAGCCCTGTTTTTCTCGGTTCATCCTTCGCTTTCATAGGCTCCATGACTGCCGCTTTCTCAGGCGCTGTTACCGTGGGTTATTTAGGACTTGTTTTAGGCGCCATTTTCGCAGGTCTTGTTTATGTGCTTATCGCAATCATTATTAAATTCGTAGGCGTAAAATGGATTTCAAAATTAATGCCTGCAGTTGTTATCGGTCCCACAGTTGCGATTATCGGTCTTTCCCTTGCAGGAAACGCAGTAAGCGATCTTACTTCTCCCAATCTTGAACAGGGCTCTGTTTATGTTGCAATTATCTGCGGACTTGTTACTCTCTTTGTAACAATGCTTGCTTCCACTTTCGGCAAGAAAACCATGAAGCTTATACCCTTTATTATCGGTATTCTCGCAGGATATCTTACTGCTTCCGTTTTCTACATTATCGGAAAAACTACCGGCAATGAAGCACTGATGATTATCGACTACTCCGCTCTTATCAACTGTTTTTCAACGATTTCCGTTAAATCTTTCTTCTCTGTTCCTGAGTTTACCTTTATTAAGGCTATTAAAGCTATTAATGAAATTACGGCTTCCGATATTGCTTCCGTTGCCGTAGCTTATGTTCCCGTTGCATTCGTTGTTTTTGCCGAGCATATTGCCGACCACAAAAACCTTTCTTCAATTATTGAAAAGGATTTGCTTGAGGATCCCGGACTTGACAAAACCCTCATGGGCGACGGCGTCGGCTCCATTGTGGGCGCAATCTTCGGCGGCTGTCCCAACACCACATACGGCGAATCTGTTGCCTGCGTTGCGATTACAAAAAACGCTTCCGTTACAACGATAATCACTACGGCAGTGCTTGCGATAATCATATCCTTCCTTTCACCCTTTGTTGCCTTTGTTAATACTATTCCTTCATGTGTAATGGGCGGCGTATGTATGGCTCTCTACGGCTTTATCGCTGTTTCCGGTCTTAAGATGATAAAGGATATCGACCTTGACGAAAATAAAAATCTTTTCGTTGTAAGCGTTATTCTTATAGCAGGTATCGGCGGCTTGACCGTCTCCTTCGGAAAGGTTACTTTAACAGCTATCGCCTGCGCGCTTATTCTCGGAATTGTCACAAATCTTGTTCTTTCAAGAAAAAACAATGATGAAGCAAATAAGGAATCAAAATAAAAATAAAACATAATTTTAAGCGTTCTGTTTCAGACTACCCGAAGCAGAACGCTTATTTTTTATTATTAAAGCATCTCCACAAGACGACGCTTATAATTTAAAAATTCTTCGGTTAAATTGAAATTAACCGGTCTGGGCTTTGGAGTTTCTATAACTATCTCTCCTGTTATGGTTCCGGGCTTGCCGCTCATTATATAAATTCTGTCAGACAAAAGTATCGCTTCGTCAATATCGTGAGTTATAAATATCGTGGAAAGCTGTATCTGCTCCATTACGCTTAAATACCACTTGTGCATTGAAGTTTTTGTAAGGGTATCAAGAGCTGAAAAAGGCTCGTCAAGCAGCGCTATTCCGTCAGAAGCAAGATATGTTCTAAGAAGCGCAGCCCTCTGCCTCATACCTCCCGAAAGCTGAGAAGGATATTTTTTCTCACAGCCCTCAAGTCCGAATTTTGAAAAAAGCGATACTGCCTTTTCTCTTGCGGTTTTCTTTTTTTCACCTTTTATAATAAGCGGAAGTGCCGTATTATCGGCTATTGTCATATAAGGCAAAAGCAAGTCCTTTTGAAGCATATAGCTGACTTTTCCGGGTTTTCCCGTTATATCCTGTCCGTTCAGCTTTACAAAGCCGCTGTCAGGCATATACAATCCTGACAGCACATTGAACAGCGTTGTTTTTCCCGCTCCGCTCTGACCTACAAGGGATACGATTTCATTTTCTTTTAAATAAATATCAATATCCTTAATTATAACGGTTCCGTCAAAGGATTTGCTGATACTCTCTGCCGTTAAAACATTATTATCCCAGATATTCATTTGAAAAACCTGTATTCTGAGGGATTTCTTTTTCCACAAGCTCGTTCTCGTTAAGCCAGTTATAAAATGCATTCCATCTTACGGGATCAATATAGCCCCAGCTTTCCGCGTCAGCTATGTACTGCTGTGAAATCCAGTTCTGGCTCTGCTTAACAAGCTCCTCAGAGCCTTTCAGCGAACCTGTGCTGTCGCTGTCAATAAGAATCTGAGCCGCTTCATCGGGATTCTCCGCCGCATACTCATAGCCTTTCTTGACTGCCGCCAAAAACGCCTTTGCCTCGTCGGGATGACTTTCAAGATATTCGTTGTTGCCGATAATAACAGGAGTATAATAATCAAATACCTCGTCAATGTCCTTAAAATTGAAATAATCAAAATCAAAGCCCTGAATCTGTGCGTTTATACAGCCCCAACCGTAGAAAACCCATATAGCGTCCGTCTGATTTGCCGCAAGGGCTCCCGGCTCGTCGGTAATATTGTTTGTAATAAGATTTACCTTGCTGAAATCTCCTCCGTCTTTTTCTACAACTGTTTTCAGCATTGCAAGCTCAATGGGAGAATCCCATGTGGAATATGTTTTCCCCTCAAGTCCCTTGGGAGTGTCAAGACCTTCGCCTTTTCTTGATATAATTCCTGATGTGTTATGCTGAATAATTGCGGCTACAGCCGTTACGCCCAAAGGCTCATCGGTTGTAAATGCTGCCGCAAGAGTATCCTGAGCCTCAATTGCAAACTGGGCTGTTCCGGCGGCACACAAAGTTGCCGAGGTGCTGTCCTCAAGAAATACTATGTCAACATCAAGTCCAGCCTGCTCAAAATAGCCTTTTTCCTTAGCCACATAAAGTCCTGTATGGTTTGTATTAGGCGTCCAGTCAAGGGCAAAGGTAATTTTCTCAGTTCCTTGGGTGTTGCTCATTTCCTCATTTGTTGAACCGGTTTCTTCATCTGTCTTTCCGTTTGTGCATGACGCCATTAAAAATACCATTAACAACGCCGTTATTACGCATATTATTTTTTTCATTTGTTTTTTACTCCTTTTCGCTCCCATGGCATTGCCGCTTTACGTATAAGCGAAACAAGGCACATAAGAAGCAGACTGATTATGATTATTAAAATTATTACCGCGAACATTTTATCAAAGGAATACGCCTTTCTGACTCTTGTCATATATACGCCCAGTCCTTCAAATCCGCCAAGCCATTCGGCTATTACGGCGCCTACCACCGAATATGACGCCGACACTTTAAGACCTGCAAAAAAGTGGCTTAACGAGGACGGAAGCTTTATGTACCTGAAAATACGGACTCTTCCGGCGCCCATGCTTCTTAAAAGTGATACTGCGTCGGGATCTACGCTTCTGTAACCGTCAAGAAGACTTACGGTAATCGGAAAAAATGTCGTCAGCACCACAAGCGCAATTTTCGGCGCCATGCCGAAGCCCATCCAGAGAACAAGTATGGGCGCTATTGCGATTGTAGGAATAGTCTGTGAAATAACCAGCAAGGGATAAACTGCTTTGTAAAGAAAACCGAACCTGTCCATTAATGTCGCAGTCAAAAAAGCCAGAAGTATTCCCGTAAGCAGTCCTGCAGCCGCTTCAAACAGAGTTACGGCGGAATGGCTCATCATAACAGGAAAATCGCTAATAAAGGCTTTTATGACCTCCGCAGGAGACGGCAGCATATATGACGGGACATTTCCGAAGCCGCACACAGCCGCCCACAATAAAACAAAAAATACCAGCGCCGCCACAGGCGCTATTTTATCAATGATACTTTGATACTTTCTGGTCAATGGTAAGAACACCTTTCTCAGGCTTATAGCTTACCTTGATATAGGCGGAAACACCGTCGCAGCCGGCGTTTAAAGCAACGTGCTGACATTCCTTGACTATATCCATAAGCTGATCGTAATCATCGCCTTCGATTGTTGTCTCAAAAGGTCCCACATAATACTTTAATCCGGTGCTTTTTATATAAGCTATAACCTCGTCTACAATTCTTACAGTTTCATTATCGTCAAGAGTTGACGGAAGAACCTGTATCGCTACACTTGCCTGCATAATTTTTTCCTCCTGATAAATAAAATTTTCCTGCGGTTTTATGTCCGCAGGAAATCTGATACGCATATTTCAGTATTAATCAAAATTCCTACGACGGCATTATCCGTATCAGGTTCGAGGGTTTTGCTTTTTCTGCAATCTCAGCCGACAAAAGTCAGCACCCCTTTTTTTGTCTTCACAGTAATTAAATAATAACATATTGTTTTTTTTATGTCAATAACGGAATTTAATATTGCCGTAAATTTAAGAATTACTTTATATTCCGACGAAAGAGATATCATTTTCTGTACCGCAGTAAAAAATTATTAAAGTGCCTGTCTTTACTGATATTTCAGCCTGCTCCCCTGTAAAAGAATTGCTTATGCCGGTTACCTGGCTGTTTTTCATTTCCGCATTGTTTAATGTATACTTAAGCCCTTTTTCGGTTACTCCCGTAACACTGCTGTCAAAAGCAAAAACGGATATATCTCCCTTGCAGCTTTTATTAAAAACAACTTTTTCCCCGGTAACAGCCGTTATAACATAGCCGTCGCCTATTACTAAAGCTTGACCGCCTTCTTTAGATATAAATGCTCCGAGGGCAATATTTGCGTATGTATGTTCCGGTCTTTTTCCTCCTACAGCTCCGTAAATTATGAATTTTTTATAGCCTTTTTTCATTGCGTATTTTACGGCAAAGGAGGTGTCTGTATCGTCCTTTTCAACAGGAAGCTTAATAAAATTTTCAGTGTCGGGTGTATATCCAAGAGAATCAAAGTCTCCGACAACCAAATCAGGCGAAATATTATACTTTCGGCAGTGGAAAAGCCCTCCGTCGGCGGCAATTATAAAATCGCCTTCACTTTTTTTAATATCGATGCCGAAAACATCTCCGGCGCAAATAATATAGCAGGTTTTCAAAATATCATCTCCGCAGATATTATATCATATACGGCATAATTTTCAACAGTATAAAAAAACACCGCATTTTTCAGCGGTGTTAATTGATTAAGCGTTATAACCCAGTTCAACGGCTTCAACATTCTTGGGAATAAGATGCTGCTTTCTTGCGGGAACAACCTTTTCAATTGTTTTCTTCATGGTGTCCATTGTTGTAAATTCGGTAACTTTAAGAAGCTTGCCAAGAAGAATTATATTTGCCATTCCCTTGTAGCCCTTTTCATCTGCCAGCTGCGTGGCAGGAACAGCGTATACCTCAATATCCTTTCTCTCAACCTCAACATCTATAAGAGAGCTGTCATATATAAGTATTCCTCCGGGTACAAGTGTGTTTACAAACTTGTCATAGGAAGGTCTGTTCATCGCAACAAGCACATTGGGAGCCGTTACAAGGGGCGAGCATACGGGTTCATCTGAAAGACATACGGAGCAGTTGCATGTGCCGCCTCTCATTTCAGGTCCGTATGAAGGAAGCCATGAAAGCTCACGGTTATCAATAAGTCCGCTGTAAGCCATCATTTTTCCCATAAACAGTATTCCCTGTCCTCCGAATCCGGCAAGGACAGCATTAATTTCCTTAAGCATCTTATTTCTCCTCCTTCTGAGCCGATCTGTCTTTATATACGCCGAGAGGATAATAAGGCAGCATATTTTCACGAAGCCATCCCAAAGCGTCAACAGGTGTAAGTCCCCAGTTTGTAGGACACGTTGAAACAACTTCTACAAGTGAAAAACCCTTTCCTTCAATCTGGTTCTGGAAAGCTTTTTTTATAGCCTTTTTTGCCTTCATTACATTCTTTACGCTGTCAACAGTAACGCGCTCGCAGTATTCTACGCCGTCAAGAGTTGAAAGCATTTCGCAGACTCTGACAGGATATCCGGCATAATGAACATCACGGCCGTAAGGCGTCGTCTGAGTAACCTGACCGGGAAGAGATGTAGGAGCCATCTGACCGCCTGTCATTCCGTAAATTGCGTTGTTTACGAAAATTACAGTTATATTTTCTCCTCTTGTTGCAGAGTGTACCGTCTCGGCAGTTCCTATTGCCGCAAGGTCTCCGTCACCCTGGTATGTAAATACAATGCAGTCAGGTCTTGTTCTCTTAACGCCCGTTGCAACAGCCGGAGCTCTTCCGTGAGGAGACTGAATCATATCACAGTTAAAATAATTATATGACATAACGGAGCATCCTACGGACGCAATACCTACTGTTCTTCCTTCAACGCCCAACTCGTCAATAGCCTCGGCTACAAGACGATGAATTATACCGTGTGTGCAGCCCGGACAATAATGCGTTGTAACATCCGCAAGAGCTTTTGGTTTTTCAAATACAACAGACATTATTCGGCACCTCCCGCAATTTTTCTTATCTGTTCAAGAACCTGCGCAGGCGTAGGAATAACTCCGCCTGTTTCACCGTAGAAATATACGGGCTTTTTACATTCAACAGCAAGCCTTACATCGTTTACCATTTCGCCCATGCTCATTTCTACGCTTAAGAAAGCCTTTGCTGTTTCAGCTGCTTTAACAAAGTCTGCCTTCGGGAAGGGCCAAAGAGTAACAGGTCTTATAAGACCGGCTTTTATTCCTTCCTTGCGGGCTTCCCTTACAGCGGCTTTAGCGATTCTTGCCGTAGCGCCGAAAGCCGTAACTATATATTCAGCGTCTTCTGTCATATAGTTTTCAGCCAAAGCTTCAGTTTCTTCAATCTTTGCGTATCTTTCAAATCTTTTCTTTACAATTTCGTTAAGCTCGGAAGCCTGAAGATAAAGTGAATTTACTATGTTGTGCTTTCTCTGTCCGTGATGACCGCAGGCTGCCCAGGGCTTTTCAATTTCTCTTGCGTGTCCTTCTTCGGGAAGAACAACAGGCTCCATCATCTGACCCAGCATACCGTCAGCAAGAATCATAGCGGGCATTCTGTATGTATCCGCAAGATCAAAAGCCTTGGCAACAAGGTCAACCATCTCCTGAACCGATGAAGGCGCAAGAACTAAAATATGAGCGTCGCCGTGTCCCGGAGCTTTTGTAGCAAGGTTGTAATCTGCCTGTGAGGGCTGAATACCTCCGAGGCCGGGACCGCCTCTCTGAACATTGATAATTACTGCCGGCAAATCAGAGCCGCACATATATGAAATTCCCTCAAGCTTAAGGGCTATTCCCGGTGATGATGACGACGTCATGGCGCGTATGCCTGCCGCTGCAGCTCCCTGAACCATGTTTATAGCGGCAACCTCTGATTCCGCCTGAAGATATGTGCCGCCTATTTTAGGCATTCTTTTTGCCATATATGCGGCAAGCTCGGTCTGAGGAGTTATTGGGTAGCCGAAAAAATGATGACAGCCGGCTCTTATTGCAGCTTCTGCAAGAGCTTCGTTTCCTTTCATCAAAACTCTTTCACTCATATATTTTCATTCCTTTCTGATTACTTTTCAATTGTAATAGCGCAATCGGGACACATAACAGCGCAGGACATACATCCTATGCACTTTTCAATGTCCGTAACTGCCGCAGGATGATATCCCTTTGCAGTAAGAACGTTTGAGTCAAGAGTTAAAACGCCCTTGGGACAGGCGTTAACACAAAGACCGCAGCCCTTGCATCTGGCAGCGTCGATTAAAACTTTTGTCATATAATTCATTCCTTTCGGTAATTATATACTGTAAATACTCAAAAAATCAGTTCCAGGGAAGCTTTACATAAACAGTTGTTTTGTAAGGATTGGGAACCTTATCTGAAAGCTTATCGTAAATATTTTCGGGAACAGTAGTGGCAATCAAAGGAAGTCCGGAAATCCGTGAAAACTCCTGGGCATAGGACAAACTGTCCAAAACGGTTTTCTCATCAGTAAGAGAGCACAAATGCGAATTGTTTACAACCGCTGTCATAGGCACTTTACCTGCCGTCTCAACTTCTCGCATAATTTCAAGAGCATCGGAAGGTTCTTCGATAAGATTTCTGTATTTGTTAATAACGAATATTCCTGAGTAGTCGTTTGAATCTGTTATTTTTTTGCTGAACATACCTAAAGTATACGCTCCGGCGTCATCTCCTCCGACGTCAAAAAGAACAATTCTGTCATCAACAAAAACAGAAAAAATTTCAGCCGATAAATAAGGAGAATCAAGAGTCGTGTTGGCAGCATAGGGGCAAATTATTTTTATTCCCCGGCTTTCTAACTGCTCAATATAGTCTGATGAACGAAAATAAGGATTTACTACGTCAAGATCTACTACTGTTACCTTTTTGCCCTGTCCGGCAAGATTTACAGCGGCATTAATGGTAAAATTGGTTTTTCCTGTTCCGTAATGTCCGCAGATAACATTGTATTTTTTTAACATTTTACGCCTTCTTTCGATACAGACTTACAAGATAATATTATAACATATTATTTAATATTTTCAATAGCATACATACTTATAAAACAAAATTGTATATAAATACAAAACCGCACCTTTCACAGGGTACGGTTTTATTAAAATTTTTTATTATCTTTCTTTTAACTCTACATATCTGCGTCTCGGCTGAACATTCATATATGCAGGTCTTATAATTTTGCCGGCGTTTATAATTTCCTCAAGTCTGTGAGCGCTCCAGCCTGCAATTCTTGCGTCTGCAAAAATCGGAGTAAACAATTCCTCGGGGATTCCGAGCATATCGTATACAAATCCGCTGTAAAAATCTACATTGGCGCTGACGCCTTTATAAATTTTTCTCTTTTCGGCAATAACTTCGGGAGCAAGTCTTTCGATATTTGCATAAAGCTTATACTCGTTTTCAAGACCTTTTTCCTTGGCAAGCTTTTCAACAAAACCTTTAAATACCTCGGCTCTCGGATCGGAAAGAGAATAAACAGCGTGACCTATGCCGTAAATAAGTCCGCTTCTGTCAAAAGCCTCCTTATTAAGCAGCTTCAGCAAAAATGCCCTGATCTCTTCGTCATCGTTCCAGTCTTTGACCTGAGCCTTGATATCATTAAACATATGCTTGACTTTTATATTTGCGCCGCCGTGCTTAGGTCCTTTCAGAGAACCCAGAGCCGCCGCTATTGCAGAATAAGTATCGGTTCCGGAGGATGTTACAACATGAGTTGTAAATGTTGAGTTGTTGCCGCCGCCGTGCTCAGCGTGAAGAATTAAGGCTAAATCCAAAAGCTGCGCCTCAAGCTCAGTAAACTGTCCGTCAAGCCTTAACATATATAAAATGTTTTCCGCTGTTGAATACTCGTGCTTCGGTTCATGTATAAAAAAGCTGCTGTTGCCCTTAACATAATAATTATACGCCTGATAACCGTAAACCGAAAGCAGAGGAAACAGAGATATAAGTCGGATGCTTTGTCTCAAAACATTTCCCACGCTTGTGTTATCCGGGTTTTCATCATAAGAATAAAGCGCAAGGACGCTTCTCGCAAGGCTGTTCATTATGTCACCGGAAGGTGCCTTCATAATAAAATCCCTTACAAATGAAACCGGCAGCTCCCTGTAATTTGCAAGAACCTCCTTAAACTCGTTCAGCTCGTTTTCATTGGGAAGCTTTCCGAACAGCAAAATGTAAATTGTCTCCTCAAAACCGAACCTTTTTGATTTTGTTATATCGGCAATTATTTCCTTTACATCATAGCCTCTGTAAAAAAGCCTACCGTTGCAGGGAACCGATTCGCCGTTCACCGTTTCCTTTGACTGAATCTCGGAAATTTCCGTAAGTCCTGTTAAAACTCCTTTTCCGTTTAAATCACGAAGACCTCTGTTGACACTGTACTTAGTGTACAGCTCCGCTTCAATTGCTCCGTTTTCAACGCATCTCTTTTCATATTTTTCAAGCTCAGGTGCATTTCCGGAATAAAATTTTTTCATAATATTCACCCTTTCAAATTATTTTCATTTACCTGTATAAGCATAGCTCCTTTAAATATGTAAATATTTTACAAGATTAATATTAAATAAACCTTAAAATATTTGCATTATCTATAAAATTTGTTTAATTTCTCAAACAGTATTAAAGCATTTTGACAACATTCATCCGCAACACTCTGAGGATTTATTTTTTTTATCTCTCCTATTTTTTCCGCCACAAATTCTATATACGCAGAATTATTCCTTTTTCCTCTTTTGGGAACAGGCGCCATATACGGACAGTCTGTTTCAAGCAGAAGGCGATCCATAGGAACATAAGAGGCGACCTCTACCGGCTTTACTGCGTTTTTAAAAGTAACCGCGCCGCCAAGGCCTATATACATCCCCAGATTAACAATTTCTTTTGCCGTTTCAACGCTTCCGGAAAAACAGTGCATAACGCCTTTCGGTTTATATTTTTTCAAAAGGCGCAGAGTGTCTCCGTGAGCTTCCCTGTCATGAATTATTACCGGAATGTCACAGCTTACCGCAATCTGAAGCTGCCGTTCAAATGTTTCAAGCTGCAAATCTCTCGGAACGAAATCGTAGTAATAATCAAGACCTATTTCACCCAATGCCACACATTTTTCATGTTTAAGCAATCCTTCAATTTCTGGAAAATCATCATCTTTTACCCCTTGCGCATCCTCGGGATGAATTCCGCAGGCGGCAAAAACAAAATCATAATTTTCAGCAAGCTTCAAGGACTCCCGAGAAGATAAAACATCCGTGCCGCAGTTTATTATTCCTACAATACCCGCATCCGGAAGAGATGCGAGTATTTCGTTTCTGTCTGTATCAAATTGTTCCGTATTATAATGGGCGTGTGTATCAAAAATATTTTTCATTATCTGATTTTTGCTCCTGCCGGAAGATCGTCAGCGAATATCACTTTCACTTCATCTTCCGAACAATCTGCCGCAAGTATCATACCGCAGCTTTCAACACCGCAAAGAATTGCCGGCTTTAAATTTGACACTAAAATAACCTTGCGGCCTATAAGCTCCTCAGGTTTATACCATTTTGCAATGCCGGAAGCAACAGTTCTTGGATTAACCGTTCCGTCGTCAAGGGTCAGCTTTAAAAGCTTCTTTGCCTTTTTAACAGGCTCGCAGGCCTTTATCTCTGCTACTCTTAAATCTACTTTCGCAAAGTCATCTATACCTATCTGAGCAATTCCCTCAATTTCCTTTTCTGCTTTGGCAGCCTTCGCCTTTGCTTCCATTTCCGCTTTTATCTCTTCGGTGATTTTCTCAACATCTATTCTTGCGAAAAGAGGCGTTGCAACTCCTACCTTTGAGCCGACAGGTATGGCTCCGAAGGTCTTTATGCTGTCATAATCTGAAATATCAGTATTGATTTGGGTTAAAATTGCCTTTGATGTTTCAGGCATAAAGGGAGTCAGCTCAACCGCTATTATTCTTATGCTTTCAATAAGGTTATAAAGAACCGTTGCAAGCCTGTTTTTCTTGCTTTCGTCCTTTGCAAGCGTCCACGGCGCCGTTTCATCAATATATTTGTTGCTTCTCTTTGCAATATTCAAAACAGCGTCAACAGCGTCTGAAATTCTGAAATCGTTAAAGGCCTTTTCAATTTTCGGCAATGCTCCTAAAATATCAGACTTAAAGCCTTCGTCCAACTCTTCCGTCTCAGTATTGCAGATAAGCTCCCCTGCAAAATATTTATTGACCATTGCCACGCTTCTGTTTACAAGATTTCCTATGGTATTGGCAAGGTCGGAATTGTATCTCTCAATCATCGTATCATAAGAAATAGAGCCGTCCTGGGCATGGGGCATCTCAGAAAGAAGATAATATCTTACTGCGTCAACTCCGAAGCGCTTAATAAGCTCATCGGCATATATTACATTGCCCTTTGACTTTGACATTTTATCCTCTCCGAAAAGAAGCCATGGATGACCGTAAACCTGCTTCGGCAGCGGCTCGCCTAAAGCCATAAGCATAATAGGCCAGTAAATCGTATGGAAGCGTATAATATCCTTGCCTACGATATGTACATCCGCAGGCCAGTATTTTTTATATTTTTCATCGCTTCCGTCAGGATCGTAGCCCAGAGCAGTAATATAGTTTGAAAGAGCGTCAATCCAAACATAAATTACATGATTATCATCAAACGGTACGGGTACCCCCCATTTAAAGGAAGATCTTGAAACACATAAATCCTGAAGTCCGGGCTTTATAAAATTATTTATCATTTCCTTTTTGCGGCTTTCAGGGTAAATAAAATCAGGGTGCTCCTCAAGGTATTTTTCAAGCTGCTTCTGATACTTTGACAGCCTTAAGAAGTATGCCTCTTCCTTAGCAGGTTTTACTTCTCTGCCGCAGTCCGGACATTTTCCGTCTACAAGCTGAGATTCAGTCCAGAAAGATTCACAGGGCGTACAGTAAAGACCTTCGTATTCGCTTTTATAAATATCGCCCTGTTCGTAAAGCTTTTTGAAAATCTTCTGAACGGCTTTTTCATGATAGTCATCTGTGGTTCTTATAAAATGGTTGTAAGTTGTGTTAAGCATATCGCAGATTTCTTTTATCTCCGATGCAACCTTATCAACATACTCCTTCGGCGTTACACCTGCCGCCTTTGCATAATCCTCAATCTTCTGACCGTGCTCGTCAGTGCCGGTAAGAAAAAACACATCATATCCCTGCAGTCTTCTGAACCGGGCTATTGCGTCAGTAAGAACAATTTCATAAGAATTTCCTATATGAGGCTTTCTGGAAGTATAGGCAATGGCTGTTGTTATATAATACTTTTGCTTTTCCATTTGATTTATCCTCCGTTAAGTTATACATATTTATTATACCACTTTTTATATATTTTTCAAGCAATTTATAATATTATTACATTTTATTAAAATTACATATTATAAAACAACCGGCAAACAGCTAAAGAACTGTCTGCCGGAACTGTATTTTATATCGATTCTTAAATTATTCCTCAGTAGATGTTTCCACTGATTTGCCCTCTGCAATCTTTCTCTCGGCAATTTCAGCAACCATCTGCTTCTGTTTCTTCTCGGTAATTTTGTAGAAGAACATAGGAACGCAGGTAAGGAACATACTTACGGCGCCTGTAAGAACAAGCATGTTCCAAAGCAATGTTTTTCCGTCTGCGCTTATATACACGCCGTCTGCAGCAGTGGGGTTGATATCAGCAACGTAATAAGCAAGAACACCGACAAAAGCGCCTACAGCCATACCTATCTTATTAATAAGAGTCTGCATAGCAAAACAGATACCCTCGCCTCTCTCTCCTGTTTTCCACTCAAGATAATCAACTGTATCGCCTATCATAGCATAAGTGATAATGTTGTTAACACCCTGAGGCAAGCCGAGACATACAAGACCGATTGCGCATACAATAAGCTTCCATGTGGCATCATATCCTACAAAGTACATTATAAACATAACAACTGCGCCGAAAAGATGGATAACTATATATGCCCATTTTTTCGTGAATTTCTTTGACATCCAGGGAACAAGCACCGAAGCAATCAGTCCGCCGGGAACAACAAGAAGAGTAATAAGGCTGTAAATGCTTTCCTGATTAAGAACATACTTTGCAAAATACAAACCGCCTGTATATGTGTATACCATTCTTGCTCCGCCCAATATTCCGGAAAGAACAATAAGAAGAAGCTGCTTGTTTTTAAAGAGAAGCTTTAAGTTATGACCTAAAGAGGGAGCTTCATCAGTTGAAGTAAAGCGTTCTCTTGTATTTTTGAAGCCGTAGAAGAAAGTAGGTAATGCAAAAACAACAAGAACAAGAGCGCAAATGAAGTATGTCCACTTTAATGTGTTTGCATTTTCATAAATAAATTCCGGTTTGACAATTCCCGCCGCGTCCTTATACTTAGCAGTTACAGCAGATGTAATAATAGGAACCAAAACAGTAACAATTCCTGCGCCCAAGGTACATGCAAGTCTTGCGACGGTAAGGATTTTACCTCTTACTTCAGTGTCGTTAGTAAGACAAGTTGAAAGACCCCAGTAAGGAACATCCGCAACAGTATAAACAACAGACCATACAGTGTATACGCAGGCAATACCGATAAAGGAGCCTACAGACTGAGCTTTATAAAGAGGAAGGAAGCAGAGAAGAGTCATTACCGCAATGGGAATTGCCATCCATTTAAGATAGGGGCGGCATTTACCCCATTTGGTTCTCGTTTTGTCAACGATTGAACCCATAATGGGATCGTTAAAAGCGTCAAAAATTCTTACGCCAAGCATAAGAAACGCAACAGCCATTGTGCCTTCAACAGCGCCTATCTTAAAATCCTTTGAACCGAAAAGCAGCGCTTCGGTCAAGAACACTGTCAGATAGGAACCTATAATAGTACAGATAAAATTCTGTCCGAAGCCGGAAATGCTGTACGCAACGGCTTCCTTCGCCTGAACGCCTTTACCGGGCGTTGTGCCAAACAGCGTGTTAAGCAGTTTGGAATCGTTAAGTTTACTCATTTAATCACCTTGCTTTTAAATTTCTAAAGTATTGTAACACAATGCTAAAAAAAAAACAACAAAAATAAAAAAAAATATAAAATTTTTATTTTTTTACAGTTTCTGAGCATCATTTTTGAATATATAAACCGATTAAACACATAATATTAACACACAAACCGAAAGGAAGATTTTAAAATGGCAAAAAACAAAAATAATGCAAAAGCTAACAATGCCCAGAACAAAAAGAACAATCCGATGAGCACAAACGAACAGAGCAATGAGCCCGAAAACAAGAAAAACAACAATCCTCAGAATGTAAAAAGAAACAGCGAACAGAACTGAAACTGCCTTCTCAGGAAGGCATACATAAAGGGTCAATATCTTTTCTTTTAAAATTAAGCATAAAAACAAATTTATCTTGACAAAGTCATATTCGTATGTTAATATATTTAAGCAATTTTAAATATGCGGATATGGCGGAATTGGCAGACGCGTTAGATTCAGGTTCTAATAGCTGCAAGGCTGTGCAGGTTCAAGTCCTGTTATCCGCACCAAAAAGACGGTTTTTACACCGTCTTTTTTTGCAATAAAAACCGGCATGATTTATACTATATGTATAAATACAAACCGGTTATTTTTTATTTAATTTCCGTTCCGTTTTTATCTTTCAATATCATCTGAGCTATTTTATATACATCGCCGCATCCGAGAGTTATAACAAGATCTCCTGCTTCCGCGTTTTCTTCTACCCAGTCCGCAACCTCTCTGAATGTATTAAACCAAACACTTCCGGGAATCTTTTCAGCCAAATCCTTTGTATAGATATTGTATGTGTTGACTTCTCGCGAACCCATTATCTCTGTCATTACTACTTTATCGGCAATGGGCAGCACCTCGGCGAACTCATCCAAGTGCATATAAGTTCTGGAATAAGTAAATGGCTGAAAAACTGCTATGACTCTCTTAAAATCCATTTTTTTTGCAGCTTCAAGGGTAACTTTAAGCTCCGCCGGGTGATGAGCGTAATCATCGGCAACAGTCACACCGTCATATTTTCCCAGAAAATCAAATCTTCTTGCCGCACCTCTGAAATCATGAAGCAATTCTATTGCGTCCTCTGCCTTTACTCCCGCATAAACGCATACGGCAACAGCGGCAAGAGCGTTATATATATTGTGTTTTCCCGGAACCGATAAAACAGCCCTCCCCTTTAAATCGCCTTTATAATATACATCAAATTCAGGATAAGCTCCGTTGTCATAAGAAATATTATCCGGATACCAATCGTTTGTTTTTTCTAATCCAAAGGTGACAAAATCTTTATTTTTTAGTCCTTTTACAACCGTTAACGTATTTTCATCATCACCGTTATAAATTACCGTTTTTGCCATATCCGCAAACTCGGTAAATGATTTTTCAAGGTTTTCCATTGTCTTGAAAAATTCAAGATGATCTGCGTCAACATTAAGAATTACACTGCACGAGGGCGACAGTTCAAGAAAAGTATTTGAAAATTCACAGGCTTCACAAACAAAAACATCCGATTTTCCCGTTATTCCGTTTGTACCTGTCATCGGAAGCTTTCCTCCGATTACCGCCGAAGGATCAATTCCGGCGTTTATCATTACCTGAACCGCCATTGATGTGGTGGTTGTTTTTCCGTGAGTTCCGCTTATTCCTATACAGTTGCCGAATTTCCTTGAAACAGCTCCCAGAAGCTTAGATCTTTCAAATGTTGGGATTCCGCTGTTTTTTGCAGCTACCAGTTCGGGATTATCGGGAAGTATCGCAGCCGTATAAATTATCATTTCAGCGCCGTTTATATTTTCGGCTTTCTGCCCCATGGTTACAGGAATACCGAGATTCCTTATTCTTTTAAGGGTATCCGTTTCATTGTTGTCAGAACCGGTAAGCTCATATCCCTTTGAATGAAGTATCTCCGCAAGAGGACACATTCCCGAGCCGCCGATTCCTATAAAATGTATTTTCTTTACCTTGTCAAGGTATTTATCAGCTTCAAACACCGTAAGTCATCTCCGTTTTATTCAATAGGCACTTCAATAAGCTGTCTTCTCTGAAAAAGCGCCACACAATTAAATCCGGCTCTTTTTGCCGCATCCATGGCATTTCTTATTCCTACTCCTAAATGCTGGGCATAATGAGCGTCGGAACCTATCGTTATATATTTGCCGCCTAACTCCTTAAATCTTTTTACCGTGCTTTCCTCCGGCGACATTCTGTTTATTGGCTGTCTCAAGCCGGCAGTATTGATTTCAAGGGCTATATCCTTTTCAGCCGCAAGCTTTAAGATTTCATCAACCTGATCCTTGTATTTATCTATATCTTCTATAATATTGTTTTTGGAATACAAATATCTGAAGGGGTATGTAAGATGTGCCAGTATATCTATATTTCCCCATTGAAGCATAGTCAGAATCTCATTAAAATATTCACGCATCAGGCCTTCAATATCTGTTTTTGAGAAATCTTCGGTAAAATAAAAATCTTCCTGCCCTCTTAAGTTGTGTACGGAGCCGATTACAACATCAAATTTCTGGGATATTAAAATTGCTTCCGCAGTTTCCGTGTCATACGCCGGCTGTCCAAGCTCTATTCCGTTAAGAACAAGAAGCTTTCCCGTGAATGCGCTTTTAGCCTTGGCTATTTCAAAAAAAGCCTGTCTTACATTCCTTTCCCAGCTCCCGTTTCTGCTTGCGTCTACCTCGCAGTGATCCGTAAACGCCACAACTTTAAGTCCTTTATTACAGGCGGCTTCACACATATATACCGGCGAATGCTCACCGTCGAATGAATTATCGGTATGAGTATGCATATCAATTAAGTTTCTATATTCAGTCATACGCTTCTCCGTAATAATTTATTTATATTATGTTAGCACAAAGACATACCGTTTACAAGTTTTTATAAAAAAAATATTGAAAATTTTACTTCATGCGGTTATGATTATATAAAAGGATGATGATATATGGAAATTACGGTTAAAGCAGCCGCAAAACTAAATCTACTGCTGGATCTTACATCTATCCTCGCTAACGGATACCACAGTATTTACACCGTCATGCAGTCAATTGATATTTTTGATACAATAACGGTTTCAGATACAAATTCAAACGAAATACAAATTACCTGCTCGGACAAATCAATACCAACTGACAGCAGAAACACCGTATATAAAGCCGCGGCGCTTTTTTTTGACCGCATTAATAAACCATGTCCGGGAATTAAAATTCATATTGACAAAGTTATACCTTCTCAGGCAGGTATGGCCGGCGGCAGCTCCGACGCCGCCGCTGTATTGAAAGCATTGAATCTACTGTATGAGGCAGGACTGTCTGATGCTGAGCTGTGCAGCCTCGGAGAAAAAATAGGCGCCGATATTCCGTTCTGCTTGATGGGAGGAACACGCCTCTGCCTTAATAAAGGTGAAATAATGGCTGAGCTTCCGCCGCTTCCCGAATGTTATTTTGTCGTTGTCAAACCGAAGCAAGGCGTTTCGACTAAGTTTGCTTATGAAAGCTTTGACAGTGCCGAATGGATAAGACATCCTGACAACGACGGCTTTCTTTTTGCGGCAACCCAAAGGGATTTAAAAACAATGTGCGAAAAAGCAGCAAATGTTTTTGAACAGGTTATTGAAATAAAAGAAAGAGTAATAATAAAACATATAATGAGAAAGTACAATGTTTCCCTTGCGATGATGACCGGTAGCGGCGCAGCAGTTTTCGGGATATATGAAAAAAAGGAAGACGCGGATAAATGTATAATTGAGATGAAAAAAGCTTTTGACAAGGTTTATATGGCAAAACCGACCGAAAAGGGAATCTTCGTTGTTTAAATGCGACCTAAATAAAACTGAATAAAAAAATTTTTACCGTCTATCATTAATTTGACAGACGGTTATTTTTTTTGAAAGGAAGTCTTTAAATGAAAATTTCACGCAATTTTACAGCAGCAATAATAATCAGTATTATTTTTCTTCTTTTATGGAATATATCCGTTTTTGCGTATCAGTGCGGCGAAATAAGAAGCGATGTATTAAGACTTCATATTCTCGCTAATTCGGATTCAGAAGAGGATCAGCAGTTAAAGCTAAAAGTCAGGGACGCAATATTGGAAGAAGGCTTTGAAATTTTTGACGGATCGGTAACTATTGAAAATGCGGTTAATAAAATTTCGCCTCAAATGAACAGAATAAAGGAAACAGCCGAAAAAATAATAAAAGAAAACGGCTTCAATTACGATGTAACCGTAACACTGGACGAGGAATTTTTTTCAACAAGAATTTATAATGACAGCGTAACGCTTCCTGCCGGAAAATATCTTGCTTTAAAAGTGGTTATCGGAAGCGGAGAAGGAAAAAACTGGTGGTGCGTAATGTTTCCGGCATTATGCTTGCCGGCGGCAGAGACAAATCAGCGTGAAGAAATAGACAAGGTTTTAAACAGCGATGAGGAAGAAATTATACTTGAATCTTCAAAATACGCCGTGAAATTCAAAATTGTTGAAATAATTGAATCTCTCAAAGAAAAGGTTGACAACCATATCAACAAGTGACAATGAATATTAATTATGAATATTTTTAATTAAGAATTATCAAAGTTTTGAACAGTAAAGCTTATAAGCTTCACAATTTTTGAACATTTTTAAGGTTTTATAAACATTTACATTGTTCTTTTGAACATTTTGAACACATTTTTGAACATACTAAAGCTGAAGCACTTTACACTAAAAAATATTCATTCTTGCGTAAACACTTCAGCCTTTACATCAATAAATAAACACAGCAGTGCTAAAGGCAGCAACCTTTACACTGCTGTTAAATTTCAATTTGTCGTATTTTATTCCCTTTTACCAAAAAAACTCTTTTAGCCTTTTTTGCAAAAAAACCGTCGTTCTTTAAAGAATCAGTATAAAAATCATCAATTTCCAAGTCCTCGCCAAAATCTTCTATTAAGGCGGTAATTTTATTTTGACGCATACAAAGCCGGGTTATTTCCCCTGTTTCATAGTCCACTTTTGAACAGACAATGTTTTTTATGCCAAGCCTTGAAGCAATCTCCTTAATTGTAAGCTCCGGCGAAGCCGTTAATATTATATCATCGTCTTTTCTGACCTCATTGTAAAAACTCTTGATTTTGTGCATATGATTATCCCAGAATTTAACGGTAAATTCTTCCCATTTATCATAATTACATATAAACTTTTTTATAAGAGGAGCATAATCACTGAACACCTGCTGAACCGTAATTTTGCCTAACTCATATTTGACCGTTGCAAACAATACTTTCGGTATCATTTTCGCAGCAGCAGGCTTCACCTTTATATAGCTGAAGAAGAAATCTACAAAGCTTTCGCCATCGTAAATCGTATTATCAAAATCGTAAACATTCATAATATAAGTTTATCCTGTTTTGCTCCTTTTTTCAACAACTATTTTTTGTCATTTTTATTGAAATGATTTTTTATGTATAGTATAATGTATAAAAATTAGTCTGAGGTGATGTTATGCTTAATGAACCGCAAATCGGCAAGCTTTTAGGCAAAATCGAACGCTTTTCAGCTCTTATTGAGCCTATGATTTTTAATAAACATGATGAAGTATCTTTCAGCGCATACCTTACAAAGGAAAGACTCCACAATATTCCGGATGACAGCTGCTTTGAACCTATTGAAAAAGGCTATGTTTGGTACGGAAAAGACGCATACTGCTGGTTTAAAGGACAGTATACCGTTCCGGAAAATCTTAAAGACAAGGACATTTTCATAAAACCGCATATCCAGGGTTATGAAGCCCTTCTTTTTGTCAACGGCAGGACAATGGGAACTTTCGCAACAAAAATCACATATACAGGCCACGGAAATCACTACTGCGATATGATAAAAAAGGCTGCCGTGCCCGGCGAAACCCTTGACATTGCAATAGAATTTTACGGCGGTCATGACAATCCGGGCTGCCATCCCACCTCCGACGATACAATTAAAAATTACAATTTCATTTACAGCGGCGCTGACATCTGCACCAAAAACTGCGAAATTCAGGAATATTATTTCGATTTGCTTACAGTTTACCAGCTGGCAAAGGCTCTTCCCGAGGACAGCTTTATGAGAGGACAAGCCGTAAACGCCTTGTATGAAGTACATAAAGATGTTCATTATTTCCTTGCAGACACGGATATGGAAACATTTATGTCAGGCATCAGAAAATCTCTGCCGGCTCTTAAAAAAGTTCTCAGCATGAAATCCGAGGACTCTGCGCCTCAGGCAGGCCTTATCGGTCATTCCCACATGGATACGGCATGGCTTTGGCATGTAGGCGAAACTGAAAAAAAGGTCGCAAGAACTTTTTCCAACGCTTTAAACCTTATGGAGCAGTATCCGGAATTCATGTTTGTTCAAAGCTCCGCTTGCCACGGAGATATGATAAGAAAAAATTATCCCGAGCTATTCGAGCGTATCGCTCAGAAGGTTAAGGAAGGCAGATATGAGCCCAACGGAGGCGTGTGGGTTGAATGTGACTGCAACATAACCTCCGGAGAGTCCATGGTTCGTCAGTTTCTTTGGGGACAGCGTTTTACAAGAAAATATTTCGGATACACATCTGACTGCTTCTGGCTCCCGGATACATTCGGATATTCCGCTGCAATCCCCCAGATAATGAAAGGCTGCGGCGTAAATTACTTCCTTACAACAAAGCTTTCATGGAACGACACCAACACATTCCCCTATGACACATTTTACTGGCAGGGACTTGACGGAACAACGGTTTTCACTCACTTTAACAGAACCCATATAATTCCTGACGCTGCTACAACAATAAGAGAAACCAAAAAGCTTATCCGTCAGAGAAGCGTTACAAACAAACGCCTTCTTGCTTACGGATTCGGTGACGGCGGCGGCGGCCCCCAGTTTGAAATGGTTGAGTTCGCAAGACGAATTAAAGACCTTGACGGCGTAGGAAAAACAAAACACATGACAGTCAGCGAATTTATGAAGGATCTGGAAGCAACCGCGGCAAATCCAAATACATACAAGGGTGAATTATATCTTGAGCTGCACAGAGGAACACTTACTAATCAGCATACAATAAAGAGAAACAACAGAAAATCCGAGCTTTTATTGAGAGATCTTGAAATTCTTACTGTTAACGAAGCGGTAAAATCAAATACAGCGGCTTCAGAGGAAAAAATCGCTCCTCTTTACGAGAAGCTTCTTATAAACCAGTTCCATGACATTCTTCCCGGAACCTGCATACACAGAGCTCACGAGGAGAGCCGTCAGCAGACAACAGAATTAATCGAATCCGCCAAGAACCTGATTTCTTCAATTGTAAACACAGCTGAAGGAAACGATAAGGTAACCTTCATAAATACCCTTTCTTTTGAAAGATGCGACGCTGTATTTATGGATTACAAGGGATATATTGTTGACGCAGACTGCAAACAGCAGATTTATACGGATCTTGACGGAAACAAAAAGCTTATTGTTTCAGGTATCAAAATTCCGGCATTTTCTTCCGTTACACTGAATTTGAAGAAAGGCGAACCGAATACGGACAGCGCTTTTTCTGCCGACGGAAATGTTCTGGAAACAGAATTTGCAAAAATAACCTTTGCCGGCAACGGAACTATAAGCTCCTTCTATGACAAGACGGCTCAGAGAGAAATAAAAGGCGAAGGCTATAATTTCAACACATTTATTATGGCAGAGGATGTGCCCAACGAATGGGACAACTGGGATATTGATTCTGATGTTCAGTGCAAATTTGAAGACGCATCAAACCTTGTTTCAAGAGAAATTGTCTCAAACGGCGAAGCAGCTTATATAATCCGCTCAGAATACAGAATTTCCGACAAATCAACTGTAAAACAGGACATGATTTTCTTTGCTGACTCCCCTGAGGTTCGCTTTGACACTGTAATGGACTGGCAGGATAACCACAGACTGTTAAAAACTGCTTTTGATACCGATATTGCGGACGATTACGCACGACATGAAATCCAGTTCGGCTATGTAAAGCGCCCAACCACAAGAAACAACACCCTTGAACAGGCAAAATTTGAGGTTGTAAACCACAAATACACCGACCTTTCGGAAACACGCTACGGAGCGGCAATTTTAAACGACTGCAAATACGGAATAACTGTTGAAAACGGTCAAATGCGGCTGTCTCTCCACAAAGGCGGCGTTCATCCGGACGCTATTGGAGATCACGACTGCCCACACAAATGCACATACTCTTTCCTGCCTCACAACAGCGGCTTCAGTGCCGAAAGCGTTATTAAGCCTTCATACGCTCTTAATGTTCCGGTTATTCCGGCTGAGGGTGCCTATGAGTTAAAAACTCCTGTAACTGTAAGCGCCGACAATATTTT
Organism: uncultured Clostridia bacterium; assembly: GCA_944412445.1. GTDB lineage: Bacteria > Bacillota > Clostridia > Oscillospirales > Acutalibacteraceae > UBA1081. The sequence continues at coordinate 37,621 of CALYBJ010000004.1, forward strand.
CGCAGAGGCTGTCAAGCCCTGTGAGGATCAGCAGAACGCATATATTGTAAGACTTTACGAAGCTGAGGGAACAATGACAAACGCCGTTATTAATTTCCCCTTTGCAAAAAAATGCGAAATCACAAATATGCTTGAAGAAACTCAATGCCCGTTAACCGATATGAATGTTACTTTCAAGCCCTTTGAAATAAAAACAATCAAGGTATATTACTGAGGATTAAGCTATGCTTTTAGAAGTTCAAACGGAATTGGATTTAACCGACATTGATTTATCCAATGTTCATGAAAATATCAGCAATGCCGGAAAAATATTTAATGCGTTAATGGATAGGCTGACTCAATACCTAAGCGACTCCGCACCTAACCTGATTCTCTCCGCAGTTTTGCTTATTGTAGGCTGGAAGATTATTAATACTTTTTCAAAAAAGATGAAAGAGGGCAAAATTTTCGGCAGAGTTGAGGCTACATCAAGGTCTTTTATAAGAAGCTTCCTTACAATAGGTCTTAAAATACTGCTTCTTATTACAATTGCCGCCATTCTTGGAGTACCAATGGCCTCCATGGTTGCGGTTTTAGGCTCCTGCGGTCTTGCCATCGGTCTCGCAATACAAGGAAGCCTTTCAAATATTGCCGGCGGATTCATATTAACGGTATTCAAGCCCTTTGTGGTGGGCGATTACATAAAATCAGGAGAATTTGAAGGTACGGTAAAAGCGATAAATATTTTTTACACCAAAATAATCACCGCTGACAACAAAATTGTTGTAATACCGAACAGCAAGGTTTCCGACAGCGCTCTCACCGATTTTAACGCCTTTTCAACAAGACGCATTGATATTGAAATCGGCATAGCCTATTCAGCAGATTCAGACGATGTAAAAAAAGCTCTGTTGGACGCGGCATACGGCAACGAAAAGGTTTTGAAAGAGCCTGAGCCAACAGCGGTAATAGCATCCTTTGACGACAGCGCAGTTAAATATCTGCTTCGCTTCTGGAGCAATACCGGTGACTACTGGGATGTCAAATACGATGTTACGGAAAAGGTTAAAAAAATACTGGATCAGAGAAAAATCGAAATCCCGTATCCTCAGATGGATATACGAATAAAAAAAGACGACAACTGACAAAAAAGTGCCTCGGAGTGTTCCGAAGCACTTTTTTATTCTTTTTAATTACATACAAAGATGAACGGCAAATCCGCCGAATTCCTCTTTAAGATAAATAAAATTCATTTTGCCTTTTTCATCATACCGTGCTGAATCATAATCAAGCTCAATTCCCTGTCTTTCAAGATACGCAACTGCCTTGTCAACATAATTTGTCTTGATTGCAATATGGCCCATTGTTCCTCTGTCGCTATTTTTCATAACCTCGATTTCATCAGTACAGAAATAGCTTACAGGTATTTCTCTCTGACTGAAATTAAACGCCTTTGTGAACATATCGGCTACTGCCTTAGCCTGTTTTTCATCACCGCAGTTAACGGCTACATGGGCAAGCTTAAATCCCAGCATACTTGCAACGGCTTCCTTTGTAAGACGCTCGATATCATCAAATCTGCCCTCATTAATAAGCGTATCCTTTACCATCCAGCTGCCGCCGCAGGCAACAATCTTGTCACAGTCAAGGTAATTATTGATGTTGCCGGCGTTGATTCCGCCGGTAGGCATAAATTTTACGCCTACATAGGGTGCGGCAAGAGCCTTTATCATTTTGATTCCGCCTAAATTTTCCGCCGGGAAAAATTTAACAACATCAAGCCCCAATTCGATAGCGGCTTCTATGTCCGAGGATGTAGGACATCCGGGTGTTATGGGAATATTTCTGTCAACGCAGTATTTAACGATTTTTGCGTTAAAACCGGGTGTTACGATGAATTTTGCGCCTGCCGCCACAGCTCTGTCAACCTGATCTGTTGTAAGAACCGTTCCTGCACCTACAAGCATTTCCGGATAAGCCTTTGAAATCCGGCTTATTGCTTCTTCGGCGGCATCTGTTCTGAATGTTACCTCAGCACAGGGCAGACCTCCGTTTATAAGAGCCTTAGCAAGAGGAAGAGCATCTTTTGCATTGTCGAGCTTTACTACGGGAACAATGCCTATCTTGCCGATTTCTTTAATAATTTCATTCATTTATATTACCTCTTTAAAGAATATTATTTACTGGATTTCTCAATGGCTTCCCACAAGCCGTTTAAATATGCAGCTCCCAAAGCTCTGTCATATAAGCCGTAGCCCGGTCTGCCTGTTTCTCCCCATATCATTCTTCCGTGATCAGGTCTTACATATCCGTCAAAGCCGTTATCGTAAAGAGCTTTCATAACCGCGTACATATCTATGCTTCCGCAGGATGAAAGATGAGCTCTCTCCTCAAAACCATTTTCAAGTATGGCTACATTCCTCATGTGTGCAAAATGTATTCTTCCCATTTTAGCGTACTTTGCAGCCATTTTTACAACATCGTTCTTTTTTGAACATCCGAGAGAACCTACACACAGGGTTATTCCGTTATGAGGGTCGTCAACAAGACTTAAAAACCTGTCAAGATTTTTTTCATCTGTTATGATTCTCGGCAAGCCAAAGATGCTCCAGCAGGGATCATCCTCATGAATTGCCATATTTATATCACATTCCGCCGCAACAGGTATAACACGCTCAAGAAAATACTTTACATTATCCCACAGGTCATCCTCTGTCATTTCATTATATTCGGCTACAACAGAAGCAAGCTCATCTCTTGTATAACTGGCGTCCCATCCCGGCAAGGTTAAATCGGAAGCACTCTTCAACGGGTCAACTTTATCAACCTGTTCCTGGTAATAAACAAGAGACGTTGAACCGTCGGGATTTACGTGATCCAGCTGAGTTCTTGTCCAGTCGAAAACAGGCATAAAATTATAGCATATACATTTTACTCCCGCTTCTCCCAGTCTTCTTATGTTTTCACAATAATTTTCAATATATTTATCTCTTGAAGGCTTTCCGAGCTTAATATCCTCATGAACAGGTACGCTTTCAATTACATCGAATTTAAGACCTGCGGCTTCTGTCATATTCTTCAGTTCCTCTATGCTTTCTCTGCTCCAAACTTCTCCTACAGGTACGTCATATACCGCCGTAACTACAGAATACATACCGGGAATTTGTCTTATATGATTGAGTGTAATTTTATCATCTTTTCCGTACCAGCGAAATGAAAGCTTCATACAATCCGTCCTTTTCTGTTTTTGTTGTCCTTAATATACGACAATATTATATTTATGTCAAGTAATATAATTAAGATTTATTTTTATTTTTACTTATATAACATATGCTTTTTTATGTTTTCCTATTGCTATTTTTATCAGATTATGATAAAATTTTTTAGTATTATTTGTGGAGGGTGATATTAAGTGAACTATCAGCTTTTAGCCTTTATCCTATATTTTTTGGCAATGATGGGTATAGGTATCTATTTCTTTTTCAAAATGCGCGGCGATGGAAACAGCGAAAAATCCTATTTCCTCGGCGGCAGAAGCATGGGACCTTATGTAACAGCTATGAGCGCTCAGGCTTCAGATATGAGCGGCTGGCTTTTAATGGGCTTTCCCGGAAGCATTCTCGCTTTCGGTTTCGGTCAAATGTGGATTGGCATTGGTCTTGCTCTTGGAACCGCATTAAACTGGATATTTATAGCAAGACGTCTAAGACGCTTCTCTGTAGCGGCAGGTGACTCTATAACTATTCCTCAGTACCTTTCAAACAGGTTCGCTTCAAAAAGCCTTGTTTTAAGAATTGTCTGCGCCGTTGTTTTCTTTGTTTGCTTTACTGTTTACGTTGCATCAGGATTTAAAGCCGGCGGTATTCTTTTCGCCGAGGTTATTCCTTCTCTTTCCGTGAATATAGCGACACTTATTTTCGCCGTAATTATTATAGTATACACCTTTACTGGCGGATATAAGGCTGTTTGCTGGACTGACTTCTTCCAGGGTCTTATGATGCTTGTTGCTATTCTTGCAGTACCGATTGTTATTTATTTTACAAGGGATCTTGATCCGTCTCTTATTAACGAAGGTTTTATAGGCACTGCAAATGAATTTGTTATGAACCCCTTTAAGAGCGGCTGGAAAGATATTGTTTCGGGGCTTGCATGGGGTCTTGGCTATTTCGGCATGCCGCACATTCTCGTTAGATTTATGTCTATAAAAAAAGCCAGCCTTATTAAAAAGTCTGCTACTGTAGCTATAATTTGGGTTGTTATCACTTTAGGCGCCGCTGTTGCCATCGGATACTTGGGAAGACTTATGTACCCTGAGCTTATCACAAACGGCAACCACGAAAGCGTATTTATTGAAATGGTTAAAGAACTCTTCCCCGCTTTTATTGCCGGCGTTCTCCTTTCGGCTATTCTTGCGGCGGCGATGAGTACTGCGGACTCACAGCTTCTTGTTGCTTCCTCGTCATTTACAAGCGATATTTATAAGCCTGTTTTCCGTAAAAACGCATCCGATAAGGAAATCCTTTGGGTCGGAAGAATAGTTGTAATTGTAATTGCTGTAATCGCATTCTTTATATCAATTAATCCAAAAGCAACAAGCATTATGGATTTGGTAAGCAACGCATGGGCAGGCTTTGGAGCGGCTTTCGGCCCAGTTATAATACTTTCTCTCTTCTGGAAGCGTTTTACATACAAAGGTGCTGTCGCCGGTATTTTAGGCGGAAGTATCACAGTTGTTTTGTGGATAGCTTTCCTTTCCGAATCAACAGGAATTTACGAGCTTCTTCCCGGCTTTATAGTAGGATTGATTTTGTGCATTGTTGTTTCACTGATAGATAAGAAACCTTCTGAAGAGGTTATGAAAATTTTTGCAGACGCAACAAATCCCGAAATAGACGATTAACATAATAACTAACAGCCGCAGCAATTTCTGCTGCGGCTGCTGCTTTTGGCACCCCCTGCGGGAATCGAACCCACAACTAACCCTTAGGAGGGGTTTATTATATCCATTTAACTAAGGAGGCGTATTATCTGATGCCTATAAAGTTTAACAGATTTTTTTTACATTGTCAACTCTATAAAATTGCAATTTGTTAAAATTTTTCAGAAAAAATATCATAAAATAAAAAAAAGGTTGACATATATACTTTCTATGTTATATAATAACAAATTGCAGGGACACTTATGTCCTGACATCCAATATATTGAGGTCACAATCTTTTTAAAAGTTGTGCTACGAATGGGGGTTCATCTGAATGAAAAGAACTTATCAGCCCAAAAAAAGACATTTACAGAAAGTTCACGGCTTCCGTGCAAGAATGGCTGACAGAAACGGAAGAAAGGTTCTCGCTCGCCGCAGAGCTAAAGGCAGAAAGACACTTGCTGTTTAATAACTCATGATTGAGATCGGGTGAATGTTTTGCCGAAAATCCAAACATTAAAAACTAACAGTGACTTTCGTCGTGCCTACCTTAGAGGCAAGTCATACACAAATCCTGCGTTGGTTTCTTATGTGGTTAAAAACAACGCGGGACTTTGTCGTATAGGTATCACTACAAGCAAAAAAATCGGTAATGCGGTTCAGCGCAACAGGGCAAGAAGAGTCATCAGAGAAGCTTTCAGAAAAATCGACCTTCCGTTTAACCGCAATGTTGATATTGTTTTCGTCGCAAGAACAAAAACAATTTATAAGAAAAGCTCCGATATTTACAACATTATGCTGTCAATGCTTTCGGAGGCAAATATTATTTCTGTATGAAAAATTTTATCATTAAAGCGCTCAGATTTTATCAGAGAAAAATTTCTCCGCTTTTCCCTCCCATGTGCCGTTACTACCCTACCTGTTCAAACTATATGCTTACGGCTGTTGAAAGATACGGCGCCGCTCGAGGCGTTTTTATGGGAATAAAAAGACTTATGCGCTGTAATATTCTGTTTCCCGGGGGATATGATCCTGTTCCCGAATTAAAAGACAGCTTGAAAAACAAAAAAAATTTTCGTAAATAATTAAGTTCATTAAGGGTTGAAAATAATATGCAAGGAATTTATAATGCGCTTGCCGTTCCGTTCGGCTATATACTGCATTTTTTTTATAATTTTACGGATAACTATCTTTTATCGCTTTTTGTCCTTGTTCTTATTGTTAAGCTTATTCTCCTTCCTTCTACAATAAGTCAGCAAAAAGGCGCCGCCAAACAAATCAGACTTCAGCCTAAGGTTAATAAAATCAGGCAGAAATATTCAAACGGCGGTACCGTTACCAGAGAAATGCAGATGAAAATTCAGGAGGAAACCCAGGCTCTTTACCAGAAAGAGGGCTACAACGCCATGACCGGCGGCTGTGTTCCTCTTCTTATACAGTTTCCCGTTATGATCGGTCTTTACGGAGTTGTTTATACTCCCCTTACCAAGGTTTTGAATATTTCAGAAAGCCTTGTGCAGAAAGCGGCAGAAGCTTTAGGAATAGCTGTAAATTCCGGTTCAAGATCATACGAAATTGAGCTTTTGAAACAGCTTAACGCTTCTAATATTCCCGAATCCCTTAAAAGCTTTACGGAACAGATTATGGGTCTTAAGGATCAGTTTATGCTTTTCGGCAAGCTTGATCTTACTCAGACTCCTAAATACTCTGAGCCGAGCCTGTTATGGATTATTCCGATTTTATCTTTTGCTTTGGCAATGTTCACAAGCATTATAATGTTCCAGAAGCAGAAGCAGACTAACCCTGAAATTGCAAAAAATCCCTCAATGGGCTGCATGACCTTTATGTCGCCGGTAATGTCTCTTGTATTTACATTTATGTTCCCTGCCGGCGTCGGCGTATACTGGATTATGTCCAGCGCAATTTCTCTGATTCAGACAATTATTCTTAACTATTCTCATAACCCTCAGAGAGTTATTGCTCACGCTATGATTGACGAAACGGTTGAACGCCGTTCAAGAGAAGCTAATATTAAAAAGTTAAAAGCATTTTCAGAAAGCAATTCTGAAGATTGAAGTAAATAAAGAAGGTGTAAAAAAATGATAAATGAAGCAATCGCTACCGCTTCTACTCGTGATGAAGCCATTGAAAAGGCAAAAGCGGCATTAAACGCTCCTATTGACGCTGAAGTAAAATTTGAAATTCTTCAGGAGCCTCAAAAGAAAATTCTCGGATTCATCGGCGGCAAAGACGCAAAAGTAAGAGCCTATTATGAAACTGCTGATAAAGAGCCTGAAATTAAAGCTGCGGTTAAGGAGTCTTTCTCCGCTCCGAAAAAAGAAACAGCTTCAGCACCTGTAAAAACATCAGAAGCAGTTTCAGTATCTCCCGAGGAAGACGCCGCAATAAGAAGCTACCTTGAAACAATCATTAAAGGAATGGGCATTGAAGATGTTCATCTTTCATCTAAGGAAGAGAGCGATGAAATAATTTATGAAATCACTACAGAAGAGAATTACGGTGCGATTATAGGTCATCACGGTGAAACTCTTGACTCCGTTCAGTACCTTGTAAGACTTTTCGCTAACAAAAATACAAGCGGAAGCAAAAAGGTTTCCATAAACATCGGCGATTACAGAGAAAAAAGAGCTGAAAACCTTAAGGAGCTTGCAGCCCGTTCAGCAAGTCAGGTTCTTAAATACGGCCGCAGCGCTAAACTTGACCCCATGAATCCTTATGAAAGAAGAATTATACATACCGCAATTCAGGGTATTGAGGGCGTAACTTCTCATTCCGTCGGCTACGATGCGGAAAGAAGGGTTATAATCACTCTTGAGGAAGGCGTTCAGCCTACTCACGGCGACAGGCGCAGAGGATATAACAGAGGCGGAAGAAACGGCGGTTACAAAGGCGGCAGAGGCAGAAGAGATAATTCTTACAAGCCTGCTGTTTCAGCCGACAGAGCACCTAAAATTGACGCCGCAGGTTCTCGCTACGGTAAAATTGAGGTAAAGAAAACAGTCCAGTCAGAAGATGAATAATTGAAAATCAGGCTTTTATGCCTGATTTTTTTATATTGTTTAATATCATGGCAATAATAAATTTAAGCAATAATTTTTATTTTTTTTCTTTTTACCTATTGCCTTTATTTAAAAAATATATTATAATAATTTTTGTTAATTATGAGTCCAATTTCTGTCATGCGGCGTGTTGGTTCTGTGCGACGGAACGCTGTGAACCATGTCAGGCGGGGAACCGAGCAGCATTAAACGGTATGCCCGTGCGTTACAGTTCGCCAGCACGCCGTGTGACCGAGGTTGGACTCTTTGTTTAAAATTAATTCATCTATAAGGTGTAATTCAATTGTACAGAGTGTTGTATAGAAAATGGCGGCCTAAAACTTTTTCCGATGTCTCAGGTCAGCCCCATATAACCGAAACTCTAATGAACGAGGTTAAGGAAAACAGACTTGCTCATGCCTATCTCTTTACGGGATCAAGAGGTACGGGCAAGACTTCTTGCGCTAAAATTCTCGCAAAAGCAATAAACTGCCTTAACCCGATAAACGGAAATCCCTGCAATCAGTGCGATATCTGCAAAGGAATTGACAGCGGCTCCGTTTTGGATGTTGTAGAAATTGACGCAGCCAGCAACCGCGGTATAGATGACATAAGAGCTTTAAGAGAGGAATCCGCTTTTACGCCGGCTCAGGCAAAATACCGTGTTTACATTATTGATGAAGTTCATATGCTGACGATAGAAGCCTTTAACGCTCTCCTTAAAACTCTGGAAGAGCCCCCTGCTCATATCGTCTTTATTCTTGCCACAACGGAGGTACAAAAGCTTCCTTCAACAATTCTGTCAAGATGTCAGAGGTTTGATTTTAACAGAATCTCCGTTAATGCGATTGTTGAACGGCTTAAATTTGTTGCAGAGCAGGAAAACGCTGTTCTTGATGATGACGCCGCTATGCTTATTGCAAGAATCGCCGACGGAGGCATGAGAGACGCGCTTTCGATATTTGACAGATGCCTGAGTATTTCGGAGAATGTTACTACAAAAATTGTATCCGAAACTGCGGGAATTGTAAGCAAAACATATCTTTTCAAGCTTACCGATGCCATTAAAAATCATGACGTCTCCAAAGCCCTGGGACTTATTGACGAGCTTCACCGTTCGTCTTTTGACACAGAACGACTGTGTACCGAATTAGCTAATCACTTCAGAAGTCTGTTAATTATAAAATCAGTTTCCCGACCCGAAGATATTCTTTTTTGCACTGACGAAGAGCTTAACGATTTGAAAAATGCGGCAAAAAGCTTTACCGTTGAAGAAATTTTGAATATTATGAATGTTTTATCTTCTGCTGTTGCCGCCATTAAATCCACACAAAACAGAAGAATCGAAACTGAAATGGCTGTTATAAAAATATGTTCTCCGAATTTGCTTACCGATTTGGACTCGGCGTTGGCCCGTATTTCAGTTCTTGAAGAAAAAGTAAAAGCCCTTGAATCCGGAAATAACAAAGCTTATGTTCAGCCGAAAAACACAGCAAATACATTCAGCGAGTCCAACGCAAATGCTAAAAAGGAAATAGATTTAAGTACTCTTGAATTTGAAGATGACAGCGATGAATATGATGATGAAGAATCTTTTGATACAATAAATTCAAATGCGATTTCCGAAAATACGGACGAGTCGCCGGTATTTGATGAAGCACCGGTATTCGATGAAGCACCGGTATTCGATGAAGCACCGGTATTTGATGAAGCGCCTGTATTTGACGAAGCGCCTGTATTTGACGAAGCGCCTGTATTTGACGAAGCGCCTGTATTTGATGAAGCGCCTGTATTTGACGAAGCGCCTGTATTTGACGAAGCACCGGTATTTGATGAAGCGCCTGTATTTGATGAAGCGCCTGTATTTGATGAAGCTCCGGTATTTGACGAAGAGCCGGCTGCAAATTCAGTAAAAACAAATATCTCACCTGCGCAGAAAACCGGCTCCCCTGCTTCAGATGCGGAAATCAATAAAATTTGGACAAACTGCATTATTGAAATGGAAAAAAGCTGTCCCCCTACAATAGGAATGTTTATAGGCACAAAAGCCGAAATTAACGGTTCTGTGCTGACCATTTCAAATTATAATAGCGTTGTCCCGGGGATTTTTTCAATATTCAAATCTTCCATAACCGACGCAGTAAAAAAGGTTACAGGCAAAGATTTAACAGTAAAATTAAAACAGTAAATTAATTTGATATTTTTTGATATTTTAGGAGGAATAACATGAAAGCCAGAATACCCAACGCCAATCAGGGCGGAAACATGATGCAGAAAATCCAGAAAATGCAGGAGGAAATGGCAAAAACTCAGGCGGCTGTTGAAGAAACTGAATTCACTGCTTCTGCCGGAGGCGGAGCTGTTGAAGTTACGGTAAACGGCAAGCACGAGGTAAAAGCAATTAAGATGAAGCCTGAGGTTATTGATCCCGAAGATATAGATATGCTTGAAGACCTTCTTCTTGCGTCAATAAACGAGGCTATGAGAAAAGCGGACGAGGCAATGGAGTCTGAAATGGGCAAGCTTACAGGCGGGCTTAATATTCCCGGACTTCCCGGTATGTTCTGATGCAGTACAGCGCAGTACCTCTTCAAAAGCTCATTGAGCAGTTTGAAAGAATGCCCGGTATCGGCAGAAAAACAGCTCAGCGGATTGCGTTTTATATTCTGGGACTGCCGAAAAACGAATCGGCTGCCATAGCTGACGCAATTACGGACGCCTGCAGTAAAATACATAAATGCGCTTTATGCTGTAATCTTACAGAAGAGGATTTATGTCCCATCTGTAAAAATGAAAAAAGAGACCATTCAACAGTCTGTATCGTTGAAGATACCCAAAGCCTTATAGCAATAGAAAAAACTAAGGAATATAACGGCGTTTATCATGTTCTTCACGGAGCTATTTCTCCTTTGGACGGCATTGGTCCGGAACAGCTTACAATCAAAGAACTTCTTTCAAGGCTGGGAGGAGATGAAGTCCGGGAAGTAATTATCGCTACCGATTCGGACATTGAGGGCGAAGCAACGGCAATGTATCTTTCAAAGCTTATAAAGCCCTGCAATATAAAAATTTCAAGAATAGCCTTCGGTCTCCCTGTGGGAACCGATATTCAGTACGCTGATGAAATAACCTTGTCAAAAGCCATTGAAGGCAGAAAAACAATTTAATAAACGGAGGAAAGATTTATGGACACAAAATATGCTTTAACCTATGACATCGGTACAACAGGCGTTAAAACCTGTGTATTTGAAATTACCGATGTAATCAAGCTTATAGGCGCAGATTCCTGCGGATACAATCTTTATGTATTCCCCGACGGCGGCGCCGAGCAGGATCCTGACGAATGGTGGAGCGCCATGTGCGGCACTACAAAAACAGCTCTTAAAAAAGCAGGTATCAAGGCTAAGGATATAAACGGAATTTCCTTCTGTTCTCAGATGCAGGGCGTTGTTCTTGTTGATAAAGAAGGTTATCATGTTCGCAGAGCCATGAGCTATATGGACCAGAGAGCCAAGGATGAGCTTAAAAAGGGTATCGCCCACGGTCCTCAGATCGCAGGCGCTAACATTCCCAAGCTTCTTAAATCTCTTCAGATTACAGGAGCGGTTGCCGCTTCCGTAAAAGACCCTGTTTGGAAATACAAATGGGTAGAAGCTCACGAGCCGGAAAATTTCGCGAAGGTATATAAATGGCTGGATGTTAAAGAATATCTCATCTGCCGTATGACAGGCGAATTCTGCATGACACCCGATTCAGCCTTCGCATCCATGATATATGACATAAGAAAAGGCAAAGAATGTTGGAGCAAGGAAATGACCGATATGCTGGGCATTAAATACGAGCACCTTGCAGACATTAAGCCCTGCACGGCAAAAATCGGCACACTTACAGAAAAAGCCGCTAAGGAGCTTCATCTTGAGCCGGGCATCGCTGTATTCGGCGGCGGCGGTGACGCTTCATTAATCGGCGTAGGCGCAGGCTCTGTTGATATCGGCGACACACATGTTTATTCCGGAACTTCGGGATGGGTTTCAACGGTTGTTGACAAGAGTATTGTTGACGCAAGCGCAATGATCGCCGCCATTGTAGGCGCTGATCCCGGAAAATTCAACTACTTTGCGGAGCTTGAAACAGCCGGCAAATGTCTTGAATGGGTCAAAGACCATCTTGCTCTTGACGAAATCGGCATTTATCTTAAAAAAGAGAAAATCACCGATTCCTACGAAGCTGAATATACAAGTCTTTACGATTATATGTCGGAAATTATTGATAAAGTTCCTGCCGGCGCAAACGGAGTTATTTTCACTCCCTGGCTTCACGGAAACAGATGTCCCTTTGAGGATCCCAACGCAAGAGGTATGTTCTTTAACATAAGCCTTGAAACAGGTAAATCCGAGCTTTTAAGAGCCGTTATTGAGGGTGTATGCTATCATCTCCGCTGGTTCATTGATGTTCAGGAAAAGAAGGTAAGAACCTCACAGCGCATCAGATTTGTAGGCGGCGGCGCTTTATCTCCGGTTACGTGTCAGATCCTTGCCGATGTTACAGGCAAAACTGTCGAAACAATTGACAGTCCCCAGAATGTAGGAGCAGTAGGCGCAGCAGTTGTTGTTGCGGCAGGACTTGGCATCATCAACGGCGTTCATGAAGCAAAAAAGCTTATTAACATAGTAAAAACCTATCATCCTCAAGCTGCGAACAAGCCCATTTATGATAAGCAGTATGAGGTATTTAAGAACCTTTATAAATCCAACAAAAACAACTTTGCTGCATTAAACGGTTAATTAACTGAAAGGATATTAATTTTATGATAGAATTAAATACTGTTTTCAGTACATTATATTCAGAGCTTAAGCCCTCTCTTGACAATCTCGGCTTCAGCTCCGTTGTTCCGGAAAAAACTGAAAAAGGCGCTGCGCCTGTTTTCTACAGGGACAATTCTCAGTTTCTCGCTTATAAAGGTGAAAAAGGCTCTCTGCGAATCTTATACAGCGAAAACAAAATAATGCTTTTAGCCGGTGACAAGGACGCTAAAAGCGAGGACGACAGCGATTACTCCCCTGTTGCGAGCTTTTTGTTTATTCCTGATGAATATGATGTTAAAGACTTGAAATCGGTTACAAATGAGCTTCAGGAAAACATTTCAGACGCTTATTCTCCCAAGCAAATTGCGAAAAGACAGCAGAATGTCAAAGCTCAGGCAACAGTTACCCGTTCACAGGTAAAAAGCGGCGCACTCCTTTACGATCCCGCAACATTGGCAATAAGACTTGCTTCCCTTTATCCTTCAATTAAGGATGAATACAAGCTTCACATGGAAAAATACGATGAGTTTCTTTGCGAAGACTTTTTTGTAAATGTTGTAAATCCCCTTGTATATGAAACAATCCGTGAAAACAATCCTCAGAAAATGAAAAAACTCTTTAATATATTAAATGAGATTTACGAGGACGGTTCCAACGAGGTTCAGGATGTTATAATAGTAACAATGCTCTCGTCCTACGACTATCAGGGCGACATGATGAAAAATGTCCTTAACTATGTAAGCGATACCATAGTTGAAACTTTTATAAGGGTTAATACAATTATAAAAAAAAGTAAATCTGCAAGAAGCCGTCTTGCAAATCCTCCTAAATACAAACCTAAAAAGGAAAAGAAGAAGAGTTCCGCGTTCAGCAGTCTTATGGGACAATAATATTATATAACTACAAAACCGGCAGGACAAAAAATCCTGCCGGTTTTATGTTTTATTAAAAATAAATTATTTCAAAAAAGGAAGCACCGACGAGAGGCGCGCCTGCCGTTTATTACTGCCGAAAATCACCCAATAGACGACAATATTCACCCGAAACGACCTAATGCGCACCCGCCGATTACTTTAAAGGAGATTTGTTATATTATCAATTACACAGCTTTAACTGCGTAAAAAATAAACAAAAAAAGGCTCGCTGATAATGCCGCAGTACGGCTGTTATCAACGAACACCTTTGTTCTATCATTTATATTTTACAACTTGTTTATTTATCTGTCAATAATGATTTTTTAAAATAAATAAAATTTTCACTACTAAAAATTATATATTTTCAACAATTTTCTCTAACTTTTTGCAGCTGTCCGTTATTTCTTTTTCGCTGTCATAGCTCCAATTATAAAGCTCAATTATATATTTGCCGGCATACCCGCAGCTTTTCATTGCTTTAAAAAATTTCTCAAAATTAAAATCTCCGGAGCAGGGAGCGCAGCAGTCTTTTTCGGCATTATGGTCGCTGATATGAACATGAACCACCGTATCATGAAGCTTTTCGAGAAAATCATAAGGCGTATAGCCAGCCCTGTATGCCTGCTTGATATCAAAAACGGTTTTAAAATCACTGCCGATATAATCACTCATCATTTTCAGATAATCCGGAGACTCGCTTCTGTAATACACAACATTTTCATGACAGACCCTTACGCCGTATTTATCGCCCATTTCCATAAGCCGCATAAACCTTTTGCAGTATTCCTCATCATCAACTGAGCCCGGTTTTTTTGCTCCGTGTATTACAAATATATCAGCGCCCAGCATTGAGGTTACTTTAAGAAATCTGTCGTACAAGGGCAAAATATCATAAAATCGCCTTTCGTAATTGCTGAAAATATAAAAGGACTCTGCAAAAGACTGGAAAGGATGCACCGACGGTATATTAACTTCGTATTTATCCTTTATACGCTGTATGTCACTTATAAATTCATCTGAAAGCTCCGACGGAGAATTAAAAAAAATTTCTATATTTTTAAACCCCAGCTCACAGGATTTTAAAAATGACTTTTCCGTTTCAAGTGGATAAAAACACGCTGAAGATACGCCGAAATCAAATGACATTGTATAAGCTCCTTACCAATATTTAAAAATTGAATCACCCATGATTGCATAGTATAATCAAATGGGTGATATCAATGAAAAATATTCTTTCCGATTTGTCGGTTATTTTTAAAAATATGAATTTTGTTTCAAAAACCGCTGTTAAATACGGCACCGTCCTGATTGTTACAATGACTTTTTTATCACTGTTCTTTTACATAAAATCATTCCGCACATCGGATCCTTATTATTATATCCAGCTTTATACCGATTTAATGATAAGTGCAAAGGAGTGTATGGGGGCGGTGTATATTTTGCCCTTTATTTCTGAAATTATCCTTATGGCAAGCGGCAGAAAAGAATATACATGATTTTGTATTATATCATATATATCAGCCGTATACAATAGTCGTTATACTTTTTTCGGGAAGCTTAATAATGGATTTAGCGTTTCCGCTGTGAGTCTGCACCATTTGCGCGTCAGCAGTTGAAGTCCATATCTCCTGATGTCCGCAGCCGATACTCATAACCGCATTTCTTTCTGAGCCTTCGTTAACAAGTACGCAGACTGTTTTTCCCTCCGGCGTTTTAAATGCGGAAATGTTCAACGATTTTGTGCTGTCCTTTATATCTCCGTTCTTTGTTACCGAAAGGTCCAGTATATCCGAAACGGCAGCTATTCTTACGCTTCCCTCAGGTATAAACTTGGTGAAATGCGCCATTGCGTAGTATCTTGAGGCTGTATAAAGCTCCGTAACCTCTTCATTTGAAACAAGCAAACCGTCGGAGTACTTCTCTCCGTCATCTCCTATGGAGTAGTTATTTACTCCTACCCAAGCCGACCATGTATTGGCGTTTGAAAGTGTTAAATCCTGAGAAATCACTCTTGCCATTAAAAGTGCCGAATCAAAATCGTTTATGCTGTGAGTGCAGGGCAGCTCGCACCATTCCGTCATATCTATACTGATTTTACCGCCGTAAAGCTCGTCTACAGTTTTCCCGAAATCCTTTTTGCCTAAGGTATTAACATCGCTCCAATAGCTGTGATATGCCAGGGAACCCATTACTTCGGCTATTTCACTGTCACCGTATAAGTTTTCAAAATACCATTCTGTTGTTTCTCCGACTTCTCCGCTTTCAGGTCCCATAAGCTTAACATCAAGACCGCTTTCCTTGATTTTTTCGGCGAAGACTTTAAACAAAGCCACTACTTCCTCTTTTTCATAATGACAGCCTTCCTGCCCGACCCATTCTCCTCCCCAGCTCCACTGAGGCTCGTTAACAGGGCTTATGTATTTTACGGGAACGCCTTTATTTATAAAATATTCAGTAATTGTAAGGAAGTAGTCCGCGTAGGCTTCATAATTTTCCTCCGGAAGATTTGAATAGTACTCAACCTGACCTCCCGTTGCCTGGCCTGTTCTCGTCATTGAATAGTGAGGAGAATTTGCAAAAAGCACCACCGTATCAATACACCCGTAGGACAGACACATATCAAGCATCTTCTGAGCCGCGGCATCTCTTGTGAAATCGTATTCATACTCCCCTGTTTCTTCATTGTAATAATAAAAGCTTTCAGTTGCTCTTGAACCGCTTATTCTGCTGTTAGGATTATCCTTTGAGCCGCCGCCGACATTGTATCTGTAAATTGTAAGACCTAAGCCCTCCTTTGAATAAAGAGCCTTTGCAATATCCTGCGCATAAGCGGAATCACCGGCATTCTGCGCCCACCAGCAGGCTGACGCACCGAAGCCGTCTATAGTCTGATATGTTGCATAAGGATTAATCGTAATGCTGACATCTGCATTTTTCATAAAGTTACCGTCCCCTCCGCAGTAAATTACAAGCATATCAAGAAGCGACAGCAGCAAACAAAAAAATCTTCTCAGTAAAAACATTGTTATTACCTCCGTTTCTTATGTATATAATACAATCAGATATTAATTTTTTCAAGCAATTTTATATATGTTTACATTTTTTTAATATGATTTAAAGTAATTTAAAGATTTTAATTTTTTATCGTTTTATAATAACAAAAAATATTAACTTAATTGTGCAAATTAACAAAATATTTGTATTGTAAATTTTACCGAAGAATGTTATAATTTTAAAAGTTTTGAGTATTTCAGGACTTTTATTTTTTTAACGGAGCACTAAAAATGAAAACAAACAAATTAACCGGAAACCTTGCCGCACTTTTTACAATCATTGTCTGGGGCACCACTGTTATCTCTTCAACAAAATTGCTTGATGGAGGTCTTTCTCCTGCGGAAATAATTATATGCCGCTTTCTTCTTGCATTTATTGCCCTTAATATCATTTATCCCCCAAGACTTAAATTTGAAGGATTAAAAAGAGAGCTTATGTATGCCGTTGCCGGACTGTTCGGGGTCACTCTTTATTTTTTCCTTGAAATTACAGCCCTTCAATATACAAAAGCCGCAAATGTCAGCGTTATTTTCGCAACATCTCCGTTTTTCTGCGGAATACTTTCAATGTTCTCAAAAAAAGCCGACAAGCCGAAGCTTAACTTTTTTGTAGGTTTTCTTCTTGCCATTACAGGAATAATGCTTATTACATTTGAGCACGGAATTACCTTTGACATTAATGTAAAGGGCGCTTTGTTTGCGGTAGGTTCGGCATTTGCCTGGGGACTTTATTCTCTTCTTACAAAAACAATCGGCACATACGGTCACAATGTTATTCAGACAACCCGCCGCATTTTTATGTACGGCCTGATATTTATGATTCCAACGGTTTTTGTTTACGATGTCAATTTTCAGCACATCAGGCTTCTTGCGGATACGGAAATGCTTTTTAATCTGCTTTATTTAGGTCTCTGCGCTTCGGGAATATGCTTCCTTACATGGAGCCATGCTACAAATTCCCTGGGACCGGTAAGGGCTACAACATACATTTACGGAACACCTCTTGTAACAGTTGTATTTTCTCTTATCTTCCTTAAAAATCAAACACTTACTTTCCAGCTTTTTCTTGGTGCGGCTTTAATAATCGCAGGTCTTGTGCTTTCCGTTTCGGTTAAATCCTCTTCAAAAAAGTCAAGAAAACGAAGATAATTCAAAAAAAGCTGCCCGGCGAAACCGGGCAGCTTTGCTTTTATTCACTTCTGATATACGCTTCAAGTCTGTATATGGGCTGTCCTAAATCAGTAAATCTCTTTTCATACTCCGTCATTATATTTTCCTCAAAATCACTGTTATGAAGATCAAGGGATATGTTTTTCATTGCAAAACCGTTCTGAGAAAATTTTTCAAGAGAATATTCAAAAAATTCCATGTTGTCAGTTTTCTGATGAATTTCTCCGCCTTCTTTTAAAAGCTTTTTATAGATTTCAAGAAATCTTTCGCTTGTAAGCCTGTGACTTTCGTATTTTTTCTTCGGGAAAGGACAGGAAAAGTTCAAATATATTTTTTCTATTGAATTGTCCTTTATGTATTTGGGAAGATATTCTCCACGGCACTGCACAAAATGAAGATTTTTAAGTCCGGCGTCCTTTGCCTTTTTTGCCGCCATGTAAATTACATTGGGATTGATTTCCACGGCAAGATAATTTATATCAGGATTCCTTTTTGCGATTTCACAGGCAAACTGCCCCTTGCCGCAGCCAAGCTCCAGCTCCGCAGGATTGCCGTTTCCGAATATTTTTTCAAAATCAAGGTATTCCTTTTCCAAAACGGCGGTATTGTAGTTTTTATCCTCCGTTATCAAAACTGTCAGCATATCCGAAACGGAAGCCATTTTTTCTTCAAGATTTCTCTTTTTTCTCATTCTCATAATATTTCCTCGTTTAAATCAAAATAATTCAGTTTATAACGCCCGGTTACAGCGTCACGGTATTCATCCTTATACACGCAGTAAACAGCCTTGTTTTCACTGTATAAAATACAGCATGACGACTTTTCCCTGCCTTTTAATATATTTTCATTAACATATTTTTTAACTCTTTTAAGCCTTTTATCACTTATCTGAAGACATTCAGGAATAACTCCCGATGAGTTGGACGAAAGCCTGTCGCATATCATTTTATCTCTTAAAACAGTCATATCTGTTTTCTGGGCAAAATGATTATATATTAATTCCGTATAATCGTCAAGTGAAATACTGCTTTTCTCCCCGGTAAGTCTGCCGGCTTCCTCAAAAAGCTCAAAAGGCTTAAAGCCGCAGTCTTCCGTCAAGTAATCAAGCGTATATAAAAATCTTCCGCTGTTATAAAGTCTTTCAACAGCATCCTCGGCGTAATGAATTATTTTCATATCGTTTTCTGAAAGACAATCTGTTTTTATAACCTCATAGGGCGGGTTTTTATCGTATAAGCAGCCGAAATCACCGCTTTTTTCCCTTAAAAGCGAGCCGTAAATAAGCTTTAAAAATCCAAGCTGTAACATATGAGGCTTTAAGCTGTATAATGTATTGAAGCTGTTCTTAAAGCTTTTTAAGTCTTCATGGGGCAATCCGGCTATCAAATCCGCGTGCACATGTATATTGCCGAAGGATACAAGCCTTTTTATGTTTTCAGATATTATATCTGTTCTGTCCGTTCTGTTTACGGCTTTCAGCGTCTTTTTATTAAAGCTCTGCAAGCCTATTTCAAGCTGCACCGCACCTTTCGGAGCTTTTTTCAGTAAGTTTATTGTGCTTTCTTTCAGAATATCTCCGGCAATTTCAAAATGAAAACAAACCCCTTCGGGAATTTTTCTGCCGTAATTATCAGTAATGAATTTTATAATTTCATTCGCTCTGTCCTCTCTTGCGTTAAAGGTTCGATCAACAAATTTTATTGTTTTAGAGGAGCTTCCGGCAAGCTTCAATATATTTTCCTTAACCTTATCCATTGAAAAAAATACAAGCTTACCGCATCTTCCAGAAAGACAGAAAGCACAGGAAAAAGGACAGCCTCTTGATGTTTCGATATAAGCTATCCTGCCGTTTAAATTATCATAATATTCATCGCAGAAGGGTGAAACAGGCTCAGCTCCCGATAAAAATGGCGGCGAAACAATAACTTTTCCGTCTTTTCTGTAAGACAGTCCATTAACTCCCTCAATACTTTTTTCTCCGTTTAAATACGAGCATAAAGCAGAAAATGCGGTTTCACCTTCCCCTGACAGCACATAATCGGCAAAAGCACATTCTTTTAGTATGTCTTCCTGATTATAACTTACCTCAGGTCCGCCCAAAACAATTACGGCTCCTGTTTTTTCTTTTATTTTTTCGGCAATACTTTTAACATAATCTATATTCCATATATAACAGCAAAAACCTGCAACATCAGGATTATTTGCTGCAATTCTGTTTATAATATCCTCCTGCTTCTCATTAATCGTTCCCTCTGTTACCACGGGTATTATTTCATCAGAACAAAAGCTTTTTATCCCCGAATACAAACACCAGGGAGCTAATCCCGAATGTATATATTTTGAATTGAGCATACAAATAGTGACCTTCATATGAGCTCCTTACCGCAAACTTTTATAAAAATATTCTACAACTTATACGCCGTTTTTGCAATAGCGACTAAATTTTAATTTTATTTACAAAACTCTTGATATGTATAAAATTTCGTGTTATTATTATAATGCTTTATTAAAATGAAGTATGGAAATTACAGGAATATAAAAAGGCTGTTCACCCCTCCCTTTTTATACCCATTCCTAAACATTTACTTTTCGGGAGATTTGTAAATTTTTTTACGGAGGAATTTCCAATGAATTTTAAAAACAAATATCTGGCTGAGTTAATGGAAAGAATTATTGCCAGAAACCCTGGCGAAAAAGAATTTCATCAGGCTGTTAGAGAAGTTCTCGAATCCCTTGAACCCGTTGTTGAAAAGCACCCGGAATACATCGAGCAGGGCGTTCTTGAAAGACTTGTTGAGCCTGAAAGAATCATTAAGTTCAGAGTACCCTGGATTGACGACAACGGCACCGTAAGAGTAAACAGAGGCTTCCGTGTACAGTTTAACAGCGCAATCGGTCCCTACAAGGGCGGCCTGCGTTTTCACCCGTCTGTATATGAAGGTATCATTAAATTCCTGGGCTTTGAGCAGATCTTTAAAAACTCCCTTACCGGACTTCCTATCGGCGGCGGTAAAGGCGGCTCGGACTTTGACCCCAAGGGCAAGTCAGACAGAGAGGTTATGCGTTTCTGCCAGAGCTTTATGACTGAGCTTTCCAAGCATATCGGTTCTTATACCGACATTCCTGCCGGCGATATCGGCGTTGGAAGCAGAGAAATCGGCTACCTCTTCGGACAGTATAAGAGAATCAACAACAGATTCTCCGGCGTTCTTACCGGCAAAAGCCTTGAATACGGCGGTTCTCTCGCAAGAACAGAAGCTACAGGCTACGGTCTTTGCTATTTCACGGACGCTATGCTCCGCGACCACGGTTCATCTTTTGAAGGCAAAACAGTTGTTATTTCAGGCTCGGGCAATGTTGCTATTTACGCAACTCAGAAAGCTACGGAGCTCGGCGCAAAGGTTGTTGCTCTTTCAGACTCCAACGGATATATTTACGACAAGCTGGGCATTGACCTTGACCTTGTTAAAAAGCTCAAGGAAGTTGAGAGAAAGAGAATCAAAGAATACATTAATGTTCATCCCGACGCTGAATACCATGAGGGCTGCAAGGGTATCTGGAGCATTAAGTGCGATATCGCTCTGCCCTGCGCAACTCAGAACGAGCTTGACGAGGAAAGTGCAAAGCTTCTTGTTGAAAACGGCTGTATAGCTGTTGCAGAAGGCGCTAATATGCCTTCAACTCCCGAAGCTATTGAATATCTCCAGAAGAACAATGTATTATTCGGACCTGCTAAGGCTGCTAATGCCGGCGGTGTTGCTACATCAGCCCTTGAAATGAGCCAGAACTCAATCAGAGGTTCTTGGACATTTGAAAAGGTTGACAAAATGCTTAAAGACATTATGGAGAACATTTACTCCAACGCTTCGGCAGCTGCGGAAGAATACAATATGAAAGGCAATCTTGTTGCAGGCGCAAATATCGCAGGCTTCCTTAAGGTTGCAAACGCAATGCTTGAACAGGGTGTTGTTTAATAAAAAAAATTACTGCTCATTTTTATGAGCAGTTTTTTTGTATAAATTGTACGGCAGCTTTTAACGGCTGCCGCATTTTGCTTTATTTTATATCCCCTTGGTTTTTGTACTTTGATTCACAGTATATACATCTGTATACCCTGTTTTCTCTGTCGGTGAGCTTAAAAATATTAGGCAGCTCCTGTTCAATAGATGTTATACATCTGGGGTTGCTGCATTTTATAACGCCCTCTACCCGCTGAGGCAATTCAAGCTTTTTTCTCTCAACTACGGCGCCGTCCTTTATTATGTTTACCGTAATTCCCGGATCCATATAGCCTAAAACATCAAAATTAATGTCTATTGGCTCGCATATTTTTAAAATATCCTTTTTGCCCATTTTCACGCTTTCGGCATTTTTTATTATTGCCACCTGACAGCCTAACTTATCAAGATTCAGCGCCTTGTATATCGCCATTGCGCCTCCTGCCTGAATATGGTCTAAAACAACTCCGTTTGTTATGGGATTTACAATCATTACTCTACCCCCAACAGCTTTAAAATAAGCGCCATTCTCATGTACTTGCCGTTAAGCGTCTGCTCAAAATAACAGGCTCTCGGGTCTTTATCAATTTCTACGGAAATCTCGTTTACTCTGGGAAGAGGATGAAGTATGGACAAATCTTTTTTTGCCTTTAACAGCTTGGCCTCGTTAAGAATGTATGTGTCCTTTAACCTTATATAATCGTCCTCATTAAAGAAACGCTCCTTCTGTACTCTTGTCATATACAAGATATCAAGTGACGGGATCGCTTCCTCAAGACTTCTTGTTTCGGTATATTCAATATTTTTTCTGTCAAGAGTCTCCTGCTTTATATATCCCGGCAGCTTTAACTCATCGGGAGATATCAAAACAAATTTTACATTGTCATATCTTGACATTGCCCCTATCAGAGAATGAACGGTTCTTCCGAATTTTAAATCTCCGCACATACCTATTGTCAAATCGCTGAATCTACCCTTTTCTCTGTTAATTGTAAGCAGGTCCGCAAGTGTCTGTGTAGGATGATTATGTCCTCCGTCTCCGGCATTTATTACCGGAACAAGAGAGTGCATAGAGGCTACAAGAGGCGCACCTTCCTTTGGATGACGCATTGCTATTATATCTGCGTATCCGCTTACTACCCTTACTGTATCTGCAACGCTTTCACCCTTTGACGCCGATGAATTATCGGAAGACGCGAAACCCAGCACATTTCCGCCTAATTCATACATTGCCGCTTCAAAGCTCAGCCTTGTTCTTGTTGACGGCTCATAAAACAGCGTGGCAAGCTTTTTGCCTCTGCACTTTTCCCTGTATTTCACCGGATTCGCTATAATGTCCTTGGCAGTTGCTATAAGCTCGTCTATTTCCTCTGTTGACAGCTCCTGTATATCAATAAGACTTCTCATTTTATGCTCCTATCCAGCTTTCGTCTGAGGGGTTGTTTCTGAATTTTATAAGACGCTCTATATCTTCCTTTTTAATATATCCTTCATCAGCCGCAACTTCGGCAATTACATCAAAATTGGTAAGGCTTACATTTTTAACATTTGCCGCCGCAAGTCTGTCCTTACCTTTCTGCATATTATATGTAAATATGCTTACAATTCCTATAACCTCGGCTCCCGCTTCCCTTAAAGCTTCTACAACCTCAATTACGCTTCCGCCGGTTGAAATAAGATCCTCAATAACAACGACCTTCTGACCTTTTTCAAGCTTTCCTTCGATTCTGTTCTGTCTGCCGTGGTCCTTGTTGCCAGAGCGTACATATCCCATAGGCATTCCCAGAATATGCGCCGCAATAGCCGCATGAGCTATTCCCGCAGTGCTGGTGCCCATAAGAACTTCACACTCAGGATATTCTTTCTTTACCGTTTCCGCAATGGCGTTTTCAACGGTGGTTCTGTACTCCGGTGCTGTTAAAATAAGTCTGTTGTCACAGTACACGGGACTTTTTATTCCGCTTGCCCATGTAAACGGCTCCTCAGGTCTGAAAAATACAGCGCCGATTGACAACAACGCTTTTGCAATTACTTTTTCCATATATATCATCCTTTCATTTTATCCTACAAATTCTTTTACGCATCTTCTGTATGCCGCAACAGGGTCTTCTGCCGCCGTTATGGGTCTTCCCACAACTATATAATCTGAGCCGATTTCCTTTGCTTTCGCAGGCGTCGTCACTCTTACCTGATCCCCTATATCACCGTCGGCAAATCTTACACCGGGAGTTACCGTTAAAAAGTCTTTTCCGCATACTCCGTGAACCTTTTCAGCTTCAAGAGGCGAGCATACAACTCCGTCAAGCCCTGCTTTTTTTGCGTTTGCCGCATAGTGCATTACAACTTCATCAATAGGCTTGTCTATAAGCAAATCGGCTTTCATTCTCTCTTCGCTTGTTGATGTAAGCTGTGTTACAGCAAGCAAAATTGGTCTTGTTCCGTCTTCCCTTGTCAGTCCCTCAATGGCTGCCTCCATCATGGCTATTGTTCCCCCTGCATGAAGATTGCACATATCAACATCAAGCTTTGACAGTACGCTCATGGCTTTTTTTACCGTATTGGGAATATCGTGAAGCTTTAAGTCAAGAAAAATCTTATGTCCCCTGCTTTTAATTTCCCTTACAATTTCAGGTCCCTCAGCGTAAAAAAGCTCCATGCCTATTTTTACAAAGGGCTTTTCTTCCCTGAAATTATCAAGGAATTTCATACAGCTTTCCCTTCCCGCAAAATCACAAGCGATAATTACATCTTTACCCATCAGTGTGCTCCTCCTATTATATCTTTAAGATTTTTAATACCGTATTTTTCCATGGCCTCAGGAAGCGCTTCAACTATCTTTAAGCCGGCATAAGGGTCGGCAAGATTCGCTGCGCCTACCTGAACAGCCGTCGCCCCTGCAAGCATCATTTCAATTACATTTTCCGCCGTGGATACTCCTCCCATACCGATTATGGGTATTTTTACAGCTTCAAAGGTTCTGTATACCATTGATACTGCCACAGGAAAAATCGCAGGTCCGGAAAATCCTCCTGATTTGTTGGCAACAACAGGCTTTTTTGTTTTTAAATCTATTCTCATTCCCATAAGGGTATTAATCATGCTTATGCCGTCTGCTCCGGCGTCTTCGCACGCCTTTGCTATTTCTGTTATGTCGGTAACATTAGGGCTTAATTTTATATAAACAGGCTTTGTTGTAACTGCTTTTACCGCTTTTGTAACTTCCGCCGCAGACTTTGCCGATGTTCCGAAGCTCATACCGCCGCCGTGAACATTGGGACAGCTTATATTTACCTCAATTATTCCTACCTGCTCTTCTTTGTCGATTTTCTCGCAGGTATATACATATTCATCAACGGAAAATCCGCTTATATTCGCTATGACAGGTTTGTTAAAGCATTTTTTAAGCTTGGGAAGCTCCTCCGATATTACCTTTTCTACTCCCGGGTTCTGAAGTCCCACGGAATTTATCATTCCGGCGGTACATTCAGCTATTCTGGGGGTTGGATTGCCGAATCGGGGCTCTTTCGTTGTACCTTTAAAAGAAAATGTGCCCAGCTTATTAATATCGTAAAGCTCCGCAAATTCATATCCGAAGCCGAAAGTTCCGCTTGCAGGTATTACAGGATTTGATAATGTTATTCCGCTTAATTCTACAGATGTATTTACCATATTATCTCCTCCTTTACAAGCACGGGACCTTCCTTGCATATTCTCTTGTTACCGTATTTTGTTTTGCATGAACAGCCCATGCAGGCTCCGAAGCCGCAGCCCATCCGCTCCTCGAAGCTGAACTGACCCGATGTTTTTGAAGCGTTATAAACGGCTTTCAGCATAGGCTCGGGACCGCAGGTATAAAAATAAGTGTAGTCAATATCCTTCATGCCGTCTGTTACAAAGCCCTTTATTCCCGCGCTTCCGTCAACGGTGGTTACTACGGTTTTTACACCTAAGCTCTTAAAATCTTCCTCGCCGAATATTTCGCTTTCTTTGTTAAAGCCCAAAATTGCGGTTACATTTTTATTTTGCTCTCTCAGTTTTTTGGCTAAGTAATACATTGGAGGAACTCCCACGCCTCCGCCTATTACGACAGGGGAATTTCCGGAAAGCTCCGTATTAAAGCCGTTTCCCAGTCCTGTAAGGCAGTCAAGCTTTTGTCCCTTTGTCATCTGCGCCATTTTTTCGGTACCTGTTCCGACAACCTTATATATTATGGTGACTGCTCCGTCTTCACAGTCAAAAACAGATATAGGCCGTCTTAAAAACAAAGACTCTATTTTTATGTTTATAAACTGTCCGGGAGCCGTAATTGCCGATGTGTCTCCCGCCAGCTTCATTTTATATACGTTTTCGGTAAGCTGCTCATTTGATTCTACCGTATAAATAACATCCTTCATATTATCTTTCCTTATATACAATTTTTCCGCCGCAAAGGGTCATTACGCATTTTCCGTAAACTTTTTTTCCTTTGAAAGGCGTTGCCCTGCCCATAGATAAAAAGCTGTCCGGCTCTATTTCATATTCAGCGTCAAGGTCAAATACGCACAAATCAGCTTTTGCGCCTTCTTTTATGCCGCTGTTTATATTAAATCTTTTTCCCGGTTTTATGCTCATAAGCTCTGTAAGCTCTGAAAGGCTTAAATGGTTCTTTTTTACAAGCTCGGTATACAAAACAGGAAATGAAGTTTCAAGCCCCGTTATTCCCATTAAGGATTTTTCAAGCCCCTTTGACTTCTCTTCAGCAGAATGAGGAGCATGATCCGTGGCTATCATATCAACAGTGCCGTCCTTTATGCCCTCAATTAACGCAAGCCTGTCCTCTTCGCTTCTTATGGGAGGATTCATTTTAAATCTTCCGTCCTCCCGAATATCCGTATCGTTCATTACAAGATAATGGGGTCCCGTTTCACAGGTAATATCGGCTCCGTCCTTTTTAGCCTGTCTTATAAGCTCCACGCTTTCTTTTGCGGAAATATGGCAAACATGATATTTGACGCCTGTTTTTTTGCACAGCTCTATATCTCTTTCGATTTGCTTCCACTCGCTTTCGGAGCATATTCCCCTGTGATTGTGAAGCCCTGCATATTCGCCCTTGTGTATATAACCGCCGTTCAGCAGACTGTTGTCTTCACAGTGGGCGGCTATTATTTTACCGAGCTTTTTCGCCTTTTCCATGGCTTCAAGCATTTTTTCGCCGCTCTGAACTCCCCTGCCGTCATCGGAAAATCCGATAACAAAGGCTGCCATATCCTCCATATCCGAAAGCTCCGCACCTTTTTCTCCCTTTGTAATTGTTCCGTAGGGATATACATTGATTACGGCGTCTCTCTTTATAATTTCCGTCTGAATTTTTAGATTTTCGAGAGAGTCGGGACAGGGATTAAGATTCGGCATTGTGCATACGGAGGTATACCCGCCGTGAGCCCCGGCAAGAGAACCCGTCTTTATCGTTTCCTTATAAGAAAAACCCGGCTCTCTGAAATGCACGTGCACATCAACAAAACCGGGAAATATATATCTGCCGCCGCAGTCAATAATTTCACAATCTAAAGCTTTAAGCGACTCACCGACGGAAACAATGCTTCCGTTGCTTATAAGTATATCTACTTTTTGAAAGCTGCTTTCAAAATAAACAGTGGCTCCCCGAAGCAGTAAAGACATTACATCACCTTTGTTCCTTGGCTCAAATAAAGGCTCCGCCAAAAGGCAGAACCTAAATATTTTAATATAAGTATCTGCCGGCAGACCGAATCAGAAATTTTTATTTATTATATCAGATAAACGGCTTTGTGTCAATAGATAAAAACAACTTGTCATTTTCTGTTATCCGGCCAAAGAGCCTATTACCGAATTAAGTATCAAATCAGCGAAAGACGCATTGTCAATATATTTTATTACTTCGCCGTTTTTATCAAATTCATACATTTCCATGGTTTTACCGCCTGTTTCTACATCGGCTTCCATTTTACACGCAGCGTTCGCGTATTCCTCCTGAGTATCGTATGTTATATAATATTCTTCAACACATACGCCGTTCTCGTAATTTTCAAAGGAAAAGCCCTTCAAATCGTCATACTTGTATTTAATTACAGTCTTGACGGTTTTTCCGTCTTCTTCATAAACGGTAATTTCCTCATCACGGTTTGAAGAATCATATACCTTTTTCATTACGGCAATTTCCCCCATATAAAAGGTTTCGGAAGAATCTTCATTCTTTTTACTGCTGTCAAACTCCGGAAGCGTTATAAAATCAAAGCTTTCCTCAAAAGTATAAGGAATTGAAAAATCAATAGGTTTTACGGCAAAAGATACATCCTCCTGAGATGTGCTTTCATAAGTATCTTCGCTTGCCGCTTCCCGTTCGGCAGAAGGCTCATCGTCTTTTACTTCATTGCCGCCGCATGAGCAAAAGCATAAAATTACAGTCAATATGCAAATTAACACTGAAAATTTTTTCATTTTATCACTTGCTTTCGGTTTTTATTTTCTGTTTAAATATTTAACAAGATAC
Source organism: uncultured Clostridia bacterium (assembly GCA_944412445.1). Classification (GTDB taxonomy): domain Bacteria; phylum Bacillota; class Clostridia; order Oscillospirales; family Acutalibacteraceae; genus UBA1081. The sequence goes on from CALYBJ010000004.1 coordinate 66,025, forward strand.
TGTCCCGTATAGCTTTCGGGAACCTTTGATATTTCCTCGGGAGTGCCTGCCGCAACAACCGTGCCGCCTCTGTCGCCCCCCTCAGGGCCTAAGTCGATAATATAGTCGGCACATTTAATAACATCCAGGTTATGCTCAATTACAATTACCGAGTTTCCGGAATCAACTATTTTCTGCAAAATATCTATAAGCCTGTGCACATCGGCTGTATGAAGTCCCGTGGTAGGCTCGTCAAGAATATAAACCGTCTTTCCGGTGGCTCTTCTTGAAAGCTCCGTGGCAAGCTTCACCCTTTGGGCTTCGCCTCCGGAAAGAGTTGTAGCCGGCTGTCCGATTTTTATATATCCCAATCCTACATCATAAAGAGTCTGAAGCTTTCTTTTAATTTTGGGAAGACTTCCGAAAAATTCAAGTCCCTCCTCAACGGTCATTTCAAGAACATCGTAAATATTTTTGCCCTTATATTTTACCTCAAGGGTTTCCCTGTTGTATCTTGCGCCTTTACATACCTCACATGGCACATATATGTCGGAAAGAAAGTGCATTTCTATTTTCACGATTCCGTCGCCCTGACACGCCTCGCATCTGCCTCCCGATACATTAAAAGAAAATCTTCCTGGAGTATAGCCTCTCATTTTTGCGTCCTGTGTCTGAGCGAAAAGCTCTCTTATATCGGTAAAAACTCCCGTATATGTGGCAGGATTTGATCTGGGTGTTCTTCCGATAGGCGACTGGTCAATATTTATCACCTTGTCAAGATACTGAAGCCCTTTTATATCCTTATGCTTTCCCGCAAACTTTTTGGCGCCGTTTAGCTCTGACGCAAGCTTTTTATAAAGGATTTCATTTACGAGAGAAGATTTTCCGGAACCTGATACACCGGTAACGCACACAAATTCGCCCAAGGGTATTTTAACATCAATATTTTTAAGGTTATTTTCGGCTGCCCCTAAAACGGTAATATAGTTTCCGCTGCCCTGCCTTCTTTTTTCGGGCACGGGAATTTTCCTTTTACCGCTTAAATACTGACCTGTTATTGACCCTCTGCACTTTTTGATTTTTTCAACATCGCCTACGCAGACAACATTGCCGCCGTGTATTCCCGCTCCCGGTCCTATATCGACTATACAGTCCGCAGCGTACATTGTATCTTCGTCATGCTCCACCACTATAAGCGTGTTTCCTATATCACGAAGTCTTTTCAAGGTGTCAAGAAGCTTGTCGTTGTCCCTCTGATGAAGTCCTATGCTCGGTTCGTCAAGTATATACAAAACTCCCATCAGCGATGAGCCTATCTGCGTTGCAAGCCTTATTCTCTGGCTTTCACCTCCCGACAGTGTTCCTGCCGACCTGGCAAGGGTCAAATAATCAAGTCCAACAGAACAAAGAAAATTCAGTCTGCTTTTTATTTCCTTTAAAATCTGATCGGCGATTATCATATCTCTGTCGGAAAGCTTTAATTCATCAATAAATTTAAGCTCGTCCTTTACGGACATATTTACAAATTCATTTATATTTATGCCGCCCACCGTTACAGCAAGGACTTCCTTTTTAAGTCTTGCGCCTTTACATTCGGGACAAACCCTCGCTGTCATTACCTGCTCGATTTCCCATCTTGCCCACTCGGAATTTGTTTCCTTGTAGCGTCTTTCAAGGTTATTTACAATTCCCTCAAACTCCGCTGAATAACTTCCGCTGCCAAAGGCCGTTGAGCGGTGCAGCTTTAATTTTTCTCCGTTGGTACCGTAGAGAACCGAGTTTAAAGCTTCCTCTGAAAGCTTTTCAACAGGATCGTCAACGGTAAAGCCGTATTTCTCTCCCAGCGCGTCAAAATACATTTTCGCAATGCTTGAATAATCTGCCTTTGACCAGCCGGAAGCTCTTATTGCTCCTTCTCTTATTGACTTGGTTTTATCAGGTATAACAAGATCAGGGTCTACTCTCATAAAAAAGCTAAGCCCCGAACACGTGGGACAGGCGCCGAAAGGATTGTTAAACGAAAACATTCTGGGAGAAAGCTCCTCAATGCTTATTCCGTGCTCGGGACAAGCGTAGTTCTGGGAAAACAGCATTTCCTCGCCGTCCTGAACAACAACAAGAACAGTGCCTCCGGACAGCTTTGAGGCAAGCTCCACAGAATCCGCCAGTCTGCTTCTTATGGATTCCTTTACAACAAGCCTGTCAATAATAATTTCAATGGTGTGCTTTATATTTTTTTCAAGAGATATTGTTTCAGACAAGTCATATATTGCTCCGTCAATTCTGACTCTTACATATCCTGACTTTCTCGCCGCCTCAAGCTCCTTTTGATGAGTTCCTTTTTTTGCTCTTATTATGGGAGCCATAATCTGAATTTTTGTGCCCTCTTCTATCTGAAGCACCTTGTCAACTATCTGATCCACCGTCTGCTGTTTTATTTCTTTTCCGCATACGGGACAATGAGGTACTCCGACTCTTGCATATAAAAGCCTTAAATAGTCATATATTTCCGTTACCGTTCCCACCGTGGAACGAGGGTTCTTCGAGGTGGTTTTCTGGTCGATTGAAATTGCCGGAGAAAGTCCGTCTATGCTGTCAACATTGGGCTTGTCCATTTGTCCTAAAAACATTCTGGCATAAGATGACAGCGATTCCACATATCTTCTCTGTCCCTCGGCGTAAATCGTGTCAAAGGCGAGAGACGACTTTCCGGAACCGGAAAGCCCCGTAAATACAACTAACTTATTTCTCGGTATTTCCAAATCAATATCTTTAAGGTTGTGCTCTCTCGCACCCTTAATAACAATGTTTTTCTGCTCCATTTATTTTCCCTGCTTTAGCTTTTCAATTTTATCTCTCAAATACGCGGCATGCTCAAATTCAAGTATTTTTGCCGCCGCCTTCATTTCTCTTGTAAGCTCCTCTATAAGCTGCTGCCTCTCCTTAGGCGACAGCTTTTTCTTCGCTTTGCCCTCAACATCGGATTTTGAGCTTATCTCTATAACATCATGCACAGGCTTTACAATGGTTTTCGGCACTACTCCGTGTTCCTCATTGTACTTCATCTGCTTTTCCCGTCTTCTTAAAGTTTCCTTTATTGCTTTTTCCATGGACGGCGTAACAGTATCGGCGTACATTATTACCGTTCCGCCGGCGTTTCTCGCCGCACGTCCTATTGTCTGAATAAGGGAACGCTCCGAACGCAGGAAGCCCTCCTTATCGGCGTCAAGTATTGCCACAAGAGACACTTCAGGTATATCCAGTCCTTCTCTTAAAAGGTTTATTCCTACTAATACATCAAATTCTCCCAGCCTTAAATCCCTTACAAGCTCCATTCTGTCAATAGTGTCAATATCGTAGTGCATATATCTTACTTTTATTCCGAAATCCGCAAGATAATCCGTAAGGCTTTCCGCCATCTTTTTTGTAAGAGTAGTAACAAGAACTCTTTCTTTTCTTTCAATTCTTAAATTGATTTCAGAAATGAGATCTTCTATCTGACCGTCAACAGCTCTTACAGATATTTCAGGGTCAAGAAGTCCCGTAGGCCTTATTACCTGTTCCGCAACTCTCACGCTTTTTTCAAGCTCAAAATCTCCCGGCGTTGCGCTTACAAATATTTTCTGCTTGACCTTGTCGTAAAATTCATCAAAGGTAAGAGGTCTGTTGTCATAAGCCGACGGCAGCCTGAAGCCGAAATTAATAAGAGTTTCCTTTCTGGATCTGTCGCCGCCGTACATAGCCCTTACCTGGGGCAGCGTTACATGAGACTCGTCTATAAAAAGAATAAAATCATCGGGAAAATAATCAATAAGCGTAAAAGGAGGCTCTCCCGGTTTTCTTGAGGACATAATCCTCGAATAGTTTTCAATTCCCTTGCAAAAACCCGTTTCACGGAGCATCTCAATGTCATATTCCGTTCTCTGTTTAATTCTCTGAGCTTCCAAAAGCTTGCCCTGTGACTCAAAATATTTTACCTGCTGCTGCATTTCAAAATAAATCTCATTGATTGCGTTCTCCATCTTATCCGGAGATATTACATAATGTGACGCCGGAAAAATCGCCACATGGGATATAACCTTGTTAACCTGTCCGGTAACAGGATTAAATTCGCATATTCTGTCGATTTCATCTCCGAAAAACTCAATTCTGATTGCGTGTTCAAAAGTGTATACGGGAAAAACCTCCACAACATCTCCCCGTACTCTGAATTTGTTTCGTGTAAAGTTTATATCGTTTCTCTCATACTGTATTTCAACAAGCTTTTTAAGAAGCTCGTCCCTGTTTTTCTCCATTCCCTGCCTCAGAGAAATTACCATGCTTCTGTAATCAATGGGATCGCCCAGAGAATATATACAGGACACGCTGGCTACAATTATAACATCTCTTCTTTCGGATAACGCCGAGGTCGCAGAATGACGCAAACGGTCAATTTCATCATTGACCGCCGAATCTTTTTCTATATATGTGTCCGTGGTGGGAATATACGCTTCCGGCTGATAATAATCATAATAGGACACAAAATACTCAACGGCGTTCTCCGGAAAAAATTCCTTAAACTCCGAGCATAGCTGCGCCGCAAGAATTTTATTGTGAGCCAATACAAGAGCCGGTCTGTTTACCCTTTCAATTATATTTGCCATTGTAAAGGTTTTTCCCGAACCGGTAACGCCTAAAAGCGTCTGCTCCATGTATCCCCTGTTCAGTCCTTCTGTCAGCTCATCTATCGCCTGAGGCTGATCGCCCATAGGCTTATATGACGAGTGAAGCACAAATTTATCCATTTAAACCTCCGCATATATAAGTGCAGAATTACAAAAAACCGATTATCATTTAAATTCTATTGACTTTACAAATCCGTCAAAATCAACTTTATTTCCGTAATCGGTATTTACGCTGCAATTAATTAAATAATACCCATCATCAAAAGGAATAAAATAATAGTACACATTCCTGTAATACTCGGAAGATGTTCCCGTCTGCTTGAAAACGGTACATTCAGCATCCTCAACCGTTACGGTATATTTACTGTATGAAAATACTTCTCCGCCGTAGCTCTGAAGCAAATCCTCACAGTTTCTTTCGGTATTTTCAATATCCTTTGCAATTTCCGAATTTCCGTAGTAATTTATAAATATTTCTCCGTCATAATTATCATATACAAAAACACCCGGATAATCCGCTATCTGAGTAAAATTTGACGGCAGTTTAAAACGCATTTCGGCTGTTTCAACCTTATTGCCCTCTACAACCTGGCCGTTAAAATCAATATACTCTGTTATATATTCCCCTGAATCCGATTTCTGTTTTTTGCCGTTTTCATTAAGAACATATACCCGGAGCTTTCCGTTATCATTTATAACTATATTGTTGTCGGAATCCCTTACAACAATATATTCCTCGCCGTTTTCATCGGTATAAATTTCAGAACTGCCTGTGCAGGAAGAAAACATAAACACAACTGCGGCAATTAAAAATATGCAAACTGTTTTTTTAAACATAACTACCTCCGTCAGCCTTTAAGCAGCGACATTATTTCGGCTCTTGTTCTTGCGTCCTTCTTTGGAGATCCTCTTAATGCAGATGTCTGCGTTATAGCTCCCGCTGCCTTTGCGCCTCTCATTGTCATGCATAAATGCTGTGCCTCAATAACAACGGCAATTCCCAAAGGCTTCAGCTCCTGATCAAGAAAATCAGCTATCTGCGATGTAAGCCGTTCCTGAAGCTGCGGACGCTTTGCAAAAACATCAACTATTCTCGCAAGCTTAGACAGTCCTATAACCTTTCCTTCCGATGGTATATACGCTATATGTGCCTTTCCCACAAACGGAAGCAAATGATGCTCGCACATGGAATAAAGAGGAATATCCCTTACAACTACTATTTCATCATTATCCTTTTCGGAAAATACCTTTATATGCTTTTGGGGATTGTCCCTTAAGCCCGAAAAAATTTCTTCATACATGGCTGCCACTCTTTTTGGAGTCTCCGCCAGTCCCTCTCTGTCGGGATCTTCACCTATTGCCTCCAGAATATCCCGCACCGCTTTTTCAATTTTTTCCCTGTCCAAAAAAATACCTTCTTTATATTTTAATAAATCTATTTTTCATCAACCATTATGCGTATGTATCTCAGTCCGTCGCTCTGAGAAAAGCTTACATGGGACAAATCTATTTTATCTGCCGCTTTCTGCTCAACCGCGCCCATTATTCTGTTTATATCGGAATCCGGGCTTTGACTGTTTAACAATTTTGAAACTGCCTGACTGTATGCCTGACTGTTTGAAAATGAAAACTCGATATAATGCACGCCGCTATCAATATTTTCCGTAAACTTCTTTATAACAGCGTTTAAAACCTTATCTGAATATTCATCAAAGTAAAGATTTTCTCTGAAAAAATACATATCATCATCCGAATCACAGCCGAAGTCTATATTTATATCCTTATGGTCAATGCTTATATCCTCTGTTTTTCTGTTAAAATATAAATGTGACAAATTATTGCTGCTGCTCATTTTCGGATCGTCCCATGTGACATCAAGATGATACGGCTTTCCGTCTATCCATACAATATTCCACATATGACTTATATTTCCCAAAGTCTCTGAAATTCCCGTTCCCGTTGCCACGGTGCTGACTATCCCGGCTTTGCACAGTACAAGCATTGCGGCTCTTGAATATCCTGAGCAAACCGCTTTGCCGTCAATAAGCGCTCCGTATGCGCTGGAATCGTTTTCCGATTCCTCATATACGCAGTTTTTTATTATATAGTCGTGTATGAAAAGCTCCCGCTCAAATTCGTCTTCATACTCCGTTGCCTGAGAAGCTATGCTGTCCGCGGCGGCGTCAAGCTCCTTTTCCATCTGACTGCATTCCTCGCGGCTGTATTTATAGTTAAGCTCCAAAAAGCTTGAGGATAAAAATGATATCATGTTGCATGAGTCCGCAAAGCACAGTATCTGCGGATTGTCATTTTTAACCGCAAAAAACACATTGTTAAATTCCTCGTTTGTCAGATGCGGAATTTTTATATAACCGGGATGCTCTTCTATCTTATTGAGTATACATATATACGCCTGTTTTTCCGTTGGATTCAGTCTTTCATAGTATTTTTGTGACAAAGGCATATTATCCTCGTCAAAGGCTGTTGGATATGTAAATCCGGAAATAAAAGCGCCGATTTTATCAAAGCCGACTCTGTAGCATAATTCGGCTGCAATAAATACTATAATCATAAGGGATATGATTACACTGACAGCTTTTTTCAATTCTATTAGTCCTTTCACCGGGCAATATCTTCAAAGGATACGCACTTTGCATTATGACTCAGAAGATAATTAATATCTTCTTTTGCCGAATAATAATCGGATATTGTTATATTCGAATCTATACAGTTGGACAAATCTTCAAAATATTTCTGGGAATCCTCTGTTTCTACATTCTTCATATAGGTATTGACTATTTCGCAGAATATATCGGCAAGCTCCGTCACGCTGTTCTGCTTTTGAGCGTTGAATTTTATATAAGAATAAAGCATTGACGAATCAAGCTCGTTTTCGCCGGCTGATACCGTATATGTTTTGTCCGATGCCTCACAGGTAAAATCCTCTTCAACATTGAAGCTTACCTTGCCCATTATATCCGCCATCGCGCAGAATCCGTCTTTATCTATTATAACATACCGGTCAATATTAATATTTCTCACCTTCTCTACAATCTCAACAAGCTCGTCTGCTCCTCCGTAGGCATAGTGTTCTCCGTATGTTTTTTCATCTGCCGGAGCTCCGGGATCAAAAGGCGTTATCACAATAGTTTCGGACAAAATTTTGAAATCAGCAAGACTGATAAAAATTATATCTCCGCCTCTTTTTTCCGTGCAAATAAATAAAATGCTGCTGTCCCCCGACAATTCACCCGTATTGCCGTTTTCTGCGGCTGTCTGCGTATTATTATAACCTTCTGTTTCTTCCGAATAAGTATTTGCCGCGTTTTCATCAGATTGATTTTTTCCGTAAAATTTTACCGCAACCGCTATTATTCCGATTATTAAAAATATTATTACAACACACATGATTTTTATCATGTATGATGTTTTGTTTTTTTTATCTTCGTTCATTTATAACACCCCGTATAATTATTTTTATTATATAAGAATTAAAATAAAAATACAAGATAATTTATTAAGGTTAAAATTTTTTATTTATAAAATATGTTTTTTTTCTTTTTTACTTGATAATGTTGTAAAATTATTATACAATTAATCATACATTATTTTCGGAGGTAGAAAAATGTCCGCAGAAAAAAAGAAAAAAGACGGCGTGCTCAAATATCTGGGCTATGGCGTAGGAGCCGTGGGCTTGGATTTGAGCTACGGTATGTTTTATTCTTACTTAAACAAGTACTTAACCGATGTATTAAAATTAAGCGCAAATTTCCTGCTTGTTTTAACGCCCCTTGCCCGAATCTGGGACGGCATCAACGATCCCATGATGGGCACCATCGTTGACAATACCCACTTTAAAATGGGTAAATACAGACCATGGATACTTATCGGAGCCTTTTCAAATGCCGTTATCTTAGGGCTTCTGTTTAATAACTTATTCGGTCTCTCAGGAACTGCTCTTTATGTTTATATTGCGTTTATGTATGTTTTCTGGGGCATGACAAACACCCTTGCGGATATTCCCTACTGGTCCATGGTTCCTTCCTTTACAAGCGACCCGGGCAAAAGAAGCATTATTGCTACAATCGCAAGAACCTTCTCCGGTCTCGGCCAGGGCATTGTTCAGATAGGCGCTCCCATTCTCATGGGACTTGTAAGCGTCACTCTGGATCAGAAAACCGGCGAACCTGTTTACGACGCAAGAACATTTACCGTTCTTTCTCTTATTTGCTCGGTTGGTCTCATTTTGTTCTCGACAATCTGCGTCTCAACTGTAAGAGAACGCCATGTTACTCCCTCCGGCGAAAAATTTTCATTTAAAAAGATTTTCACCGTTGCAAAAAATAACGATCAGCTCCTTGTTTTTATGCTTTTCGCTATGCTATCAAACGCCGGCTTCTATATGATTTCGGGCGTAGGCGCTTACTATTTTGATGTTGTTGTCGGCGACAGCGCCAGCCAGAGCAGCTTTAACACCTTTGGCGCCGTAGGTTCTGTTTTAGGTCTTGCTGTTATTCCCATTATGATGAAATTTACTACAAGACGCAGAACATATCAGTTTTCTCTTATACTTGCAATAGCCGGTTATCTCGGTATGCTTCTTTCTGCCAAGGCTGTCAACAGTCTTACGACTTTCGGAATCAGCAATCTTATCTCTCAGATAGGCACTGCCTCAATGTTTGTTTCCCAAACTGTTTTCCTTGCTGACATCGTTGACTACGGTGAGCATAAAATGGGCTTCAGAGCTGAATCAATTACTTTCTCAATGAAAGGCTTCCTTCAGAAAATGGCTTATACCCTTCAGACAATCATTCTTTATTCCGGCCTTTCCATATCACACTATGACGGCAATCTCCACTCGGCAAACCCCGACGCCGCAAAAACTTCCATCAGCGTAATGATGCTTGTTCTTCCAATGATTCTTATGATACTTTCTCTTATAATTTTCTCTTTTAAATTTAAGCTCCACGGCGAAACAATGGAAAAAATCACGGCAGAAATTACAGCAAAAAGAGAAATGGAAGACAAGCTGGCGGAAAACAATTAAATTTTGAACATAAAAAAGCTCGCATACGCGGGCTTTTTCTTTATATATTAGGTTATTTTAGGCAAATTTACTTATTATTTTTTATAAACTTATTATAAATTAAGAAATTCGAAAAAATTAAAAAAAACTCTTGACAATTACATTGTTTTGCTATATAATTACTCATGTCTTAGAGGAATAGTGTAACGGTAGCACAACAGACTCTGACTCTGTTTGTTGGGGTTCGAATCCCTATTCCTCTGCCATACGAACACAGCGATACGCTGTGTTCATTTTTTTTTGCATAAATTTAATCCGGCAGATTAAATTTTCTGCCGGATTCTTTACTTCAGTTTGAATCAAAACAGTGATGAATGATCCGCAACCGTTATTCCTGCTTCTGTAAGAACCTTTTCAGCTGCATTATTATCGTCTACCCTGAATATCATATAAGCAGAGCCTGCGTTCTTTACAGACAGGAACGCATAAGTATATTCAACGATAACTGACGCTTCCGCAAGTACATCAAGTATCTTGGCAAGGCTTCCCGGCTTGTCACAAATCTCTACAGCCAAAACCTCTGTTTCCGTTACAACATATCCCCCGTCACGGAGTATGCCGAGTGCGTTGGCTTCATCTTCACAAATTATTCTTAGAATGCCGAAATCCTGAGTGTCGGCAATTGAAAGAGCCTTTAAATTTATATTATTATCAGCTATGAATTTTGTAACTTCTGCAAGCTTGCCTGTTTTATTTTCAATAAATACTGATATCTGTTTTACACTCATTTCATACGCTTCCTTTCTTAGCTTAATTGTATATCAGTCGTGAAGCTTACGCTTGTCGATAACTCTGACAGCCTTGCCTTCGCTTCTTGTTATGGTCTTTGGCGCAACAAGATGAACAACCGGTCTTATTCCCAGCATCTGGGTAATTGCCGCGGCAAGCTCCTTTTCCTTCTGGGCTACCGCTTTAACCGTATCGGAGAACTGTTCGGGAGTCAATTCAACATATACGTCAAGAGTGTCGGTATTATGAGCACGGTCAACCTCTATCATGTAGTTTACTGAATAGCCCTCTTTAAGAAGAACCGTTTCAATCTGTGAGGGGAATACATTTACACCTCTGATTATAAGCATATCGTCGCTTCTGCCCATTGGCTTTGACATTTTTACATGAGTTCTGCCGCAGGGACATTTTTCACGGGACAATACGCATATATCGCGTGTTCTGTATCTGAGAAGAGGAAACGCCTCCTTGTCAAGACTTGTAAATACAAGCTCGCCCTTTGAACCCTCAGGCAGTACCTCGCCTGTATCGGGGTCAATTATTTCGGCAATAAAGTGATCCTCATTAATGTGCATTCCTGTCTGTGCGGAACATTCAAAGGATACACCGGGACCGCTTGTCTCCGTAAGACCGTAAATATCGTAAGCCTTAATTCCCAATGATTTCTCAATATCTCTGCGCATTTCCTCTGTCCAAGGCTCAGCGCCGAAAATTCCTGCCTTCAAATCAATGTCATCAGGCGTATAACCCATATCTTTTAATGTTTCGCCGATATACGCTGCATAAGACGGCGTACAGCAAAGAATTGTAGAATGGAGATCACGCATAAACTGTATCTGTCTTTCCGTGTTTCCTGATGACATGGGAAGAGTAAGACAGCCAACCTTATGAGAGCCTCCGTTAAGTCCCGGACCTCCCGTAAACAGTCCGTAGCCGTATGCTACCTGACATACATCTTCATTTGAGCCGCCTGCCGCTACAATAGCTCTTGCGCAGCATTCCTCCCAGATATCGATATCCTTCTGTGTATAGAAAGCAACTACTCTTCGGCCTGTTGTACCGCTTGTTGACTGGATTCTTACGCACTTCTTTAAATCGCATCCCAAAAGTCCGTAGGGATAAGCGTCGCGAAGATCAGCTTTTGTTAAAAACGGAAGCTTATACAAATCATCTACTGATTTAATGTCTTCCGGCTTTACGCCCTTCTTGTCCATTAAATCACGGTAATACTTAACATTTTTATAAACATGCTTTACCTGCGCTACAAGCTTTTCATTCTGAATAGCCAAGATCTGCTCCCGAGATGCACATTCAATCTCAGGCTGATAATAATTTTCCATCGGAATCAATCCTTTCAATTGATTTATTTGTCATAAATTTAAAATTTTACACTTATAATATAAACTACTATGTATATATTGTCAATATTTATACGACAAATATTTAATATTATTACATTAAAAATACAAATAATTATTGCAAAAATATATAAGTATGGTATTATATATCTATAAAAAATCAGGAGGTAATTTATGCTGACAACAACCCTTTTAAATGTCGGCTCCTGGATAGACACCACCTTCCACGGATTCGACTACGCAATTTTTACTTTTTTCAGTAAACTGCACGCAGACTGGCTGACACCTATTATTCAGGTCTTCACTCAATTCGGCGATACATATTTTGTTATACTGCTGATGGTTCTTGGCCTTGCACTGTGCCTGTCTAAAAAAACAAGAAAATACGGTATGGCTCTTTTCCTTGCAATTGTAATAGGAACGCTCCTTACAAACATAGTTGCAAAGCCACTTGTAGCCCGTGCAAGACCTTATGTTTCCCTTGCCGACGACCCGTTTTTTATGCAGTGGTACACCGAAGCAGGCAAACTCGTAGAAAGCGACAAAAGCTTCCCCAGCGGTCACACAACGGCTGCCTTTGAAATTGCCACTTCAATGTTTTTAGTCTTCGGAAATAAAAAGATTAAATGGATTTTCCCTGTTTATGCGGTGCTTATAGGCTGTTCAAGACTTTATTTGATGGTTCATTATCCTACAGATGTTCTGGGCGGCGTTTTAGTCGGTATAATCGCCGGTGTTGCCGGATATTTCCTTATGAAAGCCATTATGAAATATCTTGAAAGCTCAAACAACAAATTAATTAAAAAAGTAAATGATATTGATTTGTTTGCAAAGAAAAAACCGGATAAAGCTTAACAATTAAAATTTCGGCGCTTATGCAGTGTGCATAGGCGCTGTATTTTTGTTTAAAAACCGGTATATGTTAAAAAGAACAACAGGATATATCACACGCTACAAAAAAAACAGCCGCCCAAAGGGCGGCTGAAGCTATTTGATTAAGAGAACAAGCTCTTAAAGAATTGAACAAGTCTTTCAAAGAACTGCTTGATCAATGCTATAATTCTTGCGAAACCTGAAAGCGTGGGATTATCGGTCTCACCGGCATTCAGAAGCTGCTGAATGTAGTAGTCAATGTTACCGAGATCCTGGAACATATCTATAATGCTGAAATCAACATTTTCAAAACGTCCGCCCAAGTTATCCGCAACAGGAACAAGTACCTTGTAAATCGTAAATACAAGCCCCATTGTCTTATCTGCAAGATTGTTTGCGTTTGCCTGCTGGTTGAGATACATAAATATCTCCATCAGAAGCTCATCGTTATTAACCTCGTCATCAAGCTGGCAGTAGCCTATAAGGAAGTTTGCTACATTCTCTGCGTTATCAGCGAAGAACAGCGTCTCGGTTACAATTCTCAAGAGAAGCGTTACCAAATCAGCGCCTCCGGAAGCATTCAGGTAAATGTAGTCATTTCCTGAAACAGAGGTCTTCTCCTGAATTGTACCTGAGCAAAGAGTTGTAAGGTCAATATACGGAAGTGAAATCTTAAGAGTGCCCACAGCGTAAACATTTTCAGTTACCGTCTGCATCTCCATATTGACTATCTGATTGCCTTCATCATCATAGGTGGGATTGCCGTCGGCATCAAGAACAGGTACAGGTACTTCCTTTTCAACCTGCTTCGTACCTAAAACAATGTTCTGGTTTTCAATATCAAATGAAAGTGTTTCACCGAGAAGGCTGTCAAGCAAGCCGTTAACAAGCTGGTTAAGATCCAGATCAAGAGGAAGTGAAAGGTTCAGAGCCAAATCGCCTATCTTAATATTTGACAGCAAGCTGTTAAGCAGCGGATAAGCGTCAAAAACAGGCTGAAGAATATCCAAGAGTACATATACGAAGTGAAGGAAGTTATTAAGTACACCGTTCAGACCGCCTATTGAAACGAAGAACGCAATGTTCGGTATCGCACTTATAAGCGTGCTTACAGGATTTGCAATCAGGTCTTCAGCAAAACGTAATATGGGACTTAATACATAGAATACCGAATCAAAGTTTTCCGCAACGTCACTTGTGCCGTTAAAGCTCATACGGAAGTACTCTTCATAGGAAACTAAGCCGTCGTTTGCGCTTAATGCTTCCATAAGAGGAATCCATGAATAGTAGAACGATTCATAACCGGGGATGTTTATAAGATCCAGAAGGCTCAGGTCATCGCCTGCAAACAGGTACTTAAACAGGAATGAGAAAGGAGAAAGTATTGCGGAAATGCCTCTTATAAAGATTTCAGCATCTGAATACTTCGCTGTAATCTCAACATTATTGAAGCCCCAGTCGAAGGATTCGCCTGTTATTGTTTCATTGGTTTCAGCATCAACTGATGTTTTATAGAATGTTGTTGCATCATACTCTTCTTTGCCGTAGTTATTAAACTGCTTATACAGTTCCGAATAAACCTCAGTGTTTCGTCCGGCACCGTCAAACGCATATGTCAATGCTTCCATAAGAACCGGCTTAGAGAAGTCAACATCAAGGACTGCTTTTAATATAACGGGGAGATCCACAGCCTCAAGGCCGTCAATGTTGCTGTACAGCAATGTAGCAAGGGTGCTTAATGTTTCATTGTTAAATACATACTGGCTGAGAAGACCGTTAAGCATATCGCTCAGTGAGCTGCTGTTTTCAAGCTTAAGCATCTTAAATACATTGTTTACAATGCCGTCAAGATTGTCAACCACATATTCACTGTCTTCCCTTGACCAATACTCTGTATAAAGTACGCCTGTACCGTAGTTATAGTCGTTTGCCGCCTCGGCATAGCTCAAAATCTCGTCAGTATGGAAGTCAACATACTCAACATCGTATACATGATCCGAACCGGGTCTTACAACGCCGTTTACTATTTCGTAAAGACTTCCTGTTTCATTCTTGTAGAACAGCTCGTAAAGGGCTGCGATTGATTCGTCGGGATGCAAGCTGATATTGTCAATAATATCCTGAATTCTTAAGCCGTTGAACAGCTCCTGAGTTAATGTGTCACCCAAGCCGAACGCATCAATAAGAGTATAGTCATTTGTAAACTGACCGTCTTTATAAACTCTGTACTGAAGAGCTGAGAACAGATAACGGAAGATGTAAAGAAGTACAAGTCCCTTTGTGTCGCTGCCGTCAATATTCATATCAATATAATATCTCTGATATGCGGGCCATGTTGTTGCCTGTCCGTCTTTGCCGGTCATGGTAAACGCTTTATATCTGCCGGAGGTTGTGCTGCTTACCGTTCCCGTTGCCTGAAGCTTATACTCCATAAGTGACGGAAGCGATACAGCTTCCTGAAGAGTTCTGACACTCTGAACTACTGTATATTCGCCGGAAGCTTCAACATCGGCAGGCAGGAAGGTTGTTCTTGTTACAACGCCCTCTCCTGTTTCATCGTCAATTACAGTATATTCATAATACTTATATACCTCGGTTGAATATTCGTCTTCGGTTGCTGTTGTATCGTTGTGCGCCGTTACAACATATCCCGCAGCGTTGCTCCAGCCTACGCTGTCATAAATAGCGTACTCATTGGGGTTGCCGTTTTCGTCCGTGGCTTTTACTAAAGTAGTATATAAATCATTCTGATAAAGATTCAGATTTCCGAATGAATCCATATAGGCTTCCGTTACGCCTATTGTCATTGTACTTTCATCATATCCGGGAGAGTCCGGCCTGTGTACGGCAGAATCACCGTCTGCATGATAACCTACAACAGGAATGCCGGTGTCAACATTGATACCGATAAGCTGAATAATACCTGACAAGGAATCAAGGAAATTAAGTGCGTCACCGAGTAAATCTCCTACCTTAAGAGTATATACAGCACCGTAATCTGCTGCGAACTGCAAACCAATCGGAATGCTCAGATTCTTAATTGAAGATAACAATCCGCCTTCAGTGAAATAATATGAAAGGTTGGGAAGCGCTGTAAGGATAGTTCCTATAGGATCCTTAAGTACAACATTTATAATCCAGTCAATCAAAGGATTAAGAAGACCCTCATTAAGGAATTTTTCAACAGACTGCTTGTTTCTTCCTGAATCCGGTATAATTACCGCAGCTTTCTGCTCAAATTCCGAACCGGAAACAAGATTAGGTATACCCAATGCTTCAAGTATAGGAAGAAGAACATCATTGTATGCAGCAATATCTTTAATGTAAACTATTACATCAAAAATCATCTGACCTACTTTAAGTCTTGTTTCCTGATTTCCGAGTATAACAGCAAGAAGAGGAGCTATGGGTGCAAGTATTGCGCAAAGCGCATCCTGGAATTTTGTTCTGTCTCCGTTTATTCCCCACTTAAGAGCGTCAAAGTCAACATCTCTCCATCTGTCGCCGCAGTATGTATCACCGTATTTTGCTTCCTGACCGATGGACAAATATCCGGGAGTTGAATACCATCCGCTTGTAGATGTATCCATTGTGCCGCCTTTTGCAGCTTTTAATATATCATGATTGCTCTGCATATCGGGGAACTCAGTATTATTTACCGTATATCCGTAATTATTCCATACATAAGCAACACCGGCAGGATTCAAGCCAACGCCGATTGAAGTAAGAGCTCCGTAAATAAGCGCAAGCCAGCCGTCATCATTTTCAAGAATCCAGTCAATTATTCCGTTAAGAGCGCCGCCAGCAACTCCGCTTAAAGCACCATTGACGAAATCATCGGTAAGATTTTCATCTAAAAGATTGGTAACCATGGGATAAAGGAAGCCCATAATTGCATTAATAATAGAATCATCAAACAGGAAGTTTTGAATTACCTGAACAAGAACCTCCTGAGCTGTGTCAGCCTGAACACCGTAGAAAACCTTATCAGCATACTTGGGATCGCTGAAATCTATAAAAGATTTAATAATATCGCCGATGTCCTTGCTTGTCATCAAAGCGTCAATCTTGCTTACAATTGTTGTAACCTTA
The DNA here is from genome assembly GCA_944412445.1 of uncultured Clostridia bacterium. GTDB lineage: Bacteria > Bacillota > Clostridia > Oscillospirales > Acutalibacteraceae > UBA1081. The sequence goes on from CALYBJ010000004.1 coordinate 82,806, forward strand.
TCGGTTGTAACCTTGTAAACAACATTTGTTCCGTCATCATTATAATACTTTTCATAAGTATGCGTAGGAAGATATGTATCAAGGGATGTGTTTCCTACAATAGGAGTCAGCTGTGTTATAAGGTTCATGTAGCTGTATGCGTCATCACCAAATACAGCAAGCTTAGCTTCATTTGAAAGGCTGCTGAAAGTGTCATAGCCATTGCGGATATCAGCATAATATGAATCAATAATCTGCTGATTTGTCATGTTGTCAAGCATACCCTCTGAATAATATGTGCTGAAATATCCGTCAAGGGTTCCCTTTAAATTGCTGAGTTCTCTTCTTGATGTGTCAATTGATGTCTTATCCTTATCTGCAGTATAGCCGTTATTATAGTACTGAGCCTTTGTTCCGGAATCATCAAAGGATCTGCTCATGGACCATTCAACAGTCAAATATCTGACACGAAGATCCCCTGCGCTTAAGCTTTCGGTAAGGAGAACAGTTTCAAGATCTGTATAGCAGTAGAAAATAAAATCATGGAACCAGTTGCCTGAATTAACGGTTGTGCAGTTTCCGCTGAAGTAACCAATTACAGTTTCAACATTGCAATAATCAAATAATGTTCCTACAGTACAGTTGTCAAGGCTTACACCTTCCGGCCAAATGTCCTCGCTGTCTGCGTTATCAAAATACTTTTCTTCACCGTTGACAACCTCATAAGTTTTAACAGTGGAACGGGCAACAAGCTTGCCGTATGCGTCAATAAGGTATGAATAACCGTCAAGGAAAAGGTATTTTCCGTCATCGCCTTTAAAGAGCCTTAACTCTTCGGAAGCAGCTTCTATTATCATAGGTATAGTATAATTGCCGGTACCGTACTCAGTACTCATAATCTTGTCAACTATACCAAGATAAGCGTTTGCCGCCTCTCTGATATGATTCTGGGAGTCATCCTTAGCGGTAACGGTATGAGTATATGAAAATGCACGGATAGGATTCTGATCGTCATCCTCATATTCATAGTCACCGGACTCGTTTGAAACCGAATACTGCTCCAGATCACCGACTAAGCTTTTAATCGGGTATCCGTTTTCATCAGTATTAACAACATAGTTTGTTGATGAACCTGTTGATTCGGTTTTGTAGCTGAAGAAAGAATATGCAAGACTTCTGTAAAGAGCGCTTGTCTCGCTGTCGGCAGCAAATGCCACAAGACTTACCGATAAAGCCGAAGCCATCATCAAGACAGCAAGAAATACGCTTAAAGTCTTTTTCAAAATCTTCATCTTTTCATCCCCTTTTGAATGTTTATATCCGGAAAAATAAGCATTGAAATTTAAAATAAAAATTTCAAAAAAATTTACAAATACTTATAATTTCTCCTTTTGTAATTATACATTACATTATACGGGTTTTCAAGGTTATTTTAAAAAAAATGAATAGTAAAGCTCAATTTTTTAGTATTTATACATAATAGTTTAAAACATTTTGTGCAGTGTGATGAAAAAATCTCTTGAGTATTGATTTTTATAATTTTATATCTTATAATAATGCTGTTATTTGCCGGTGTGATGGAATTGGCAGACGTGCTGGACTCAAAATCCAGTGGTAGCGATACCGTACCGGTTCGACCCCGGTCACCGGCACCAAAAAAACACCCTTTCCGGGTGTTTTTTATTTTTTAATTTTGAATTGGATTTGATTTTATGGAAAAAGTAACGGTATTATTCTGTTCTCCTAACAAAAACGGCTCAACGGCTAATTTGTTAAACACTTTCATGTCCGGCTGTCCGTATAACACAAAGAAATACGATATTTATTCGCTAAATATTAAGCCCTGCATAGGATGCAATCACTGTGAACAAACAGGAAAATGTATAATAAATGATGATATGAACACTGTTTTATCAGATATATTTTCCTCTGAATATGTGATTTTCGCATCACCTGTTTATAATTACTCTTTTCCTTCGCCAATGAAAGCGTTTCTGGATCGTCTTCAGCCTCTGTTTTTCTCAAATAATTATAAATTTTCCGAGCACAATCGTAAAGGTTTTTTACTTGCCGCAGCAGGCAAAAGCGGCAGATTCTCCAGAGAAATCATGGAAAAACAAACAAAACTTGCTTTTGAGGAGCTGTCCGCTGAATTTTGCGGAAGTTTTTTTCAGACAAATACCGACAAGAGTTTTGCTTTACAATATGATGAGTACTGTAAAGTAAACTTGTTGTCAAAAAAATTCTTTGATAAACACAGTTAAAGGGTTTTCAAGCTGTATTTTCCTGCCAGAAGATTAGCTCTGAAGCTTTTGGAATTCTTAACGAAATTCTCTAAATATACTCCGCCTCTTGCCAAATCCTCCGTTTCATGAAAATCCGAACCGGAGGTTGTCATAAGGTGGTATTTTTTTGCCCACATTGCCGCTATATCATTCGCCGAGTCATGCCTTTTGTTTCCGTTAAATACCTCTATGCCGTCAATGTCATGCGGCTTTGCTATTGTTATGCCCGGTCTGAAGGGATGCGCCTGAATTATCGTCATCTGATTTTGTTCGCATAATCTTTTAAATTCTTTTTCTTTAAGATGCGTAAACCATTCGTTTTCAAACAAAAAGTCCTCTGTTAATCCCAGAACCAAATAGTCGTTCATATTTTCGTCAAATCTTAATTCGGCTCCCAGCATTACCGAAAAGCTTTCCGTTTCATATTTCTTTGCTTCCCTGTAGCCCTGCAAATAATATTCGATTTTTTCTGTCCAGTTTTCACCTTTATAGTTAATATTGAGATACTCAGTTCCCAGATGGTCGGTAACCAAAACGCCCGAATAGCCGGCGTTTTTATACATCTCAATTCCGTCCTTAGCGCTCACTTTTCCGCATCTGCTGACTTCCGATGTATGAAAATGCGTTTCGTATAAATATTTCATTTCAAAACTTCCTTTGCTTTTTTCTCTGTTTTATTATATACTTCTTTATTTTTTTTTCAATATTCAGATTTAATTTAATAAAAATATTGCATTTAACGCAATATTCTGTTAATATGTTTTTGCTACTTTTTTTAGGAGGAATAAAAAATGAAAAAATTAAAGGCTGCTGTTATCGGCGTTGGCGGTATCAGCCATGAACACATTACCGCTTATTTAAACAATCCCAATGTTGAGCTTTATGCTTTTTGCGATATTAACGAAGAAAGGCTTTATCAAAAAGCCGAAAAATACGGCGTTGCCAAAGAGAGATGCTTCCTTGACAAGGACGAAATGCTTAAAGCTCTTCCGGAAATTGACATTGTAAGCGTTACAACTTGGAACAGCGCTCACGCTGAATGTACCATTGCGGCTCTTAACGCAGGTAAAGACGTTATCTGCGAAAAGCCTATGGCTATGAACGCCGAAGAAGCTAAGAAAATGAAGGAAGCCGCAGAAAAAAACGGCAGACTTCTCCAAATCGGTTTCGTAAGACGCTTCGGCAACGACTGCAAGGTTGTCAAGGATTTTATTGACGCAGGCTCTTTCGGCGAAATTTATTACGCCAAGGCGACTTACCTCAGAAGAAACGGCAATCCCGGCGGCTGGTTCGGCGACAAATCCCGTTCAGGCGGCGGCCCCCTTATTGATTTAGGCGTTCATGTTATCGACCTTGTAAGATACCTTTTAGGCCGTCCGAAGCCCGTTTCAGTTTACGGCGCTACTTTCCAGAAGCTTTTTAACAGACCCGATGTTATATCTCAGAAGGCTTATGTTGCTTCCGATGTTAAAAAGACTGATATTTGCGATGTTGAGGACTTAGCCTCCGCAATGATTCGTTTTGACAACGGCGCTGTTTTACATATTGAAGCCAGCTTCAGCCTTAATATCAAGAAACCCGAAGGCGATATTCAGCTTTTCGGAACAAAAGCAGGCTGCAAGCTTGATCCCCAGGTTGAAATATTTACCGAAATGAATAACTATATGGTTAATGTTGACTTCGATGACGACACTGCCCTGTCCTTTAACGGACTTTTCGGCAACGAAATCAACCATTTCGTTGACTGCGTTTTAAACGGCACAGAGTGTATCGCTCCCGCTCAGGACGGTATCGATATGATGCAGATTCTTGACGCCATTTACGAGTCTGCCGCAACAGGCCACGAAGTAATTATCAAATAATTTTTCGGAGGATTACATTGTACGGATATATAAGAACACATCGTCCCGAGCTTAAGGTTTGGGAAGATGAAGCATACAAGGGCATATACTGCTCTCTGTGCAGGGAGCTTGGGAAAAAATACGGTTTGCCGGCAAGAATGTTTTTAAGCTTCGACACAACTTTTTTTGCCGTCGCACTTATGTCTTTATCTCCCTGCCCCATTCAGTTTGAAAAGAAAAAATGTCCGTTTAATCCTTCCAAAAAATGCAATATGTGCAAAAACAGGCAGGAGGAAATTTCTTACGCAGCGGATATTTCCGTCCTGCTTCTTTATTATAAAATTAAAGATAACATAAAAGATTCAACATTTTTTAAAGCTTTGCTGTATAAATTTGCTTTACTGCTTATATTGTTTTACTATAAGAAAGCCAAAAAATATTCGCCGGAAGCCGACAAAATAATTGAAAGCTATATTTTAAAACAAAACGAAATCGAAAATGCAAGGTCATCGTCTGTTGATGAAGCAGCCGAGCCTACAGCAAAAATGATGTCAGAACTGTTTTACCAAGGTGAAAAAGACGAGGACAGGAAAATTATACGGCGTCAGCTTGGATATAATATCGGAAGATGGATTTATATGATCGACGCCTTTGACGATATTGAAAAGGACAGAAAATCAGGTAATTACAATCCCTTTATACAGAGCGGAAACACTGACTGCGAGAAAATAAAAGGCGATATTCTTATGACGGCCGGCGAAGCTGCAAAAGCTTTTGATTTGCTGGATGTTAAAAAATTCGGCGGCATTGTAAAAAATGTTATTTACGACGGTTTATATTATCAAACCTTAAAAATCTACGAAAGGAGAAGCAATAATGAGCAATCCTTATGAAGTATTAGGCGTTTCACCTGACGCGTCCGATGAGGAAATTAAAAACGCTTACAGAGAGAAAGCCAGAATGTATCAGGAGGACAAATATCAGGACGGTCCTCTTTCCGGAATTGCCGACAAAAAGATGCAGGAGCTTGACAACGCTTACGATGAAATTATAGCCGGCAGACGCTCCGGAGCATCTTACTCTTCTTCATCCTCATATTCTGCCGGATCAGCCTATAATTCAAGCAATTCCTACGGCGGAAGCTCCTATACTCAAGGCTCTTATACCTCTCCTACCTATGCCGAAATCAGAAATCAGATTAAAAAGAATAATCTTGACGCCGCTCAGGATATGCTTGACAGAATCCATCCCAGCCAGCGAATTGCGGAATGGTATTATCTTCAGGGGATGGTTCAGCAGAAAAAAGGCTGGGCTAACGCCGCTTTTGAAAATTACCAAAGAGCCTATCAAACAGACTCATCCAACCCGGAATACGCAAGAGCATATCAAAGCATGAACAGCCAGCGAAGCGGCGGATACAGAACGGTAAATACCGACAGAGGCTCCGGCTCCGAGTGCTCTTTCTGCAATATCTGCCAGGGATTAATTTGCGCAGACTGCTGCTGTGAATGTATGGGCGGAGACCTTATTCCCTGCTGCTGATAGGTGATAAAATGAAAAACAGTGCGAAAACAGCTCTCGGCGGAATTATTACAGCGTTATCCCTTACGACAATGCTCGTAACTACCGCCATCCCCTTTTTAACATACGCTCTTCCTGCCTTAGCAGGCGCTCTTCTTATACTTATGGTTATCGAAATAAATAAAAGATGGGCGTTTTGTGCGTATGTTGCCGTGAGTTTTTTATCTTTTATTATTCTTGCCGACAAAGAAGCGGCTATGATGTATATTGCCTTTTTCGGATATTATCCCATTTTAAAGCCTCTTATTGAGGAAAAAATCAAGAGCAATGCATTATCATGGGTAATTAAGGAGCTTATATTTAACGCCGCAGTTGTGGCAGCTTATGTAATCATTATTTTTGTTATGGGCATACCTCTTGACGATATGGAAGATCACGGAGTTTTAGGCGTAGTTTTTCTTTTGGCTGCCGGAAATGTTATGTTTGTGCTTTACGACATTTGTTTAACAAGACTTGTTTCACTGTATTTAAACAAATGGCAGAAAAAGTTTCTTAAAATTTTTAAACACAGATAAAAAAAATATTTTCCGCGAATTTATAATTCAATTAAATTTGAAAAAACACTTGATTTTTTCTTACTGTTCATATATAATACATAAGCAACATAATTGAATATGTTTATGGAGAGTTGTCCGAGCTGGTCGAAGGAGCACGATTGGAAATCGTGTAAACTGCTAAAACGGTTTCGAGGGTTCGAATCCCTTGCTCTCCGCCAAAA
>CALYBJ010000005.1 GCA_944412445.1 uncultured Clostridia bacterium
ATAAATCGCATAGCTTTTCAAACATATATATGGCTTCCCTTTCCGATATTGATTTTTCTAAAATATAATCAGCCCAAAAACTGGCTTTTTCCGATTCAGGGCTTTTTGAATATATCACAGAGCCTTTATTTTATTATCAAAAACAAGCTTTTGCTCCTGGGTCATGGAAGAAATTATTTTGTCATACTTTTCCGATATCATGTCTTCTGTAATTTTCGCTTTTATATAATCTTCCGCAGAGTGTTCGGCAAGCCATTTCGGCGTTATAATTTTATCACCGGCAATAAATCCGTAAGGCGTTATAAAGTTTTCCGACGCATTATCTGAATACAATGCGTCAATTTGCTGTTCGGTAAAGTAATAAACGCCGAAATTATCATAATGCTTCCTGTTGACTGATGCCAGTTGTTCTTTCGTAATACCATATTTGTTTATTATTTCAGGAACAGTGCTGTTTTCAGCCTCAACAGCCTCCCGTTCTTCTGCCGGTATAATATTTTCCTTAAACAATTCATAGGGAATCCTGTAAAAAGCCTTGTCATATTCATATTCATAATATCCCATATCCGCCGCTTTCTTTAAATAAGCGCTTATATCGGCACTTTTTTCGGCCGGATAATAAAATATCCATCCCGGGTCTTTTAAATCGGTGGATGTACTGTAAATCACAGTAATTACAACGGAGCCTTTCTTTAAAAATATTGTTCCCGTGTGTGTGCCTGATGTAAACAATGTTTCGGCGTCGGCATCAGCTTTCATTCCGGAACAAAAATATTTAACGCCGTTGATTTCGCCTTTTTGATCGTATCTGTCAGTTTTTAAATATTCCGTTTCATTTACATCATTTAATAACTGTTCATCGGTTCGGGTATCTTCAAAGCTGTCAACATAAAACTGAACAAACAGATTGTCTGTCACCTGACCGCCGCCGCTGTCCAGCTCCAGCATATAATCAAATTGACTGCAAAGCTTTTCTATATCCACATTTGTTTTTGCTGTTTTTCCCACGCTGAACATACAGATTAAAAAGCATACGCATATTACGCATAAGCCTGCATGCAAAAACGAAAAGGATTTTTTTATTGCTTTTATTATGCAGATAATAATTGTAATGCAAAGTACAGTAACTATTGAAAATCTGATAAAAAGATATAAGGTTTCGATTGAGTCCCCATTTAACAACATTTTTATCCCCCTTAATTTGTTATATCACTGTCACAGAATCAATATGACTGATGATTTTCATATTTTCTGAGAAACAGTCCCCAGTTCTGAGTTATTTTTTCAACTTCATTTTTTGTGTCTTTATTGTTTATTAAAATAACTGCTGTACATTCCGAACAATACAAAAATATATCTTCCTGCTTTAAAAAATTCTCACAGACGATATAAGCGCTGCCGCAATCTCTGCAAATGATTTTTCCCGCAAAATCCAACTGCTTTTTTTTGCAGACATCAAAAGAACACTGACCGTTTTTGGCGTTGTATTTTAAAATCTTATTCATGTATAAATTTATTAACTTAGAGTTTAAGTCCGTTAAATAAATTTTCATATCAGAATAAAGCCACAGATACGTTAAAAATCCGATTATTCTTTTTTCCTGTCCGTAAAACTGTTGTCTTCGGACAAGACCTTTGAAATTATAGCCGCATTCAACCTGAACAAATTTATCGTTATCCGAAACCCTATGGGGATAATGATCTATCAGGTATTTATTTTCCTCTGTTTCACAACTGAATAGTTTAATAATTTCATTGATTTCCATGGATAACCTGCCACAATAACAAAATTTATTTACTGTTATTCAAATTTAAAAAAATACTGATGTTGAAGCTTCTTCATCTTTTTCATTGAAATAAGAAAATTTTATTTCACTGTCGGAAAGAAATTCCGCTTCATATACGGGAAATACTCTTGATGAAAAGTCCGCGCCTATTTCTCCGTAAACCGTTTTATCAAAGGGATTTTCTATAACCAATTTTTTATCATTAACATCAAAATAGCATATTTTTTTGTTATACAGCGCAAACACATTCAAATAATTTTCCGAAAGAACATTGCCGGCAGAATCATAATATCTGTAATAGCCGGCAAGCGTTCCTGAGTTAATATGAATAGCAACTATTCCGTTTTCCTCTTTTATTTCGGGAATTTGAAACTCGGTGCCGCCCTCTGAAACCGTGTTTTTATTGTCGTCGATTATCTTGTACCAGTAACATATTGAATCGCTTTTTTCAGACATGGATTCATACACAATATAATGGGCGTCCTGACTGTAAACCTTAGGATCAATTAAATCTTCAAATTTAATATCATCATAGCTTATGTATGTTTTATTGCTTTCAGCTTCGCTTGTACTCAAGTCGGTATCGCTTTCCTCCCGATTACATCCGAAACAGAAAAAAGCAAGAAAAAAAACAAATACAAAACAAAACAATTTTTTCATAATAACAAGCTCCTTTATTTTTTATTGGCAAAACAATGACAGACATTTCCGCAAATTACCTTTGCTTCTTTTTGTGAACGGAAAATATAAATTTTTAATTTTCTTTTCATACTGAGAAGCTCTTATCTATATATGTATAATACTGCCTAAATATTACACTTATTTGTTAAATTATTAAATAATTTTGTAGTTTATTGACATAAATACATTTTTAATATACATTGTGCAGATAATTGTAAATTACTGCCGGCAGGTATAAAAAAATCTCCGTAGAAAATCCACGGAGATTTTTTATTATTTATTTTTGCCTGCGTAGTCGGGAAGAAGCATTGGAGACTGAATATCGCTTAAAGCTCCGTTTTTCTCCGCTTCCCTTTCAAACTCTTCTATATGTTTAAGGGTAAGCTTTCCCGCTGTTGTTTCTTTAGCTCTTTTTCCGGCGTTCCTGCCGGCGTTCCTGCCGAAAACAATTACGTCAAGAAGAGAATTTCCCATAAGCCTGTTCCTGCCGTGAATTCCTCCTACTACCTCTCCCGCCGCATAAAGATTTTTCACCTTTGTTTCACACTGAGTGTTAATATCTACGCCTCCGTTCTGATAATGAAGGGTAGGATATACAAGAATCGGCTCCTTTCTTATATCAATGCCGTATTCCCCGAACATTCTCATCATGGCGGGTATACGCTTTTCAATGGTTCCCTCGCCGTTTTTCTTTTCAATCATGGGAGTGTCAAGCCATACTCCTACGCCGTCAACTGTCTTTACGCCTTTTCCCCGTTTCGTACATTCCCTGATTATTGAAGCCGCCGAAACGTCCCTTGTTTCAAGAGGATGAATAAATACTTCCCCATCGGCGTTTACAAGCTTTGCGCCGAGAGATCTTACCTTTTCGGTTACAAGCGCGCCGAATATCTGCTCCGGATAAGCCGCTCCCGTAGGATGATACTGAAGAGTATCGGGATATAAAAGCTTCGCTCCGGCTCTGTACGCCAGCACAAGTCCGTCCGCCGTGGCGCCGTAATGATTTGAGGTGGGAAAGCCCTGATAATGAAGTCTTCCGGCTCCTCCCGTGGCGAGTACAACGGTTTTTGCCCTTGCGGTAAGAAGCGCGTTTGTTTCCATATTCAAAAGCACCGCGCCTGCCGCTTTACCCTCTTCGTCAAGTATAAGCTCAACCGCCGCGGTAAAATCCACAACGGGAATTTGTCTGTTAAGAACCTCGTCCCTTAAGGTTCTCATTATTTCAGCGCCTGTATAATCCTTTGCCGCGTGCATTCTCTTTCTTGAGGTGCCGCCGCCGTGAGTGGTTATCATTGTGCCGTCTTCCCTTTTGTCAAACTCAACCCCTAAATCGTTAAGCCATTTTACAGCCTCGGGAGCTTCCGTCACAAGCTTATAAAGAAGCTCTTTTTTAGCGGCGAAATGTCCTCCGCCGTAGGCGTCGGTAAAATGCACCGCCGGAGAATCATTGGGCTTGTCCGCCGCCTGTATTCCTCCTTCTGCCATCATTGTGTTGGCGTCGCCTATTCTGAGCTTTGTAACAATCATTACCGACGCCCCTGTATTGTGTGCCTCTATCGCCGCAGAAGCTCCGGCTCCGCCGCCGCCTATTACAAGCACATCCACATCGTAATCAGGACTGCTCAAATCAAAATCAGCGTTTATTCTGCTTTTTCCCAGCAGCAGTGCCGCAAGCTCCTTTGGCACCTTTTCGCCCTTGTTTTCTCCCGTTAAAAGAACGGAAAACTCCTCTTTTTTGTAATCCGGGTGATACTCGGCAAGCAGCGCCTCTTTTTCCTCTGCCGTCATTCTCGGCGGCTCATAGCTTGTGTTGTTTTCTCTGTTTTCGTCTACCTTTGCCATAGACTTTTTCATTTCTTCCGTATACATAAAGCCGCCTCCTTACTGTTCGATTTCTCTGTTATTATATATTTCTTTTATTTCTTCGGGAGTTTTATTCATTAAATCCTGAAGCATTTCTTCAAATTTTCCGTTATTTATTTCCTCTATTCTGTCCTCTAAATGCTGAGATTCTGGAGCTAAATATTTCCCGTTAAGTCTTCTTGCAAGCATGGCAACCTGCGGGTGGGAAATGCCTGCGGGACATCTTGAAGAACAAACTCCGCACATTACGCAGTCAAAGGACTCCTCGGCGCACTTTTTAAAATCGCCTCTCTGAGCATAGGCTATGTACTGCATTACATTGAGCTTCTGGGTACAGCTTTTCGTGCAGGCGTTGCAGCCGATACATTTGTAAACCTCGGGATAAAGCTGCATCATAACCTGCTGAGAGGGAGTTATTTTTTCAATATCGTAAATCTGCTTTACAAGAGGGAAAAAAGGCAGTGTCGCCACATACATTCCCTCCTGAACCTGAGTCTGACAGGCAAGACAGAATTTAAGCTCTCTCTGACCCTCTATCCTGTAAATCGTGGCACAGGCTCCGCAGAAGCCGTTGCGGCAACCGCAGCCTCTTATGAGCTTATAGCCCGCATATTCCATAGCCGTCATAATGGTAAGCTCCGAGGGTACGGCATATTTTTTTCCGAACAGATAAACATTTACCGTTTCATTCATAATTTTATCTCCTTAATATTCATCCGGCAGCTCTTCCAAATCGTCGCATCTGAAAACAGGCCCGTCCTTGCAAACGTATTTTGAACCTATGTTGCATCTGCCGCATTTGCCTACGCCGCACTTCATTTTCAGCTCCATGGTGGTATATACCTGAGCTTTATCAAAGCCCATTTCAATAAGTCCCTGCAAAGTGAACTTTATCATCACGGGAGGACCGCATAAAAGAACTGTTTTGTCCGTGTCGAAATCAAGCTCTTTAACGTAAGAGGGCACAAAGCCTACATGACCGTCCCAGCCCTCCTGATCTCTGTCTATGGTAAGATAAACGCTGACATCCTTATCTGCCGTCCACTCGTTTATTATTTCCTGATAGTCAACAAGATCATCTTTGGATCTTGAGCCGTATACTATATCTATTTTTCCGTAATCCTCTCTGTTGTCACGGACATAATTTATAACGGACCTTAAAGGGGCAAGTCCTATTCCTCCGGCTATAAACAGCAAGTCCTTATTTTTTAACTCCCTTTCAACGGGAAAATGATTTCCGTAAGGGCCTCTTATTAAAATTTCCTGTCCTTTTTCAATCATGTGAAGCCAGTTGGTAAGACAGCCGCACTTTTTAATGCTGAATTCCATAAACTCGGTATTTGTGGGAGAAGAGGTAATGGAAAACATGGCTTCGCCTACTCCCGGAACGGAAAGCATGGCGCACTGCCCCGGCATATGATTAAAACACTTTTTTCCGTTTCTGCCCACAACACGGAAGGTCTTTACATCGGGAGTGTCAATTCTTATTTCGGTAACTACGCCTACCGAAGGTATCAAGCTTTCAGTCATGAGAGAACGCCTCCGCAACTTTTACTATATTAAGCTTCTGGGGACAGCTTCTTACGCATCTTCCGCATCCTACGCAGGAATAGATTCCTTCGTTATTCATGGGGAAATATTTAAGCTTGTGCATAAAACGCTGTCTGAATCTTTCCTTTTGTGTTTTTCTCGGATTGCCGTGAGCCATTTTGGTGAAATCCGAATACATACAGGAATCCCAGCATCTGAATCTTTCGACTGTTTTTCCGTTGTCAAAATCCCTTATGTCATAGCACTGACAGGTCGGACAGACAAAGGTGCAGGTTCCGCAGCCTAAACAGCCCTTATATATTTCGTCCCAAACCGATGATGAAAAAATATCCTTTTCATCTGTTTCTTTAAAATATTTCAAGTCAAGATTTCCGAAAGGAAGCTTTCCGCAGATATTTTTAATTTGAGCCTTGAAGTACTCAATTTCATTTTCTTCACAAGCATTAAAAATATCCTTTATTTTCCCGGTAAGCTCCAATCCCTTTTGGGTGTTTGCCTGCCAGTAAATATATCCGCCGGAAATCCATACGGAAACATCTCCCGAAGGCTCCCAGGGCTTTATTCCGAAAGCCGTGCAGAAACATACTTCATCGGGTTTTTCACACGCAGCTGTTATAATTACGCCTTTTTCTCTTCTCTCCTTATAATAAGGATCAGCAGGCTCCGCAAGAAATACCTTGTCAAGAATTTCAAAGCTTTTTGCGTCGCAGGCTCTGACCCCGAAAACGGCGAAGCTTTCATAATCTTCCTCATTATTGATTATTTCTATGCTCTTTCCGCGAAGCTTAAACTGAGCTATATCCTGAACCTGAGGAAAGAAAAAATCCTTTGCCGATTTAACGGTATTAAGCTCATCATAAGCGTAAATTGTATTTTCGGAATATTTCTCATATACAACGGTATCGTTTTTCTTGACGGGAACATACAGCGCCGTGTTCAGGCTTACAGCCTCAAAAAGCTTGTTTATTTCCTCAAAGGGTAATTTATACATTGTTTTTTCCCCTTTCATAGACCACCGACGGCTCTTTATCCTCTGTGGTAAAAGTAAGAAGCGCTGCTTCGTCTTCATCTCCGTAAAGCTCTTTTATATCCTTTATATATTTTCTGTTAAGAAGATGAAGAGGTATGTTCTGAGGACAGACTCTGGAACATTCTCCGCAGTCCACGCATCTTCCGCAGACATGAAAGGCTCTTATTATATGAAAAAGATTTTCCTCGAAATCATTGGCGTTAGCTTTTGCCGCTACCCCTGAATTGTCATTGTCAAAAACGCATTTGACGCAGGAACAGGCAGGACAAACATTACGGCAGGCGTTGCATCTGATACATTTTTCCAGCTGACTTCTCCAGAATTCAAATTTTTCGGAAGATGACAGCTTTTCAAGCTTTTCAACCTCTTCAAATCTGTCGTATTCAGCCGTATCACCGCACAAATCGGTCATAAACAGCTCGTCGCAGTCCTTATATTCCTTACTTGAGCATACAAGGCATTTGTCAAGAAGATAATCTTTTTTATTTACCTCTTTTTCACCGTACATGGTTTTTAAAATCAGGGTATCTTCCTTTTCGGAAATTTCCGTTATACCTTTTACCCCTGATTTTTTTATTTTTTCAATATCAACCATTCCGCCGCAGGGTATTCCCAAGGCATAAATGTTCTCTCTCTTTATTCTGTGCTCTTTGTCCAGCAGTTCAAAGCCCCATGTGTCGCAGGGCTTTAAAAGAACAAGAATTTTTCCGTCACCGTCATTTTTCGACTGCGCAATCATATATTTACAAAGATTTGCTCCCGAAAAAGCGTCGTATGTAAAATCTCTCAGGTCGCCGTTTTCAAAAACAAAAGGCTCGCTGTCATAGCCGTAAAGGCCTTTTTTCCAGCCCATTACACGGCTTATTTTTCCGTTTTCGGTTAATTCCTTAATCTTTTCTTTAATTTTCTCGGCAATCATCTGCATCTAAGATCACCTAACCTTTTACTTCTTCCCAGTTTTTTGATTTCACCGGCAAATTCATTCATTGTCGCCGAAAACTTCGCTCCCTCGGCGGCTGAAATCCACTCCACTCTTGTTCTTTCCTTTTCGATACCCATATAGTCAAGCATTGAGAACAAAAGCGTCATTCTTCTTCTTGTAAAATAGTTGCCCGTTGAATAATGACAGTCTCCCGGATGACATCCGGCAAGAATCACACCGTCCGCGCCTTTCTGAAAGGCTCTTAATATAAACATGGGGTTTATTCTGCATGAACAGGGCACCCTTATTATTTTAACATCCGCGGAATAGGACAGTCTTCCGGAGCCTGCCAAATCGGCTCCCGCATAGCTGCACCAGTTACAGCAAAAAGCTATTATTTTCGGCTGAAATTCCTTTTCCGCCGTTACTCCCCGGTCTGTCTGCATATTGCGTCCACCTCCGCGAAAATCTGTTTATTTGTAAAGCCTTTTAAGTCCATGGCTCCCGACGGACACGCAACCGTACAGGCTCCGCAGCCCTTGCATACCGCCTCGTTTACAACGGCTACTCTCCTTTTTTCTCTTACGGTTCCGTCGTTAACATCTGTTTCGGCATAAGTTATTGCTCCGAAGGGACAAACCTTTTCGCAGTTTGAACAGCCGCTGCAAATAAGGCTGTCGGCTCTTGCCACACAGGGATTGCTTTTAAGCTTGTTTTTCGCAAGAAGTCCTATTACCTTTGCCGCCGCGGCGCCTGCCTGAGCCACGGTTTCGGGTATGTCCTTGGGGCCCTGACAAAAGCCGGAAAGAAATACGCCTGCCGTCGGACTTTCAACAGGTCTGAGTTTAGGATGAGCTTCTGTAAAGAAATCGTTTGTATCCATGCTTGCTGTAAGCATCGTGCCTAATTTTCTGGCGGATTCGTCGGCTTTTGTTGCCGCCGCAAGCACTACCATGTCAGCTTTAATTGTAAGCTGCTCGTTTGCAAGAAGGTCGGAGCCTCTTACCATAAGATGTCCCTGTCCGTCGTCGTAAACTTTGCCTACCATTCCTTTTATATAATGCACGCCGTACTGCTCAACGGCACGTCTGTAAAATTCGTCGAAATTCTTTCCCGGTGTTCTTACATCTATATAAAATACATAAACTTCCGTATCCGGGTATTTTTCTCTTGTAAGCATGGCGTGCTTGGCTGTATACATACAGCATATTTTGGAGCAGTATTCCTTTCCGCATCCCGTCGTATCTCTTGAGCCTACGCACTGAACAAAAACTATCGTTTTCGGCTGTTTATGATCGGAGGGTCTTTCAAGGTGTCCCTTTGAAGGTCCCGCCGCGTTCATGAGCCTTTCAAACTCAAGAGAGGTCACAACATCCTTATACATTGAATATCCGTATTCCTCATAATTTTCAAGAGTTATAATATCGAAACCTGTTGCCACAACAATGGCTCCGTAC
Source organism: uncultured Clostridia bacterium (assembly GCA_944412445.1). Classification (GTDB taxonomy): domain Bacteria; phylum Bacillota; class Clostridia; order Oscillospirales; family Acutalibacteraceae; genus UBA1081. The sequence continues at coordinate 9,292 of CALYBJ010000005.1, forward strand.
TTTTCATCTATAAATTCGTCTTTCTGGGAAAAATCCACCGCTTTTGAGGGACAGTTCATCTGGCAGAGACCGCATTTTCCCGTTTTGAATTTTATACACTGAGCAGTGTCTATTACGGGGACATTGGGAATCGCCTGAGCAAAGGGAATATATATTGCCCCTCTGCCGTCAAGTCCCATATTAAATTCGTTAAGCCCTTTTCTTGAGGGACATTTTGAAGTGCACTCTCCGCAGCCGGTGCAAAGATTTTCATTTACATATCTTGCTTTCTTTCTTATTTTTACATCAAAATTTCCCACATAACCCTTTACTTCCTCTACCTCGCTGTATGTGTAAAGCGTTATGTTCTCATGCTGAGCCGCCTCAACCATTTTTGGCGTTAAAATACACGCGGCGCAGTCAAGGGTGGGAAAGGTTTTGTCAAGCTGAGCCATCTTTCCACCTATTGTCGGCTTCTTTTCAACAATATCAACCTTATATCCTGCGTCCGCTATGTCAAGAGCCGTCTGAATACCTGCTATTCCGCCGCCTATTACAAGCGCTCTTTTTACTACGGGACTTTCTCCCTCCGTAAGAGGCGTATTAAGATTTACCTTGGCTACAGCCGCCCTGCCCAGGATTATCGCCTTTTGTGTGGCAGTCGCCATATCCTTATGTATCCATGAGCACTGCTCTCTTATATTTGCAATTTCAACCATATAGGGGTTTATTCCCGCTTCAGAAGCGGTTTTTCTGAATGTAGCCTCGTGCATTCTGGGTGAACACGAACAAACTACAATTCCAGTTAATGAATAATCCTTGATAGCTGATTTTATCAGATTTTGTCCGTTTTCCGAACACATATACTGATAATCAGCAGAATACACTACGCCAGGTTCGCTTTTTAACTCTTCGGCAACTTTTTTTACGTCTACGGTTGCGGCAATGTTGCTTCCGCACCAGCATACAAAAACTCCTATTCTCTGCATCACGCCGCCTCCTATCTGCTGTATTTTCTGAATGCCGCCATCAGCAGCTGCTGAGGAGTATCGTCATCAAGTATATTTTTGACTTCATCGGGAGTTAATCTGTCCGTTCCCTGAGGTCTTTCCTGCAAAGCTCTTACCGCCTCTATAATGTTAGCCGGCATAACATTTCTGGGACAGCGCTCAACACAGACAAAGCATGACAGGCATTTATAAATTGAAGCTGATTCCATAAGCTTTTTAATCTGTCCCTTTGAAACCATATCCACAAACTGATGGGGATGATATTCCATTTCATCATAAGAGGGACAGGCTCCGGAGCATTTTCCGCATTTCATACATTTTTCCGGCTTAACCCCGCTTATAATCAGCGCTTCGGCGCACAGCTTTTTCTCTTCGTTTTCAGTCATCTTCCAAAACCTCGATTCCGAAAGCCTCGCAAATCAGCTCGGTAAAATATTTAACGGGCAAATCTCCGTATTTTTTAAGATTATACATACAGAGAGGACACGCCGTTACTATCATTTCGCCTCCGTGAGCTTTTACGCTTTCAACAATATCCCGAACCTTTTTCTCCGTAAGCTCCGTATCCTCCGCGGAAACATAACCGCCGCAGCATTCATTTCTGAAAGGATCTATAACAGGTTCGCCTCCCAGTGCTTTTATAAGGCTTTCCATAACCGAAGGATTTTCCGGGTTGTCAAATTTCATTATTTTTGAAGGTCTCAGCAGCAGACAGCCGTAATAAGAGGCGATTTTCTTACCGGTGAGAGGCTTTTCAACGCATTTTTTTACTTTTTCAAAGCCGATGTCGTCCCTGAGCATCTCAAGATAATGCAGAACTCTCGTTTCTCCCTTATACCACGGGTCGTTTTCAAGATATGTATTTGCCTTAGTTATTACGGTGGCGTTGTTCGCCATATCGTAATTTACCGACTTTAACACATGATAGCATGCCGAGCATACGCATAAAAGATCCCGTCCGCGGCTTTTTGCTTCATTTAACGCTCTCACAGCGGGAAGCTTTTGAGCCGTCTCGTTTCCCGCCATGGGATAAACACCGCCGCAGCACTGCCACTCGGGTATTTCCGTCATTGCAGCGCCTAATTTTTCAGCCGCTTTTCTTGCGCATATATCAAGGTGCGAAGCTTTGTTTTTCAAAGTACACCCCGGATAGTAATCGTATTCCATAACACACCTCATATACTCCGGCATAAATTGCCGGCAAATGTAAAAACAAAAAAATATTCATAATATTTTATCATATAAAGAAGCTTATTGCAATAATTTTTTACTTCAGTTAAACAGCAAAAATACATCTGAGCTTTTATATAAAATATGTTAAAAATTTTTGCAGGTATTGGAATTTAATATTGACAATAGACAAGCTTTAAGTTATAATAAAACTGCATAATTAAGTTTTCAAAAGGAGGAAAACTCATGAAAAAAACAATAGCTGTATTTTTAGCTTGTTTAATGCTTTTTGCCAGCATTCCGTTTATGGCAGCAGCAGCTGACGGAACATGGGCTGACGCAGAAGTAATCACAGATAACAGAACAGTTTCTGCCGGCGATACACTTACCATTACCGGCACTTACACCGTTACCGGTAATTTCTATGTTGAACCCGGCGCGAATCTTGTTATCAGCAACAACGGTTCTCTTATTTTCACGGGAACAGGCCGTCTTGTAAACAGCGGTAATGTTACCGTTAAAATTACCGGTACATTAAACCTTTCAGGTACCGGAACAGGCACGGACGGCGCTACCTTAGTCAACAATTCAACAGGCACAATTGAAATCCAGAAGGGTTCAAACTGCAACCTTGGCTTCAGCTCCGCAGCTTACAACAGCGGCACAATCAAGAATATTGACTATCTTGCAATCAACGGAAAGCTTTATCATCAGGTTACGGTTCCCGCTTCATTCACTAACACCTACACTAAAGCGGAAATGTGGAACAGAACCGAGACAACCGTTACTTACACTGTAGGCTACGCTCTTGACGCTGATTTTGATACGGATCTTGATTATCTCACAGATGACAGCTATACAAACTGCTCAATAGATACTAATGTATGGGTTCAGCACGGTGAAAAAATTTACATACTCATTTCTCCCGAAGACGGTGACGGAGATTGGGTTGACACAAGCAGAATGCAGCTTACTATAGGCGGACAGCTTGCTGCCGCAACATCAAAGATAGACAACGACAGAGGCGTTTTCTGCATCAGACCTACAAGCGCTCTTGATGTAGATGTTTACTCAACATCATACAAAGATGTTGTTAAGCTCTTTGAGATCGTGCTTCCCAGAACAGAAGGCTACTATGTAACAACTATGGACGGCGATGTTGATACATGTACTGTTGAATTCGGTAAAACATTATCCTTCAGAGTTGTTCTTGCTCCCGATTATGATAAATCAGAATTCTATGTATATGTAAACACTGCATACATGGAGCCTGACGAGTACGGATATTTCGATGTTACAGGACCTATTGTTGACGATCAAATCGCAACAAGCGGCGGCGTTCAGGGCGATATTACAATTACCGTTATGGGTGTTTCCGCAAACGAAATCCGTGAAACAATGGGCAGCGTTCTTACATTCGTTCAGCAGATATTTGATATAATCAAGAGCATATTTGATTACTTTGCAGACATCTTCTCAGGTTTATTCGGCGATGTTGATTTAGGAATCTAAGACATAACGCAAAATTTAAGAACCGTCTTTTGACGGTTCTTTTTTTATTATCATACTAAAAATGCGCAGCAAAAACAGCTGCGCATTTTTTTAATTATATATCCTTATATATCGTTTTTAACCATATCCTCGTATGTTTCACGGTTGATTACGGTTCTTGCCTTTCCGTCCTTAACCATAAGAACGGCAGGTCTCGGAACTCTGTTGTAATTGGAAGCCATTGAATAGTTATAAGCGCCGGTTGAAAGAACCGCTAAGATATCGCCCTTTTCAACAGTCTGGATATCGGTATTTTCCTGTATAAGGTCGCCACTTTCACAGCACTTGCCCGCAACCGTTACAGTCATATCTCTCGGCTTGTCCGCCTTGTTTGCGCAAAGCACTGTATAAGATGACTGATAAAGTATATATCTGGGGTTATCCGTCATGCCGCCGTCAACAGATACATAAGTTCTTACATCGGGAATTTTTTTGACAGCGCCCACAGTGTAAAGGGTTACCGCCTCAGCGCCTGCAATACTTCTTCCCGGCTCTATAAGAATAAAGGGAACAGGGACGCCGTACTTTTCGGCAGATTCCTTTACTGCCTTTGAAACGGGATCCATATAATCCTCAAATTTAACCGGTTTGTCAGATTCAAGATACTTTATTCCGAAGCCGCCGCCTAAATCAAGCTCCTCAATTACTATTCCCGTTTCATTTTTAATATCGGCAATAAACTTCATCATAACTTCTCCTGCGTGAACAAAAGGAGCAATGTCAAAAATCTGAGAACCGATATGACAATGAAGACCGATTAAGTTGACATTTTCAGCCTTTGACGCAAGCTTTACACACTCCATGGCTTCTCCGGTTTCAAGAGCAAAACCGAATTTTGAATCAATCTGGCCTGTTCTGATAAAATTATGAGTATGAGCGTCAATGCCGGGCTTTATTCTCATATATATATTGGCTGTTATTCCCGTTGTTTTCGCAAGCTCGCTTATTGTCTGAAGCTCCTCGGGATTGTCTATAACAATTCTGCCAACGCCGCTTTCAAGGGCGTATTTTATTTCGTCAAGGGATTTATTATTTCCGTGGAAATACATTTTCTCAGCAGGAAAGCCCGCTTTAAGAGCCGTATAAATTTCTCCTCCGGAAACGACGTCAAGCCCCATATTTTCCTCATTTGCAATGCGGCACATTTCAAGGCATGAAAAAGCCTTGCTTGCATAAAGAACTCTGCCCTTGCCGTCATAATATTCATTGATGGAATTTACAAACGCGCGGCAGTTTTTTCTGATCTGGTTTTCATCGTATACAATTACGGGAGTTCCGTATTTTTCCGCGATGTCAACAGTATCGGCGCCGCCGATGGTTAGATGTCCTTTTTCGTTTACGTTAAGACAATCTGAAACAAACATATATGTATTCTCTCCTCTTAAAAAAATACTGAATTATAAATACTCTTCAACAGCTTTTCTCACATTCTCGCAGCCCTCACCAGTAAGCGCCGAAAACTCCACCGCCGTAAACTCTCCCGCAAAGGAAAGCTCCTGAGCAATTTCAGCTCTGCGCTGCTGTCTTTGAGTTTTATTAAGCTTGTCGCACTTCGTAAAAACTATTATAAAGGGATAAGCTGCCGCCTTTATAAAGTTTATCATTGTAATATCGTCCTGTGAGGGAGGATGGCGCATATCAAGGAGCTGTACCACAAGCTTAATGTTCCTGTCCGTTCTGAAATAGCTTTCCATAAGCTCCGCCCAGCGTTTTTTTTCAGCGTCCGAGCGCTTTGCGTAGCCGTACCCCGGCAGATCGGCAAATCTGATATTTTCCACTCTGAAAAAATTAACGGTGGTGGTTTTTCCGGGAACAGAGCTTACTTTCGCAAGATTTTTTCTGCCGAAGAATTTATTGATAAGAGATGATTTTCCCACATTTGAACGGCCTGAAAAGGCTATTTCCGGCAATTCCGATAAGGGAAGCTGTCCCGCTGTTCCGTAGGAGGCTTCGTACTTTACGCTTCCGTAATTCAAAATCATCACCCTTTAATTAAAAATTTCAGCTTTTCTGTTCACTTTATTTTCAGGCGCAACCGTATGCTGATTTTTAATTTTGTCCGTTTTTTCTTCCTGCTTTAAAGCAAGATTTAAAACCTCGTCGATTGTTTTTACAGGCATAAAGGTTACTTTTTCCTTTACAGCCTCGTCAATTTCCGCAACATCCGACGCATTGCCCCAGGGAATAATAACGGTTTTCATTCCGTGTCTGTACGCTGCCATGGCCTTCTCCTTTAATCCGCCGATGGGCAGTACTCTTCCCCTGAGGGTTATCTCTCCCGTCATGGCAACACTGCCTCTTACCGGGATATTTCCGAGAGCCGAAAACAGCGCCGTTGTAATTGTTATACCTGCGGAAGGTCCGTCTTTGGGAACGGCTCCCTCGGGAACATGAATATGAATATCTTTATTCTTATAAAATTCCTTGTCTATTCCGAACAGGGAGGCTCTGCTTCTTACAAGGCTTACCGCTGTTTTTGCGGATTCCTTCATAACATCTCCCAAGGAACCTGTAAGCTCAAGCTTACCCGTTCCCTCAAGCACGCAAACTTCGATTTGAAGCATTTCGCCGCCAACGGAAGTCCATGCAAGTCCGTTTACAAGTCCAACCTCGTCCTTATTGGCAAAGTCGTCGTCACGGAATTTAACAGGGCCTAAAAACTCCGATAAATTCTTATCCGTTACGGAAATAACCTGCTCCATGTCGTCCATAAATTTTACGGCGGCTTTTCTGCATATTTTCGCAATAAGTCTTTCAAGCTGTCTTACGCCGGCTTCTCTTGTATACCCGTCAATCATAAGCCTTAAAGCCTTATCGTTTATTTTCAGATTATTTTTTTTAATATTATGTTCCTTGAGCTGTTTGGGCACAAGATGCTTTTTCGCTATATTAAATTTTTCCTCGTGGGTATAGCTGTTTAAATCAATTATTTCCATTCTGTCCCTGAGAGGCTCCGGAATAGAATACTTATCATTTGCGGTGGTTATAAACAGAACCTTGCTTAAATCAAAGGGCAGCTCTATGTAATGGTCGCAGTATGAAAAATTCTGTTCGCTGTCCAAAACCTCAAGAAGCGCCGACGCAGGATCTCCTCTGAAATCTCCGCTGAGCTTGTCGATTTCATCAAGCAGAACAAGAGGATTTGCGCTTTTTGCGTCAATAACGGCGTTTATGATTCTTCCGGGGATAGCTCCTACATAAGTCCTTCTGTGTCCTCTGATTTCCGCTTCGTCACGGACGCCGCCCAGGGAAATTCGTACATAATTCCTGTTAACAGCCTTGGCTACGGACCGGGCTATTGATGTTTTTCCCACCCCCGGAGGGCCTGCAAGACAAATAATCTGTCCCTTTATATCCGGCGACATGGCTCTTGCGGCAAGCATTTCAATTATTCTTTCCTTAACATCAGTCAAGCCGTAGTGATCCTTGTCAAGCTGTTTCTTCGCAGCCACAAGACTGAGATTTTCCTTTGTGTATACACCCCAGGGAAGAGCAAGACATTTATCAAGATATGTTCTGATTACATTGGCGTCGGGAGATCCCTGTGACATCTTGGTAAGCCTTTTGCACTCTGCTGTCAGCTTCTCCTTTGCCTCATCGGGCATTTTGCTTTTTTCAATAAGCTGAATATACTTCTGGGCTTCCTCGGGAGTATCTTCTCCCTCTCCCAGCTCCTCGTATATAACCTTGAGCTGTTCTCTTAAATAATAATCTCTCTGATTTTTATCCATTTGCTCCTGTACTCTTGAATGAATTTCGTCTTCAAGTGACAGAAGCTCAATTTCCTGAGAAAGATATACGCAAAGAGCCTCAAGCCTGTAAATAGGGTTAAATTCGTTAAGAAGCTTCTGCTTTTCCTCCACCGGCAGAAACATATTGGACGCTATTCTGTCGGATATTTTTCCTGACTGAATCTCGTCGAAAACAGCAGCCATAACATCGGGAGCCATTTTCGCAGACGCGTCACAGTACTGTCCGAAAAGATTTTTTGCTTCTCTTATAAGCGCCGCCTCATAGTCATAGGCATCGCTTTTTACGGGGATATCTTCACGGATATTGATAATGCCTCTTAAAAAAGGCTTCATGCTTATAATTTCGGAAATAACGCCGCGTTTTTTGCCTTCAACTATTACTCTTAAGGTATTTCCCGTTTCGGATACTCTTAAAACCTGCTTAACGGAAGCTATGACGCCCGTGGGGTAAAGCCCGGTAAGCATGGGTTCTTCTTCATTTATATTGCGCTGAGTTACAAGAAATATATTTTCATTTTGTGAAAGAGCGTATTTTAAAGCAGCGATGGACGCAGGACGGCCTACATCAAAATGAAGTGTCATATCAGGGAATAATACAAGTCCTCTGAGCGCCAGTACCGGCATTGAAACTGTTTTTTCTTCGGGTTCCTTCATTTTATCATCTCCAACATATATTTTTTATAAAAAAACAGAATAATTATTATAATTATATATTATATTAAAACATCTTGCAAGTAATTTTTTTAAACAGCCGAAAAGTTAAAGGAAGTCACAAAAAATGACTTCCTTTTATATTTATTCTGTTGATTGTGCAAGCTTCGGCACGCTTTTATTATTCGGTTCTGAGAGCGGCTACCGGGTCTTTTCTGGCAGCAAGCTTTGCAGGGATAAATCCGCCTATCAGAGTAAGAATAACGCTTATTGCAACAAGAGCGGCAGCATAAAGAGGATTCAGAACCGCAACATTGGGAAGCTCTGTCATGTTGAAAATTACAATGTTAATGGGAACTGTAAGGATATACGCGATCAGTATTCCCAAGGCTCCCGAAACAACGCCTACAATAAATGTTTCAGCGTTGAACACACGGGTTATATCCTTTTTCCTTGCGCCTAAGGCTCTGAGTATACCTATTTCCTTTGTTCTTTCAAGAACGGAAATATAGGTTATTATGGCAATCATTATAAGTGATACAACAAGTGAAATCGATGCAAACGCCACAAGGACTATTGTAACAGCGTCCATAATGCTGCCGGTAAGCTCCGTAATTGTCTGGGATAAATCTATATACGATATTCTGTCTGCGTCTGTTTTTCCTTCGTTATATGCGTCAAGATATGATATAAGCTGATCCTTTGCCTCGAAGTTGCTGGGATAAAGATATATTACGGCAGGTACGGAGCTGCCGCCGTACTGAAGAAGCAAAGACTGTTTTCCGGCTTCGTCAACGGGAGACATGGGATTTGTGGGAGTTACATCAATATCCGAAGTCATAATATCCTTAACTATCTGAGAGTCCTTATTAAGGTCTACAACCTCCTGAACGAGATCGTCGCTGTAAGCTATTCCGAAGCCTAAAAGTCCTACTGTTTCGCTCGATTTAAGTCTTACAACACCTGAAATTGTAAGGGTAATATTCTTATCGTTTTCATACATTGCTCCGTAATCGGTATTCTGAAGATATACGCCGTATTCGGACTTCATATAAAAGGCGTCATTGCCTACAAGCTTATATTCCGTGCCTACAATATCGTCAAAGGAAATCGTACCCTTTGAAATATCAAAGCCAAGACTTTCCATTGTTGATTTATTTACGCTGTTGTCGGAATCCACCACCAAAACAAGGTCATGAGAGCTTTTCGGATAAGAACCGGCAACTACCTCGTAATACTTTTCAAGATAAGATTCCGAGCTGTCTGATGTTACCGACGGGAATGAGGTAAGACCAACTCCGCTCATGCTGTAGGTTGATGACATATCCATGGATGTCATACCCGAAATACCCGAAGGCAGATTGTACCATTTAACCGTGCCGTCGGAGCCCTTCTTTAAAACATTCATGGCAACTGTTCTTGTATATCCTATATTGCTGCATATATTAGGATCCGCATTATTAAGATATTCTAAAAACTCATCTGAAAAATTGTTGTAGTGAGTTGTGTTTTCGGCAGGAGAATCGGTTAACACTGCATAATCCGTGTCGGCATACTCTCTTTCTCCTGTAAGCATATCCTTCCATGTCTGCTCGTTTTCAGCCATCTGTTCTTCGCTCATCTCCATGGAAACCTGAGAGATAACAATGGGAAATTCATTAAGAGCGTTACCCTGATATTTATCTATCTGTATTCTGAAGCCGTCGGAAAGACTTAAAATAAGCGCGATTCCTATTATTCCTATACTTGACGCCAGAGCCGTTAAGATGGTTCTGCCTTTTTTTGTGGAAATATTTCTTGCGGAAAGCTTTAAGGCGGTTTTAAACTTCATGCTTGTTTTTTTTAGCTCATAGGAAGAATCCGTTTCCGCTTCCTCATAGGGATTTGTGTCGTCTGTAACCTTTCCGTCTTCAAATTTAACTATTCTGTCAGCATAATCCTCTGCAAGCTCAGGATTATGAGTTACCATTATTACAAGCTTATCCTCGGCTATATCCTTAATAAGATCCATTATCTGACGGCTTGTTTTCTTATCAAGAGCGCCCGTAGGCTCGTCAGCCAGGATTATATCGGGATTGTTGGCAAGAGCTCTTGCAATGGCAACTCGCTGCATCTGACCGCCTGACAGCTGATTGGGTTTTTTGTGGACATGATCCTTAAGTCCTACCTTTTCCAAGGCTTCCAAAGCCTTTTTATGCTTTTCCTCGGCAGAAACACCTGACAGCGTCATACCCATTTCAACATTGTCAATAATGCTTAAATGAGTGATAAGGTTATAGCTCTGAAAAACAAAGCCGATACTGTTATTCCTGTAAGAATCCCATTCGGAATCGGAAAAGTCCTTTGTTGACTTGCCGTTGATAATAAGGTCGCCGCTGTCGTACTTATCGAGACCGCCGATAACATTCAAAAATGTGGTTTTGCCGGAGCCGCTGGGTCCCAGTATGGCAACAAATTCATTTTTTCTGAAATTTACGCTAATATCGTCAAGAGCCTTTTGAGTAAAATCTCCCGTTGTATAGCTCTTGGATATTTTTTTGATTTGAAGCATAATAATCCCCTTTTATTTCTTTTTCAAAAAGATATTATCACCTTTTTTTTAACTGAATATAAACAAAGACGGATATTTATAAAAAAATTTACCGGCAAGCATTTAACCGCAGATAAAATAAAAAAAGCTTTTTTGCTTATAAATTTAAGAGGCTGTCCCCAGGGGGACAACCTCCTTTTTGTTTCACTGAAATTCAGTATTATCAGAATTCCTTATCAAGCTTAGCGCCGACTCTCAAAATCTTACGGGCGTCGGAAGCTGTTACTTTTCCGTCCTTTGTTACATCTGCTGCTTTAAGCTGATTGTCGGTCATATTATTTTCAAGCTTTGCTGCTATACGAAGAGCGAGACGGGCATCGGAAGCGTTAATCTTTCCGTTGTTGTCTATATCGCCCAAGGTATAGGAAGGTGCAGGCTCTGTAGGCTTCTCCGTGGGTTTCTCCGTAGGCTTCTCTGTGGGCTTCTCTGTGGGCTTATCAGTATTGGTTTCGGAATTTGCGGGGATTACCGTTACATCAATGTAATGTCCGTTTGAAGCGTCATAAGTTCCCTTATATCCGTCGTGAGTTGCGGTTGCGGGTTTTTCAAAATTCTTAACGGCACCGCACTCATGCTCGAGCAATGCGAAAAGAAGACCGTCTACAAGACCGAGAGTTGAAGAAATAACAGACTTGTTAAAGGGGTTGTCATCTCTTTCATTCATTGCCAGAATATCGGCAAATGCGCCGAAGTCACAGTCAAAGAGGCTGGGAGCGGCTTTTTCCATAAGGAATGTGTAAGTGTCAACGGTAAATGTCTCATCGCCGCTGCCGTTAACGAAGCCTAAGGGAATAAGCTCGTTAAGGATTGTATTAAGCTTGTACCATGCGCCGTAACCGTCCTTAACGCCTCTTGCAGTTGAAAGCTCATCGGCAACTGCGGGAATACCGTCAATGTAGTTAACAGCCCAGTCAACAATGTCCTCAAAGAAATCTTCCCAAGTCCAGCCGTCAGCCTTAAACGCCTTTGCTTCGTCCTGAGTCATTCCGAAGTTGGTATACTTATTAAGCCAGTATACGGCAACATCCATACCCATTGTTCCGATAATCTCGAACCACTGAGGCTGAGAAATTTCTCTGATTGAACCGTTTTCATTATAAACAAGCTCTTTGTAAGAAGCTGTAAATGTAAAGTCATCGGGCATAAACTTTGCAATAGCAGTATATGCGGTGTAAGCGCCGAGCTTTTCAAGAGTGTCGGCGTCTTCGGGAGCGGGAGCTCCGAACCAGTCAACATAGAAAAGTCTTAAAACTGCTACAACCATGTCTTCAAGGCTCTTGTTTGCAAGGTTAGCCTCTGTGAACTGACTGAAATCATATTCGTAAGTCGTACCGTCAATAGTAAATGTAAGCTTTCCGCCGTTATTGGAGGCGAGTGTTTTAAGGATATAACCGAAAACAGCCTTAAGGTTAGCTGTAATGTTATCGTTGCCGCCGGCTTTAAGTCCAAGCTCTGCATAAACTGAAGGCTGTAAAATTACTTCGGCAATCTTGCAAACGATATTGTTAAGATTTTCAAAAAGTCCGTCTTCTGCCATTTCGGCAAAATTAAATGTGTCAGCCTTGAACTCGTAATCAAGGTTAAGAATGTCTTTAAGAACGTTAAGCTGAGGATCCATGTCGCAAAGCTTTTTAAGAGCGTCCTTAACTGTTGTGTTAAGGGGCTCAACGGCGTATTTTGCTATTGTTGCGTCAGCGTAAGCGCCTATAAGCTCATAAAGATTCATCTTGGCAGCTTCTGCAGCTTCTGATTTTGTAGCGTCGGCGCCTGATACAACCTTAATAAGTGCGGCTGTAAGAAGCTCATCGGCTGTAAAATCTACATAAAGTGAATCGGCATAAGCTGTCTTAATAACAGTTTCGGTTGTGCCGTCTTCTTTTTCAACAGTTTCCTTATCGGCAATAAGTCCGTTATAAATAAGCTCCTTAATTGTAACGTCAAGATTGCCCATTAAATCATTAACAGTCTTTTCAAGGTCAATTTTACCGAGAGTGTTGATCATGCCGTTCATTGAACCCAAATCAAGCTTTCCTCTTATTACGGTTTTAATAATTTCAATATTCTTTTTTGCTGAAAGGAAATTAAAAAGTCCGTATGTAACATCAAGATTCTTTGAGTTGGCAGTGGTAATAGCAGTTGAACCGCTCTTTGTCAAAGCGGAAACATCAAGGTTGGCAAGATCGCCCCACTGGCTTTTCTTGTCCTTAACAATACCGCCGACATCAACAAGAACCTGAAGTATTGTATCAACTGAGCTGAGGTCAAGGTTTTTGATGCCGATAATCTTAACAATACTGCTTATGTCAATACCGCCTACAACAAGCTTTGAGTTAAGATCAGCTTCCTCAAGCACCTTATTAATATACTTAATAAGATAGCCTGCAAGCTCCTCGGAAGTCATATTAAAAACTGATTTTCCTCCGGCTTCCGCAAATGATTTAAGATCGGGAACAAGCTGGAAAATAAGGTTCAGAACAGTGGGAACGATATCTTCGCTTCTCTCGCCCAAATCGGTAAGCAGGGTTTCAGCCACTACTGCAAGGTTTTCATTGTCAAGGTATGCGTCAAGAGACGATGTATCCCTGTCTTGCGCGAAAACAGTCATGGGGATACAGGTGAAAACCATGAGAGCAGCCATAAAAATACTTAAAATTTTTGTGGTCTTCTTCATGAAAAACCAAATCCTTTCCATTCGGCAAAAGCCGGAATTAATAAATAAAGCACAATTTGTTAATGCTTTGTTAATAGAATAATATAATTTCCTCAAAATGTCAAGTTTTAATAATATGTAAAATATTCCGCATGAAATTTTTGTATAACAGCACAAATAATTCCGTAATTTTTGTAATTTATTACAATCGGAAAATTTAACTTTTCCGTTGTTTGACTAAAAATACATCATTCTTTGTTCACTTAGACTTCTTTAACCTCTATTTCTTAATTAAAATCCTGAACTTTTGTTTAAAACGCAGAAAAATTGTTTTTTTTGCAAAAACCTTAAAATAATCTTAAAATTATATTGAAATTAACCGTCGGAGGTTATATAATAATCATATAATTTTTGAAGAGGTGTATGCTTAATGAACAGTCTGCAGAAAAGAATTCTTATAGACGGCAAGGTTTTACCCGGAAATATTCTTAAAGTAGACAGTTTTCTTAATCATCAGCTTGACATACATCTTTTAAAAGAAATGGGAAAAGATTTTTACGACCTTTTCAGAGATAAAGAAATCAACAAAATCCTCACCATCGAAGCTTCCGGCATAGCCATTGCCTGCTATGCAGCCGAGTTTTTCAATGTTCCAGTTGTATTCGCAAAAAAAGGACAGCATAAAAATGTCGGCACGGATGTTTATACGGCTGAGGTTTTTTCTTTTACCAAAGGCTCTACTTATGAAGTTACCGTTTCAAAGCTGTTTTTGCATCCCGAGGACAAAATATTGATTATTGACGATTTTTTGGCTAACGGACAGGCTGTGCTGGGCTTGCAGCAAATCATAAAGGAAGCCGGCGCAGAGCTTTGCGGAGCCGGAATAGCAATTGAAAAAGCATTCCAGCCCGGGGAAAAGCTTCTTTTGGACGCCGGTATTGATGTAAGGGCATTGGCGGTTATTGAATCTATGGACGGCTGCAAGGTCGTTTTCAGAGATTAATACCGTTAAAATATAATTTTCCGGAGGAACAATCTCATGAAAAAAGTATTTAAAATTCTTTGCGTTGTTCTTGCTTTTGTAATGTGCGCAACCATGTTCGCATCCTGCACCAAGACTCCCGCAAACGAAGAACAGTCAACAGGCGATGACAGCGCCGCCGCTCCTTCAAACATCAAAATAGGTATTATCCTTGTTGGTGATGAAAACGAAGGCTATACATACGCTCATATCAAGGGCATCAAAGACGCGGCTAAAAAGCTTAACATTGCCGACGACCAGATTATGTGGAAATATTCAGTAAAAGAGGACGAAACCTGCTACGACGCAGCTGCCGACCTTGCAGACAACGGCTGCACTCTTATTATTTCCAACAGCTACGGCCATGAATCCCACATGAAGAAAGCCGCTTCCGAATTTACAGATGTAACATTCGTTTCAATGACAGGCGATCAGGCTGCCGCTTCAGGTCTTTCAAACTTCAAGAACGCTTTCACAAACATTTATGAGTCAAGATATGTTTCAGGCGTTGTTGCAGGTATGAAGGTTGCCGAGCTTGTTGAAGAAGGAAAGCTTACCGACGCTAACTACGAAGACGGAAAAGTTAAAATCGGTTACGTAGGAGCTTATCCCTACGCAGAGGTTGTTTCTGGATACACTGCATTCTTCCTTGGCGTTCAGTCCGTATACAAAGATGTTACAATGGAAGTTCAGTATACCAACTCCTGGTTCAACATCACAGCTGAAGGCGAAGCTGCAAAAACTCTTATGGCTGACGGCTGCGTAATTATTTCTCAGCACGCCGACTCAACCGGTGCTCCCGCTGCTGTTGAAGCTGCTTTCAAAAACGGCACAACAGCTTACTCGGTAGGCTACAACATCGACATGAGAAGCGTAGCTCCCGACGTTGCTCTTACATCTGCAACAAACAACTGGGAGGTTTACTATGAGTACGCATTCAAGACCTTTATTGACGGCGGCGAAATCGCTACCAACTGGTCCGAAGGCTACAAGACAGGCGCTGTTGCAATTACAGACCTTGGCGATGCCTGCGCTGAAGGCACAGCTGAAAAGGTTGAAGCTGTTATAAACAGCATCAAGGACGGTTCTCTTAAAGTATTTGATACTTCAACATGGACTGTAAACGGCGAAACTCTTACTTCCTACACAAATACATACGGCTTTGAAGGCAACGAGCTTATCTCCGACGGCTACTTCCATGAGTCCGAGCTCAGAAGCGCTCCTGCATTTGATATCCGTATAGACGGCATCAAAGAGCTTAACGCGGAAGGCTGATATTAAGTTTACGCCCAATGAAGGGAAGTCGGCAAAACGGCTTCCCTTTTTATAAATTTTATCTGAGATTATTATTACATTATAAATATCATCAAGCGTATATTGTCATGTATGTTTGCTGATGTTTACAATAAAACCACGGAGGGAACTGATTTGGGAGAAAAAATTGCTGTTTCCATGAGAAACATTACAAAAACTTTCGGTTCTGTCGTTGCCAATAAGGATGTAAGTATCGATATAAGACACGGCGAGATACTTTCCCTTTTAGGTGAAAACGGCAGCGGAAAAACAACTCTGATGAATATGCTGTCCGGAATTTATTACCCTGACAGCGGCAGCATTTTCGTAGACGGAAAAGAAGTAAGCATAAAGTCTCCGAAGGACGCTTATAATTTAGGCATCGGCATGATACATCAGCACTTCAAGCTTGTGGATGTTTTTACGGCTGCGGAAAACATAGTTCTGGGACTTAAGGAAAAAGGCAGTATCAATATAAAAAGAATTGCCGAAAAGGTTAATGAAATCTGCTCAAAATACGGATTTGAAATCGACCCCTATGAAAAGGTTTACAATATGTCCGTTTCTCAGAAGCAGACCCTTGAAATCATAAAGGTGCTCTACAGAGGAGCGAATATTCTTATTCTTGACGAGCCTACCGCAGTTTTAACTCCTCAGGAGACGGAAAAGCTTTTTGATGTTATCAGGAGCATGAGAAAAGACGGCAAGTCAATTATAATCATTACCCACAAGCTCCATGAGGTATTAAGAGTTTCCGACAGGGTTACAGTGCTGAGAAAAGGCGAATATGTAGGAACGGTGGACACTAAAGACGCCACCGAGCTGTCCCTTACGGAAATGATGGTTGGAAAAAAAATATCCCTTGATATTGAGCGTCCGGAGCCTGATGATCCGAAGCCCAGAATTAAGGTTGATAACCTTTCCTGCATAAATTCCGCCGGCATTAAAGCCCTTGACAATATTTCCTTTACGGCGTACAGCGGCGAGATTTTAGGTATTGCGGGAATTTCAGGCTGCGGTCAGAAGGAGCTTCTTGAATCAATCGCAGGTCTTCAGAAAACTCTTCCCGGAAGCAGCATAGTTTATACGGAACCGGAGACGGGAGAAGAAAAGCAGCTTATCGGAAAAACTCCCAAGCAGATAAGCAGTCTCGGTATTTCCTTATCCTTTGTTCCCGAGGACAGACTGGGAATGGGGCTTGTAGGCTCCATGGGCATGACTGACAACATGATGCTTAAAAGCTACAAGAACGAAGGCTTTTTCTTCACCCAGAGAAAAAAGCCCAGAGCTCTTGCGGAAAAGGTAAAGGACGAGCTGGAGGTTGTAACTCCCAGTCTTCAGACGCCCGTAAGACGCCTTTCCGGCGGCAATGTTCAGAAAGTTCTTGTAGGCCGTGAAATTTCAAGCTCCCCTACCGTTCTTATGACAGCCTACGCGGTAAGAGGTCTTGACATAAACACTTCATATACAATTTACCACCTCCTTAACGAGCAAAAGAAAAAAGGAGTTGCGGTAATTTATGTAGGCGAAGATCTTGACGTGCTTCTTGAGCTTTGCGACAGGATTCTTGTTCTCTGCGAAGGAAAGCTTAACGGCATTGCAGAGGGAAGAAAAACAACAAAAGAAGAAGTAGGTCTTCTTATGACTAATCTGCAAAACGGAGGCGATACCGATGAGCAAAAATAAATCTTCCGTAAAAGAACCTCTTTTGCGTATTGCGAAGCGCGACAGCATAGAAGCTTATAAAGCCTGGGGCATAAGAGCCGCTGTTCTTATTGCTGCACTTATTATATGCGGCTTCATAATTTTCTTTATAACCGATCTTAATCCTTTTAAAGTATACATTTCAATGTTTAAAGGCAACTTCGGAACCACAAGAAGAATATGGCAGCTTCTCCGTGATATGGCTATGCTTTTGTGCATAGGTCTTGGACTTGCTCCGGCGTTTAAAATGCGGTTCTGGAACATCGGCGCCGAAGGTCAGATTCTCGCTGGCGGTCTTGCGACTGCGGCTTGCATGATTTATCTTAATTCGCTTCCCAATTACCTCCTGCTTATAATCATGTTTGTTACAAGCATAATTGCAGGTGCTCTCTGGGGACTTATTCCCACGATTTTCAAAGCAAAGTTCAATACCAACGAAACTCTTTTCACTCTTATGATGAACTATGTTGCAATTCAGCTTACATCTTATTTTGTAGCCCTTTGGGAAAATCCCTACGGCTCAAACACCGTAGGCATTATAAATCCTGCAACTAAAGCAGGCTGGCTTCCCTCTGTTTTCGGTCAGCAGTCTTTCCTGAATGTTGCAATTGTCCTTCTTTTAACGGTAATAATGTATTTCTACTTAAAATACAGCAAACAGGGCTATGAGATTTCTGTTGTGGGCGAAAGCGAAAATACAGCACGATACGCAGGAATAAATGTAAAAAAGGTTATTATCAGAACAATGCTTATTTCAGGTGCAGTCTGCGGTCTTGCCGGCTTCCTTGCGGTAAGCGGCGCCAGCCATACAATTTCAACAAGCACGGCAGGCGGAAAAGGCTTTACTGCAATTATCGTAACTTGGCTTGCAAAATTCAATCCCGTTGTCATGATACTTATTACCTTTATTATTACTTTCCTTGACAGAGGCGCAGTTCAGATTGCTTCCGACTTTAACCTTAACGAATATGTTTCAAATATTATAACAGGTATAATTCTGTTCTTTATTTTGGGCAGCGAGTTCTTTATAAACTACAAAATTATATTCCGTTCCAAAAAGCAGGAGGTAATTAAATAATGACATTATCATCTTTTATATCTCTTTTTCAGGCGGCAATAGTTTTCGGAACAGTTATAATGTTCGGCTCAATCGGCGAAACCCTTACGGAAAAATCCGGAAACCTTAACTTAGGCGTTCCCGGCGTTATGTATTTAGGCGGAATAGCCGGTCTTGTAAGCGTTTTCTTTTACGAAAAATACACACCGGAACCAAATCAGCTCATCTGCGTTATTCTGGCTCTCGCTTCATCCTTTGCCGCGGCGGCATTGGGCGGTCTTATTTACAGCTTCCTTACAATAACCTTAAGGGCAAATCAGAATGTTACCGGTCTTACCCTTACAATTTTCGGCACAGGCGTTGCAAACTTTTTAGGCGGCTCCCTTAACAAGCTTGCCGGAGGCGTAGGACAGATTTCCGTTCCCTATACAAGCGACGCTTTTAAATTCCAGATATTCGGCTCCCTTTCCTCCTCATCCTTCGGAAAGCTTTTCCTGTCATACGGCTGGATGGTATATCTTGCAATAATAATAGCCGTTGTAATGCAGATATTTTTAAGCAAAACAAGAAAGGGACTTAATCTCAGAGCCGTAGGCGAAAACCCTGCAACAGCAGACGCAGCAGGCATTAATGTTACAAAATATAAATACAGCGCCACCTGTATCGGATGCGGAATCGTAGGCTTCGGAGGTCTGTTCTATGTAATGGACTATATCGGCGGCACCTGGGCTAACGACGGCAGTATTGAAAGTCTCGGCTGGCTTGCGGTTGCCCTTGTTATCTTCACAACATGGAAAAGCGCAAACTCGATTTGGGGCGCATATCTTTTCGGTCTTCTGTACTGGATGTTCTATTATATCGAAGGCCTTACAAGAAGCTCTCAGGAAATTTTCAAAATGCTTCCCTATGTTGTTACGATACTTGTTCTTATAATTATAAGCTTCAGAAAGAAAAAGGAAAATCAGGGTCCCCAGAGTCTCGGACTCTCCTACTTCAGAGAAGAAAGATAATTTTTTAGCCATACCGAAAACCGGTATGGCTTTTTCATAAAAAAATCTCCTGCCGAAACAGGAGTATAAGCAATTTTGCAGCACTAAGGCTCACTGCATCAGAAAATTATTTGCCAGCCATTGAAATCAACGACGCAAAAATCTTTCTTAATGATTCAAATAAGTTGGAAAACATCATAAATAAATTGTAAATAGATTCGTACATAAAAAGCCCTCCGAATAAAGAAATATTAGCATAAATGTTAAAAAAATAATAGCACACTGTACCGTAACAAATGTTAGTAATATATAAACAAATATTTAACAATATATGAACAGGTCAAATTATACACAGGTTTTTTTGTATTAAATGTCTATTATTTTTTTATAACTTATCAGAATTTGTTATTTTTGTTATAGAAATAAGTTATAATACACAAAAAAGGGGTTTTATGTTTTTTTTGAATCCGTTTAAAGAAGTATGTAAAGCAATGCCAGCGCCGCAGGATAATTTTTTTCATCCTGACACAAAAGAAGCAATATTCCCATCAGCAAAACCGCGTCGTTGTCTTCAGCTAACATTTCAATGATTCCTTGTTTTCTCTCCTGACTTTTATTATAATTATCTTGGGATATTTCCTCGTCTTCCGTCTGAGAGGTCCCGGAGCCGGCGTCAAACTCAACAGGATATGAAATCCTTTTTACTTCTCTGGGCAAATCTTCCCTTTGATGCTTTTCAGCGGGCTTTGCTTCATCCTCAACCGCAACAGCCGCCCGCCGTTTCATTTCCCGTACCCGTTTTGCGGCGTCTTCCTGCATCTTCAGAATATCTTCATAGGAGTAATCCTTCATACATATCACCCTAAATCAAATCATTTAAAAGCCCGCTGCTTTTAAGCAGAGGCAAAAGCTTAATAAGACGCAGAATTTTCAGTGCTTCGTCTGCTTTCCGGCGGCGGTCCTCGCTGAGCATTGGCTTCAATGCTTTTATTAACGCAGTGTTTTCATCGTCGCCGTTCATCAGTCTGCCCATCTGACCTATGCTTCCCAGCAGAGCGGGATCAAAGGGCATATCAATTGAAGATTTTCCTTTGCTTTCCTCTTCCTTTTGATTTTGCCCTCCGAATATTGCTGACGCCGCCCCTTTAAGCTGTTCAATATCCTCAGGCGAAAGTGACGACAGTATTTCGCTTATGTCCATTTACTCACCGCCCAGCTTATTTATAATATTTTTTGCCTCATCGGAATTTAAAAGCTTATGCAAAAGGTCCTTATTTGAAAGTACCTTGTTTAAAGCGTCTTTCTGCTGCTGCGTCATGCTGTTTTTAAGATCTGCCGCAAGCTGTTTGTTTTCTTCACTGCTTCCGTTTTTTAATTTTTTTAAAAGCTCATTAAAATCATTGCTGTCAATCATTGTTATCCCCCTTGAATAATATACTTATAATTATGTTTACGAAAGGATGTTTATGAATGAAAATACTTGTGCTTTCCGATTCTCATAAGGATATACCTTCCCTGAGAATAGCTCTTACCTCCAACAGCGACGCCGGCGCGGTAATATTTTTAGGCGACGGAGTTGATGATTTGGATAAATTTGAAGATTTGCTTAAAAACAAGCTCCGCATTGCCGTTAAAGGAAACTGCGACAGCTTTTTTTCTCCGTATCCGTTAAAAACGGTTGAAAAGCTTCAGGATACATATATTTACTGTACTCACGGTCATTCGGAGCATGTAAAATACGGTTTGGAGGAGCTAAGAGAAAGAGCCTCTCAGGCAGGAGCAAAAATTGCTCTCTTCGGGCATACTCACATTCCCTACACCGATTATAAGGACGGGCTGTATTTATTGAATCCCGGAAGCGTAAGACAAAACTCCTGCGGAATAATCGAAATATCAGAAAAGGGGATTCTCTGTTACACAAAGCCCATTGTGCTGAAAAACTAACGACATCTTTTTACAAAAATTTATATATAATTTATTGACTTTTTAGCAATTTTATGCAACAATCTTATATATTATCAATAAGGTTGTGATAAAATGCCATCTGATTTCAAGGAAAACGGATTTTTTGTAGCTATCGGAGCTTTGGTTGTCCTTGTTGTTATCGGTCAGTCACTGTTCTTTCTTGTTAAAGCTTCAAAAAGAGCAAAGGAACTGGGAATCGAAAAAACAACAATAAAAAACACAATCGTTTCAAGCGCCCTGTTTACTATTGCTCCCGCTCTTGCTATTGTTGCCACAATAATAGCCCTGTCAAACGCTTTAGGGCTTGTTCTGCCGTGGATAAGACTTTCGGTTATAGGAAATATATCTCAGGAAACATCTGCCGCCAGCGCCGCTCTTGAGGTTGTAGGAGGCAGTCTTTCGGGGAAGGTTACCGACGAATATTCATTTGCGCTTATAACATGGGTTATGACTCTCGGAAGCAGTCTGCCGCTTATAATTATTCCTATATTTTTAAAAAAGCTTCAAAAAGGCATAAAAACCGCCGCCTCAAAAACCGACTCAAAGCTTGTGGACGCTCTTTCGGCTGCGGCGTTTATCGGACTTATTGCCGCCTTTGTATCAAGGGCGATTATCGGTCAGGGCACAGCCGGAGACAATCCTCTTTACGGAAAATCCTTCGGAGACGGAGCCGGGATAATGTCGGTGCTGACTTTAATTTCCGCAGTGGCAGTTATGCTTATCCTTGAAAAAATCGCAGCAAAATTCAAGCTGAAATGGCTGGAAACCTTCGCGATGCCCATAAGTATGTTTGCGGCAATGGGCGTTGCTATCCTTATTTCAGTCGCACTGCCCGAAAATATCGCTTATCTGGAATGGAGGGGTTAAAATGAAAGCCGGGTCAAAATCCGAAAAAACTTATATTGAAAAAATGCACACCTACGGACGGATATGGATGCTTTTGGCGCTTTTTGTAATATCAAGCGTTCCTGTTCTTTTCAGCGCATACCTTCAGCAGTGGCCTGCCCTTGCGGATGTTGCAAAGGGACTTGCAAAAGTAGCACCCCTGTTCTACGCAACGGCAGTAATTGAAGTTATTGCCTATACGCCTATTTTAGGCACGGGCGGTATGTATTTAAGCTTCGTAACAGGCAACATAAGCAATTTAAAGCTTCCCTGCGCTCTTTCCGCAATGGAAGCCGCAAAGGTTAAAAGCACCTCAGAGGAAGGCGAAGTAATTTCAACTATTTCCATTGCCGTTTCATCAATAGTTACAACATTGATAATAGCTCTCTGCGTCATTGTTTTCAAACCCATACTACCGTATATAACAAGTGAAGATTCAGTGTTTGCTCCGGCATTCAAACAGGTTCTGCCGGCGCTGTTCGGAGCTTTAGGAGCCTCATATTTTTCAAAACACTGGAAAATCAGTATTCTGCCGGTTTTACTGCTTTGCATAATGCTCATTTTTGCCGGAACCATCCCCTCCGGAACGCTGCTTCCCATCGGCGTAGTAATAGCACTTGTTTGGGCTTATGTTTTGTATAAGAAAAAATGGATTTAACAGAGAAAATAAACGGTTTTACGGCGCCTGTCTAAAGTTCATAAAAAATTAACATAAATGCAACCTGAGCTACATATAAAGCTCGTTATTTTTCATAAATATCGTTGATTTTTTTAAAACATAATGCTATAATAAACATGAAAATTATGGAGGTGAATAATATGTCAGATAAGGATTACGCAGAAGTTAATGCTTTCGTTGATTGGCTTGTAAGTCTCATCACCAAAATTAAGGAATTCCTTGAAAGCATAGGCATTAAATTCGAATAAGACAGATACCTTTTTTAAATCTGCCTTGATTTTGTTTTTATTTCAAAAAGGAGTGAGTCCAATGTTTGATACAAATATCGATTTAATCGAAAGAATGCTTGGATATCTTGAGAGAATTATAGATATCATCATTCGTATTTTCAGTGGCTTAGGCGGCAACAACAACACAACCACAACAACTGAAGCTGCGGCTGAAACAACCACAACTCCTGTTGTTTAATATGAATTTTTCTTTTGATTTTTAAGGCAAGACTGCCGCAAACGGCAGTCTTGTTTTATTTAGTGCATCAATCGTTTTTTAACAATCAGTTACTTCGTTATAATTTCTTGTAAATTTATTTTTATCTTATACAAACAATCTTCAAATGTTGACAAAAATATGATATAAATATTAATTATGAAATAATAATTTAAAAATCCCTTGCAGATTTACATTATTTATGATACCATAAATTCGTAGAAAAATGTATAGCTATTCAAACAGGAGGGTGCGTCAATGGAAAAATTCGCTGAATTCATAAACTTTATCATCGAATTAATTGAACTTATCAAACGTTATTTTATGGGCGGCTCAGATTCCGACGCTAAGGAATAATCAGTTACAAATTTTTTTAACGCTTAGTGCGTTAGTTTCTTAAAGCATTTTTATTAAATTCTTGAAAGTGAGGTGTCCGTTAATGGAAACAGGTGCTATTTCATTTGTTGAGCTTGTTGAGGATTTCGTAAACAGCATAATCAAACTCATAAAGGCTTTCTTTGCTCTTCTGGGTGCAGAAGTTCCTACTTTTTAATTTTTGAAAATTAAAACAATTTTTCTTGAAAGAAGGTTTCACTATGGAAAAAATGTCAGACATTTTGAAAATAATCTACAATTTCCTTAATTGGGTTAAGCAGATCTTAAACGCTCTGGGAATTACATCTCTTGACGAGCAGATCAGCAACGCAATGGACGCTTTATTATAATTCCGAAATAAAGCTAAGCAGGCAGATTTTTATCTGTCTGCTTTTTTCAGTAAAAGAACCATTTAACCGTAAGCGCCGCAGCAGCAAAGCTTACAAAATCACCTATAAGAGCACAGGGCAAAACCGCCCCTGTTTTTTTTATACCTACGGAGCCGAAATACACGGTAACTGCATAAAAAGTAGTTTCGGTAGCCCCGGCTATAACGGAGGCAACTCTTCCCGGGAAAGAGTCAGGGCCGCACTCCTTTAATATGCTTTCAAAAATTGTAAGGGAGCCGCTACCTGAAACAGGACTTAATATGCAAAGTGAAACAACCTCAGAAGGTATTCCAAAAAGGCTTGCAGCCGGTCTCAGAAGCTTTTCAAGCAACTCTGCGCCCCCCGAAGCATTGAACATTGCCACAGCGATAACAAGGCCTGTAAGAACCGGCAAAAGCGATATAACAATATCTGCGCCTTGCCTGGCGCCCTCTGCAAAGCAGTCAAAAACATTGACCTTTTTCACCATGCCGTAGACAACAACTGCCGCAATAAAAAAGGGGATTATGAAGGACGCAAGCATTATTTTTTCATCAGCCTTCCCATAATTTTAACTGCGGCAATTCCGCAAAGCAAAGACAATCCGGAGCTTATCCAAACACAAAAAATTATGTCCATGGGCTCTGCCGCACCGGCAGCCTCTCTTAAGGCTGCCACTGTTGAAGGAATAATCCGCAGGGCGGCTGTGTTCATTACAACAAAGGTCATCATTTCCTGTGAAGCCGCTTCCTTATTGCTGTTGAGTCCCTGAAGATTTTTCATTGCCTTTATTCCCAAAGGCGTTGCGGCGTTGCCCATTCCGAGAAGATTGGCAGTAATGTTCATTGATATTGCATTTTTCGCCGCTTTTTCATTTTTCAGCTTAGGGAAAATGAAATTTATTACCGGCGACAGCAGCTTCGCGAATTTTTCGCAAAGACCGGATTTTTCGGCGATATTCATAACTCCGTTCCAAAGACACAAAGAGCCTAAAAGCTTCAGACAAAGCTCTACGGCGTCGCTTCCTCCCGAAAAAACGGAGGAGGAAAGCTCCTGCATACTCCCGGTAATAACAGCGCTTATAAATGAAAATACTATTATAAAAGCCCATATATAATTAATCATACTAACTTTTATGAATAACATCAAAAAAATATTCTGTTAAAATTTAATTTTAATATTCTTTTTTTATTAATTTACAAAAAAAGAATTAAAGTTTGTTATTTAAGGGTTGACAAAAATCGAAAAAAATGTTATATTGTCATCATAAATATTTTATAGTCTAATTGAAAGGGAAGAATTAGTTATGAAATCAACCGGTATTGTAAGAACTGTTGACAGTGTTGGAAGATTTGTTATCCCGATGGAGCTTAGAAGAACAATGAACATCGTGGATTCAGAGGACGCTCTGGAGGTTTTTGTTGACGATGATAAAATTATTCTCCGCAAATACTCCCCTTCCTGCATTTTCTGTAAAGGTCTTGACGGAATCGTAGAATATTCCGGTCAGAAGATTTGCAAAGAATGTATTAAAAAGCTTTATAATTCTATTGACAGTGAAAACTAATAAAAATTAGCCCGAAATTTTCGGGCTTTATTTTTTTGCCTTTTTTCATCTGCACAACATAGCTCACACATATAAAAAAGCAGGGCGCTTTCTGCGTCCTGCTTTATTGTTATGTATTACTTATACTGAATGTTGTTGATGGTCATGTTGTTTACAAGCGTTGCATAGCCTTCGATTGTAAAAAGAACCTTTGCGCTGGCTGTAATATAAACATCCATCATCTGGTTAAGAGATTCAACCTGAAGAGTTTCAGTATTAAATACAAGCGTTGCCGTACAATTCTGATACTGAAGGTTAAAGCTGTTAATTGTTGCAACAGCTGAGAACTTAGCAACAATATCGTCAATGGCCGCCTTTGAAAGAGGAGTAAACATTGCAGATGTAGAATACTGAGAGCTTGTTGCTCCGTCTGCTACGGGCTCCGGATTATCCTCATCAACAAGTGTAATAACAATAGTTGTCTTTCCGCCCTCTTCCGTCATTGAAGCGCTCTTGATCTTGGAAGCGTCTGTAAGAAGACAGCCTTTTGTATTTCCTATAACGGGAATTGACTCAGGATCGGTTCTCTGCTGAAGCTCTGCCTTATCTTCCGTTGTCATAAGACCGGAGGCGATAGGAAGGATAAGATTGCCGATTGTACCAAGGTCATATCTGTCTTCGGGAAGAGTCTGGAATTCTTTCTTGTCATAAGAAGCAACATTTGCCTTTAAGTTATCCATTACTTCCGTATACTTTGCAAGAATTTCCTCATTTGAAGCTCCGCCTGTTGAGGCTCCGCCGTCTGCAGAGGAAGAATCCTCACCGCCTGAAGTGCTGCTTCCGCCGGACTGTGCGCCGCCGGATGTGCTTCCGCCGGACTGTGAGCCGCCGGATGTGCTTCCGCCGGACTGTGCGCCGCCTGAAGTGCTGCTTCCGCCTGACTGTGTGCCGCTTGCCGCTACTGTTCCGCCGGACATGGTTGAAATCTTATAAGCGCACAGACAGCTGCAAATTGAGCAAATGCAAATTGCAAAAATCGTTACAATTGAAACGAGTCTTGTAAGTACGGGTGAATCGTACTCATGGCTTTTTTTCATATTTGGAGTTACCCCTTTCATGGATTATAAAAACAACCCAAACAAAATTGTACAGTATACGCATAGATGTACTGTTTATATTAAATTTACAACAATCAGGCAAAAAAGTCAAGATATAAAATAATAATTCTATTAACTTTTTAACAAAAACCCTTAAAATATTATTAAATTCATTGTGATTTTTATTTTTATTAACTTTTTATTCATATACTGATGTAATGCCGTCTGCAATATCTCTGAACACCGGTGCGCAGTCCGTTGAGGACACGCTTCCGTTTTCCTTAAATACTGCTATAACATATTCAGGTTCATCAGCCGGGTAATATCCGGCGAACCAGGTATGAACAACCTCGCTTCCGTTTTCGTACCATCCTGTCTGCGCCGTTGCGGTTTTGCCTGCCGCTTCGTAGCACATGGGCTTTGCGCCCTTGCCGCTGCCCTCCTCCACCGTTTTTTCAAGCATACCGCATACAGCTTCACATATACTGTCCGGAAGGACTTTATTGTTTACTTCGCTTTTATAATACGCCGCCGTAATGCCGTCCTCGTCAATAAGCTCCTTCAGAACATAAGGCTCTCTGTAATAACCTCCGTTGGCAAATGCGCAGTACATTGCCGCAATTTGCAGAGGCGTCGCAAGAAGCGTGCCCTGTCCGAAAGAAAGATTCCCCAAGGCAGCTTTTGAGTCTATTGAATCAGGCTCCGGCAAAATCCCCTTATCCGCAGCCAGCCCCTCTGCAAGGGTAATTTCTTTTCCGAATCCAAGCTCGGACGCAAGGGAAATTATTTCCTGAGCGCCTGTCTGCAAGCCTAAATTAATAAAATAGCAGTTGCACGAAACCGCCATAGCTTCTGACATACTGATTTCACCGTGAGCTGTTTGATTATAGCAGTGAAAACGCTGTCCTCCGGCGTCAATATATCCGCTGCATATATACTTAAAATCAGGATCAATGCCTTTTTCCAGTGCGCAAGCAGCCACAACGGGCTTAAACACGGAGCCTACCGAATAAGCCGACAGCGCTCTGTTTATAAAGGGAGAATCGCTATTTTCAAGGCTTTCCTCCAAATTAAACCTGTCAAAGGACGGAGCGCTTGCAAGAGCGAGGATTTCAGATGTTTCACAGTCAAGGACAACAACGGCGCCTGTTTTTATACCGTTTCTTTCCATTGCTTCCTCGCTTATTCTCTGTATCTCTCTGTCTATTGTAAGCTTTACTCCTGCCTCAGAGGCGTAATTTTCGTCTTTTACCTCAATGCCTTTTCCCGAAAGCGCTCTTCCTGAAACATCCACCGAAAATCTTACGCTTAAGCTTCCGGAGGCTTCGGACAGATAATCGTCAAAGGCTTTTTCTATTCCCGACTGTCCCTGATTTTCACCGTTCAGATATCCGATAAGATTTACAGCCGTGTCATTTTCGTTGTATCTGTCGTAAACGGTAAGGGGAACGATGTCCTCGCAGTCGCCGGTATACTTCTCACATTCAATTACAAAAGGTGTTCCATCCTTATACTCTTTATATGCCGTTTCATATTCTTCCCGTCTTAACTCTTTTTTCAGACATACAAGCGCTTCCGGAGTAGGATTAACCGCAAGCACCGTTCTTGCATTTCTGAATACCAGGGGCTTGCTGTTCCTGTCGTATATCATTCCTCTTGATTCAGATACATTTATGACCTTTGCGCTGATTTCAGAAGCAGCTTCCGAGTATTGACTGTTTGAAATAAACGCGATTCTCAAAAGAAGAGAGGCTGCCAATACTGCCGTTGTCAAAAACGAAACAATTACTCTTTTATCCGTAACAATCACCGTTTTTAGTATGTCCCGAATTTCAAGAATTTTCATATAAAACAAAAAAAACCGCATCTTGCGATGCGGTCCCTGCTGCCGAGGGGATTATTCGGCAGCAGGTTCAAGCAGTCCGTAGCCGCCGTCTTTCCTTTTATATACAAGAGAAATAAGATCCGTTGCCGAATTGGTAAACAAGTAAAACTCATGATCAAGCATATTCATCTGAAGAATTGCTTCCTCCACACTCTGAGGCTTTATGGCAACAGATTTTGTTCTTATAATCTCAAAATCCTTCTCTTCGGGAACGTCTTCCTCTCCCTGGAAATTATCAAAAGCTCCGCTGCGAAGACGCTTTTCAAGCCTTGTCTTGTTTTTGCGGATCTGACGGATAAGCGTATCAACACACTTATCAAGAGCGTCGTTCATGTTTTCGGCTCTCTCCTGAGCTCTGAAAATCATGCCGTCATTATTAACGGTGATTTCAACAGACTGAAATGATTTCTCAACGGTTGCCGTAATTTTGGCGTCAGCCTCGGCGCCGAAAAATCTGTCAATCTTTGAAAGCTTTTTGTCGGCTCTTTCCTTAAATGATTCTCTGGGAGAACATTTGCGTCCGATAATAGTAATGTTCATAAATACATCCCCTTTGCTTCTGTTTCAGATTTGAGAATACTCTCCTCTGTTCGGTTTCAGTATAACACTTTTCAAAACAATTGTAAATAGTTTTTAGATAAATTTTATAATTTTAAATGAATATCATAAAATATTTTGATAATTAATTACAATCGTTATTACTAATTATAATGACATTTCTTTAATGAAAATTTAAAATTTTATTGACATATATTTTATTTAAGCCCCTTTCTTATTGACATTTTATTAAAATTTTGTTAATATAAAAACGCATAGTTATGCAGTCAGTTCGGAACCATCCTGACTAAAAACAAAACTAAGGAGATAATAAAATCTATGAAAAAAACAACACTGTTTATCACTCAGGCAGCAGTCATCGCCGCCCTTTATGTGGCTTTGACCTATGTATCAAACATGATGGGACTTGCCTACAATTCGGTACAGTTCAGAATTTCGGAAATCCTCACTCTTCTTCCGATTTTCACTCCTGCCGCAATTCCCGGCTTGACTTTAGGCTGCGTTATAGCAAACCTTTCAAGCCCCTTCGGTCTTATTGACATTGTCTGCGGTTCGGCAGCCACTCTCTTTGCCGCTTTGTCAACAAGAGCTCTCAGAAACGTGCAGATTAAAAACACTCCGTTTTTGGCTACGCTTCCTCCGGTGTTATTCAACGGACTTATTGTAGGTCTGGAGCTTTGGTATCTGGGAGACAAAACACCCTCTCTGTTTTTCATTTCGGCTCTTCAGGTAATGGCAGGCGAAGCCGTCATTTGTATTATCGCCGGAATCCCGTTTATTCATGCGGTCAGAAAAACCAAAATTTTCAGCAAGCTGTCCCCTGCCGTTTAACCGGCTGTTTGAGCCTGAATCTAAGCTTTCAGTTGATTTTTGTGTTTAGTTTGCGTTTATAATAAAAATTTCAGCAGTTAGTGAGGTTGTTAAAATGAAAAAAATTCTCGTTGCGGATGACGAAGAGCTTATTATGAATCTTGTCTGCGATTTTCTGCGCCGAAGCGGTTATGAGCCTCTTTCGGCAAAAGACGGAGAAGAAGCTCTCAGTGTCTTTAAGGCAAATCCCGATATTGCTCTTGTAATTCTTGACATTATGATGCCGAAAATCGACGGCTGGGAAGTTTGCAGAACCATAAGACAATCCTCTAATGTTCCTGTTATTATGCTTACTGCAAGAAGTCAGGAGTTTGACGAGCTTACGGGCTTTGAGGCAGGTGCCGACGATTATGTTACCAAGCCCTGCAGCCCTTCAGTGCTGATGAAAAGAGTTGCGGCGCTTCTCAGAAGAGACGCTTCTCAGACCGCCGCAAGCGTTTATCAGGTTGACAATCTTAAGCTTGACGCTGAAGCACATGATGTTCAGATAGACGGAAAGTCCGTTATGCTTACCCTTAAGGAATACAGCATACTTTACAAGCTTATTTCAAACACGGGCAAGGTATTTTCAAGGGAACAGCTTCTTGACGATATCTGGGGCTTTGATTTCTACGGCGATATGAGAACCGTTGACTCCCATGTTGCAAGACTTCGCACAAAGCTGGGAGAATGGGGCTCAAAATACATAAAAACAATTTACGGCACAGGCTATAAAATAGAAGCTGAATAATATGAAAAATTTCATAAAAGATAAAAAAATTAAAAAGAGACCGAAAAAAGAAGTTTCGCTGAGCAAAAAGCTGGTAAATATAATATCGGTTATTCTGTTATTGGTTCTCACTGCCATCATTTTTACAACCTACAAAGGTCTTGATCTTATTTATCTTGCGTATTCCGCGGTTAAGACATACTACGCGGCAGGCGAAATAGAAAAGGTATTTGAATCCGGCGACAGCGATGATTTTTCACATCAGATGGATATTATCGAAAGATCCTACGAGCTGAACATTGAAATTTACAACGAAAACAACCAGCTTGTATACTCTTCGGCGTACAAAGGGGAAATGTCCAACCCTCCTTATGATGAGAATACTGTTATTCTGCCTCCTTTCATTCAGAAAGATTATGAAATGGTAGTTGACTTAGGCTCCTCCTCCAACAACGCCTTCAACCTGAGCCGCGACACGGAAAACGGGGCAAACACCGAATATCTTGTCTGCACATGGCACACGGAAGACAATCTGACATTTAAGCTGTTTAAGCTAAAAACCGTCGTTGACTCAACTGCCCAGCTTACGGTTATTTTCATTTCGGTAATTTCATTTATATTAATATCAATAGCTCTGATTGTTATAATTGTTTTCGTCAGACGGACGGTTAAGCCGCTGAACGACATGAGCAACATCACCGAAAAAATGGCTATGCTGGACTTTTCGCATAAGTGTTCCCCCAGCGATATTACGGAAATTTCAATACTCGCCAACAGCATAAACAATATGTCCGACGCGCTTAAGGAGGCTTTGGCTGATTTAAGGCAGAAAAACAAAAAGCTTCAGGAAGATATCGAGCAGGAAAAAACCATAGATCAGCTCAGACAGGTGTTTATTTCGGGAGCCTCCCATGAGCTTAAAACGCCTATCGCGATTATTCAGGGTTATGCGGAAGGCTTGCAAATGTTCCTGGACTCAGACCCGGAAACAGCTAAAAATTACTGCGACATAATAATAAGCGAAACCGGAAGAATGAACAATCTTGTAATGAAGCTTCTTGACATCATTAAGTATGAATCAGGCGAATATACGCCATCATACGAAGCTTTCAACCTTTTTGAGCTGATTGAGGACTGGCTCACAAGGAACAGCGAGATTCTGAAGGAAAAGGGAATCACCTCCGTCAATACGGTTAACAGTGATTTCATCGCCTTCGGAGACTCGTTTATCCTTTCAACGGTAGTAAACAACTATCTTTCAAACGCCGTTTCCCATGTATGCGGAGATATGATTATAAAGGTTTCAGCAGAGGAAATTGACGGCTGCCGTTACAGAGTAAGCATATTCAATACAGGTATTCCTATCGCAGCCAAGGATATAGGAAAAATATGGGACAATTTTTACCGGGCTGATAAGGCCATGTCCCGTTCTCAGGGAAGGTTCGGACTGGGACTTGCGATAGTTGCCTCAATTCAAAAGCTTCACAAACAGGATTACGGAGTTATCAACCATGAAGACGGCGTTGAATTCTGGTTTGATGTTAAAAAATATGATTCTGAACAAAAGTCCGACGGCGGCGATCGGAAATAACTGAAACAATTTAAGAGAGGAACGATGCAAAACCGTTCCTCTCTTGTTTTTTTGCCTATGTAATCTATCAGCCGTTGTTTTCTGCCGCAAGAAGAGTATTTTTAAGAAGCATTGTTATTGTCATGGGACCTACTCCTCCGGGAACGGGAGTAATAAAAGAGGTTTTTTCGCAAACATCTGCAAAATCCACATCACCGCAAAGCTTTCCGTTTTCATCTCTGTCCATGCCTACATCAAGAACAACTGCTCCGTCCTTTACCATATCGGCAGTTACAAATTTAGGCTTTCCTACTGCCGCAACAAGTATATCTGCCTGTTTTGTTATCTCTTTCAAATTTGCTGTTTTTGAATGGCATACCGTCACCGTGGCGTTATTTTTAAGCATAAGCATCGCCATAGGCTTGCCTACTATATTGCTTCTGCCGATAACTACGCAGTGCTTTCCCTCAATGGGAATATTGTAATATTTCAGCATTTCAATCATTCCGGCAGGAGTGCAGGGAGCAAAGCTGTAATCACCTATCATAACCTTGCCGCTGTTTACCGGATGAAAAGCGTCAACATCCTTTTTCGGATCAATGGAGTTTAATACCTTTTTCTCGTCTATCTGCTTCGGCACCGGCAGCTGACACAGTATACCGCTTACCTTATCGTCCTTATTTAATTTTTCAATCAGACTGATAAGCTCTTCGGTTGTGGTATCCTCCGGCATTGCATACTCAAAGGAATTTATCCCGGTCTGCTCGCAGGCCTTTTTCTTATTGTTGACATAAACTCTCGAAGCCGGATCGTTTCCTACGATAATAA
Source organism: uncultured Clostridia bacterium (assembly GCA_944412445.1). Lineage (GTDB taxonomy): Bacteria > Bacillota > Clostridia > Oscillospirales > Acutalibacteraceae > UBA1081. Next base: position 42,530 of record CALYBJ010000005.1, read on the forward strand.
CTGCAAGCCCCGGTTCAACGCCTTTCTCTTTAAGCTCCTGAACCTGTCGGGCAATCTGACCTCTGACAGCTGCGGAAACCTCTTTTCCGTCGATTTTTGTATACATCCTTATCACCGCTTTTATTTATTTTCAGAATTTTTAATATTTTCAGTATTTTCCGTATTTTCAATACTTTCAGATTTATCAATATTTTCAGAATTTTCCGAATTTTTTATACTTTCATCTTTTGTGATTTCTTCCTGCTGTGCCTTTTCGCTTTTCTTTTTTGTATTGAAAAACGGAACAGGCTCTACATAATAATCAATCCCCTCAATGGGCTTGGGATTCTTTTTATATTTTATTAAAAGAGTCACAAGAAGAACCAGACAGACAAGAACTATAACCGCAGATAAAAGCTGGGACACTCTTATGCCGGAATTTCCCACATAAAGGCTGTCGGTTCTCATTCCCTCTATTATCATTCTTCCCAAACCGTACCAGATTCCGTAGCAAAGGAAAATCTGACCGCTGAATTTCCGGAATTTTTTCGTAATAAAAAACAGTATGAAAAATCCGGCAATACACCATACCGCCTCATAAAAAAATGTAGGATGAACAGGCATATCGGGATTAACTCCCGGAAGCTCCGACTGATTTGCGATAATATAATCTCTTACCTTTTCGCTCCACATTCCGTATGTTCCGTCGGTGTTGCCGCCGAAGGCCTCCTGATTGGCGTAATTGCCCCATCTGCCTATACCCTGTCCTATAAGAAAGCTCATTCCGGCAATATCAAGAAGATTATAAAAATTAAGCTTTATAATTTTACTTGTTATAAAAGCGGCTATGCCTCCTCCGATAATTCCGCCGTAAATGGCAAGACCGCCTTCCCATATTTTAAAAATCTCGCTTAAATGACTGCTGTAATAATCCCATTTGAAAATACAGAAATACAGCCTTGCTCCCACTATGCCGCCTATTGTGCCGTAAATGAGAATATCTATCATTTTATTAAGATCCATTTTCCAGAGATAAGCCATTCTGCCGCCGAACAACACCGCAAGAGTAAATCCGAAAGCTATGATAACTCCGTACCACATAACCGTAAAATCATGTCCGAACAAAGTAAATTCACAAAATACCGATGACACATTAAAAACCTTGTCAATGCCGACGAAGGTTACTTCTGTTGCGTCCTGAAAAAATTTCATAATTCCACCCCTTCACAGGCCTGTTTTAAATATAAATTTTCGGCTGATTAAAAAACCAACCGAAAACAGACAGTTCTTAATTCACCGGTTTATTTTCGCTTTCCTCGGTCTTATTCTTTCTGTCTTTTATATTTATATTTAATCTGGGTCGTTTTTCCTCGTTTTTATCCTCCGGCTCTTCCTGAGATTCGCTGTCATCCCTGGGGGTTATCTCAATTCGAACCTTTCCGATTCTCTTATCCTCAACCGACAATACTGTAAACTTCAGATTGTCAAGCTCCACCGTATCCATATCTCCGTTTTTCGGAAGATAACCAAGCTCGTTTATTATAAATCCGGCAATGGTATCGTAGTCACCTTCGGGAATTTTGGCTCCTATCAGCTCGTCAACCTCGTCAAGGTCAGTTGTGCCCTCAACCGTAAAAGTATTGTCGTTTATTTTGCTTATTTCCTCATCCTCGTCGTCGTATTCATCACGGATGTTTCCCACTATGGACTCTACGATATCCTCCAGTGTCAAAAGACCTGCGGTGCCGCCGTATTCGTCAACAACTATCGCCATCTGAATACGCTTTTCGCTCATTTCTTTAAACAGCTCTCCGCATTTTTTTGTTTCCGGAATAAAATACGCGCTTCTCATTACTTCCCTTATTGTCTTTGCCACGGGAAGCTCTTTGCCGATATATTTCAGCAAATCCTTAACATAAACAATTCCGATGATATTGTCGGGATCATCGTCATATACGGGTATCCTTGAATAGCCGTCCTGTATGGCAACCTTTATAACCTCGCTTACAGGCTCGTCGGCTTCAACCGCCGTCATGTCAACCCTGTGAGTCATTATATCTCCGGCGTCAATATCGTCAAATTCAAAAATATTGTTTATCATTTCCGCCTGAGCATTTTCAATAACGCCTTTTTCCTCTCCAACATCAACCATCATGAGTATTTCCTCTTCGGTTACATTTTCCTCGTCAGCCGACGGGTCGATTCCGAAAAGCCTTACAACGGCGTTTGTTGAAAATGAAAGTATCTTTACAAAAGGCTTTGTAGCATTCATGAAAAACAAAAGAAATCCTACTACTTTATAAGAAACCTTCTCAGATTTCTGCATTGCAATTTTCTTAGGCGCCAGCTCGCCGAATACAAGAGAAAAATATGAAATTATAATCGTTATAATAATCAGCGAAATTGTGCTTATTACCGATTCGGGAATATTGACATGAGGAGCTATGGCGGCGGTGATTATCGGTGAAAAAGAGTCCGCAGCCGAGGCGCTGGTTAAGAATCCCGCAAGGGTTACGCCTATTTGTATTGTCGACAGGAAGTTGGAGGAATTCTGAGTAAGCTTCTGAATCTGCCTTGCCTTTTTGTCTCCCTCTTCCGCAAGCTTCTCAATTTTGTTGTCATTAAGTGAAATTATCGCAATTTCGCTCATTGCGAAAAATGCGTTTACAAGAATCAGCACAAACAGAACCAATATTTTTATAATAATTGACACTGCCGAATCTGACGCATCCTGCTGAGCCGCAGCTACTGCAAGATTTATAAAATTACCGGGGTCCGGGTCATCCATTTTAGGATACCTCTCCTTTCAAATATAGTATTATTTATTATAAACTATATCTTTATATTTGTCAAATTATTTATATTCTAAAAAAAACTGCCCTGGCTTTATCCTCCGAAAATCCGACACAATGCACAAACATTTTAAAATATTTATATGTATATTGAATTTAAAATTTTACTGTGGTATTATTATATTGATTGATTAATCCTGTTTGTCCTGATATAACAAACTATATTACAGCGTTTTTAAAGAAGGTATTTTTATGTATAAACTCACTATGATAGCTGATTTGCATCATTTTTCGAACACCCTTTCAGACGGCGGCAGAGCCTATCAGCTCCGTTCTTCTTCGGATCAGAAGTGCCTTGAGGAAACGGGAGCTATTATCGACGCCGCATTTAAAAAAATCGCCGAAAGCGACTGCGACGCTGTTTTAATTGCCGGAGACCTTTCAAACGACGGTGAAAAGGTTGCCCATGAAGAGGTAAAAAAGAAAATTGATGTTCTTGCGGAAAAAAAGCCCGTTTATATTGTTTACGCAACTCACGACTGGTGCTGCGACGGAAACGCGAAGCGCTTTGAGGGCGACAAATACTATAACGATGTTGAAACGATGACGCCTCCGCAGCTTCGCGAGTTTTATAAGGACTACGGCGAAAAACAGGCGTATTCAACCTTTGTTAACCACCTGGGAGCAGCATCCTATGCCGTAAAGCTCAGCGACAAGGTTCGTTTGATAGGCGTTAACGACGATCAGGACGGAAAAGGCCATTCAGGCTATGCCGACGACCATTTTGAATGGATTTTAGAGCAGGTCAAAGACGCAAAGGCAAAGGGCGAAGCAGTTATCATAATGGAACACCACCTTCTTCTTTCAAATATTTCAATGCTTGTAAACCAGGGACAGATTATCGGCGAGCACGATGAAAGAGCCGAAGCTTTAGCTCAGGCAGGCGCAGACTTTGTTATCGTGGGACATTCTCATATGCAGAGAACAACTTCTTATGTATCAAAGGACGGAAAGCTTCTTACTCAGATAAATTTAGGCTCTCTCTGCGGCCATCCGGCTCCTATAACAACTCTTACGATTACTGATGAAGAATACAAAATAGATGTTGACTATCTTGAAAAATTCACATATAACGGCAAGGAATACGACAGAGAGTTTATAAAGGCTCATTCTCAGGAGGTCCTTACGGGACTTCTTAACGCCGCTGTCAACGACAAGGAGGACTTCCTTGACAGGCTGAGCGCAATAGGCGTACAGAGAGAAAGCGTTGAAAAATATTACGGCATTTTAAGAAGAGTTTCAAAATACGCTCTTAATGTAACCGTAGGCAAAGCCGGAAGACTTGTAAACTTCTTTACATTCGGAAAAGGCGTTGACAAAAAAGCTGTTAAGGCAATTAAAGACGATAACTTAATGGATCATATTATGGATATTTTCCTTTCGGTTTTCGACGGCTCAATAAAGAGCTACGATACATCGGATCCTGTTTACATTATCGTACACGATGTTGCGACTCTTCCCAAAAGAGCTTCAAAAGTCCTTAAAATAAAAGCGTTAAGGAAGGATAAAATCCAGAAAATTTTCGGTCAGATAGAGGAAATCGCCGAAGAGCTTACAAATCCCTCGGCTCCAAACAATCAGCATCATGTAATTAAACGCACATGACAGACTGCTGGCAGGAGATTTTAAATTTCGCGGTTAAATCAGCAAATCCTGAGGAAAAAGTTTACGAAGCCATTTCAAAGGAAAGCTGCGGAGATAATTTAACCGTTATATCAGCGGGAAAAGCCGCCTGTTCAATGGCACGCGGAGCTTACAGGGCATTAAACGGCAAAATCAAAACAGGCTATGTTCTTACAAAATACGGTCATGGGGAAGCTTTGCCCAAGGTTTTTGCGGTCAGAGAAGCGGCGCATCCCGTTCCCGATGAAAACTCCGTAAAATACTCATCCGAGATTTTGGAACTGGCTCAAGGTCTTGAAAAAGACGACAAATTAATTTTTTTAATTTCGGGAGGGGCTTCCTCTCTTTTTGAAAAGCCCCTTGTGCCTCTTGAAAAATTAAAAGAAATAACAGACGCTCTTCTTAAATCCTCAGCCGATATAAATGAAATCAACACAATAAGAAAAAGATTGTCAGCCGTAAAAGGCGGGAAATTCGCAAAAGCTGTTAAATGCGGCATTGACTGCTATATTTTATCCGATGTTATAGGCGACCGGCTTGATGTCATAGCGTCGGGACCCTGCTGCGAGGACAGGTCAACTTCTGCCGAAGCAATAAGCATTTTAAAAAAATATAACCTTGATTTCGGAAAAGAAATTACGGATATTCTGCAAAGGAAAACGCCTGAAAGCATTTCCGGCGTTAACTCACACATAGTCGGCAACATCAAGACACTGTGTGAAAGCGCAGCAAAAAAAGCATCGGAATTAGGCTACAATTCTAAAATAATAACCACCTGTCTTTCAGGAGAAGCCGGAGAACAGGGAAAAATAATAGGAAAACAGGCTGCCGAAGCTTTAAAAACAGCAAAGGAGCCTCTGGCGCTGATTTACGGAGGAGAAACAACTGTCACCGTAAAAGGCAAAGGAAAGGGCGGAAGAAATCAGGAGCTGGCGCTGTACGCAGCAAAGGAAATCGACGGAATAAAAGGCGTAACGATTTTTTCGGCGGGCTCCGACGGAACAGACGGACCTACTGATGCGGCAGGCGGAGTTGTAAACGGAGAAACCGTAAAAAAACTTCGTGCTTTAAATCTTAATATTGACTTTTTTCTTAAAAACAACGATTCCTACAACTGTCTGAAAAAAGCTGGCGGCTTAATAATAACCGGACCTACGGGAACAAATGTAAACGACCTTACGGTATCTCTTATAAATCCTTAGGTATTAATGCGCTAAAGCGCTCAATATACATATTTTAACAAATTTTTCGGAGGGTGTAAAAATGTCTGAGAATAAAATCAGCGTAATGACCGGCGCAACAGGTCACGTAGGATACGCTCTTTTGCTTGAGCTTATCAACAGCGGCGAGAAGCCCAGAATACTCATAAGAAAGGATATAAATATTTTTGACGGCCTTAACTGCGAAAGAGTTTACGGCGATGTTACAAATCTTGACTCTCTTATCAAGGCGTTTGAAGGCGCAGATGTTGTATACCATCTTGCAGGCATGATTGAAATTAAAGCGGGCTATGAAGACGCTATTTACAATGTTAATGTAAAAGGAACAAAAAATGTTGTTGAAGCCTGCAAAAAATGCGGCGTTAAAAAGCTTGTATATATGTCTTCCGTTGACACATACCCGCCTCTTCCCGACAACCAGCTTATGACGGAGCTTGATCACTATGATCCGTCTATTCTTGAAGGCGCTTACGCAAAAACAAAAGCGGAAGCTACACAGTATGTTCTCGACTGCAACGGCACAGACGGCCTTGAAACGGTAGTTGTTCAGCCCAGCGCCTGCATCGGTCCCTACGACTACAAGGTATCCAGCGTAGGTGAAATGGTAAGAATGTATATAGCGGGCAAGTTCCCCATTTCAATGGGCTTCGGCGGCTATAACTTCGTTGATGTCCGCGATGTTGCCCACGGCACAAGAATGGCTGCAACAAACGGCAGACCCGGCGAATGTTACATTCTTTGCGGAGACGCTATGTCAGTTGACGATTTCATCAAGGCTATGGCGGCTTCCGAGCATAAGAAGCCTCCCAAAATCAAACTGGGCAAGGGCTTTATTGACGCTGTCGCTCCTATTATGGAAGCATATTATAAGGCAACCGATACAACTCCCCTGCTTACAAGATATTCAATCAGAAAGCTTGTATCAAACTGCAATTTCTCATACGCCAAGGCTCAGAGAGATCTTGACTATCACCCCATGACAGTTGAAAAATCCGTTACCGATATGATTAAATGGATAAGAGACAACGAGGGAGATCCCAAGGATCCCGAGGTTAAGAGAAAAAAGAAAGCTGCCAAAAAGGCTGCAAAGGCTAAAAAGAAGTAATTAATACTAACGATAAGAAGCCACAATACGGCTTCTTATTTTTTTCTTTACAACAGGTTAAAAACATGATAATATGAAAAAAAATTACTAAAAAAGAATGCGATAACTTTGAAAAGCACAATAATAAAAACTCTGACAGGAGCCGCAGGTGCAGCGGCAGTTTCAGGTGCCGCTGCTGTATTCGCTCCGTATTTAAAAACGAAAGTTTCCCACACAAAAGGAACCCCTTTCAGCAGCAAATACAAATTGGACGAAAAAGGTTATTTTATTAAAAATATTCCCTATGACAAATACCTTAAAGAAAATTCCTCAGACAGGGAGGAAAAAATTTTTGACATACGGGATTTCGGAGCGTCTCCCGAAAACAATTTCAAGAAAAACAGAGAGGCTGTAAATCTTGCAATAAAGACGGCAAGCGAAGAAGGCGGCGGCGTTGTTCTTGTTACGGGAGGAGAATATTTTTGCGCAAATATCAAAATGATGTCAAATGTAACCCTCAGAATCGAAAGGGACAGCGCTCTCGCAAACATAGACTACGAAACGAAAACGAATGAAAACACGGATTTTTATTCTCTTCCGGAAAACAGGACAATACAGAGAAACGCCTTTATATACGCCGACGACGCAGAAAATATAACCATTGAAGGTCCCGGAAAAATAAAAGGAAACGGGGCGAGCTACTGCAATCCCCAGAGGGAAAGCTCGCTTTTTTATCCCCTCGACACTTTTAATCTTAAAGTGTATGTAAACGAACACAGAAAAAGAATAATGATGGGCAAAAGGCATGAAATGACAAGAGATTTTATAATGGCTGTAAACAACTGCAAAAATGTTGCCGTTAAAAATCTTGAGATATATGAAGCCGGCTCCTGGACCTGCCGAATGGAGGGCAACGAAAATCTTTTATTTGAAAATGTGATAATAAATAACAACATAAGAGTAGCCAATTCAGACGGAATTGACATTATGGGCGGCGCAAATACAGTAATAAGGAACTGCTTTATAGCTACGGGAGACGACGGAATCTGTCTTAAAACCGACCCGGGCAATAAAGAGATAAACGGGGTAACGATTGAAAACTGCGAAATAATGTCTCTCGCCAACTGTTTTAAAATCGGAACAGCCACCTGCAATAATATAAAAAATATCTCCGTGAAAAACTGTTATTTCTTTATGCCGGGAATAGCAGGAGGCTATTCGGGAATAGCCATAGAGGCAACGGACGGCGGCAAGGTTGAAAATGTCAGCATAAGCGGCATTGAAATGGAGCATATAACTTCCCCTCTGCTTATTTGGCTGGGCTACAGAAAAAAAGGCTCGGAGCTTGAAAAAATCAATATTTCAAATATTACCGCAAAGGAATGTGATCTGCCCTCGGCGGTGACCGGATATAAAAAAGGCTCAGAGGTTTTCTGTGTAAAAGATGTGACCCTTAAAGACTTTTATGTTACATACAGGAACGCAAAGGAATCAAACATATATTATCCTCTGAAGGGCGCCTATGAGGGAAAACTGAACATGGGCGGCTATCCGGAAATCACGAGAGTGTCCCATATGTATATTCACAGCCATGAAGTAAGCCCTTATTATGATTTACCGGTGTACGGACTTTTCGCAAGGAATGTAAAGGACTTGAAAATCGGAAATTTCGTTGTAATTCCCAGAAGCTCAAACAAAAAGCCCTTTACAAACATAAACAAAAGCAGTCTGTATAATATTAAGAATTTAAATTGGATATGAAAAAACGCCCATATGGGCGTTTTTCTATTCCTTATATTCAAAGCTTTTGAAAACGTAGTCGTCCGTTCCCGTATATTTGCTTCTGTCAACGCTTTTGATTTTTGAAAAGCATCTGTTTACAACGGATAAATGGCGCACCGCGCTGTAATCCTGAACCCAGGAATTAATTTCATTGACGAAAAATCCGTCGGAAAGAGCCACAAGACATCTGTCCCTGTAATCCTCATAAAAACTATACTCGTCAGCCAAAAGGTCTACACGCTCGATAAAATACAAATAGCTTCTGTCCGAATTCGTAATAATAAACGCACTTCCTACCGCCTGCTTAAAAACCGCCTCGATAAACTCGGGGGAAAATGCCGAATCGCTTCTGCCCACAACGGTGGCAGACACGCTTATATCTGCTGAAACCTCTCCCGTAACAGCCATAAACGCCTCGTCCATGGTATAAACTCCGCTGTTGACATAATTGGCAATTCCGCTTATGCTGTTATATCTCTCCTGAGCTGCTTTTTTCTGAGAAGCATAGGCGTTTTGCTCGGCTTCCGACATTGTTTCAAGCTGTTCATCGGGTATTACCGTATAAAGCTCCTCGTAAAAATATTTTATTCCCACATAATTCGCCGTGAAATACTGCTTTATATAATCCTCGTTTATAGCCATTGTGCCGCCGGTATCATAAAGAGCGAATCTTAAATCCTCCTTGCGGTATTCGTACTGCTTAATCTTAAAAAACGTGTCCTTGGAAACTCCGATTTCAGTTAAATAGGCGCCGAAGTTACGCCAGAGAGAATTTACCTCAAGAGCCACTGCGGCTTTATCGTTCTGGGAAAGAGTTTTCCCCATCCGGGCGAATTTCGTGTTTACGGCTGTATATTCAAGACATTTTGAAGTGGCTTCGTTTATGCACTCTTCTTCGGAAAGATTTCCGCCGTAATATGCCTGATTCAAAAAATAAGTGAAAATCTCCCTGTCAATTTCCGTTTGGTCGTTAATGGTCAAAGTGCTTCCGTTCATGCCGGAGCATGAAGTGAAAGCGGTTATTACAGCAAGTATTAATAAAGTCAAGCTTATAATTCTTTTCATAACGCAAATTCCTAAAAATTATTATACTATTAATTATAACTATTTCGGGATTAAAGTCAACGAAAAAAATCGGCAGAAAAACCTGCCGAAAAGTTTAATGTAACGTATTACACCATAAGCTCGCTTATAAGCTTGCTGAACTCGGAGGGATCCTCAACGGAAAGTCCTCCTATAAGCCTTGCCTGCATATACAAAAGCTTTGTATATTTTTCAAGGGTTTCATCGTCAAGTGTTTTAAGCTTTTCAGCTATCGGGTGATTACTGTTGATTTCAAGAACCGTTTCAGCTTTGATTCCCGCAGCGTTGGGCATTGAATTCAATACCTTTTCCATCTCCGTTGAAAGCATACCCTCGCTTGTAAGGCAGGCAGGATAATTTTTAAGAGCGTTTGTAAAACGAACCTCCGTTACCGAGTCTCCCAAAGATTCTTTCATCCTGGAAAGCATATCCTTTGCTTCTTCGTTTTCCTTTTTAAGGGCTTCCTTTTCCTCGTCGGTTCCCAAGTTAAGATTATCGGCGCATACATTTACAAAATGCTTGCCCTCATACTCCATAAGCATCTGTATTGCAAATTCATCTACGTTGTCGGTAAAGTAAAGAATTTCGTAGCCCTTGTCCTTTACGGCTTCAACCTGAGGAAGCATATCTATTTTAGCCTTTGTTTCTCCGCAGGCATAATAAATATTGTCCTGTCCCTCTTTCATTCTGCTTACGTATTCGCCCAGAGTTGACATCTTGTCCTCGTAAGACGATACGAACATTATAAGGTCCTTTAAAACCTCCTTGTTCATGCCGTAATTCTCATAAAGACCGTATTTAAGCTGCATTCCGAAGGATTTATAAAACTCCTCGTATACTTCCCTGTCCTTATTGAGCATATTCGTAAGCTCTGTTTTAATCTTCTTTTCAATAGTCTTGGCGATAAGCTTTAACTGATAGTCATGCTGCAAAACCTCTCTTGAAATATTAAGGGAAAGGTCGGCGCTGTCTACAAGTCCCTTTACAAAGCTGAAGTAATCGGGAAGCAGATCGGGACATTTATCCATAATAAGCACGCCGTTCGAGTAAAGCTGCAAGCCCTTTTCATACTCCTTTGAATAGTAATTAAAGGGAGCTTTCTTAGGAATATACAGCAGCGCGTCATAGGTAGCCTGTCCCTCAACCTTGCTGTGAATTACCTTTGCAGGCTTTTCATAATCATAAAACTTATCCTTATAAAAGCTTTCGTACTCTTCCCGGGTTATCTCGCTCTTATTCTTCCTCCAAATGGGAACCATGCTGTTAAGAGTTTTTGTTTCCGTTACCGTCTCGTATTCGTCCTCTTTGCCCTCAACAGGCTTTGTGGTTTCAACATCAAGAAGAATAGGATATCTTATATAATCCGAATACTTTTTGACTATGGAGGTTATACGGTATGTTTCAAGAAATTCACTGTACTTTTCATCATCGGTATCAGCTTTAAGATACAGGGTTATAACAGTGCCGGCAGCGTCCTTCTCCGCAGGCTCTATTGTGTAGCCGTCAGCTCCCTGGGAAGTCCAGAGGTTCGCCTCGTCAGAACCGAATGCCTTGCTTAATACCGTTACCTTGTCGCTTACCATAAACGCCGAATAAAAGCCTACGCCGAACTGTCCTATAATCTCAACATCAGTCTTTGTTTCGTTTTCATTTTTAAAGTCAAGGGAACCGCTTTTCGCGATTGTACCCAGATTTCCCTCAAGCTCTTCAGCAGTCATTCCGCAGCCGTTATCGGTAACGGTTATTGTTCTGCTGTCCTTGTCCAAATCAATTTTAATTTTGAAATCTTCCTTGCTCATTCCTACGGATTCATCGGTTAACGAACGGAAATACAGCTTGTCGATAGCGTCGCTGGCGTTGGAAATAAGCTCCCTTAAAAATATTTCCTTATGTGTATAAATGGAATTAATCATCATGTCAAGCAATTTTTTCGATTCGGCTTTAAATTGCTTTTTTCTCATAACAAATCACCTTAAAATCAATATTGGCACTCTCTTGTCTTGAGTGCTAAATATAGTATAATCCAATTTAAAATAAAGTCAACACTTTTTTTGAAAAAAATATTTTTATCGGTAAAATTTTATTGTATAATATATGTAAAGATAAATATAGAAGGGTGTTTTAATGAATTTATATTTGTGCGAGACAGCTTCCCTGCCCGAGGCAGATTATGAAAAATATAAAAACGCGGTATCTGCGGAAACTCTTGCAAAAGCAGAAAAAATGCGCTTCTCCCGGGACGGACAAGCATCCGTTATCGGAGAAGGTATGATTCGCTTCGCTCTGGGGGAAGAAATGAACATTCCTCCGGAGAAAATTGAAATTTTAAAAACAGAAAACGGAAAGCCCTTTGTTCACGGAAATATTTTTTTTAATATTTCACACTCAAAAGGCTTTGTCACGGCGGTAACGGCTGACAGTCCCGTAGGCGTCGATATTGAAAAGATAAGAGAACCAAACTATAAAACAATAAAGAGATTCTGCACTGACGACGAGGAAGAATATATTTTATCTGCCTCAGACGAAGCAGAAAAAATTAAAAGATACTTTACCGTTTGGACCCTTAAAGAAGCCTACTTCAAATGCACGGGAGAAGGAATTTTAAAGGGTTTGAAAACTGCGGCGTTTAAGGGAAGCGTAAACGCCGTCAGCAAAAAAGAATATGATTTCGGCACATTTTACTGCCTTTCTGACTTTATAATTTCTTACTGTGTAAAAAAGGGCTGAGGCTATTTTGACTTGGGCTTTGTAAGAAGAGAAACCACAAGTCCTGAAATCAGAGCAGCGGAAACGCCCGCCGAACAGGCTGAAAGAGGACCCGTAAGAACGCCGATAAGACCCTGCTCATTTATAGCTTTTTCAGTTCCCTTTACAAGGGAATAGCCGAAGCCGGTAAGAGGAGTGGTTGCCCCTGCCTGAGCAAATTCCCTTATAGGCTCATAAAGTCCCAAAGCCGTAAGTATAACACCTGCCACAACGAACCCTACAAGAATCTTCCCCGATGTTAATTTTGTTTTATCTATTAAAATCTGCCCTACAACGCAAATCAGGCCTCCTACAACAAAGGCTTTCAGAAAAATCATAAAATCACCTCTTATGTAGTTTGTTCACAAAAAAAGGTATTATTCCGAAAGCGGAAACAAGATAAAGGAGAAAAATCTTATGCTTATCTGTCCCGTATGCAGAAAAAGTCTTGAAATAAATGAAAAATCAGCCTCATGCTCCGAGGGTCATTCCTTTGACCGGGCGAAAGAGGGCTATATAAACCTTTTAACGGGAAATAAAAAATCCGGCAGTCTTATAGGCGACAACAAAGACATGGCAAAGTCAAGAAGAATATTTCTTGAAAAAGGGTATTATGATTTTTTAGCATTATTTCTGTGTGAAAAAATAAAAGAGCTGAAAGGCGCAGACAAAGAAACGCCTCTTAACATACTTGACATTTCCTGCGGCGAGGGATATTACACCGGCTTCATTAAAGAAAAAGCAAGACAGAGCGTGTTCGGATTTGACATATCAAAGGAAATGATAAAGCTGGGAGCTAAAAAATACAAGGATGTGTTGTTTTTCGTAGGCAACATTTCAAAAATACCGGTATCGGACTGTTCCTGCGATATAGGAATACATATATGCGCTCCCTTCTGCGAAAAGGAGTTTGCCAGAATACTGAAAAAAGACGGCTATCTTCTTTCGGCGGTTCCGGGAAAAAAGCATCTTATAGGTCTTAAGGAAATACTTTATGAAAATGTTTATGAAAACAACGACGATATAACAGAATACAGCTCATTAAAGCTTGTAAAATCCGAAACAATCAGCAAAACAATTACCGTTCGGTCAAATGAAGATATTTTGAATCTTTTTAAAATGACGCCATATTATTACAAAACATCGAAAAAAGACAAGGAAAAGCTTATGACCGTCGAAAACCTTACAACCCAGGCTGAATTTATTATAAGGACATTTAAAAGGGAGTGACTTTATGAAAAATTTTTTTAAAGGGGTAATTTCATTAACTGCTGTAATTTCAGCTTTATTGTCATTTTCGTTTTATGCTTTTGCATTATCTCCGGGAGACATTGACGGCAACTCAAGAGTATCTGCGGCAGACGCCAGACTTACTTTAAGAGCGGCGGCAAATCTTGAAAAGCTTACCCCAGAGCAATTTTCAGCCGCAGACATGAACAAGGACTCCAAAATAACTGCCTCCGACGCAAGGACTGTTTTAAGAATAGCGGCTTCTCTTGAAAGTCCGGAGAATTATACCGATACCGGGCATCCGGGCAATGAAAACAAGCAAGTGCTGTCACCGTCCGAGATTTATGAAGAGGCCCTGAATTACACGGTTGAAATCAACACATATAACGAAAATGGAACAGAAACTTCTGTATCGTCAGGCTTTTTTACAGATTATAGCGGAACATTCGTTACAAACTATCACGCTGTCAAGGACGCTTACTCCGTAAAAATAAAAACCGGTGACGGAGGAATATATAACGCCGAATATATACTGGGCTGGAGCGAAGAAAAAGACATTGCCGTTTTAAAAGCCGATATAGGCTTCTCGGTTCCTGCTGTTCTGTCCGATGAAAAAGCAAAAACAGCCGAAGAAATATATGTTATGGGAAGCACCGTGGGAATGACCGGAACATTTACAAACGGAATCGTGTCAACAGCCGAAAGACAGCTTGAGGAAATGAACAACAATGTAAAATACATTCAGATAACGGCTCCGATTTCCAACGGCAACAGCGGCGGCCCCGTCATTAACTGTTACGGAGAAGTAATCGGCATAGCGGCTATGTGTCACAATTCGGCGCAGAATCTTAACTACGCCATACCTGTTTATGAAATAGACACAATCGATTTATCGTCACCCATGACGGTTAAGGAATTTCACGATTACATCAGCAATCGTGATGAAGAATCGGAATTTTCGGGACTTCTGGCATTGTCGGTTCAGGGAGTTTCCCTTGAAAAAGGCGGAACGGCTGTATTTTACGCTTTTGCTTCCGCGACTCAGGAATATAATATAGTATGTGAAGCAAGCAGCGAAAATGTAAAGGCTTATGCCGGAAGAAATTACGGCAATTTCACTGTTATATATGTTTCCGCATTAAAGGATTACGGAAGCGCTCAGGTAAAAGTATATTTTGACGGCTACGAGCAATACGCCAAAACAATGACGGTAAGCATTGGAGGAAGCGTAACGGGAAATTATGTGGGAATACCGGGAGGAATTCCTGACTTCGGAGCATTAACGGGAACAGCGCCCTGCGGATACATAGAAGGAACAGATAACAGCAGCGGCTACTACTCTTTTTATTATTCCTTTGAGGATTTAAACGCTCAGGGAGTAAGCAGTCAGAAAGCAATAAACGAGTATATAAGCTTAATGAAAGAAAACGGATTCTCTTACGCTCAGACCTCAGACAACAGCACGGCAGTATCCTTTATAAACAATACAAGCAAAACAGCCGTTATTTTAGGTTTTACTGAAATCAACAATGAATATTTCATGTATGTTCTGATTTATCAATAAAACAAACAAAGCCCGGACGCTTTATGCGTCCGGACTTCGCTTTTGTGGATTGTTTAATTCATGAAAGGGTAATGCTGTTGTAGACTTTTTTATGAAAAAATTATAAGTAAGTTTGTAAAATATTTTTAAAGAAATGACTTAAAATAATTCCGTGCAGTTAAAATATCCGTCCTGTGTAATACTGAATTTTGCCGTTACTACGCTTACGCCGTCAAATACGGTAAGCTTTTCCTTTTCCGATTCCTTGTCATCAAATTTATACGCATCGCCGTATTTTATTACGATGTCTCCCCCGGCTGTTTCTTCACCGTTTTCGTTTTTAGTCATTATTCTGACTGTTTCGTCTGTTTCTATCTCAGGGATTTCAACATATCCCAGAAAATCTGTTTTATATGTAACCTCTTCCCCCGATTTGCTTACATATATCTGAGTATTCGCAAGGGCTTGCCCTTCCTTATCCGTAATTGTCATGCAAAGCTTAACTTTCGGAACACTTTCGCTTGCGGTTTCGCTTTCTGTACCGGTTCCGGTTTTATCGCATGATGAAAAACATACTGAAATTGATATTACCGAAAGAACCGATATAATTAACGCTAAAATTTTTTTCATTATTTCTCACCGTTTCTTTTTATTTATTAAATCATATTTTATCACCGCTTTCATCTATAGTCAAGCATCTTTGCTATGTGTGAAATTTACCATATTTTTCTTAAACAAAAATTGACCGAACCTTAAAGTTTCCTTGAATTTGCAGTTTTTTATATTTTCAATTATTATAATTTTTTTTATTGATTTTATAATTTTTATTTATTATAATATATTTTGAAAAGTTATTTTTTTTAAGGAATTTTATTATGCAGTTTAACTCTTTGCACTTTTTAATTTTTTTTCCTGTTGTGCTTTTGGTATACTTTTTTATACCGAAAAAAATGCGTTATATCTGGCTTCTTGCGGCAAGCTATTACTTTTACATGGGCTGGAACGCAAAATATGCCATACTTATCGCATTTTCCACTGTGGTTACATACCTGTGCGGCATACTTATAGAGCAAATCGGCTTTGAAGAGGGAAAAGCATGGCTCAGACTGAAGCGGTTTACCTTGTTTTTAGGAATTTCAGTTAATCTTGCGATATTGTTTTTATTTAAGTATCTTGATTTTGCCTTTGAAAACCTTAATTCTTTACTTGAAGCTTTAGGCTTTTCTCAAATTGACAAAAGCTTTGATTTGCTTCTGCCGGTAGGAATATCTTTCTATACATTTCAGGCGCTTGGCTATGTTATCGATGTATACAGAAAAAATATAAGCGCAGAATACAATCTTTTTAAGTATGCGCTGTTCGTGTCGTTTTTCCCTCAGCTTGTGGCAGGTCCCATTGAGCGTTCCGGAAACCTTTTAACGCAGGTTCAAAATGTCCACAAAATTAATCTTTGGAATTATGAAAGAATCGTAAAAGGCTTTATGGTGATGATGTGGGGATTTTTCCTGAAAGTCGTTATAGCAGACAGGGCCGCTGTGGTTGTGAACGAAGTGTTTGACAATTATTACAATTACGGCTCCGTAGAGCTTATTACAGGAGTTGTATTTTTTGCCGTTCAGATTTACTGCGATTTTGCCAGCTATTCAACAATTGCCATCGGCGCCGCAAATATCATGGGCTTTACTCTTATGGACAATTTTGACACACCTTATTTTGCAATGTCGATTAAGGAATTCTGGAGAAGATGGCATATCTCTCTTACCACATGGTTCAGGGATTATCTTTATATTCCCTTAGGCGGAAACAGAAAGGGTAAGTTCAGAAAATACTTAAACACCATGACAGTTTTCCTTGTAAGCGGCTTGTGGCACGGAGCAAACTGGACTTATGTTGTTTGGGGCGGCCTTCACGGAGCCTATCAGATTATCGGCGACCTGACAAAAAAGCCGAAAGAACAGCTTTGCAAAAAGCTTAATGTCAAAACAGGCGCGTTTTCATTTAAAGCAGTAAAAGTGGCCGTTACATTTTTCCTTACGCTTATTGCATGGATATTCTTCCGCGCAGATACGATTTCCATTGCCGGCGGATATTTAGCCAGAATTTTTACCCATCCGGACTTATGGGCGCTTACCGACAGCACTATTTATAACATAGGGCTGAAGCAGCAGGAAATGAATATCCTTCTTATTTCAATATTCATTATGCTTTTAGTTGATATTTTAAAATATAAGAAAAATATCAGATTTGAAAATATTGCCGACAACCAGAATTTCTGGGTAAGAGGAGCTATAATTTTCGCTCTTATTTTTACGGTTGTAATATTCGGCGCTTACGGCTACAGCTTTGACGCTCAGCAGTTCATTTATTTCCAGTTCTGAATTAACGGAGAATTTTTAAATGAAAAAGAAATTTTTAAAAGTTACATCATTTGCACTTGCGGTTATTTTAGCCTTCGCAGGAATGTATTTTGTTTTTGATTTTAAATATCTTGACAGCGTTTTTAAAATGGATATGTTTTATAAGCAGGAGGAAAACACCGTTGATGTCCTTGTTTTAGGTTCAAGCCATGCGTATCAGGGCGTTAACACTGCCGTGCTCTGGAAGGAATACGGCATTGCGGCTTATGATTTATGCGGAGCGGCTCAGCCTATTTACAATTCATATTATTACCTTGAAGAGGCTCTTAAAACCCAGACGCCAAAAGCAATAATTCTTGATCTTTACACTCTTCATTATGACACCGATTACAGCGAAACAAGCTTTGCCATTAAAAATACTTACGGCTTAAAATGGTCAAAAACAAAAATTGAAGCTATCAAAGCCAGCTTTGACAGCGAGCAATGGGGAAATCAGTACTTCTTCAGTATTCTTCAGTATCACTCAAGATACAACGATTTAAACAAGATTGATTTTTATCCCTATCAGGCAAATAAAGCCATGTATGAAAATCATAAAGGCTTTTACTGTTACTTCTATACAAAAGAGATAAATGAAGCTGATTTATCCGAAGTCAATTACGCCAATGTTCCCACAGATAAAAATGTTTATTATTTAAATAAGATTATTGAGCTTGCAGAAAGCAAAAACATTCCTTTGATTTTTATTGCAATTCCCTTTGAAGCCGAAAATTATCATGAAGGCTTTTTCAATTATGCAAAGGTAATAGCAAAAGCCGGAAATATTCCTTTTTATGATTTTCTTACCGATTATAAAGACGCTGTGAATATTGATTATAAAACAGATTTCAGCGACAGCCAGCATTTGAATTACAAAGGCAACACTAAGCTTACGAGATTTCTCGGAGAAATGCTCAAGGAAAATTATAATATTCCCGACAACAGAGGAAATGAAAAATATTCTTCTTGGGAAAAGGACGCCCAGGTATATTATAATCAGCTTGAAAATCATGACACATCTCAGTTAACATACTTTCAGGCATATACAGCGGCATTTTCCAATGAGAGATATAAAATTATTGTAACATCTTCCGGATACAGTAAAGAAGAGCTGACTAACCAGCAGGAAAATACGATAGATATGTTTTTTAAGTCCATAGGTATTTCAGAAGAAGAATATACTGCCGGAGGTGTATGGCTCTTTGAAAACGGAGAAAAAGTTTATTATAACGACTGTTCAAAGAGCAGCTTTTCAAAAGCCGTTGAGCTGAGCCGCTTTGATGACGCATATATAAAGCCTGTTGAAAAACAGCTTGATGACGGTTCTGCCGTAATCACAAACGGAATTTTTGTAAACAAAGAAGAACAGACTAAGGTTCGCAAAGGTATCAATGTTTACATTTACGATACTTTCACTCAATCAACAGTTGATTCAGTTGGCTATAATTTTGAAACAGGAAAATTAGTACAGTAAAATAACTTAAAAAAACAACAGACGAAGCTTTAGCATAATTAAGCTTCGTCTGTTTTATTAAACAAGGAGGTTTTTACTTTTCATCTTTATAAAATTCGTCGATATATGCTTCAACATCTTTTCTCGTGCCTTTAAAAGGTCCTGGAGTTTCCATTTTAAGAGATACTGTTGCTGTGGCATACAAAAGCGAATCCTTAATATTGTGCGTAAGACGCTCATTAATATACGCCGCAAAGGTTGTATCTCCCCTGCCCGTTCTGCCGCTTAAATTTCTTGATTTAATGGGACAGGCGTAAATTTGATTTCCGTCATAAGCTATTACTTCCGTATTGTGTGTGATTACAACTTCCTTGGAGCCCCAGGAATACAAAAGCTTAGCCGCTTCGTATCTGTCCTTGAGTCCGGTCATAATCTCGGCTTCCGCAGCGTCCGTCTTGAGATAATAAATATACGGAAGCATCTCCATTTTATCTTTCCAGTCCTCAAAGTACATGGAGCCGTTATCCTCATCGTTAACATGTCTTAAACAGGTCTGAACATCAACCGCCACCTTGCCTCTTTTTGACATGGCTTTTATCATGTCGTTGCTGAAATCTCCGTAAACAAGTCCCGCGAAATGGTAAATATCAGCTGTTATATCATCGGGAATATCCTTTTCGCTGAACGGAGTTCCCTTGCTCTTGCAAACGCATATTCTTCTTTCCTTGTCTGCCGTAAGATAGTGATTATACATATCCGTCGACTTTTCGGAATCAATACAAATCAAATTTTCCTTGGGAATCGTAAAAGCGGCAAGTCTGTCCTGATCATTTTTTGCAACTCTTGTAATGGCAAGAACATTATGACCGAGACCGTATGCGGAAGCTGATGAATAAACAACCGCTCCTCCGGGGATTATAATTTCATTGTCCTGATAGTCAATGTTCTGATCAACGGTTATATGACCGATAATCACTGACGAATAATGCTTCATTCTTTTTTCTCCTTTATAATTCATAGACTTTCAGCTCTTGGGCTGTTTCTATTTTATCCTCGCCGGAAAATTCTTTTTCAGGCGAATAACCGGGACTGAGATGGGTGGCAATTATACGGACTCCGTATTCTCTGCTTATTTTTTTTGCATTTTCCACCGTCATATGCGGACCTTTGAAGCCCGCAGGCTTGCTGCAGTCTGCAAGTACACAGTCGGCGCCGTCTATCAAAGCCGGTATATTATCATTATAAAGTGTATCGCCCGTATATGCAAGAGTTTTTTCTCCTTTGATGCGGACGCCTAAGCACGGTACGGTATGTTTCATCCTGAAAAAAGTCAATGTAAAGCTTCCGGCAGTAAATTCACGGCCCTCACAAACATTTATAACGGTGATATTTCTGTGTTCCGTTAATATTTTATACCACGGGCTGTCCTCATATTCTATAAACAATACAATTTTATGACCGATTTCTTCAAGAAGATACCTCAGCACAAGGAAATCGCTTGTATGATCGTAATGAAGATGCGAAATATAAAAATACTTTACTTTTCTGATATCGACAGCCTGTATAAGCCTTGAAAGAGTTCCTGCTCCCATATCAAGCACAAGACAGTCCTTTCCGTTTTCAACCAGATAAGAGCTTGCTGCGCCGGTGCCGGCTTTTCCGTAGGGGCCGTATTTTCCTAAAACAGTAAGCTTCATGTTATGTATAAAGCCCCAGATCGTAGGCGGCCTCATATTCTTCGTCTACAAGAGACTTAATAAGGTTGAGCCTTAAAATATCCCTGACCTTTGAATAATCGTATGTCATAAAGTCTCCGGCAATTATATTTACTTTTTCAAGTCTTTCCGGATTTATCGCAAGCTGCTCAATTATATGCTTGAAATAGGGACGAACAGACATATCAAGCCTGTGAGGCGTTGTAAGCTTTACATCGGTTCCCGGATTTGGAGTCTGCTGTGTCTGGAACCAGTAAAAGCCCTCAGTTGAATTATTATCAAATATATCAATAATTCCTCTTGCAAAATCAGAAGCCAAGGAGCCGTATACTTTTTTATCCCAGGGAAGAATACAGGGACAGTCGCTGCTGTACTTATAGTCCTTTTTCTCATTGACAATAATATACCTCTTGCCGGATTTTCTGATATCACCCATTGTAACATCGCCGATATTTTCAAAATCCCAAAGAGCGTATTTTTCAGGCTCCAGATATTTTTCAATTAGTTCGTCAACCTTCTTTGGATCAGCGGTAAAATGCAGCTTTAGAGGGCCGAACTGCTGATTATAATACTCTCTGATATCAAGAATTAAAAACTCAGAGTCGTTTTTATTAAGCATTTTTCTTATCTGATACAGCACCGCTTCAAAAGGCTCGCCCTTGGATATTCCGTGAGAAACGATTATTGTACCGTCCTTTTTGGTATCAAGCCTTATACAGAAATGGCGTATTCCGTAATTAAACTGCGTGTAAAAATCATCGTCCTGACAGCGGGCAAGCTCATTCATTGTATAGCTTCCCGCATTATGAGAACCGGGTATGGCAATCTTATTTATTTTTGCGTCGTCCTTTAGGTATGACATCCAGTTTGAATATATCACAAAAAACACCTCTTTGTTGTTAAATTTTTCACACAGCAAGAAAATAAATCCCCTTTCCGTAAAAAAGTTCATATTTATTTCAAGCCGCAACAATATTTGTTGTTATTTTAACATAAAATTTTTATAAAAACAAGCACCCTTTCAGTAAAAATATCTGCAAGGGTGCGGTTTTGTCAAAATGTTAACAATTTGTTATTATTTAGATAAAATTAATATCCGTAATATTCCTTAAAATATTCGTACCAGTCTTCATAGCTGCCGCCCTGAGAACCGCCGAAAGGATTATTCTGAGATGAGGAATCATCGTCAACGGACTCTGTAGACTGAGTTCCCTTGTCCTCAACAAGAGTAACTTTTACATCCTTTTCAGTCTGGGTCCAGGTTTCCGTATTTACTCTGACGATTGTAAGAGTTAAAGTATCGCCTACAGACATATCCTCAATCATCTCTGACAGCATACCTGTATCGGTCATTTCCTTGCCGTTTACCTTGGTAATCATATCGCCGACCTTTACATCCTGATCCGCAAGATCGCTGTCATCGGAAATATCCGCAATAACAATTGTTCCCGAAGGAAGTCCCTTCATTTGTACATACATTGAATATGTCTGGCTGTAGCCTGACGGAGAAATATATGATATGCCCAGCTTCGGTCTTCCCGCAACATAGCCGTTTTCTATAATCGAGTTAAATACCTCGACCACTACCGATGAAGGCACCGCGAAGCCCATTCCCTCATATTCCGTCGAAGCAATTTTCATGGAATTTATTCCTATAAGCTTGCCTTCGCCGTTAACAAGAGCGCCTCCCGAGTTGCCGGGATTTATAGCGGCCGTATGCTGTATACATTCCATTTCATATCCCGTGGAAGAGCTTACGGGTCTGTCAATAGCCGAAATGATACCGTCGGTAATTGAACCGAAAAATTCCGAACCTCCGGGATTTCCCACAGCATAAACAGCCTGACCTACAATAAGCTCATCTGAAGAAGCTATTTCGGCACAGGTAAATCCCGTCGCCTCTATTCTTACAACACCAAGATCTGTTCTTGTATCAAGTCCCACAACCTCAGCAGTATACTCTGTTCCGTCTTCCATAAGAACGGTTATAGCAACGCCGTTGTAGTTTATAACATGGGCGCAAGTAACTATATACGTATACTTATGGTCGTCGTCTTCCTTTATGATAACCCCTGAACCCTCCGTATAAAGGGAATCATTGGCGTAAACAAGAATTCCTACATTAAATTTCTGGGCTGTCTTGGCAACCTCCGAAGCTTCTCCGGCGGCAACGGAGCTTGAGCCTGAAGAAATGCTTCCTACATTATCGGTATTAACTGAATTTTCATTTTCTGTTGCGTATTCGGTTACTGTATTTCCGTTTGCCGAGGAGCTGTCATCATCCAATGACCTTGTGAATATGCCTATCATAAGGGCGGCAGCCAAAACAACGATAACGCTTATTACTATTATAAATACTTTTAAGCCGCTGTTTTTCCTGCCGGGCTTGTTATTATTATCGTTTCCGAAGCTTCCTCCGTTATACTGATTTCCGTACTGTCCGTTCTGCTGATAATTTCCGTAAGGCTGCTGCTGATAATTTCCGTAGCCTCCGTTATTCTGAGAGTTCTGACCGCCGTAGCCGTAATTGTTATAACTGCCGCTTCCGTAGGAGCCGTCATTGCCTCCGCCGTAATATGAATTGCCGCTGCCGCTCTGATATCCGCCGTAATAGGCAGATCCGTACGAAGCGTTTGAGTTATCGCCTGTATATGGGCTCTGTTCTGTTTTATTATTTTCTTTATCGTCAATAACGGCATTGCTTTCCTCTTGGTTTGATTCAAATGAATTATTACCGTAACTGCCGTAATTTATATTTCTGTTTTCTGTATTTTCTGCGTTTTCCTTATTTTCTTTATCCTGATTATCCGACCCGAAAAATTGATCATCCATATTTGAATGCCTCCTGTATATCTCTTGCTGCAGGTCATACGCCGCCCATTAAATCTATTTTAAGTTTTACGGAAAATTCAGTATAGCGGCTCTTTTCGCTCCTGACACTTATTTCTCCGTTGTGAAGCTCAACTATATTTTTAACAATGAATAACCCCAAACCTGCGCTTTTTGAATCAAGGGATCTTGATTTGTCGCCCTTGTAAAATCTCTCAAAAACATGATCTATATCTTCGCTGTCAATTCCCTTGCCGGTATTTCTTATGGAAACAGTTACATATTCGCCGTCATTTTTCATGGAAACCGTTATATCTCCGCCCTGCTGAGTAAATTTGGTAGCATTGTCAATAAGGTTATAGAAAACCTGATTTATCATATCGGGATCGGCCTCAATATAAGCGGCGTGCAGCCGTTCAAGTCCTTTTACATTAATTTTTTTCTCCTCGATTTTCTGCTCGAAAGAAATAAATATATTTATAATCTGTTCCGTAAGATTAAATTTAACCGGATTTATTCTAAGCTCACCTGCGTCCATTTTCGTCATATTAAGCATGGACACAACAAGCCTTGAAAGTCTTTTTACCTCATCGGAAACAATTTTCAGATATGCGTCCTGATGCTCCTTGTCGATGGTTCCGTCAAGTATTCCGTCGATAAAGCCTCCTATTGTAGTCATGGGAGTTTTCAGCTCATGAGAAACATTTGCCACGAAATTTGTTCTTGAGTTTTCTATTTTCTCAAGATCGTCGGCCATTGAATTAAGAGCCGTTGACAAATCCTCAAACTCCCTTGCGGTGCCTCTTCCTCCGCTTTCAAGCTTATAGGAAAAATCTCCCTTGGCATAATGCTTGGTTGCCTCGGACATCTTTCTTAAGGGCTTTGTAAGCTTGAATGTTTTTACATATATTATAAGCCCTGAAATAAGCAGAAACGCAAGCGCCGCCAGCACATAATTCTGAACGAATTTCGACAAATACGGCTTAAGTCCTTCGCTTAAGGGCTGCACCGCAAAAACTATGCCCTCGACCTGATTGTTATCTATATTCTTTACAACGGAAGCGGAAATAAAACTGTCTTCATCTGAAAAAACATTGAATTTTCCTGTTGTAGCCATCATGCCGTCGGTTATAACTCCCGTATAAATTTCACCGGGAACCTTTATGCCCGAATGTCTTTTACAGGTACAGACTCCCGTAACCATATCGTCGGTGTCAGCCATATCCTTACAAAACTTCATATTTCCGTAAGAATCAACAATAAATATATCGGCGCTGGTTGCCTGAGCCGCATTGGTTACCGTGTAGCAGATTACGGAATATGAAAGCTCTTCTCCCGTATCGGAGGAGCTAAGCATAGCCGCATAGCTTCCTGCAATATTATCAGCATAGTTAAAAAGGTTTCGTTTCTGCTCGTCTTCCCAGGAGTCGGCAACAAAATACATAAGAACCCAGCCCAAAACCGAAAGACTTATTATTTCAACAACAGAAAAAAAGGAAACATATTTTATAAACAAACTGGCGCTGCGTCTGTGTTTTTTTTCAGAACCCGCCATTTTATATCAACCTTTCTCAGTCTCTCGTCTCAAACTTATAGCCTACGCTCCAAACCGTTTTAAGCTCCCATTTGTCAGAAACGCCCTCAAGCTTTTCACGAAGTCTTTTAACATGTACGTCAACCGTTCTTGAATCTCCGTAATAATCAAAGCCCCAAACCTCGTCAAGAAGCTGATCCCTTGTAAAAACTCTGTTGGGATTACTCGCCAGGTGGAAAATAAGCTCAAGCTCTTTGGGAGGAGTATCTATCTGAACGCCGTTTACCTTTAATTCATAATTGGTAAGGTTTATAGACAGCTTATCGTAATGGACCTCCTTTTTCTGTTCAGCCGCAGATGTTGCCGTTCTTCTGAGCACAGCCTTTATTCTCGCAAGAACTTCCTTTGTTTCAAAAGGCTTTACTATATAGTCGTCGGCGCCAAGCTCAAGTCCCAAAACCTTATCGAAAGTTTCTCCCTTGGCAGAGAGCATTATAATGGGAACGCTTGACATACTGCGGAGTTTTCTGCACACCTGCCAGCCGTCAAGACCGGGAAGCATAATATCAAGCAAAACCAGATCCGGCTTTGCCTCGGTAAAAGCGCTGACCGCCTCGAGTCCGTCATTTACGATTACCGTAGTATATTTTTCCTTTTCAAGATACAGTCTTATAAGCTCGCAGATATTGACGTCATCATCAACAATCATTATTTTTTCGTTGGCCATTTTATCGTCTCCCGTTAAAGGGGATAAAGATTATTTTGATTTCCGTCAACTTCTCTGACCTTGTGTGTTGACATAAATTTATGCCAAAATCATTGAAATTGTATTGAAAGTCAAAATAATCTGTCCCCGAAAATTTTATTTAGTTAATTTTATTGATTTACAGCTATTATCTGTAATTTTTTCCTTTTTTATATCCTTTTTCTTTAAAAATCTGAAGGAACAAGGCAAGACACGCCCCGAAGGTTACAACAAGAGCCACGGCAAGAACTATTATTGTTTTTGTGTCGCCGGTTAACTGTCTGAACCAGTTGTCGTCCTGTCCGGAAACGCTTAACGACTGAGGATTTGTTGTTGTCTCGTTGCCGATAACAAGAGTATTCGCCGGATTCGTGGTTGTTTCAGTTCCGTTTGTGTTAAGCTGTCCCGCATTATCAAGGTTAATGTCAAAGGAGTTAAAATTCATGCTCTGAGAAGACGAGCCTGAATTAAGATATGAATCCAGTCCTCCGACACCTCCTATTTGGTCTGTGTTAACATTTGAATCGTCATCCTTTGAGTAGCCGAACAGCTTCTGCAAAAAGCCTCCTCCGATTGACGACAAATCAAATTTAGGCATAAGAAGAGATGCTATACTTAAAACTCTTTCCGGAAGACTGAAAGGAAGATTTGCTACTATTTCGGAAAGGGATCCGTCAAAATTCATATCTCCCAGAACATTCTCAACAATCCCCTGCATTCCGGACAAAGCGTCCGAAATCGTATTGTTTGCTACGGGTGTTTCCGTGCCCTGAAAAATATTGAGCTTGTATGACGATGATTTTACTGAATTTGTTTTATCCTTGTATTCAACAACTATAGTAACAGTCTGCTGGGATTTTGAAGAATCAAGGCTTACCTGATTATAATAATTTTCCCTGACCTTTTCTCCGTTTATAACAACGCTTACCGTAGTTCCGTCCGATTCGGAGGTTACTCCCATTGTTTCCGGATAAATCCAGATTTTATCTCTCTTATAATCAAGCTTTACATCATATTCGTAAATATCGGCGTAAAACTCTCCTTCCTCAAGATTGAAAAATTCGGTTTTTTCACATACCAGCTTAAATGCGTCCTCATAAGACAGCGAGCTGCTTACGGAAATCCCGTTTTCTTTTCCGATTGTCTGAAGAAGATAAAAAGCAAGATTGTCTTTGGTTACCGCGTCGTCAAAGCTTTTTGTATCAATGGTAACATCATATATTTCGGCAATCATTGCGCATAAATATTTATTTTTGATTTCCTCAAAGGTTGCTGTGCTTGAATCTATGGAAATTCCCTGAGCCTTTATGGTCATAATGGCAACAAGACGGTAAACCTCCTTTTCGGAAGTGGCCTTGTCAACATCGTAGCCCGCCTGATACAGCATAAACCGGCACGCTGCAAGAACATATTCCTTAAGTCCTGTTAGATTTCCGTCCTGATCGAATTTTATAATTGAGCTTACATTTACTCCGGTAATATCAGAGAAATAATCGGTAAACGCCTCATAAAGTCCGGTGCCTCTTTTTACCGTAAAATCTTCATCGTTTGTTATCAAAGCAAAAAGAGCTCTTGCCACAATCTTTGTTTCCTCGCTGTTTTCACTGCCGGAGGGATAAACTATCCCCAGACTTTCAAGATAGTCTTTAATAAATTCATCAGAATACTCAGTTACATTAACAGAATCGGCAAAGGATTTCGTAAGCTCAAGCATATAAAGATAAATAACATTCGCCATATCCTCGTCAAGGGTATATAACGCCTGATAATAGGCTACTTCCTCCTTAAAGGACGCCGCCGTTTCACGGTAAGGATATTTTGCCTTCGGGGTATATGTATTTCTCTTTGACAGTCCGCCTATGGAGGTCATGTCCTCCTTGATTATCAGATCCTTAAGCCATGACATATCGGCCTTGTCATAGGAATACTGGGTCTCGCACATTACAAGAGCCGCAGCGTTAATTCCTGCCGACAAAGCAGTAATAAATATTAATGCTGTTAAAAAAATAGCAGTAAGCTTTTTAAACTTCATTATTTTTTCCTCCGTAGGTTTTCTCTTCCTTTATGTACGGCTGTGATATAGAATCTTTTTTCGCCGTAAATAGTCCAATACATATTAATCATATATTTTTTCTTAATTAATGTCAAGGATTAATTTAATCTGAAATAATTTCCTGATTTTAATTTTCCCTTAAACAAATTTAACTGTTCATTAACAAAAAAAACAATATTCTGCCAACATATAGATTGAAAATTTATGGTTTTTATGATATAATATTATTAAAATTACACAAAGGAGGAATCACTTTGAAGAAAACAATCAAATATTCTCTTATTTTTATATCCATGGCGTCGTTGTTTGCGTTACTTTGCGTTTCCGCGTTTGCCTCAGGCGGCATTTCGGAATTTTCGGTAAGCAGTGCCGATACTGCGTCAGCTTCGGACTTGGGTGTCGTTGAATGGTACAAAAGCCCTGCCGACGGCAAATATTATGTTTTTCTTCCTGCCGATGCGGATACCGGAAACCTTAAGGTCTGGTTTACCGCCGAGGGTGATGTTTACTGCGGTGAAAACAAGCTTACAAGCGGACAGTCTGCCGGAATTTTTGCCGGCTGCGGCGAATACACAATAAGCTGCAATGATGCTTCATACCAGGTTGTATTCATTAAAGCAGAGGGCGCCGGCACAATTTACATTAACACCGAATCCGGCAGTCTTGACGCGGTTCACGCCGACAAGGAAAACAAGGAGCCCGGAACCATAGAAATTGCGGACGAAGACGGCACCGTTTATTACGAAGGCGACCTTGACCATATTAAGGGCAGAGGCAACTCTACCTGGTCTTTGGCGAAAAAGCCCTACAACATAAAATTAAATAAGAAAGCCGACCTTTTCGGATTGGGAAAAAGCAAAAAGTGGACGCTTCTTGCCAACGCCAACGACAATACAATGATACGCAACCAGCTTAATCTGGGACTTGCTTACGCTCTCGGAATAACTCAGACTCCCGAGACGGCTCAGGTTAATTTGTATGTAAACGGTGAATATCTGGGACTGTATCTCTTAACCGAAAGAGTTGAAATCGACGATTACAGGGTTGAGATTTACGACCTTGAAAGCGAAACGGAAGACGTTAACGAAAAGGATCTCGACGCATATCCCCTGGGAGGCGCTCAGAAATCACAGAAATGGAGTACTATTAAATATGCCGAGATCCCCAACAATCCCGACGATATTACAGGCGGCTACCTTCTTGAGTTTGAAAAAATTTACAGATACCCAAATGAAGTGTCGGGCTTTATAACAGATTTGGGACAGGCTATAGTAGTAAAAGAGCCTGAATACGCGTCAAAGGAGCAGGTTGAATATATAAGCGGTTACTATCAGGAGTTTGAAGAAGCCCTATACTCCTCTACGGGATATAACTCTCTCGGCAAACATTACTCTGAATACATAGATCTTGAGTCTCTCGCCGGAATGTATATTATTGAGGAATTCCTGGGCAACTTTGACGGCTGCAGCTCCAGCTTCTTCCTTTACAAGGACATAGGCGGCAAGCTTTACGCCGGTCCCGCATGGGATATGGATTTGTCTTTGGGCGTAGCTCTTTCAAACAATCTTATAAATCATGTTGATAATGTCGCCGATCCGAATCTCTTATATATAAAGACGTGCTTTATCGGAAACCACAATGAAAGCAAATACGGTTTCCTTGCTCAGGCATATACACACAACGATTTTCAGGCAGTTGTATCCGAGGTTTGGGCGGATGTGTTCAAAAGCTACTATGATACATATACTTCAAATATCACCGATTTCAGTCAGGCGATAAAAACAAGCGTTTATATGAACTCAATCAGATGGAACACATACGGTTCAACAGACAAAAACAACTTTGAAAGCCGTTATAACGGCGATTTGAACGTAATCAAAAATTATCTTGCGGCAAGATATCCCTTTATGGACAAAGCTTTCGCCGCCGACACATATTACGTAAAATATGATATAGGCGAATACGGCACAAAGCTTATAAACGACAGCACATTCTATAAAGCCGGCGACACGGCAGTCGCTGCGGCGGCTCCGGACTCTTCAAAATCCTACATGGAGTTTAAGTGCTGGTCAACAAATCCCGACGGCTCGGGAGATACATATGCCGCCGGCGATGAAATCACCGTAAACGGCAATACAAACCTTTACGCTCAGTGGGAAATGGGAAAAAGCATTACTGACATTATCAACGCTTTTCTTGACGCGTTAAGAGAATTTTTCAATACGATACTTGCATTTTTCTCAAATATTTTTAATTAATCAGCACATAGCCGAAGGGAGCCTCAGACGAGGCTCCCTGACTTTTTATGCAAATACTTTTTTATACAGACAAATTAATAATCACGGCTTATAACTATTTCTCCGGCTATATTTTTTTCGACCTCAAAATCAATGTCGTTATCATTTACAAAGTCGGTAACGCTTCGTTTTTCTTCCGTGGCCACAACAGTCTTTCCGTCCTTGTCAAAGCAGGTTACCGTTATGCTGTCCGTATTCTCCGCTTCGCTTTCGCTTAAGTAGTAGGAATAAGAATCCTGCAAAAACCTGTCGTTAATATCGGTTATAACATTGCCGGTTATAACGCTTCCGCTTTCATCTTTAATTTCTATCTTTATGCTGTAAATTGTATTTATATCATCGGAAATATCAACGTCTATTTCGTATTTGGGAATATCAGCCGCTTTCTGAGTTTCTGAAGCAGGCTCGGCAGTAACAGGCACGCGGCTGTTTTCAATATCAATATCGGAAACTGTTATAATTTCTAAGTTTTCATTGTTTATTCCGTCTGTCACAACTGTCAGCTCAGCTTCGCTCCTGCCTATGTCTGAATATTCATAATAAACAAGGCTTGTTCCGCTGCTTTCCGTCTGTGTATATGAAGCTGTGATTTCAGGATTTTCAAATAAGCCGTCTTTCTTTTCGTTAAATTCTGTGTTATAAGCTCCGTCATTACGGTAAATAAGGTACTTTGTGGTTACGGGGTCATATAAATCATCACGGTCAACAGCTTTCAGAATATAAACGCCTTCTCCCTTTTTATCGCAGTCATTAAACCATTCCTGCACATTCATGCCCTCACATTCAACCTGACTCTTTGAAATATCCGATACAACCTCCGATACAAGATTTGTACTTTCGTTTAATGCGTTGTTATAAGTTGAAAAAGACAGGGTTGCAATTACCGCAATAAGCAAAACGCATAGAAACAGAGGTATAAGAATTATAAGAGCTAAAATTTTGCCGATACCCTTATCCTTTTTAGGCTTTACGGGATTTTCAATCTTCATATCCTCGGGAATGGGATTTGAACAGTTGGGGCATATATTCCAGTCGGGCTCAAGAGGTCTGCCGCAGAAGGGACAGTTGTTTTTAAGGGAATAGCCGCAGGAGGGACAAACAGCAAAGCTTTCGCTTATGCCGTGACCGCATTTGGGACAGCTTAAAGCCGGGTGATCGTTTCTTGCTATAAGGTAAATTATAAAGCCGATAAAGCCGGGAGCCAGCACCGCTATAACAGTCCATAAAACAGGGTTCATGTGGCGTTCCTTGGCGTCCTTGTAAACATATACGCCTATCGCAACAGGAACGGCTATTGCCAGCACAGCCGCCAGTACAAACGCGATAATTACCGCAATAATTGACATTAAGAATCATTCCTTTCGTTGTTTTCCGGATTATTTGTATTTTGTGTTTCTTCATTATTGTTTAACTTATTCGGCTCCGAAGGCAAGCGGCTTGTTTCGCTTCCGTCGAGCTTTTTGCCGCATTTGGGGCAGACAATAAAATCAGGTTTTGTTTCGTAGCCGCAGTTGGGACAAATCATTGTTATATTTGTTTTTCCGCCCTTTTGCCTTATTCCGGCGACAAGAAGTATCAAGCATACGATTCCGGCAACCGTAACAAAAATCCCTGTTCCCGCAATAAACAGAATTTCTGAAAAAACAGATTCCGGCAAGCCTTCAATCATGGAATTTCCCTCCTTTTGCTGAAGAAAACTACCGATATAACTCCGCTTCCTATAACATACACTCCTGCAAATAATATGCAGATAATTGAAATAATTGCATAATTCTTTGCCGCAATTAAAGCAAACAGCACAAGGCACAGGCTGACAAGGAAAGCGGCTATTCTGAGCAGCAGTATTTGTTTTTGCAGCTCTCTTCGCTCATTCTCTTTTCTCAGTTCTTTTTCCGTTAAAGCCGGAGGATTATGGTTTTCAAAATCAAAATAAAGATTCATTTTAAAAGCCTCCTTTTAAAAGAGCTTCAACAGTATTTTTTAAATCAAAAGGCAAATTCATGTTTAAGCTCCTCTCTTAAAAGTTTTTTGGCCTTATTAAGCCTTGACTTTACGGTTCCCTGAGGAATATTCAAAGCCTCGGCAGTTTGCTTTTCGCTTAAATCGTTAAAGTAAAAAAGTATAACCGTTGTTCTGAGCTTCGGCGGCAGTCTGTCAACGGCGCTGAGCACCGATTCCCTGTCTTCATCTCCGTCACGGCTTGCTTCAGCCACGCTGTTTAAAAATCTGTCCTTTTCCTCAAAAGTTTTAAACACATCCGGAAAAAGATTGTTTTTATGCTTTCTGAGCATATCCCTGTAAATGTTGACGCATATCGCCGTAATCCAAGGCTCAAAAGGCTTTGATTCGTCGTATCTGTGTATTTTTCCGAGAGCTTTAAGCCATGTTTCCTGATAAAGATCGTCAGGGTCGAAAGCCCCTCCGCATAAGTTTACGCAAAGACCGTAAAGCCGTTTGCCGTACAGGGCTATATATCTGTCAAACACTCTTTTGAGCCTCCTTTCACTATCATATACGAACCAAATGGTCAAAAGGTTCGCTTGACCGTAAATTTTTTTTATGATAATATAATTATACACATTTTTATAAAATCTTTCAACAGCGAAAGGATGTTGTTATGCTTATATCTCCGTCGATTCTTGCAAGCGATTTTTCCCGCCTTGCTGAAGAAGTAAATTCCATAGAAAACGCAGGAGCCGATCTTGTTCATATAGATGTTATGGACGGAATGTTCGTGCCTAATATCACTATAGGCGCTCCCGTTATAAAATCCTTAAAAGACAAAACAAAGCTGCCCTTTGACGTGCATTTAATGATAGAAGAGCCTATAAGATACATAGAAGACTTTGCAAAAGCCGGAGCGGACATTATCACCTTTCACATTGAAGCCGCAAAGGATGTTAAAGCCGCAATAGACGCAATTAAAAAAGCCGGCGCAAAGCCTGCCGTATCAATAAAGCCCAATACTCCCGCGGAAGCTGTTTTTCCGTATCTTGCTGAGCTTTACATGGTTCTTGTAATGACCGTGGAGCCGGGCTTCGGCGGTCAGTCATTTATGCCTCAGACGATGCCGAAGGTAAAAGCTATAAGAGAAGAAGCAATTAAAAGAAATATCCCCCTTCACATTCAGGTTGACGGAGGAATCGACAGCCGCACCGTATCGGAAGCGGCAGAAAACGGCGCTGATATTTTCGTTGCCGGCAGCTATATTTTTAAGGCTCAGAACAGAAAAGAGGCTGTTTCGCTTCTTAAAGAAAAAGCGGAAACAGCCTATCCATATTAATTTTTTACTGCAAGGCGCATAAAATTCCCACAGCGTCCGGCGACATAAGCCTTTTCCAGTGCTCGTATGTATACGGGATAACGCTGTCATCCTCAATATCGCAGAATTCGCATATTACCGCGTTAATATCTCCGGTAAAAACGGATTCCATCTGGATTACAAGTCTGTATTTGCCCTCGCTTCCGTAAAGCTCGCTTTTAAGTATTCCTCCCAGCCCCGAAAGAGCTTTTGAAAGCTTTCCGATGTTGTCTATTTTATCGGATATGCAGACGATTCGCTGTCGTACTCCTTTAATAAGCTGTTTTGACTGGTTTTTGCCCTCTGTCTGCTCCATTACGGTAAAAAATATCGAACAGCCGCCGTCATGGTCGGGAACCGCTTCAATAAGAAGCCTCTGGGTAAGGCATATATTTCTGCCAAGCTCATGTCTCGCTTCGTCAAGCAGAGTCCATAAAACCCGTCTTGTCTCAATGTTGCCGTAGTCAAGCTCATCGTAGGTTATATCAAGCTCCTCCATGTCCTCTCTTGTAAGCTCTATACATATTCTGTTGTCTGTCTGAGCGATAATTTTCATTACAACAGCTCCCCTTAAAAATATCTATTACTATGATATTCAAGGCACAAGCTTTTCGCAATGATAAATATATGGAAGGCATAAAAACACATCAATAAAAGCAAATGCGAAAGCATAAAGCCTTCGCATTTTTTATTTTGCCTTATTATCTTTTAAAATCAGTTTCTTTAATGAGTCCTTAATCGCAACATATACCGCCGCAGTTATAAGCGTCACGGCAAAAATAACGATCGGGTATACGGGAGAAATAATCTCCGAAAATTTTGCGGCTGCAGGAAAAAGTCTTGCCGCAACCGTTAACCCTTCCTTGTAAATACAATGGAATATGTAAATATAAAAAGAATATTTGGCTCCCAAATATGAAAGTCCGGTAACTTTTATTCTGTCCTCGTTTTTTATTACGAATATGAAAAGCGCAAAAACCGCAATAAATGTTCCCAAATATACGCTTTTCTGAGCGTGAAGCTGCTGAACCAAAACCGCCTCTGCCGTTCCCGCCGCCATAAGCAAAAACAAAAGAGGATTGCTTAATTTTGCTGTCAGCGTATCTATATTTTTTCTGGCAAAATAGCCTGTAAGGAAAAACGGCATACCTATAAACAAAAAGTTTCTGGATAAATAAGCCGTATAAAAAATATCGGGGAGACTGTCACTGAATGACGCCGCCTCTCTTAACACCACGCCGGCGATAAACAGAATCGGAATAAGAATATAAGCTTTTTTTAAAAATCCTGTTTTATATATAAGATAAAAAACAGCGTAAACATAAATAAAAGCCGGAAGAAACCATAAAGGCTCGGAAATTTTCGTCTGATTAAAAACAAGGAACTCCGCAAAAACCTTAAAGCTAAACTGGGCTTTTAAAAATCCTCCTATATTCTTAATGCTCGCGGCAAAACCGTAAATAAAATATAAAATTATACCTCCTGCCATTAAAACAAAAATATGCTTTATCTTATGATAAATTTTTTTCGGTAGTATACTTTCATCCTCATAGTAACAGAAAAATCCGCCCGACATAAAAAAGAATGGCACGGCAAAACGGGCAATTCCTATTACAACTTCTCCGAAAGTTCCCGGAAAATGGCAGTGAATTGTCACAACGAAAAACGCCGCAATGAATTTCATCCCGTTTAAAAGCTGATACTGTTTTCTTTTTGCTTCCGAAGGCATTTTTATACCCCTTCCTTTGATTTTAATTTTTCAATAACCGACCTGAGACTTTTCTTAAAATCCTCGTCCTGTTCCCTTGTTCTCTTTGAAGGTCCCTTTGTTCTGCCTCCCGCCATACGGATTTTTTTTGAAACATACCGTGTGTAAAGCAGCTTTTCTATGTTTTTATCGGTAAAAACAAGTCCGTTCTGATTAAGAGGCACGCCTTTTTTTGAAAGACACATTGCCGCCAGTCCGTAATCCTGTGTCACAATAATATCATTTTCGGAAATCATATTGGCAATTTTAAAATCAGCGCTGTCGGAGCCTTTTTCAACCGTAACGGTAACGGCGTTTTCTCTTTCAATAAAGTGCGCCGTATCGCAAACCATGTAACATTCAATGCCGAACTCTGAAGCCGTATCAACTGTTATATCAACAACGGGACAGGCGTCGGCGTCTATAAGAATTTTCATAATACAACCCTAACAATTTTTTTAAATTATACCATAATGTTAAAAAATCGTCAATTGACAGTTACGATATTTTAATATAAAATATTTATAAATATTGAATTTTTCTTGCATGAGGTGAAAAAAATGAGTATTGCGGCGGCAATAGGCGGCGGAAGATACGACAACGGAGAGCTTTTTCCCGTTATAAAAAACATTGTGTCTCTTGCGGGAATTCCCAATCCCAACGCATTATATATTCCTGCGGCGGCTTTTGATTTTATTACGGGCAACGAGCTTGCTCCCGATATTTTACGGCAGTACGGCTGCAAGGTGGCAACTCTCTTTTTAACGGATGTAAGGCTTACACCTGCCGAGATAGAAAGAAAAATAATGTCTTCCCATATTATCTTTACCGAAGACGGCAACTTAAACTTTCTTATGTCGGCGCTGAAAAACACCAAAGCCGAAAAAAAAAAAAAAAAAGCCTTTGATAAAAATATAATTTTATCGGGAACAGGAACCGGAGCCGGATGTCT
>CALYBJ010000006.1 GCA_944412445.1 uncultured Clostridia bacterium
TCTTTTGCTTCGTCTGTTACTATCGTATGTCCTGTTGCAGGAATTTCTTCCTGAGCTACAAGAATTTCACCGCATACGGAACATTTTGTGCCGTCTGTAAGTCCGTTTTCGGTACAGGTTGCAGGATATCCGGGAACTGTTTCCTCTGTGTGACCTGCTGCAATGATTACTTCCTGTTCCTTAATAGTCGCACCGCATACTGAGCATTTTATTCCGTCAGTAAGTCCGTTTTCGGTACAGGTTGCGGGATAACCGGGAATGGTTTCCTCTGTATGTTCCAAAGCCGGAATTACTTCCTGAGGCACGATAACCTCATTACAAACCGAGCAGTGACTTCCCTCGGTAAGTCCTGTTGCTGTACAGGTAGGCTCTTTTGCTTCGTCTGTTACTATCGTATGTCCTGTTGCAGGAATTTCTTCCTGAGCTATAAGAATTTCACCGCATACGGAACATTTTGTGCCGTCTGTAAGTCCGTTTTCGGTACAGGTTGCAGGATATCCGGGAACTGTTTCCTCTGTGTGACCTGTTGCAATGATTACTTCCTGTTCCTTAATAGTTGCTCCGCATACTGAGCATTTTATTCCGTCAGTAAGTCCGTTTTCGGTACAGGTTGCAGGATAACCGGGAATGGTTTCCTCTGTATGTCCTGTTGCAGGGATTTCTTCCTGAGGCACGATAACTTCGTTACAAACTGAGCAGTGACTTCCTTCTGTGTATCCATTTTCTGTACAGGTAGGCTCTTTTGCTTCGTCTGTTACTATCGTATGTCCTGTTGCAGGAATTTCTTCCTGAGCTACAAGAATTTCACCGCATACTGAGCATCTTATTCCGTCAGCAAGTCCGTTTTCGGTACAGGTTGCAGGATACCCGGGAACTGTTTCCTCTGTATGTCCCAAAGCCGGAATTACTTCCTGAGCTACAATAACCTCATTACAAACTGAGCAGTGACTTCCTTCTGTGTATCCATTTTCTGTACAGGTAGGCTCTTTTGCTTCGTCTGTTACTATCGTATGTCCTGTTGCCTCAATGGGTGTTGTATAGGAATAACCGCATGAACAAATATGGTTCATTACACCCTCTTGTGTGCAGGTTGCCTCCGTATCCGTTACTTCCGAAAAACTATGTGCTTCCGCAGTGTAAACGGCAGTTACCGTTTTATTCTGCGCCCCTGAAGTAAGGTTCTGGTAACTTCCGCTCCAGTTGGTGAATATATAATGATATGTATCATCATATTCCCTTGCGGGGTCGGCAGGAGGCGTTGCGCTTGAACCGTAATTAACAGTTTGCGTATCCAACACAGTTCCGTCATAGTCATTAAACGTTACATTATAGTCAAATGTTTTTATTGTAACTGTTTTTGAAGCGGAAGCGCTGCCGCAGGATGCTTTTACTGTTACCGTATAATCGTTTGCCGCATTTGCAGTAGGTGAAACGGTAAGCTGACCTGAACTTGAATTCATTGAAACCTTTGAATTGTTTACGCTCCAGGTAGGATTCTGATACCAGTTTACTCCGTACTGATCTTTAACAACACCGCCTGAATAAGTGACGGATGTGCTGACACCGTTTGTAGGCACATTAATTGAGCTGCTGCCTGAAATTGTGCCCACTGACGCGGCGTAAGGCTTATTGCTCATTGAAAGGCTGGTTCCGCCGAACGTACCTTTTGCAGCACTGAAAGCGCTTGAGGAATCAGATACTGATTGAGTAAAAACAGTTTTTAAAGCGGATGAAGAATTAGCGCCCACTTGTATTGTGATATTTGCCTCGTATTTTCTCCATGTAAATCCGCCGCCGAAGCTGTACTCAAAAGTATAGCCTGTGGGGAATCCGTTTATTGTGGCAGTGTATGATGTTGTACCGTCTCCCACTGCACCTTTTGAATCTACAAGCACAACGCTTCCCTGAGTGCCTGTTCCGTTATTGCTTTTGTAGTAAAGAGTAATTTTAGTTACATCCCATCCGTCGGCGTCATTAGTTACCGCAACAGTCAATTTTGCATAATATGAGCCTGCCGTTGCCGCCTCCGACTCAACAGGAGACATAATTACAACACCCGAAAAGCAAAAAGCAAAAACAAGCAAAAAGCTTAAAATACGTTTTAAACCTGATTTTACGTTATTCATTTTGTTTTTTACCTCTTTTCGATAGAATATTAATACCGACTCTGACCACGCGCATAGAATTTCGCAGCCGGCAAAGTTGTGGGGAAATATAGCAATATTGTACTATAAAACGAATTATTAGTCAATATTTTTATCAATATCGAAAAAACATTTACAATCCTTTAATAAGTAACGCAAAAAAATGCAACATAAATTCAGATGAAACAAGCTTTTTCCGCACATTTTTAAATTTATAACAATTTATAGATAAGTTTTTGTACTTTGATGCTTATAGATTTTTTGTAATTATATGTCTTAATTCTTTTTATCGGCGTTTTTCCTATATTTCCGCCTTGACTGATACTGTTTTTTGTGCTAACATATTAATATTACAGCATATTTATGCGTTTAATTTATTTTGAGGTGGTTTTATGCTGAAAAAACGCGGCGCCGGAGTTATTATGCACATAAGCTCTCTTCCCTCTCCTTACGGCATCGGCGTCTTTGATAAAAATTGCTTTGACTTTGCGGATTTTCTTGCTGAGATGAATTTTTCCTACTGGCAGGTTCTCCCCTTTAATCCAATTGACGCTTCAAATTCTCCTTACTGCTCCGCTTCCGCCTTTGCGGGCAACCTTCTTTTTATTGACCCGGAAGGGCTGTACGAAATGGGGCTTTGCACCCGTGAGGATATTAAAACAAATATTTACGGCGGCACTCCATATACGGCGGATTTTGATTTCGCAAGAAGAACAAGGCTTGCCCTTTTGAAAAAAGCCTTTGAAAATATCGACTCGGATTTAGCCCTTAAAATCAAGGGGTTTGAAAAGGAAAATCCCTGGCTTACGGATTTCGCCTACTACATGGCAATAAAGGAGGCAAACGGCTTTAAGCCCTGGTGGGAATGGGACGAGGAGTTCGCCCGCTACGATTTATTTAAAAGAAGGCACCGCTACGACTACGCACAGAGAGCGGCTTTCTGGAAATTCTGTCAGTATATATTTTTTACTCAATGGAATAAAATCAAGGAATACGCCAACAAAAAAGGCATTGCGGTAATCGGAGATATGCCCATTTATGTTGCTATGGACAGCGCCGATGTATGGGCGAATCTCAATATGTTCCTGATTGACGACAAAAAGCTGAAGCCGGAAAAGGTTGCCGGAGTTCCTCCCGATTATTTCAGCAGCGACGGACAGCTTTGGGGCAATCCCATTTATGACTGGGACGCCATGGAGCAGGACGGCTATAAATGGTGGCTTGGCAGAATAAAGGCGGCTTTATCTGTTTATGATGTTGTAAGAATAGACCATTTCAGAGCCTTTGCAAGCTACTGGGAGGTTCCCGCCGACAGCGAAACCGCAAAAACCGGAGAATGGAAAAAAGGTCCCGGAATGAAGCTTTTCGGCAAGGTTTTCAAAAGCTTCCCCGACGCTCCTATTATTGCGGAGGATTTAGGCGTATTCGGAGAAGATGTTGTGCAGCTTCTTAACGATACCCGTTTCCCCGGAATGAAGGTTATTCAGTTTGGCTTCGACCCTTACTCAGACTCATCCCATCTGCCTCATAACGCCGGAAAAAACTCGGTAAATTATGTAGGCACTCACGATAACAACACAATTTTAGGCTGGCTTTGGGAGGCTTCCGAAGAGGAAAGGCGTTTTGCCCTTGATTACGCCGGCTTTGAGGGCGGCAACTGGGGCGACGGCGGTTATCATTCAAAGAGCTGCCGTAAAATAATCGAATGTGTGTGGAGGTCAGCCTCCGACACCGCCATGATAGCATTTCAGGATCTCTGCGGCTTCGGCTCCGACGCAAGAATGAACATTCCCGGCGTTCCCGAAAAGAACTGGCGGTTCAGAACAACAGCGGAAACCATAAATTCCGTAGATAAGGAATACTTTAAAAAAATCAACTCTCTTTACAGAAGAACCTACAATCAGTTTGAAAAAGATGAATAAAAAAATATATAAATCCCTGCCGGAATACGCAGGGATTTTCCCCTTTAAGGAGATTTCAATATGGAAAATATAAAAACGGACGGCAAAACTCTATACTTTTCAAGAAAAGGCGAGCTTATAAAAATAACCGCCTGCGGCAAAAACGCCCTGCGGTTTCAGGGCTTTCCCAACTGCAAAGATGACGAGGAAAACTATACGCTGATGCCTGAAAGCCATGACTTAAAAATCGAGGAATCGGAAAGATTTGTTACGGCAGCAAACGGCAGAATCACGGCGAAGCTTTATGTAAGCGGAAAAATTCTGTTTTTTAAGGACGGAGAAAAAATCCTTGAGGAACAGCCCGAAATGACCTTCGACAACGAGTTCCGCCAATACATAAGCACAGGAAACGAAACATGGAAAACAAGGGAGACCTTTATACCCAGCGAAAATGAGCATTTTTACGGCTTGGGACATGAAACATCAAGCACCTTTGATTTAAAGGGCTGCTCCTTTGATATAAGAAATGTAAACGCGAAATGCACCATACCCTATGTATATTCATCATTAGGCTACGGCTTTATCTGGAACAGTCCTTCCACGGGAACGGTGGATTTATCTGTTAACAGGACACGCTGGACAAGCGACGCCGCGAAAAGGATTGACTATGTTGTTATAGCTGGAAATCCCAAAGAGGTTACAGAGGTTCTGGCTGATTTAACGGGACACGCTCCCATGATGCCTCACTGGGCGACAGGCTTCTGGCAGTGCCGTTTAAGATATGAAACTCAGGAAAAGCTTTTGGAGGTTGCCAGACGCTATAAAAAAGAAAACATACCCTTATCGGTTATTATCGCCGATTATTTTCACTGGCCTGAGCAGGGCACATATAAATTCGACGAAAAATACTGGCCGGACATTGAAGCCATGACAAAGGAGCTTCACGAAATGGGCACAAGGCTTTTTGTATCTGTCTGGCCCACCATAAACGAAAACAGCGAAAATTACCGTTATATGTCGGATAACAATATGCTTATAAGAACCACGAGAGGCTCCGACAGAGTTTTCAGCTTTTACGGCTGGCAGGCTGAAATCGACGCCACAAATCCGGACACAAGGAAATATGTATGGAGCAAAATAAAGGAAAACTATATTGACAAGGGGGTGGACGGCGTCTGGTTTGACGAAGCCGAGCCGGAAATTTATCCCGTTCACTTTGACAACCTTATTTTAAGTGCAGGCAGAGGCGACGCAGTAGGACTTTTATATCCCTACTGCTACTCGGAAATGGCTTACGACGGCTTAAAGGAAGCAGGCAGAGAGGATATTATAACGCTTACAAGGTGCGCGTATTTAGGAAGTCAGAAATTCGGCGCTCTTGTTTGGTCGGGAGATATAAGGTCTACCTTTGAAAGTCTTGCCTGTCAGGTTAAAGCCGGACTTAACGCCTCCATGTGCGGCATACCCTGGTGGAACACAGACATAGGCGGCTTCTATGACGGCGACACCCAAAGCGAATATTTCAGGGAATTAATCGTAAGATGGTTCCAGTACGGAGTTTTCTGTCCCGTTATGCGGCTTCACGGCAACAGAAAACGCCACGGAGAAAAAAGCAATCTTCTTGAGCCTTCGGGAGATCCCAACGAAATCTGGAGCTTCGGAGAGGAAAACTTTGAGATTCTGAAAGACCTTATTTTCCTCAGAGAAAGGCTCCGTCCGTATATAGAAAAGCAGATGAAAACAGCCTCCGAAAAAGGCTACCCTGTAATGCGTCCCATGTTTTTCGAGTTCCCCGAAGATGAAATCTGCTATACCTTAGGAGAACAGTATATGTTCGGCGACGATATTCTTTTCGCTCCCGTTGTAAATATGGGACAAAGAATAAAAAGAGTTTATCTGCCGGAGGGACAGTGGATTTTAGTTAAAGACGGCAAGGAGTATTCCAAGGGCTTTTACGATATTCCCGCAGAGCTTACCGACATTACAGCCTTTGTAAAAAAAGGAGCACAGGTGCTTTCCGCATTTGCCGAAAAGTAATTTTTTCCTTATTTGTATTGAAATCCTTATATTTTATGCTATCATAATGTTATATAAGAAAAAGTGAAAGGATCTTTTAAATGGAAAACGGAAGCGTACATCTTTCAAAAAAGGAAAACATCATTCAGGCGGTAAAATTCGCATTGTTTTCGGTTTCGGCAGGTATAATTCAGTTTGTGGCGTTTACTGCCCTGACGGAAATTCCTCCAAGACTGTTCAGCGTAAATTTATCCTACTGGACCTGTTATCTTCCCGCTCTTATACTTTCGGTTTTATACAATTTCACAATAAACAGAAAATTTACTTTCAAATCGGCAAACAACGTGCCCATAGCAATGCTTAAGGTTGCGGCTTATTACGCTGTTTTCACACCTGTTTCAACAATTCTGGGCAATATGGCTGCCGAAAGATTCAGCGCCGATACAAACCCCATCGCCGACTATGCTATACTCATAGTAACAATGCTCGCAAACTTTATCACGGAATTTTTATTTGACCGCTTTGTGGTTTTCAGAAACTCTATAAACACTAATGACATTGCCAAAAGAGAACAGGAAAACTCACAGACAAACTCACAGCCTGAAATAATAGTAAAAAAATAAATAGGCAAAAACTCTTCCACGGTAAAAAATAATTCCTTTCGGACAAGCTTCTTAGAATGTCCGAGAGGAATTTTTTGATATAAAATTAAAATTCTTTAACATATTAATTGCGGTACAGCCGCTTCGCCTTTTGCAAGCTTTATAAGAGACTTTCTTTTTACGAAATAAATTATAACAAGGGGAATATCCGCAAGAAGCCACGCCACGGGTCCTGCATAGCAGACAGCGTCAAAGCCTATTAAGGGAGTGAATATAAGGGCGACTGCAAGCCTTCCGAAAAATTCTCCTGCTCCGGCTATCATATTTGAGTATGTAAAGCCGAGACCCTGCAAGGTATTTCTGAACACAAACAGCACTGCCACAAGACTGTAGCACTGAGCTATGGCAAGAAGGTATCTGTCGGCGGCTGCTATTATTTCGCTGTTGTACTCGTCCATAAACAGCATTACAACCTGCTGTCCTCCGAAAAACAGTACAAGGCTGCAAACAGCGGAAACAGCAACGTCCAGAATAAATATTTTCCTTACTGTTTTTATTATTTTTTCATAATTGCCGGCGCCGTAATTCTGGGACACAAAGGTCATGGTGCCTACTCCCAGTCCCGACATAGGAATATTTGTTATCTGCTCCGCTTTTCCCGCGGCTGTAAAGCCCGCTATAACATTTGAGCCGAAGCCGTTAACGGCGGTCTGCAAAACCATGGAGCCTATTGATGTAATGGTAAACTGCATGGAAATGGGTGTGCCGAATTTAATCTGCGCCCATGAAATTTTTAAATTCAATTTCAAATCGCTTTTTGTAATATTCAGGTCCTTATTGAATTTTAAAACGCTGAAGCCCGACAGTATTGCCGCCGCAAGCTGTGATATTGCCGACGCCCATGCGGCTCCGCTGACGCCCCATTTAAAAAAGCCTACGAAAAGTATGTCGAGTCCCAAATTTACGAAAACGCTTACAAAGAGAAAATAAAGAGGCTTTTTGCTGTCACCTACGGCTCTGGCTATGGCGTTAAAAACATTCAGCACCATTGTAACGGGAACAGCACAGTAAATAACCTTAACATAAGCCGAGGACATGGCGATTATATTGTCGGGAGTTTTAATAAGGTGAAGAAGAGGAGTTGAAAGTATAAGCGCCGCGGCTGTAACTGCTATTCCTATTACAAAGGACAATGTTATGCTGTTTCCGGCGTACTTATTCATTTTCTTTTTGTTTCCTGCTCCGAAAAGCTGAGCCACCTGAATGGTAAAACCGGAGGTAAGCCCCAGAGATGCCCCAACAATAAATGTATTTATGGAGGACACATTTCCTACAGCCGCCAGAGCGTCCGTGCCTACATATCTTCCTACAATAATGCTGTCTACAATATTGTAGCTGTACTGCAAAAGAGATCCGCCCATAATAGGCAATGCGAACATTATTATGCTTCTTATGGGATTGCCGGTAAGCAAACTGCTTTTCTTCATTTTCCCCACCTCTTAAT
Source organism: uncultured Clostridia bacterium (assembly GCA_944412445.1). Lineage (GTDB taxonomy): Bacteria > Bacillota > Clostridia > Oscillospirales > Acutalibacteraceae > UBA1081. The sequence goes on from CALYBJ010000006.1 coordinate 8,168, forward strand.
TACGGGAAATTTTCATAAGTATATTATAACAGCCGTAAAAAAAACGCAATAACAAAAACAAATATATCAAGGCTTTTTTCCGCCTTAAATTTATACACTATATACAATGAAAAAACCGTACAGCCAAAAGCCTTTTATGATTATTGCATATTTTTATATACGCCGTTATTGACTGATAATATTTTTTATGTCATAATAATAAAAGAGGTGAGCTTTATGTCAGAAACTTCAGTAAAATCCGCCAAACTGGGCGGCCGTATTATGTTCAGTCTTGTGCTGTTCGGACTTGTGGGACAGCTTGCTTGGGTAATCGAAAATATGTATTTCAATGTTTATCTCTTCGACGCCGTAGGAGGCACTGCCGGAGATATTGCGGCAATGGTTGCCGCTTCCGCAGTTACCGCCGCCGTCACAACCCTTATTATGGGCGCTCTTTCGGATAAGCTGGGCAAGCGAAAAATCTTTATCGCCGCAGGCTACATATTCTGGGGCATTGTAACATCAATGTTCGGTTTCATTACCGTTGACAACACTCAGAAGCTTTTCCATACCGCTAACGCAGTGGCAGCCGCTTCAATGCTTGTAATTATTATGGACTGCGTTATGACCTTCTTCGGCTCCACCGCCTTTGACGCCGCCTTCAACAGCTGGGTAACAGATGTGACGGACAATTCAAACAGAGGCCGTGCGGAAACGGTTCTTCAGGCTCTTCCCCTTATTGCCATGATAATCGTTTTCGGTATTCTTGACGGTTTCAAGCAAAAGGGTCAGTGGCAGACATTTTTCCTTATAGTAGGCGTCGCCACAACAATATGCGGAATACTGGGAATATTTTTTATTAAGGACAAACCGGGAATTAAAGCAAACAGCGAAAATTATTTTAAAAATATTATTTACGGCTTCCGTCCTTCAACAGTTAAGAAAAACCCTCTGCTTTACATTGCCTTCGGGGCTTTCTGTATTTTCAACATAGCTTATCAGGTCTTTATGCCTTATATTATTATTTATCTGGAAAAATCTCTGGGCATAACCGATTACGCTATTCCTCTGGGGGTTATTCTTATTCTTTCGGCAATAGCTTCGGTGCTTTTGGGCAAGGTCATCGACAAAGCCGGGAAAATCCGCTGTCTTCTTCCGACCTCCGTCATTCTTATCATCGGCTTCCTGCTTATGTATTTTCCCAAGGGCGATAATCTCCCGATTTTAATAATTTTCGGCATCGTAATGATGGGCGCTTATCTTGTGGCTTCTGCTTGTATCTGCGGCACCATAAGAGATTATACTCCCGATGATAAGGTAGGTCTTTTCCAGGGTGTCAGAATCGTTTTCCAGGTGCTTATTCCCATGGTAACGGGACCCTATATCGGAGCCGCCGTAATAGAGGGCAACAATCAGACTTATGTTGAGCTGGGAACGGTAAAAACAATCCCCACGGCAAATATTTTCCTCGCTTCCGCCGCAGTGGCTGTTTTTGCCCTGATACCTGTTATAATACTTCTGAAAAAAGAAAAAGCAAAAAAAGCCTCATAGCTTTTATATCCATATAAAATAAGGTTTTCGTTACTTCTTTATTTCAAAAAAACTCAATAATTAAAAACACGGATATACGGTTTTTACGCCGCATATCCGCTTTTTTTTGCGCCTTAATCATTAAATATGATTTTAATTAAATCATTTCGGCGCTTCAGGACTGAAAAAGAAATTATTTCATTCCGTTTTCATAAGCCTGGATCATCTTTTTAACCATCTGGCCGCCTACGGAACCGGCCTGCTTTGACGTAAGATCGCCGTTATAACCCTGTTTAAGGTTAACGCCTACCTCTGAAGCGGCTTCCATCTTAAACTTGTTAAGAGCCTCTCTTGCTTCAGGTACAAGGCTTGACTTGCTGCTTGATGCCATGAGTTTTCGCACTCCTTTTCAAGAATGTTTGCGTTTGCAATACTATTTTGAACTTTTTAATCAGGTTTATTATTGAGAATTTTTTGAAAACTCTGAAAAAATTTTAGTACAACATTTAACAGAGCAGAAAAAACAAATAATATATAATAAAAAATTGTTTATAAAATCGTCATATTGATACATGGATTTATTTTATACATATTTTATGCACAAAACTTATAAGCTTCTCCTTAAGTTCTGTAATCCCCATAGAACAATATGCCTTTTTAAAATTTGTTTTAATTTTAACGGCATCCGTTTTAATATCTCCGGTTTTGCTGAAGCTATCAAAAACCAGATATTTTAAATGGCCGAACAGTTCGTTTTAACAGTCTCTGGCTTTACATTAAAAATTGCCCTTTAAAATTTGTTTCCAAACAAATTTTAAAGGACTTTTATTTTTAGAATAATTTATTTATACTCTTCCCTTTGCTTTAAAAGGGCTTCGTGCATTTCTTCCTTCTTTTTGCCCGTAAGGGTATAGAAGAAGAAGGGAACGCCTGCCAGGAACATCATAATTCCGTGGAAAATCGTATAGAAGAACAAAAGCATTACCTTTGTCTTTAAGGACTGAACAACATCTACCCCGTCTGTGGGCTGTAAATATCCTATTATTGAATTGTCGCCGTAGAGAATTTTCGGCGCCAGCGCGCTGGCGATGGTTCCGCTTATAATGGTTCCTATGCTGATAACAAAGGGCAGTGAAGCGTCCAGTCTCTTTTTTGTTTTAAGCTCGATTTCCTCAAGGACATCTGCCTGGAACATATTGGGCAGAAGATTTGAAGCACCGAACTGAAGTCCTATAAGGAACAGGAAAACTATAAAAAGTATCTGCAAAAATGTGCTGGGATTGTTAAAATAGGCGTAACCTACTGCGAAAGCCGCCGCATTTGCCAGAACCGAATAAATGCCGCTGGCAATATACAGAACCTTTGAATTGAACTTTTTAAGAAGGAAGTTTATTAAAAGCATACCCACAGCCGTACCTATACCGGTAGGAAGACCGAAAAGGAGATATTTGCTTGTGGAGCCTAAAAGCGCCGCCGCAAGAAAAACGCCCATATAAGTAGCTATATTTCTGAAGTTTTTTAAAAATTCCGAAACGATTATAACCCAGGCGTATTTGCTGGATAAAATATCCTTAAAGCCGGCAAGGGGATTTTTTCTTTTATTTTCATAGGCGGTGCGCTCTCTTACCCTGGACATTCCGAAAAGCACCGTAATAATGCCTACAACACTGCACAGTGCGGAAGCTATAATATACTGAGTGCCTTCATTTTTCCAAATAAGGCCTATTACAAGAACTATAACAAGAGGAGCTGAATTTCCTACCGCGGAGGCGATTCCTCTGAAAGAAATAACAGTATCTCTTTCTTTTATATTGGGAGTCATAACGAATGCCACCATATTAATTGAATTGCCGATAGTGTTGCAGACTGCCCAGGCTACCGCAACGGTAACAAGATATATCATAAGCACCGTTGATGAAAGTCCCTTGGGCGCCCAGAAGCTGAGCATCAGTATAATGCTCATTGGAACAGCCACAAGAAGGGCAAGAGGTCTGAATTTGCCCCTTTTTCCCATTCGCCTGCCGTCAATATACATTACTATAAAGAAATTCAGCACAAAGGGAATAACGCTTACCAGAACATTGAAAAGTGAGGTCTGATCCTCATTTAAAAGCAGAACATTAACAAGATAGGCGTTTCTGTAAGAGCCTACCATGCCGGTCATGTTGGTATAAAAGAATACTGCCAGCAGATAAGCGATAAACTCCCCCGGTTTTACATACTTGTTTTCATCGGCGGACACTGCCGCTGTTTGGTTTAATTTAGACATAATTTCTCTCTCCGCAAAATAAAATTTATATATTTACAATAACATATATTAAACCAAACAAAGGATAAAATCAACATCTATCGCCATAATGTTAAGAATTGTTAATATAATTAACAGTTTGCAAATATTTTTGATATTTCAGAGTTATTAAGTATTAAAAAACAAGAAAACCCCCTTTCAGAGTAAATTTTGCATACTCTGAAAGAGGCGTTTTTTACCGCTACTGCTTTTTTAAATTGCAGTCAAATTCCGGATTATACAAATAATAGTTCTTGCTGTCCAAAGCGTCCGTTGCAAGCCTCAGACCTTCTCCGAAACGCTGATAATGTACTATTTCCCTTTCTCTTAAAAACTTTATGGGGTCAATTATATCAGGGTCGTCAACAAGTCTTAAAATGTTGTCGTATGTAACTCTTGCCTTTTGCTCAGCTGCCAGATCCTCGTGGAGATCCGCCAAAACATCGCCCTTTGTCTGAACATAGGACGCCGTCCAGGGATTGCCTGCTGCCGATGCCGCATATACTCCGGCGGTATGATCCACAAAATACGCGTCAAAGCCGTTTTTCTTAATCTCCTCACAGGAAAGGTTCCTTGTAAGCTGATATACCATTGCCCCTATCATTTCAAAATGGGCAAGCTCTTCCGTGCCTATATCCGTAAGAAGTCCTTTAAGCTCTCCCGTTGGCATTGAATACCTCTGGGACAAATATCTTATGGAGGCTCCCAACTCTCCGTCAGGTCCGCCGTACTGAGATATTATTATCTTTGCGGCGGCTGGATTGGGATTTTTAATATTTATGGGGTACTGTAATCTTTTTTCGTAATTCCACACGGCTGTTTATCCTCCTTTTTCCCAGGGCCATGGCTCTTTTACCCACCGGCAGCATTCTCCTGCCGACGATGTTATAGGGCCGAATTTGCTTTCGTACTCTTCCTTCAGCTCCATTGCCCTTGCCGAATGTTTTTCATAAAGCCTCATTGCCGTCTTGTCGCTGCAATGAGTGTCAAGATATAAGTGAAGCTCCCATGCCGCAAACTGCTCTGCGGCAAATGCGTTCATAAGCTTGCTTTTTTCGTTCATCTTACGCACCTTCCCTTAAAAGGCTTGTTAAGGTCCTTAAACAAAGTGCCCTTACAAAGAGCGTCGGAAGGACAGTAATGCGACAGGTCAAGCTGAAAGGGCACATACGCCATTGCTGCTGCCGTATCCTCAGGCAGCGCCGTCATCATGCAGCCGGATTTTTCCGGTGTTACACAGCATTGTCTGCCGTTTATGCAATCGTTCATTATTTTTGCTCCTTTTTATTTTTTTGAGGACATCCTCTGTTTTATCCTATTCACATCAGCCTCTTTTGACACAGGCTTTTCCCTATACAGCAAAAAAACTGCCGGAAAATCCGACAGTTTTTCATTTTTTATTTACCGATTATTTGAACAATGAAGCAAACCACTCTATTATGGATCTGAAGAAATCTATAATTTTCTGAATAAACTGAAGTATTATAGACTGCTCCTCTTCATTAAGAACATCATCGTCAGTCACGATTGTATAGTTGTCGCCTTCCCATGCAGATGTTGTATCGGAAAGCCAGTTTAATCTTGTCTCAAGGAAATCACTGAAATACGCTACCGTATTGGCATAGGTTACTTCCGCGCCGTCGGCAACCGCTGTGCTCTTGGGGTTGTTTATATCCCAGATCTTATAATTCATTTTCTGGGACGCGTCAATCTTTGCAGCCTGCTGATTTATAACTCCGTCTTCTCCTAAAAGAGCCATGGCGGCATTATAAAATTCTCCGTTTGTCTTATCAAGCTGAGCCTTTACCGCGTCACGGAAGCTTTCAATTTTAAGCAGTCCTTCTACCAGATATCTCGTTGCAACCTTAAAGTTTTCGGGATTTCTGTAAATACGGGCATAATCCTCCGTAGCTTCGTAAAGAACGCCGAATGTTAAGTCAAAGTCCCATGCGGGTCCTGCGTACATTATATCGGAATCCTCATCAAGATAGAAGAATGTGGAGGATCTGAAACCGTCGCCGTTCTTGCTTAACTCCTGAACAAGATATATATTTACAAGGGACTCAAGGTCACAGTATTCATAATAATATTTTCCCGTGGCTGCATTATAACCGTTTTCACTGTAAACAGCATCCTCAAACTCCTGCCAGAGACTGCTGATATATGCGCCTGTTTCTTTAGTTAAATATTCCGGGTTCTTCGTAACTACGCACTGACCTCTGTTTGTAACAAAGCCGGTTAATTCATCACCGTATCTGTCAGTAATTTCAAGCTCAAGAAGGTATCCGTGATGCGAAGCGCCCTCCTTAAGTGCCGGCTCAACAAGATCCGCTACATATTTATAGGAACCGTTTGACGCTACAGGTGCAGTTTCTTCACCGGCACTGGCTGTTGTTGCCGTTATAACCGTAGGATTATCATAAGCTTCGGTATCCTTGTTTGCATCCTCGATAAGCTCGTCTAAATCCTCGATATCAATTCTGTTGGGTGAAGATACCTCAGTCTTTTCGGTAAGAAGATAATTTCCTCTGTATTCTCCGTCGTAATAAAGATCAATATGCTCGCACTGATGAGTAAAGGGAAGTCCTATGGCTTCGCCTAAGCTGAATATTGCCGAATTGTGAATAAGCGTGCTTTCAGCTGCATTTGCAAGAAGAATCCACTTCTTATCTGCCTCGTCATCATTTCCGCCGATAAGATCGGCTTTCTTTGCAAGCTTGATCTGATAGGGCTTCTTTTCCCAGTACATAAAGGTTGAATTTCCTCTGCCCTTTATTTCATCAAGATCATTTGAATATATAATTTCACCGTCTGCGCCTATGTAAGAGATATATCCGCTGGCTTCATTTGATTTGCTTGTGTCAACCCAGGGTCTGCCGTGATTTACGGGATCCTCGCTTACAATATACATGGATCTGATATTAGCGGATTTCATTACGGTAACAGAGGAGCTTTCTCCGTTAGCGGTTAAGGTAATCTTATATTCAACCTGCTGTCCGTCAAAAAGAGCCGTTAAGTCAAATGCCTGTCCGCTTATAACGGCAACCGATCCTTTTTCAGCGGAAACAGCAACATCCGTATATGTATTGCTGTCATAATAGAGAGTCAATGCGGCAAGATCCGCATTTGAAGGCAGGAATAAATATCTTGTTCCGTCTTTTGTAGTCTGGGTATAAATTACAGTGCTGTCATCCTCAGCGTTTGCATAAAAAGAAAGCGACTGATAAATACCCGTATTTGCTGCAAATGATGTTACGGCAAGACATACCGCCAATGCAAATGCAACAGCAATCACTGACAAAAATTTTTTCAATTTGTTGTCCCCCTTGTTTTAATTCTTCACAAAACAATATATTTTGCAGGGATATTATAATTCTTTTTGACCATAAAGTCAATAATTATTACCAATTTGTTAATGCTGAAAATAAAAAAAACAGGCGGTTATTTCTAACCGCCTGCTCATATTCAGATTAGAGTATAAGACCGAATATAGCTTTGAAGAATGCAATGATTGTTTCGAAGAAATCAATTATTCTCTGAAGGAATTTGTAGAAAATTGAATTTTCTTTACAAATATCGCAGTTTCCGTCGCCGTTTTCATCAATATGCTCTCCGTAGTGCTGGAATGTACCCTCTTTACCGAAGGAGTAAATTGTGCCGTCGATTTCAACACTGCCGCTTACAAGCATATATGTTGTAGCAGGATCGAAGTAGTATGTTTCACCGTCGATTTCCTGCAAGCCGGTTACTCGGTCTGCTGCCCAGTAATAGGATGTTCCTGTATCGGTCGTATACCATGCGCCCTCAAGAAGCTTACCGTCGCTTGAGAATTTGAACTCAAGATCGTTGCCGTCCAAAACAGGTACAGCAAAGTTTCCGGTTACCATGTGAAGATTCTGTCTTGTTTCAAAGTAGTACCAGTAACCGTCAATCATCTGCCAGCCGCGCTGTTTCTTACCAGCTATGTAATAGAAGTAGTAGTTTCCTTCTTTTACAAGGTCGCCCTTAATAAGCTTGCCTGTTTCATCGTCAAAGGTATAGGTATATCCGTCAAGCTTCTGAACGCCTGTTACAGCAATACCGTTTTCATCGAAATAGTAGTAATCGGGTCCGTCAGCGTACCAGCCCTTAACAGCCGAACCGCCGATAAAGTACATTGCTCTGCCTGTTTCAACATCATGAGCAAGTCCTGTATAAGTTCCTACGGGTGCTGTATATCCGCATACAGAACATGTGAGCCAGCCGTCTGCGTAAGTATAATCATGTCCGTCATCCGTGCAGGTTATATCCTTTGTCATTGTGTAAGAGTCAATGATTATGTCCTGTCCGTCAGCTGTATACTCATGTGTTGTTACATCGAAGGTGGTGTCGTTAGCTGTAACCGTAAGGTAAATAGCGTTGTAGTCGCCGTTAAGTACAGCAAAGTTAAAGCTGTCGTTATCCACTATCTCGTAGGATTTTTCACCTGTTGAACCGCAGATATAATATACCGCGCCGTTTTCTCTGTCAATTTCCCCTGCCGTCATAGGCTCTGTTCTTGCGTAAGAATGGTCGTGACCTGAGAATACGAAGTCAATTCCCGCAGCGTCAACTGCATTGGAAATAACCTGTGTAAGAGCAGGGCTTCCGCCTGAAGGATTGGTGTAGTATGCAGGCTGATGCACTGTAAGAACTTTCCATGTAGCGTCAGATGATGCAGCATCCTGAACAAGCCACTCAGCGGCCTCTTTATAACCGTCAATGCCTGTGTAGTTAATAACCGCAACATATACATTACCGTATTCTACCGAATAATAAGGTGCATTTCCGTCTTCAGCCTGATTGGGAAGATTGTAGTAAGCGTTAGCGGCAGAACCTAAAGCATCACCATAATATTCGTGGTTGCCGAGAACCTGAACAAGGTCAATGTTGCCTAAATAATCGTCGCTGAATACCTTTGCGATGTTAGACCACATTGTATAGTTACCGCCGTTGTCAACGGCGTCGCCTGTCTGAATACCGAATGAGAAATCAGTACCAGACTGTGCAAGATTATTTGCTATAATTGAGGTATTTGTAGTATCTGTCGCCTGAGTGTCACCGATAACGAAGAAGTTTACGCCTGCATCGGCAATATCGGTTGTAAAGCTTCTCATATCTGAGAACAATACGCCGTCGCCTACTTTGTAAACATATTCCGTACCGGGCTTAAGACCTGTAAGAAGAGCTGAATTAAGTCTTACAGCGTAGTTTGTAGCCGTAGAAGCAGAGCTCGCCATTTCGGAAAGGAAGCTCTCGCCTGTAAACGCCTGAAGTGCCGCGTCGCCCTCCGCGTCATAAGCTGTCTTTTCAGCATAGTAAACTATGGCGTCTGCCTTGCTCATAAGAGGAGATGCCATCCAGGAGATATTCTTCTCCACCGAAGGATTCTCAGTTGCGTTTGCCTTTATGTACGTAGGCGAACCGTCAGCATTTCCTGCTGCCGAGTAGCTCTGGCTTGTAAAGATAAAAGAGCGAATAGAATCCTTGATTGCGTAAAGAGAATAGGACTGAACTGACGATGTAAACGCGCTTGTAAATACCTTTCCTTCAGCGTCTGTTGTTCCTATAAGAACATTTGCAGAAGTGTATACATCGGCACCTTCAACGGCGTTACCGTCTGTATCGTAAACATAGATGTAACCGCCGGCAGAACTTACAATCATTACGTCGGGAGCTACTACAAGAGGAGCTACACACTGTGTAACGATTTTTCCTGAGAAAGATGAAATAAATTTATCAGGTTTTTCACTGTTAAAAGTAAGCTCGCCCTTTGCTATTCTATATGTAACCTCAAGGCCTTCGGGAACATCGGCAGGAATGCTGATTATAACCTTTGCTATTGTTCCGTCGTCTGCAGCGGGATCAGCATCGGCTTTTCTTACTGCCTTAAAGTTAATTGATGTATTTGTAGAATCGTATGAAGCTTCGCCTTCAAGCACATAGTTGGGGTTAAGCTCAACACGGAAATTTTTCCAGTAATCAATAAAGTAAGAAATTATCTTTACACTTACATCAGCAGAAGCCACATCGGAAACATTGTTTGAGGTAACAGCAAGAGTATATTCGTCACCTAAAACAGGAGCTGAATCTAATGCTACGAAAGATACTTCAGTATCAGACTCATCACCGTTTACGGTAAAGTAACGTGTGTCGGTAGTTGTATTGCCGAATTTATCGGAAACCTGAATTTCAATACTGTGCTCACCATTAGACAGCTTTGCATCATAATAATAAATTTCCTCGTCGCCTTCGTTATTGAAACACTTGTCCGTTACATCAACGCCGTCAATAAGCATCTTAACTTCATCGTAATTGATTCCTGTTGCATATTTGCCGTCGAAATCAGCGTAGGAAGCTCTGAATGTATTTTTGTTTGAATTAAGGACAGTAACGCCGTCTTCGATTTCGGCTGTGTCAGTTCTTACCGAGCTGATTACGGGATTGTCAATATCGTCTGTGTTGGCGCCGTATACAAGCTGAATGTTATCAAGATAAATTGTTGAGGCAGTCTTATCTCCGTGAGGTCCGCCGGGCTGATAGGAAATCCAGAAAACGCCGCAGCCCTGATAGAAACCGAAGGGAGCATTCTGAGGACCTGAACCGGCGTTGCTTGAGTTTGTAAGATCAAATTCAACATATTTCCAGCCTGTCCAGTCGATGCCGTTGCTTCCGGTTACGGCTGCATAAGCTAAGTTATAGCCGTTTTCCGGATCATCACACTGATTAGCGCAGTTCAAATAAAGAACAAAGTTTGCCGTACCCTCGGGGATGTAAATCCAGCAGCCTATGGCTGTGGGAGAGCCCTCAAACGCATGATCGGGAGTAGTAACACGAACATAGTTGTTTGCGTTGCTGTTTTTATTGAAAGACGAATAGTCATAATCTATTCTGTAAGAATGTTCACCGAAGCGTACGGGTTCGCCGTCATCCTTGGAAACAATTCTTGATTTCATTGAAGTCTGATCCGTAAGAGCTTCGTTAGGCCAGTTGTAAAGAGGGTAACCCTGTTCATAGAAAGCAGCAGCCTGCTCCGTGTTTGATGCAGACAAAGATCTGTCATAAGTGGGCATTTCATAAGAAGGAATCCACTCAAGATCGGGATTTGCCTCTGCCTCTGCCTTATCCGTTGTATACTCAAAATCATAAAGTACAACAGGCATTGCTCCAATTATCGCCTTGACATCAACGTACATATCAGGATCAAATGCGCTTGTTGCGCGTACTATTGCATTTACGGTAACACCGTCAAATGTAGTAAAGGTAAGTCCGTCAAAGGTGCCTGCCTGACCGGATATATCTTCTCCGTCTTCATTTGTAATTGTCCAAATAATATCAGAAGCTTTAAGATTAACGGTTCTGTTCTGATATTTTGCTTCAAGTCCGAATGTTGTTGTTTCCTCAAAACCTAATGATACCTCATTGCTGGGAACATATAAGCTTTCGGGAACTCTGATTTCAATTGAAACCTCGCCGCAAACCTTTCCGTCGGACATATAATTTACAACAACCGTGCCTTCTTTGCCGTTTGAAACAAAGCTGCCGCTTGCGTCGATTGTTCCGAATGAATCATCGGCAAGAGCAAATGTTCCGTCTGCGGGAAGCTCTGCTGCGCCGCCGGCTGAGTCAACGCCTGTTGCAGTAAACTGAACAGTTGTGCCGGGTGTATAAATTTCATTGTTGGGAAGAAGAGAAGCGTGGTCAAAAACGCCCGTGGGCTTTGCAGAGCTTACAACAAGAAGCGCAGAGCTTACTGTTCTTTCGCTTCCGTCCGAAGGACTGTTTCTGCATACAAGACCGTCTTCGCCTTCATGCTGTGAAAGGAATGTGGCTGATCCGCCGCCGTCAAGGTTAGCAGCCTGTACACATCCGAGGCTCATCATAAGATTTGCAAGCTCAGAATATGTAACACCTGCGGAAGCAGGAGCCTGTCTGCCGTCGACGGTAAGCAAAATAACTGAGCCGTCAGCTTTGATACCCACTGCGGTACGGGGCTGATTTGTTGTTTCGTAGGAGCTTGTGCCTTTTACAATGTTTTTACCGTCCTTAACAATAATGCAGTTTAAGCCGATAGCTTCCTTAACATCAGCCGTGCTTTCATTCGCATTTCTGATAACGGCTTTGCCGTCCTTAAGAATAGCGAAATAAGGCTCTACACCATTGCCGTTGTAATACTTGTTTCCTTCCATTACAAGAACGCCGGTAGGAGCGCCGGTCTGCATATTATAGAAGTCGCCGTTAACGCCGCCTACAACATTGTAGCCTCTTTTGCTTTCTGCCGCAGCAGCCTGGTCACGAACAGTCTGCATACCCGCTACCGTACCGTCCTGGTTTTTGTAGCTGGCAATAAGGGAAGCTGTGCCGCCAAGCTCAATTGTCATGGCGTAGCCTCTGTTCTGATCGCTGCCTTCTTTGTTATTAATAGTAAAATGCGTCTCTTCAATGCCCGGTGCGACAGCGTAGTCTGTTTTTGAAGTCAGAATGGTGTCGTCCGTAAACTTTGAAGGGTCAATAGATACTGCCGCAAACGCTGACATCGGAGATATGATTGAGAAAATCATTACCAATGAAATGATTGCCGCAGTAAATTTTGTGACTCGTTTGCGCGTTTTCATAGTTTGTTATCCTTTCTTTTTATATTATACAAACTGTACGGGTTCATTATAAGGTATTTTAAGCATATTGTCAATAATACCTTACATAATTAAGAAAAAATATATTTTTATACAACAAAGATGTCAACTAAATGTAACAATTATACAACATTTGCCATAACAAAAAGTGAAAAAATCAGCATTCATCAGGCAAAAAAAAGGAACCGGCAAAACCGATTCCTCATAATCACTTAAATTAAAAATTAATTATTTCTAAATGTTCAAGAAGTATTTTAAGTCCTATTAACATAAGTATAACTCCTCCCGCAAGAGAGGCTTTGCTTTTATATTTTTCACCGAATTTATTTCCCAGGAAAACTCCTGCAACGGATAAAACAAAAGTGGTTACACCTATTATTGAGATTGAGGACCAAATATTTACGCCTAAAAACGCAAAGGAAATGCCTACCGCAAGGGCGTCTATGCTTGTGGCAACTGCCATCATAAGAAGCTCTTTTATATCAAGCTTTTCTTCCTTTTGCTTTTCATCGGATTCAGTTTGGATTTCAACAGCTTTCATTTCCTTAATTGTATCGAAAATCATTTTGCCTCCGATAAAAGCAAGAAGAACAAAGGCAATCCAATGGTCTATTTCAACTATGTATTTTTCAAACTGCTTGCCCAAAGCCCAGCCCGCAAGAGGCATTAAAGCCTGAAAGCCTCCGAAAAACAACGCTATTATAAATGTATGTCTTTTATTGATTTTTTTCATGTCAAGGCCTTTGCAAACAGCTACTGCAAAAGCGTCCATTGAAAGACCTACTCCGATAAGAAAAATTTCAACAAAACTCATTCTTTTCTCCCGATAAACTTATTTTTCGATGGTTTCGGTTTCTTTAAGCTGTTTTTTCGCCATAAACTCCATAACCTGTTCTCTGAGTTCTCCGTCGATTTTATAGAAGAAAACGGGAATACAGCTAAGGAAAGTACATATTCCCGGAATCAGCCAGTACGCTACCATAACAATATTTTGCATTGAGGGAGTAACGTCGGCATAGGTCATCGTGCCCACATAGCCTGAAAGTCCTACTACGAAAACACCTACCGCAACCGAAAAAGCGTTTGAAAGCTTTACTCCTAAGCTTAAAACAGCATACTGAACCCCTTCCGTTCGTTTGCCGGTGGTCATTTCCGTATAGTCAACGGTATCGCTGAGCATTATCATGGGAGTATAGCCGTGAGTGCCGAACATAAAGCCGATAAAGAACTGCATTATAATAAGAGCGGGAATAGTTCTGAAAATACTTCCTGCGAATACATAAAGGCTGAAGCAGAGAACGCTTACAACCGTTCCGTAAATTCCGAAGGCGAGATAAGTTTTTTTAGTGCCCAGCTTTTTATTTACCACGGGAGCCAAAACAATGGAAATCATGGAGGTAATGCCGCTGCCTATTCCCAGAAGCACGGAAAGATTTTCACCTGCAAGTGTTATGCCCTGTCCAATGGGAATTGTAACCTCGTGAACAAGCACCGCCGAAGCCTGAATGGCAATGCTCATGGCGATATTTCTTCCGAAGCCCAGAATGTAAACAAGAAATGTTAAAAGCAGCATTCTGTTGTGTCTAAGCTCAGAGAACATTGCCTTAAACGAAGCGTCAACAGGCTTTGACTCAACAACCTCCTTTGAGGTTTTAAGCATTAAGCCTACAAGCACAACTGCCAGAACTCCGATAATCGCCGCTGTTATAAGGTATTCCTTTTCTCCTATTGTGGCGGAGCCGGTTAAAACGCAAACAACCGGTATTATAACCGTGGGAGCTGCGACGGCTATTGACTTCATTGTATTTGAAATGCCTGCCGCCATGCTTTTTTCATCTGAATCGGGACTTAAAAGAGCCAGCATTCCCTGGCTAGGAATATCCGAAAAGGACATTGCTATGTTCCACAATACCGACGTCAATGTTATGTATCCGTATTTAAGAACATCGTTGGGAAAGCTTATTTTTATAAACATTAAAGTGGTTATAATCGCGAAGGGCAAAATACTCATTGCAACAAAGGGCTTCATTTTTCCCGACTTGAATTTGCTCCGGTCAATAATGCTTCCGATAATGGGGTCGGAAAATGAGCTTATCACCTTTGCCGCAAGAATTATTACTGCACATTTCGTAAGCTCCGCCCCTAAAATGCTGGTGTAGAACTGGGACTGATAGCTGTTGAGCATACCGATGAGCATCTGTATTCCGAAAATACCGAAGCCGTAAAGCAATGCGGATTTAAAGGTCAGGATTTTTTTCTTCTGCTCCATAAAAATTCCTCCGAATATTTATATATGCACCCTTTCAGGTGTCTTTTTACTTTTCCGCCTGTTTAATTTTCAATAAAATATTTATTATACCATAATATAAAGCAGTAAACGGACCAGATTCTTTTCATGTTCTTTTCTCTGCCGCTTTTGTGATTATCAAGAAGCTTCATTATATAATCGCAGTCAAAAAACATCTTCGCCGTATCGCTCATAAAGGCTTCCTTGACCATATTATAGTATTTGTCTCTTTTAAGCCAGTCGTTTAAGGGAGTGAGAAAGCCTGTTTTCGGCATACTCGCCGTTTTTTCAGGAACCTGCTTTAACGCCGCTCCTCTTAAAGCGATTTTCGTCTGCTCCTTTGATACTCTGTATTTTGTGGGAATAGAAAGGGCTACCTTTAGCATCTCCCTGTCAAGGAAAGGAACTCTCAGCTCAAGGGAATTTGCCATTGACATTCTGTCGGCTTTCACAAGTATATCCTGAACAAGCCATGTCTGCATATCAACAAACTGCATTTTTGTAACGTCGTCCTGATCCTTTACCATGTCGAAGTAGGGCTTTGTAAACACGGCGGGATTGGGCGCTTCTATATTGGGATTTAAAACCTTGCTTCTTTCGTCCCAGGGGAAAACGTAATTGTTTCTCACAAAGCTTTCCTCAATGGTTTCGGCGCCTCTTATAAGAAAGCGTCTGCCGTGGAACCGGGGCAATTTTTCGGCGATTTTCGCCGCGCCTTTTCTGAAAGACAGAGGAAGCTTCTGATAGTTTTCAAAATTCAGGGGGTCCTTATAGTAAAAATATCCTCCGAAAAGCTCGTCTGCTCCTTCTCCGGAAAGCACAACCTTTACCTGCTCCGCCGCTGTTTTTGTAAGGAAGTAAAGGGATATTGCCGACGGGTTGGGGAGAGGTTCGTCCATATAGTACTGAACTATGGGAGCCGCCTCGAAAAATTCATCAGCCGATATTTTTTTAGAATAGTTTTCAACGCCGGCTGTTTTTGCAAACTCCTGAGCGTATTTAAGCTCGGAATACTCCTCCTCCTCGTAGCCTACGGAAAAGGTCCTTACCCTGTTGTCTTTGGACATTTCCTTTACCACATAGCTTGAGTCAACGCCGCTTGACAGAAAACAGCCTACCTCAACGTCGGCAATGCCGTGAACGGTAGTTGAATCCCTGAAGGTGTCGGCAATGATATTTTCCCATTCCTCAAGGGATTTTTCATTGTCGATGCTGTATTTCATTTCAAAATATTTGTGCTGACTGAATTTTCCCTTCTGCCACTGAAAATATGAGCCGGGAGAGAGCTTATATACATTTTTAAAAAGTGTTTCGCAGCTGGGAATATACTCAAAGCAGAGATATTCCGGTATTCTGTCCCTGTTAAGCTCCTTTTTAAAATTCGGGTTGGACAAAAACGCCTTTATTTCCGAGCCGAACATGAAGGTATTGTCTTTAAGGTAATAAAAGAACGGCTTTATTCCGAAAATATCCCTTGCCCCGAAAAGCTTTTTCTCCGTTTTGTCCCATATTACAAATACGAACATTCCCCGAAGCTTCGGCAGCAGATCCTTTCCGTATTCCTCGTAGCCGTGAATTATAACCTCGGAATCGGTATTGGTGTAAAATTTATGACCTTTTTCAATAAGCTCTTTTCTTAACGACTGATAATTGTAGATTTCCCCGTTAAAAACAAGAACCTTTGTTTTGTCCTCGTTAAAAATAGGCTGACTGCCTCCCTCAAGGTCTATAATGCTTAGTCTTCTGAAGCCCAGTGACACATTTTCGTCAACATAATAATCGTCCTGGTCAGGGCCTCTGTGAGCTATTCTGTCAGCCATTGCCCTTACTGTTTTATTGTTAAAATCCTCATCGGCGTTTTCATTTAAAAAGCCTACGAATCCGCACATCTTCCTATTCCTCCCTGAGCTTTTTTCCGCAGAGAATTATGCTTTCTCTTGCGAGAACCTCCATTGAGTCTATAATATCCGTTCTGTTTTTACCTATCTCAAAATCCTTGTTGATTACCGACAGCTCCGTACAGCCTAAAACAACGGCGTCGCAGCCGTCCTCTTTCATATCGGTAAGGATTTTCGTAAATTCGCCGATATTGACCTCTTTTCCCGCCTTTACCTGATTGTAAATTATATTCATCAGCGACTGCTCATCGGCAAGAGACGGTATTACGCAGTCAATTCCGTATTTGCGGCACATATTCTGGTATGCTCCCGCGGTAATTGTTCCCTTTGTGGCAAGTATGCCCAGCTTTTTGATGTTCCGTGTGTGGTTTACGGCGTACTTTACCGTTTCCTCAATTATATTAATCATGGGAATATCAATATTCTTCTGAATCTGCTCATAGAAATAATGCGCCGTGTTGCAGGGCATCACCACATAATCAGCCCCCGCCGCCTGAAGCTTTTTTGCGTCGTCTATCATTACGGGCAGAGGATTGGGCTTGCTGTTGTCAAGGATAAACTCAGTTCTGTCGGGTATCGCCGCATGATTCAGAACTATCATGGATATATGGTCCTGATCCTTTACGGCGTCGGTCATCTTAACTACAAGATCCATAAAATATACAGTGGCAAGAGGTCCTATGCCTCCCAGTATCCCCAGGGTCTTTTCAGCCATTATCCATCCTCTCCTTTCCGTTGTTTTCCAGACTTATTTTCTCTTCTCAATCTTTTACGGCGTTTTCTCTTCTCTTCGCCGCTTCCCTTTCCTGCTTCTCAACTCTGTGATACTTTCTGTACTGGTTCATATAAGCCGCTCCCACATAAAAGCTGCGCTTTAAGCTCATATCCGGCTTAAAGTAAAGGGGATAGCTTATTTTTCCCTCTCTCCAGAGTCTTTTTACTCTTGCTCTCAGCTCCGGGTTCTTAACGTATCTCATTATTATTCCCTTGGGAACAACGGTAAAGAGATTTTCACGGTCAGCTACGGTGTATTCAAGATCCTTATGGTAAATAAGGTCGTCAACTATCCATTTTACGGTATTAAAGCCGCTTCCCGTAACATAAAAATTGCTTCTGCCCAGTCTTACGTTTATTTCAAAAAAGTTATATGTGTTGTTTCTGCTGTCGTATTTTATATCGAAGTTGGCAAAGCCCTTATATCCTACATATTCAAGGAATTTCGCCGCGTCCGCTACTATTTTTTCGTCAACCTCATTGATTATGGCAACGGGGTTTCCTATTGCCGAGGGAGTGTGGTCCTCAAGAAGGCAGTGTCCCAGAGAAGCGAATTTTACCTTTGAGTTTCTGTCGCAGTAACAGGTTAAAACCCTCATATTTGAATCGTCGCCGGGTATGCAGTCCTGAATTAAAAATTTATAGTCGTAGCTTGATTTCTCAAGGTTGGAAAGCATCTCCCTGAGGTCTTTTTCGTTGTAAAAGCGGAAAACCTTTTTCTTTCCGGGAAATTCGGCGTAATGATAAAGAGCCGAGTTTGCCGTTTTCGCAATTACGGGATAATCGAAATCAAACTTTAAATCGTTTTCCTGTCCGCAGGTGTAAACATAGGTTTTAGGATAGTTTATGCCCAGCTTATCGCATATCTCATAAAACTTGTCCTTTAAAACGATTTCGTCCATAAGAGCCTTGTCGATATAGGGAATTACAAAATATTCCCCTAAAACATCCTTGTTGTCAACAAAATTTCTTACGTAAAAATCGCCGCAGCCCATAAGAATAAGCTGCTTTTTGCCCTTAAATTCTTTTCCTATCTCAACAAGCTTCTCCACAAGAAAATCAACGTCGTCAAGTCCGGGAATAACCCTGTTTTCGATTATTCTGCTTTCGGAAATAATTTTCGCCTGCTTCTGGCTTACCACAAGAGATTTGATTTTATATTCCTCGTAAAAGCTTCTGGCAAGGCTGTAAGCCGTTATATCCGCTCCGAGAATTACCGCCATAAAGCCGGTTTCTTTAAACTCCATATATACTACTTCCTCTGATTATATTAATAAAATATTACATTTTATTTTACCATAGTTTTTTGTTATGTCAATCATTCCCCTCTATATTTATACTAAATATTTTTTAAGTATTTACTTTTTAAAAAGTTTGATTTATACTATTAAAATAACATTATTATGACAAATTATATACTCATGAGGTGCGACAGATGGATTATGAAGCGTTAAGCGAGCTTTTATTCCCGGACATAACAAAAACTCCCTCGGATTTAGAGGAGAAATATCCTCCGAGACAGTTAAAGGAAAACGCAAGGGTTACGAGATTTGCCCCAAGTCCTACGGGATATCTTCATATAGGCGGTCTTTTCGGAGCTTTAACCGACGTAATGACGGCGAAGGCCACCGGCGGCGTTGCGTATTTAAGAATAGAGGACACGGACAAAAAGCGTGAAATCGAGGACGGCGTTTCGGCGATAATCAACGGCTTCGACGCTTTCGGAGTAGGCTTTGACGAGGGAGTTACCGGCTTCGGCACGGAAAAGGGCGACTACGGTCCCTACACCCAGAGCAAAAGAGTTGAAATATACAAAACAGTTGCAAAGGACCTTGTAAAAAAAGGTCTTGCCTACCCCTGCTTCTGCACGGCGGAGGAGCTTACGGAAATGCGCGGTGAGCAGGAAAAAGAGGGCACCGCGATATGGGGATATTTCGGAAAATGGGCAAAGTGCAGGGATTTGACCTTTGATGAAATAAAGGCGAAAATCGATGCGGGACAGCCCTATGTTTTAAGGTTCAGGGCAAACGGCAGAGAAGACGGAAAAATAATTTTCGACGACATTATAAGAGGCAAAATCGAAATGCCTGAAAACATAATAGACGAGGTGCTTTTAAAATCCGACGGAGTGCCCACCTATCATTTCGCCCATGTTTGCGACGACCACTTTATGAGAACCACCCATGTTATAAGAGGCGAGGAATGGATTTCATCAGTTCCCAAGCACATCGCCCTGTTTAAGGCCTGCGGCTTTAAGGTTCCCAAATACGCCCACACTCCTCAGGTTATGAAAATAGACGAGGAGGACGGCTCCAAAAGGAAGCTTTCAAAGAGAAAGGACCCGGAGGCGGCTGTCAGCTACTTTGTAGAGGAGGGCTTCCCCAAGGAGAGCGTTTTGGAGTATCTGCTTACTCTTCTCAATTCAAACTTTGAGGACTGGAGAAGACAGAATCCGAAGGCTGATATTTTCAGTTTTCCCTTTAATCTTAAAAAAATGAGCTCCAGCGGCTGTCTTTTTGACCTTGTTAAGCTGACGGATGTAAGCAAAAACGTTATATCCGTAATGACGGCCCGGCAGGTTTACGGCTATGTTTTAAAATGGGCTGAAAAATATGACGGAGAGCTTTATTCACTTTTCAAAAAAGCTCCCGAATACGCAAAAAATATTCTTAACATCGACAGGGAAAACCCCAAGCCCAGAAAGGACATTGCCCGCTGGTCGCAGGTTAAGGAGTACATATCGTATTTTTACGACGAGCTTTACGAAGCCGATTTCAGCGGAATGCCCGAAAACCTGTCAAAGGAGGACATTGGCGCTGTTCTTGAAAAATATATTGAGATATACGACGAAAACGACGGCAAGGACGAATGGTTCGGAAAAATCAAGGAGATGTGCGAGCCTCTGGGCTTTACACCCAATGTCAAGGAATACAAGAAAAACCCGGAAAGCTACAAGGGTCATGTAGGAGATGTTTCAACGGTAATAAGAGTAGCCGTCACCTCAAGAACCAACACTCCCGACCTTTACATGATTTTAAAGCTTTTAGGCAGGGAAAGGGTTATAAGCAGAATAAAAGCCGCATTAAACGGAATAAAATAAGGGAAGAAAACAAATTCCGGAAAGGAAAGCAATATGGAAGAAAACACAAGACCGTCAAATTTTATACACGACATAATCGACAAAGAGCTTGCGGAGGGAGTCAACACAAGAGTTCAGACCCGTTTCCCCCCAGAGCCTAACGGATACCTTCATATAGGCCACGCAAAGGCTATCTGCATCGACTTTTCCACAGCGGAAAAATACGGCGGAATATGCAATCTCCGCTTAGACGACTCCAACCCCTCAAAGGAGGACACGGAATACATCGACGCAATTAAAGAGGATATACACTGGCTGGGCTACGACTGGGCGAATGTATATTACGCCTCGGATTATTTTGATTTTGTATACGAATGTGCAATAAAGCTTATAAAAAAAGGCAAGGCCTTCGTATGCGATTTAACAGCCGACGAAATGAGGGAATACAGGGGAACCTTAACGGAGCCGGGCAGAAACAGTCCCTACCGTGACAGAAGCGTGGAAGAAAACCTCGATCTGTTCGAGAGAATGAAAAACGGAGAATTCCCCGACGGCTCCCATGTTTTAAGAGCTAAAATCGACATGGCGTCGCCGAACATCGTAATGAGAGATCCGGTAATTTACAGAATAATGCACGTTCCGCACCATCAGACGGGAGATAAATGGTGCATCTATCCCATGTACGATTTCGTTCACCCCCTTTCCGACGCCAAAGAGGGAGTAACATATTCCCTTTGCACTCTTGAATTTGAAAACAACAGACCTCTTTATGACTGGTTTATAAAGGAAATCGGCTTTGAAGAGCCTCCCAGACAGATTGAGTTCGCAAGAATGAACCTTAACTACTGTCTTACAAGCAAAAGAAAATGTATGAAGCTTGTAACCTCGGGAATAGTGTCCGGCTGGGACGACCCCAGAATGGCAACTCTCTGCGGAATGAGAAGAAGAGGCTATCCCGCAAAGGCAATCCGAGATTTCGTTGACAGAATAGGCGTTTCAAAGGCAAACAGCGTTGTTGACTACGGGCTTCTTGAGTCCTGCGTCAGGGACTGCCTTAACGAATCCGCTCCCAGAGCCATGGCGGTTATCGACCCTTTAAAGGTTGTTATCGACAATATGCCCGAGGATTTTTCCGACGAGCTTTATACCGATATTCACCCGGATCACCCGGAAATGGGTCAGAGAAAGGTTGTTTTCGGCAAGGAGCTTTACATTGAAAAAAGCGACTTTATGATTGAGCCGCCGAAAAAATATTTCAGACTTTTCCCCGGCAACGAGGTTCGCCTTAAAGGAGCATATTTTGTAAAATGCACAGGCTATGACACTGACGAAAAGGGCGAGGTTACCTGCGTTCACTGCACCTACGACCCGGATTCCAGAGGAGGAAATTCTCCCGACGGAAGAAAGGTAAAGGGAACGATTCACTGGGTAAACGCCGATTACTGCAAAAAAGCTGAGGTTCGCCTTTACGACAGGCTGTTTAACGCAGAAAATCCCAGCGACGAGTCAAAGGGCGACTTTACAAACAATCTCAATCCCGATTCTCTTAAAGTCTGCACCTGCGTACTTGAGGGAGGTCTTGAAGACCTTAAGCCGGGAGATGTATTCCAGTTTATGCGTCAGGGCTACTTCTGCGTTGACAAGGACTCAACGGATGACCGACTTGTAATCAACAGAACCGTTCAGCTTAATTCCTCTTGGAAATAACAGCGGGAGGACTGATGAAATATGAAAATAATTTATAAAGCGGTCAACACTTTAGCCGTTCTCGCCATTATACCGGTACTGCTGTTTATGCCCATGTTCAGATTTATTATGACCGTGGATATAAGCTCCGACAACCAGATTTTATCCCTTTTGGGCGGTCTTCTGGATATTTCCTCAATAATAAAACAGCTTACGGGCATAGATCTTGAAAACATTCCCGAATTTTACACGATAAAAGAAGCAATGGGACTTTTTTCCGGAGAAAATGCGAAAATTTCCGCCTCCGATGTGGATTTATCCGTTATTCCACCGGAAATAACAAAGTTCTTTACTGCGGCGTTTGTGCTTTTTATAATAGCCCTTGTTTTTGCTCTTTTAACGCTTCTTATCGGTCTTTTCACAAAAAAGAAAGGTCTTGCGGCTTCATTTTCCCTTTTAGGACTTGTTTCGCTGTTCAGCGCCAACAAATGCTTCTCCTATATCGCTCAGCAGCTTGTTTCCGGGAAAATCTCTCCCTCAAGCCTTCTTTCAAGCTTAAAATCCCTTGCCGACTACAAGGATTATTTGTCTTTTGTAAATATCGACGTGCGGATTTTTGAATTAAGCTCAGCCTATACTCTTATGATGATAATCTTCGGAGCCGTTATCATTTTCAACATAATTTTCATGCTGGCTGAAAAATCTGCCTGATTTTATGTAAAAAATTCAAAAATTCCGGAATTATTTTTTCACTTTTTTAAGAATTAACAAAATTGTGCTTGCAATTAATTTATTTATATTATATAATACAGGGGTAAATAACATAAGGAGGATAAACTTATGAATAATAAACATTTAAGGAAGATTATTTCCTGCGTTCTCGCGGTTATAATGATCTTCGGTATTTCCACAACAGCTTTTGCTGCTTCGGAGACACAATATAAAAATCCGATTATCGTAATTAACGGCATTGACCATAACCCGCTGCTTGCCAATCCCAATACAGCAGGGGCTGAGGTTGTTTTCCCTCCCTCAGACGAGGTTATTGCCTTTGAATTAGGCGAAATGTTCACTTTGGGCATTGCCGCTGTTGCTTCAAACAACTATGAGGAGATTATGAACTACTTCGTAGGCTCTCAGATCTACGGCAAGCTTGAAGCTATCCAGCTCAATCCCGACGGATCTTCAAAAAGCGACAACATCGGACCCAACACTTATGAAAAGTCTCTTTCATACTATGTTACCGACCAGGAGCTTCTTGAAACTATCGCAGGAAGCATCGGCATAGGCGTTGCCGACAGAGTAGGCTACGGCAATGTTTATGTATTTACATACGACTGGCGTATCGACCCCGTTGAAAACGCTAAGAAGCTTAACGATTTTATCCAGACCGTTAAAGCCAACTCAAGAAGAGATCAGGTTTCAATTATCTCCGAGGGCTACGGTTCAACAATCGCAACGGCTTACCTTTCACAGTGCTATGAGGACGCAACAGGCGATGTTGACAACTTCGTAACGGTTAACTCTGCGGCAATGGGTACATCCCTTATAGGCGACCTTTACACCGGCAGCCTTATCCGTCAGATAAACGAGCTTCAGAATCTCACCTCCGCTTTTATCCGCTACACTAACGACATCTCGGATAATCCTGTTACATCATTCGCAACATGGCTTGTAAACTACATTCTCAACAAGAACTGGGAAACACAGGACCTTATGGCTCAGATCATCACAATGATGGCTCATGTTACGGATCCTCTCTACGATAACTATTTAAGGGATATGCTTAAAAACTTTACAGGTCTTTGGGCAATGGTTCCCGTAGAATACTATGAAGACGCTATGGACTTTATGTTCATCGACGACCCCGCAGCATCCGGCTCCTACAACAGCGAGATGCAGGAAAAAATCCAGACATACAAGAACTTCCAGGAAAGCGCTGCAACAACACTTAAAAAGGCGCAGTCCGAAGGAATCAATATTTCCGTAGTTTCCTGCTGGGATCTTCAGATAATCCCCATCGGCGACAACAAAACATCCGATGAAGAGGTTTTCGGACTTTCAGCACAGAGCGACGGACTTATTGATACATATTATTCAAGCTTCGGCGCATATACAATTCCTCTTAATGATGTAGGCGCGGCGGCTCAGAACAAGGAGCAGAGAAATCAGGAAGGCGAATGTGAAAACCACAGCCATCTTTCCTCCGACTATGACACTCTCAATCCCGAACATTCCTTAGGCTCCATAGCCCATTACATTGACGCTTCAACCTGCGCCCTTCCCGAGAACACATGGTTCATCAAGGACATGAAGCACGGTACATTTGACACTGAGAGCAACTCAATGGATTTCCTTATGTATCTCCTTACGGCAGAAAAAACAACCTCAATCAGAAGCAACGGTCTTTATCCTCAGTTTATGCACTATAACAGAAAAGTAAAACCCGGATACATTCAGGTTCCCGACTTCGGCAACATCAAAGGCGATTATCTTCTGGGCGACGTAAACCTTGACGGAAAAGTTACCGCGGCAGACGCAAGACTTGCTCTTCGTATTTCCGCAAGACTTGAGGATTATCCCGATGTTGCGTCAACAGTATTTAAAAACGCCGATGTTAACGGTGACGGCGTAATAACAGCGGCAGACGCAAGAATCATATTAAGAGTTACATCACAGCTCAGCGACTTTGACGATTACCTTAATGTTTCCGATGTAGATGACTGATATTAAAACAACAATTATGACCACCCTTTCGGGTGGTCTTTTTTTTACATTCGATTGAATATCAGCAAAAAAAAGCTTCTTCAGAGAGTTTTTTACTTTTTACTTATTTCGGAAAGCTTTCTTTCAAATCTGTTTTTACTTGTGTTTTCAGGTATTTCCGTTGCGTATTTTCCGCTGAAGCAGGCGCTGCAAAAAGATTCGCAGCCGGCAAGAGTATGAAGCTCCTCTAACGGCAGATAGCCTAAGGTGTCGGCGCCTATTTGCTTTGCCGTCTCCTCTACGGAATATTTACAGGCTATCAGTTTTTCCTTAGAGTCTATATCCGTTCCGTAGTAACAGGGAAAAAGAAAAGGCGGCGAGGATATTCTCATGTGGATTTCTTTTGCTCCCGCCTCTCTTAAAAGCTTTACAATCCTCATGCTCGTTGTGCCTCTGACTATGGAATCGTCGATTAATACAACTCTTTTGCCCTTTACCGTTTCCTCAACGGGACTTAATTTAATTTTAGTCTGGTCAAGTCTTTCGCTTTGTGTAGGAGAAATAAAGGTTCTTCCTATATATTTATTCTTTATAAGCCCTATGCCGTAGGGAATCCCCGACTCCGCGGAAAATCCCAGAGCTGCGTCAAGGCCGGAATCAGGCACTCCGATTACTATGTCGGCTTCGGCAGGGTGAGCCTTGGCAAGTATTCTTCCTGCTCTGAGCCTTGCTCCGTGAACCGATACGCCGTCTATTACGGAATCGGGTCTTGCGAAATATATGTACTCGAAAACACAAGTCTTTTTTTCTTTTTTTCCGCAGTGCTCCTTCCTTGATATTATTCCGTCACGGCTGAAAACGAGTATTTCCCCCGGTTCAATATCCCTTATGTATTTCGCTCCCACCGCTCTCAGGGCGCAGCTTTCCGAAGACACTATATAAGTTCCGTCCTCGCGCTGACCGTAGCAAAGAGGTCTGAAGCCGTGAGGATCTCTTACGGCAATCATTTTTGCCGACGACATAAGGCAAAGGGAATACGCTCCCTCAAGGCTGTTCATGGCTCTGCTTACAGCCTCCTCAATGGAAGGCGCCGTCAGCCTTTCCTTTGTTACGATATAGGCGATAATCTCCGTATCGCTTGTGGAATGGAATATGGCTCCCGACAGCTCCAGGCTGTTTCTCAGCTGATAAGCGTTGCTTAAATTGCCGTTATGGGCAAGCGCCATTTTGCCTTTCTGATGATTGATTTCAATGGGCTGACAGTTGTTTCTGTTAGTGCCGCCGGTTGTTCCGTATCTGACATGACCCAGAGCCATGGAGCCCATGGGAAATTTTTTTAAAGCGTCGGAAGTGACTACCTCGCTTACAAGTCCCAAATCCTTATGAGATGAAAAAACTCCGTCGTCGTTTACAACAATTCCGCAGCTTTCCTGTCCTCTGTGCTGAAGAGCGTAAAGCCCGAAATAAACTAAATTTGCCGCATTGACGGGTTTATCGGAAAATACTCCGAAAACGCCGCATTCCTCATGCAAACTGCTCATAAATACCTCCGAAAAAACAGGGAAAAGCCGCCTGCCTTTAAATTAGACGGACAACTTTTCCTTATAATTATTTTATTCTACATCCTGAAGAGCGTCGTAGCCCTCTTCTCCGGTACGGACCTTTATAACATTTTCAACATCGTATACAAAGATTTTTCCGTCGCCGATATGTCCCGTGTAAAGAACCTTTTTGGCAGTTTCTATAACGCTGCGGACGGGAACCTTGCTGACAACAATATCAACCTGAACCTTGGGAAGCAGCTCCGCTTCAATTTCTACGCCTCGGTAATATTCAGGCTTGCCCTTCTGAAGACCGCAGCCTAAAACATGGGAAACGGTCATGCCTGTTATGCCCAGGGACATCATAGCCTTCTTCAGGGATTCAAAGCGGTTTTCCTTGCATATAATCTCAACCTTGGTAAACTTGGGAGTTGTGCCGTCATCAAATGCAGGAACTCTCTTTACGGGAACAGCCTCTGCGGGCGGAACATCTCCTGTTACCTTAACAGGCTCATCGTCATCGTTGTCTGAGATTGTGTCGGGCAGCATTGCGAATCCTGCATAAGCTGTAAGCAGACCGTGTTCGGAAATGTCAAGTCCGGCGATTTCCTCTTCGGGCTTTGCCCTTAAGCCTATGGTGTGCTTGATAAGAAGGAATACTATTGTAATCATTACTCCGACATAAGCGCATACGGAAACAACGCCTAAAAGCTGTACTCCGAAGAAGTGAAGTCCGCCGCCGTAGAAAAGTCCCTTTTCAGTTGAGGAACCTGTGGCGAACAGTCCTGTCATCATTGTTCCCAAAGCACCGCATACGAAATGCACCGAAATTGCTCCTACGGGATCGTCAATCTTTGCGATTTTATCGAAGAATTCAACTGCGAATACGATAACAACGCCGAAAACAAGTCCCATTATTGCCGCGCCCACAGGGCTTACAGCGTCGCAGCCTGCCGTTATGCCTACAAGTCCTGCCAGAGCCGCGTTATATGTCATTGAAACATCGGGCTTTTTGTATCTTATCCATGTGACAATAAGTGTTGTGCAGCACGCTACAGCCGCCGCAAGGTTTGTATTGAAGAATACAAGACCGGCTCTTTCCACAAGCTCATCTGTATTCATGCCGACAGTTGAGGCTCCGTTAAAGCCGAACCAGCAGAACCAAAGGATAAATACGCCGAGCGCCGCAAAGGTAAGATTGTGTCCCAAAATCGCTCTGGGCTTGCCTTTTTTATCGTACTTGCCGATACGGGGTCCTAAGATTTTCGCACCTATCAGCGCACAAAGACCGCCTACCATGTGAACAGCCGTTGAGCCTGCAAAATCGTGGAAGCCAAGCTGACTGAGCCAGCCGCCGCCCCATATCCAGTGACCTGAAACAGGATAAATTATAAGTGAAATTGCCGCTGAATAAATACAGTATGCGCTGAATTTTGTTCTTTCAGCCATAGCGCCGGAAACGATTGTTGCCGATGTGGCGCAGAAAACTGTCTGGAATATTGCAAAAGCCCAAAGAGGAACGCCCTCAGGAAGAATATGGCTGTAATCCCCCATAATAAGAGGATCTATTTTTCCGAAAAGAGCAGTACCGCTTCCGAACATTATTCCGAAGCCTGCAAGCCAGAATGCCGGTGTGCCTATGCAGAAATCCATAAGGTTTTTCATAAGGATATTGCCTGTGTTTTTAGCCCTGGTGAAGCCTGCCTCGCACATTGAAAAGCCTGCCTGCATGAAAAATACCAGTGCCGCTCCCAGCAGTACCCATATTGTATTAACAGGACTGTAAGTCATAAAAAACTCCCCTTTCACAAACAGCTCTTTATTTTATACCGAAAAGCAAATCTCCGTATGTGGGGAAGGGCCAGTATTTTTCGGCAGTTACCGTCTCCGCTTCATCGGCTACGGCTCTTAGCTCGTTCATCTTTACAAGAACCCCGTCCCTTATTGCGTATGACTTTTCCTCAATGTCGGAAATATCCTTAACCTTCATTATCTCTTCGTTAAGCTCGTCTGTCTTTACCGAAATCTGCTGGGCCTCGCAGGTAAGCTTTTTAAGAAGCTCCTCTTCATACTCGGTTGAAATTCCGGCGATTACACTCTTTTTGGCTGCTGCCGTATTTGCTATCTCCAAGGCGTAGCTCTCAACGGCAGGAAGAATTTCCTTTCTTGCCATATCCGCCATTGTTGTAGCTTCGATTATCAGAGTCTTGCAGTAGTTGTCAAGCATGATTTCACATCTTGATTTAAGCTCCGCCTCTGAGAATACCTTCTGTGAGGTAAGCATCTCAACATTCTTTTTGTCAAGAAGATGCGGCATACAGTCGGGCGTTGTCTTATAATTCAGAAGTCCTCTGTTCTTTGTTGCCTCTTCAATCCATGCGTCGTCATAACCGTTGCCGTTGAAAATTATCCTCTTGTGATCCTTGATTGTCTTCTTGATCATCTCATGAAGCTTCTCTTCAAAATTATCTGCGTTTTCAAGCCTGTCCGCATATATCTTCAGGGATTCAGCTACGGCGCTGTTAAGCATCATGTTGGCGCAGGCTATGCTGTTTGAAGAGCCCAACATTCTGAATTCAAACTTGTTGCCGGTAAACGCGAAGGGTGAGGTTCTGTTTCTGTCGGTGGTGTCTCTGGGGAACTTAGGCAGAACATCTACTCCCAGCTTCATTGTAGTTTTTTCCGCAGCGCTGTAAGGCTCGTCATTTTCAATGGCTTCAAGTATCGCCGTAAGCTCGTCGCCCAGGAAAATCGATACTACCGCCGGAGGAGCTTCGTTTGCTCCCAGTCTGTGATCGTTGCCTGCCGTGGCTACCGACAATCTTAAAAGATCCTGATAATCGTCCACCGCCTTGATTACTGCGCAAAGGAAAAGCAAAAACTGTGCGTTTTCATGGGGTGTGTCTCCCGGTGTTAAAAGGTTTACCCCTGTGTCCGTTGCTATTGACCAGTTGTTGTGCTTGCCGCTTCCGTTTACTCCCGCAAAGGGCTTTTCATGAAGAAGACATACAAGTCCGTGTCTTTGGGCAACCTTCTGCATTATCTCCATAGTAAGCTGATTGTGGTCCGTGGCTATGTTCGTTGTGGTGTATATGGGGGCAAGCTCGTGCTGTGCAGGCGCTACCTCGTTGTGCTCCGTTTTCGCAAGTATGCCCAGCTTCCACAGCTCCTTGTTCAGAGCCTCCATGTACTCAGCTACTCTGGGCTTGATTACTCCGAAGTAGTGATCGTCCATTTCCTGTCCCTTGGGAGGCTTCGCTCCGAAAAGCGTTCTTCCAGTGTATATCAAATCCTTGCGCTTCTCATACATTTCCCTGTCAATAAGGAAATACTCCTGCTCGGGACCTACCGATGTGCTTACATGCTTGACATCGGTGTTGCCGAACAGCTTTAAAATTCGTAAAGCCTGCTTGTTAAGTGCCTCCATGGAACGGAGCAGCGGTGTTTTCTTGTCAAGCGCCTCTCCTCCGTAAGAACAGAACGCCGTAGGAATACAAAGTGTTTTTCCTTTTATGAAAGCGTAGGAGGTAGGGTCCCATGCAGTATAGCCTCTGGCTTCAAAGGTTGCTCTCAGGCCTCCCGAAGGAAAGCTCGAAGCGTCAGGCTCGCCCTTTATAAGCTCTTTGCCGGAAAATTCCATAATCACTCTGCCGTCAGGGGCCGGAGAAATAAAGCTGTCATGCTTCTCGGCAGTTATTCCCGTAAGCGGCTGGAACCAATGAGTATAATGAGTGGCGCCGTTTTCAACAGCCCAGTCCTTCATTACCGACGCCACTGCGTTGGCAACTGATATATCAAGCTTTGCGCCCTGGTCGATAGTCTTTTTCAAAGACTGATAAACATCTGAAGAAAGCTTGGCTTTCATTACTCTGTCGTCAAATACTAATTTTCCGAAAAAATCAGATACTGTTTCCATAGGACATATCTCCTTAAAAAAAATAAAAAAAGACAAAGATGCCTCAAGCTTTTTAAGCTTTATAAGACATCTTTGCCTTTTATGTTTGCATTATAGTCCCCTGTTTTTTGTTTGTCAACCCCGAAAAATCAATTTTGAAAAACCTTCCAAAATATTTTTCCGGAAGCCTTAATAACTGTGAGTTTTAACAATTCGCCGAAAATTTGCCGAAAAAACATATTTTTTAAAGGAATTTATTTAAAACTTGACAAGTATTTTTCTGTGTGATATATTATTATTAATGACCAAAGGCGTTCATTTTAAGAGATTTTCTCTTTTAATGAGCGTCTTTTATTTTTTTTGAAAGGATTTTTTGTATGAAAAAAGAGGGTCAAGTAAGAATTCCGTCCGGCTGCGCCATTGCCGCCGTTATTTCAAGAAAAGGAAATAAAATGTCCGGAGAGCTTATTACAAATGCGATGAAGCCCATGCACGACAGGTCAAACGGTCTCGGAGGCGGTTTCGCAGGCTACGGAATTTATCCCGAATATAAGGATTTTTATGCGTTTCACATATTCTTTAACTCAAGAGCCACAAGAAAAGACTGCGAGCAGCTTTTAAAGGAAAGCTTTGAAATCGTTCAGGCGGAAATTATTCCCACAAGAAAAATTCCCGCTATTACCGACGAGCCGCTTATTTGGAGATATTTCGTTTCTCCCTTTAAATCTGTTTTAAAATCTCTTCAGATTGATGAAAAAGAGCTTGTGGCAAGAACGGTTATGATGATTAATACAAGCGTTAACGGCGCTTATGTTTTTTCAAGCGGAAAGAACATGGGAACCTTCAAGGCGGTAGGCTTTCCGGAGGATGTAGGCGTTTTTTATAAGCTGGAAAAATACGAGGGCTATTCCTGGACAGCTCACGGCAGATATCCTACCAATACTCCCGGCTGGTGGGGCGGCTGTCATCCATTTACGCTTCTTGACTACTCCATCGTTCACAACGGCGAAATCTCCTCCTATGACGCCAACCGCAGAGCCATTGAAATGTTCGGCTACAAGTGCTCCCTTCAGACGGATACGGAGGTTATCACATATATTATGGACTATCTTATCCGCAGACAAAACCTTACCTACAAGGAGGCGGCGTCCATTATTGCCGCTCCCTTCTGGAGCACAATAAGCTCAAAGGACGAAAAAGAAAAACAGCTTTTAACTTATCTCCGCACAATGTTTTCAGACTTCCTTATTACCGGACCGTTTTCAATAGTTTTAGGCTTCAACGGCGGTCTTATGGCTTTGAACGACCGTTTAAAGCTCCGCTCCATGGTTGTGGGCGAAAAGGACGACAAGGTGTTTATTGCCAGCGAAGAAGCCGCAATCAGGACTATGGAGCCTGACGCCGAAAATATTTACGCTCCCTCGGGAGGAGAACCTGTTATCGTTAAAGTTGAGGAGGATATTTAAAATGGGAATTGATTATATGTATCCTGAATTTGAAGTTGTAAGAAACAGGGAGCGGTGCATCAACTGCCGTATATGCGAAAAGGAATGTGCCAACGGCGTCCATATTTTCAACGAAGAAAAAAACTGCTTTGCCGTTGACGAAAGCAAATGCGTAAACTGTCAGAGATGCGTCTGCTTTTGTCCTACTCACGCTTTAAAAATAGTTAAAAGCGACTGCCGGCTCCGTGAAAACGCCAACTGGCATGAATCCACCGTAAAGGAAATTTTCAAGCAGGCAAGAAGCGGCGGCGTGCTGCTGTCCTCAATGGGAAATCCCAATAAGCTTCCCGTATACTGGGACAAAATTTTAATTAACGCTTCTCAGGTCACAAACCCTCCCATAGATCCCTTGAGAGAGCCTATGGAAACAAGGGTATTTTTAGGAATGAAGTCCCATAAGATAAAAAGAAAGGAAAACGGCGAAATCGACTGCACCGTTCCTCCCCTTTTGGAGCTTTCAATGCCCGTTATGTTTGCAGCCATGAGCTACGGTTCAATAAGCTACAACGCCCATGAAAGCCTTGCCAGAGCCGCAGAAAAGCTGGGAATTTACTACAACACCGGCGAGGGCGGTCTTCACGAGGATTTCTACTGCTACGGTGAAAACACCATCGTTCAGGTAGCTTCGGGAAGATTCGGCGTTCACAACGACTATCTCAAGGCGGGCGCCGCAGTTGAAATTAAAATGGGTCAGGGCGCGAAGCCCGGTATCGGCGGACATTTGCCGGGAACGAAAATCGTAGGAGACGTTTCAAAAACGAGAATGATTCCCGAAGGCTCCGACGCAATTTCGCCGGCTCCTCATCACGATATTTACTCAATTGAAGATTTAAGACAGCTTGTATATTCAATAAAAGAGGCTACAAACTACCAAAAGCCCGTAATGGTAAAGGTTGCGGCTGTTCATAACATCGCCGCCATAGCCAGCGGAATAGCAAGAAGCGGCGCTGATATAATCGTAATAGACGGCTTCAGAGGCGGCACCGGAGCCGCTCCTACAAGAATAAGGGACAATGTAGGTATCCCTATTGAGCTGGCTCTTGCGGCAGTTGACCAGAGACTCCGTGACGAGGGAATAAGAAACAGAGTATCCCTTGTAGCTTCGGGAAGCATAAGAAGCGCCGCCGATGTTGTTAAGGCAATCGCTTTAGGCGCCGACGCCTGCTATGTTGCAACGGCAGCTCTTATAGCCATGGGCTGTCATCTTTGCAGAAACTGTCAGAGCGGCACCTGCAACTGGGGAATAGCTACTCAGAAGCCGGAGCTTACAAAAAGACTTGATCCCGACACGGGAAGCGAAAGACTTATTAATCTTATGACCGCATGGAAAAACGAAATAAAGGAAATTATGGGCGGCATGGGTATAAACTCAATTGAAGCTTTAAGAGGAAACAGACTTATGCTCAGAGGCATAGGGCTTAATGAAAATGAACTGCGTATTTTAGGAATAGCTCACGCCGGAGAATAATACGCAGAAATAAAAATTGATTGTTGATTCAGAGAAGGTGTGGTATAATATGATAATAAATGCTGAAAACCTTGATTACAAAGCCTTAAACGACTTAATTCGCAGCTCCTCGGAGGATATTCAGATTACAAACTGCTGCGGCCACAGATTTATCGCCGCCGGAATGGAAAATAAAAGCGTTACCATAAACGGTATACCGGGAAACGCTTTAGGAGCGTATCTTAACGGCGGAAGCATTACGGTAAATTCAAACGCTCAGGACGCCGTAGGAGATACAATGAACAACGGAAGCATCGTTATTCACGGCAACGCAGGCGACGCAGTAGGCTATGCCATGAGAGGCGGAGAAATTTTTATAAAGGGCAACGCCGGTTACAGGGCAGGTATCCACATGAAGCAGTATAAAGACAAGGTTCCGGTTATGGTTATCGGAGGCTATGCAGGCAGCTTTTTGGGGGAATATCAGGCAGGCGGACTAATAATCGTCCTGGGTATAAACATAGGCTCGAAAAAAATTCTCGGCAACTTTCCCTGCACAGGTATGCACGGCGGCGCTGTTTTCGTTCGCTCCTCATGCGACGGAATTAAGCTCCCGGGACAGGTTACCGTATCTCCTGCCTCAGATGAAGATATGTCTCTTATTGAAAAGCATATCGTCAAATACTGCGGTTTATTCGGCTGCGACGCCGACGAGATTTTAAAGGAAAAATTCACAGTAATCAGGCCTGACAGCAAAAACCCCTACAAACAGATGTATGTGGCAAATTAAACGAAAGCAGGTTTCATTATGAAATACTCACCACAGGAAGTTATGGAATATGTCCGTGAGGAGGACGTTAAATTTATACGCCTTGCCTTCTGCGATGTCTTCGGCAAACAAAAAAATATTTCCGTTATGCCGGGAGAGCTTCCCTACGCCTTTGAATACGGCATACCCTTTGACGGCTCGGCGATAAAAGGCTTCAGCGATGAATCCCGTTCGGACCTTCTTCTTCATCCCGATCCGGACACTCTGAATGTTCTCCCCTGGCGGCCGGAGCACGGCAAGGTTGTAAGAATGTTCTGCAATATCACTTACCCCGACGGCAGACAGTTTGAAAGCGATACAAGAGCGGTGCTTAAAAACGCCGCTGCGGAAGCTGAAAAACAGGGGATTTCTTTTTCCTTCGGCTCGGAAATGGAGTTTTATCTGTTCTGCCTTGACGAAAACGGAAAGCCTACAAAAACTCCCTACGACAATGCCGAATATATGGATATTGCCCCTGAGGACAAAGGGGAAAATGTAAGAAGAGAAATATGTCTTACTCTTGAGCAGATGGGAATAAGACCTGAAAGCTCTCACCACGAAGAGGGTCCCGGTCAGAATGAAATTGATTTCCGTCACTCGGAGCCTATGACAGCTGCCGACAACACAATGACATTTCAGACGGTTGTAAAAACCGTTGCCCACAGAAACGGCCTTTGGGCGGATTTTTCCCCGAAGCCCTTAAAAAACTTTCCCGGAAACGGATTTCATATTAACATATCGGCTAAGGACGAGAAGGGC
Organism: uncultured Clostridia bacterium; assembly: GCA_944412445.1. Taxonomy (GTDB): domain Bacteria; phylum Bacillota; class Clostridia; order Oscillospirales; family Acutalibacteraceae; genus UBA1081. The sequence goes on from CALYBJ010000006.1 coordinate 43,000, forward strand.
AGCAGGCTGCTTGAAAGCGTTATTGCCGGAATACTTGATAAAATTTCGGAAATCACCCTGTTTTTAAATCCTGACGAACAGTCATATAAAAGGCTTGGAAGCAGCAAGGCTCCCGAATACATTTCATGGGCAGAGGGAAACCGCTCCCAGCTTATAAGAGTGCCTGCGGCTCAGGGGGAATATGTCAGAGCGGAGCTGAGATCCGCAGATTCACTTTCAAATCCCTATCTTGCTTTTGCCCTTATTATTTACGCCGGCCTTTACGGCATCAAAAATAACCTTACGCCGCCTCCAAAAGCCAATATAAACCTTTTTACAGCTGATGAGGAAACACTTAAAGCTTTAAAAAAGCTGCCTTTAAAGCATGAAGACGCCGTTATCTGTGCAGAAAACAGCGATTTCGTTAAGCAATACATTCCTCAGTCTGTTTTATCGGCATACTGCAAAAAAATATAACATAAATCTAATTTAAGGATGAACCGCCATGAGCTTAAAAGAACGGTCATACAGTGTTCTTACCGTATCATCTTCAGACAGCTTCAGCGCATACATAAAAACTCTTCTCCCCGACTCCCGGTTTACATTTAAACAGTTTGCAGCTACCTTAAACGCAGGCAAGCGGCTTCTTCTGGAAAGGGATTTTGACTTTGTAATCATAAATTCACCTCTTTCCGACGGAACGGGTCTGCGATTCGCAATAGACGCCGTAACAAGAAACGATGCGGTTGTTTTGCTGACAGTCAAAAGCGATGTTTACGACGAGGTTTATGAAAAAGCCTCTGAGAACGGAGTTTTTACCCTGTCACTGCCTACAACAAAAGCAGTTTTAACTCACTGCGTGCAGTGGCTTATAACCGCAAAGGAGCGAACAAGCAAGCTTGAAAGCAAAACCATTTCCTTTGAGGAAAAAATGAAGGAAATACGGCTCATAAACAGAGCAAAGTGGGTACTTATAGATAAGCTTAAAATGAGCGAGCCCGACGCCCACAGATATATAGAAAAACAGGCAATGGACAGATGCATTTCAAAAAAGGCAATAGCAGAAAACATAATCAACACATACTTATGAAAAACGACGGCACTACACCGCCGTTTTTTTTGCAAAAAAAACAAGCTGCCTAAAGCAGCCTGCGTGTGTGTTACTTTTCTGTTTCTAATTAAATTAGAAAGGAAGAGTCATGTCAATTTCGATACCAAGAACAGCAAGAATTCTCTTTACGAAATCAATGATAGCTTTGATGTATCCAATGATTGTCTCCATAGTTCACAAATTTCCTTTCATTTATTTGATAGCAACATCTACCATGCTTATATTTAAGCACACAAATATTGAACCGTCTTTGCATAAAAATTAATAAAATATTAATTTTACAAAAATACGGCTTTTGTCTTTTATTTTAAAACAAGGGAGCGCTGCTGCGCCCCCCGCTATAATTCTCAGTAAAGAGCTGGAACTTCAAAATCCTCGATCTTATCGAGCATATTTGAAAGATCCTCGGAAATTGCGATATCGAATACGATGATCATTCTTTTAACAAAGCTGATAATTGCCTTAATGTAAGTAAGTATAGCTGCCATAAAAACTTTCCTTTCATATATAATGTTAATAAGCTTTCCTTATTACATTATTATATAACCATATTAATGTTACAATTTTATGCTTTTTCGTTAAATATTTTATAAATAGTTTTCTGCTGATTATTGACAGCTTTTTTTCGCAAAAAAAGTCGGCCGCATTAAGCGGCCGAAAATATTTGGTTATTTTTCAAAATATACGAAGTTTGTGTATTTGATAACATCTGTTCTTGTAGCTGTTGCAGGGCTCTTTCCGTCGTTATCCTTAATGGAAATGCCGAGGATCTTGCCGCTGATTTCAAAGTCATAATTCATTGTAACTGTTATTGACTTGAGCTGAAGAGTGTTAACCTTAACCTGCATCTGAAGTGTACAGTCGGTATATGTCATATTGTAGTCAACATTGCCGGACCAGTACTTGCCGGAAATCGCATTTGTGTAATGAGCTACAGTCTCAACAGGGAACATCTTTGATGTAAATGTCTCTGTTTCGGTATCATTCATGCCCAGCTTCTCATCAGCAAGAACTATTGTAATATTGTATACATCTTCATCAAGCTCACATTTGTAATCCTTGATTTTGCTTGAATCAATCAGAGTGATATCAAAGAGATTATCAACGGCTTCCTGTGTATCCTGATTGAATGTAACTGTGTCAGCTTTCTTTTCGGGAGTAAGCTCTCTCTCGAACTGAGCAAGATATGTTCTTGTATTAACATTCATGCTGTAGTCGGAAATGCTCTGATAAGCTGTTTTTGAATATGCGCACTGATATGCCTTTGCAAGCGAAAGTGCCTGAGAAGCGGTTATAAGCGTCTCATAATCGGTACGGGGCATTGTAAGGAGCTGTTCTGCTGAATAGTCATCAAGCTGAGCAGCTATTCTGAGAATAAGTCTTGCGTCTTCGGCAGTAATCTTTCCGTCTGCGGATATATCAATTACCTCAAGAAGAGCAGCGTCTATTACAGGCTTCTCAAGCTTAGCGGAAACACGGAGAGCATAGCGGGCATCTGCCGCGGAAACCTTGCCGTCGTTATCTGTGTCGCCGGGGCAGGGGCTGTATGTATATTTAAGGCCTTTTACCTTGCAGTAGTCCTCAGCCGCAGAACCTGCGTAAACAACAATCTCAGGATAAACCTTGGTTGCGGAAGTGTAAAGATACAAGCAATCATCACCGAAAGTATCAACTGTTACGGGAACCTTTACCTTAAAGGCGATGCTGCTGTCGGTGTCGCCTACATAGAAGGCGCCGTCAGCTATTGCGGTAACAACATTGGGAATTGAAACGCTGCTGTCCGTTCCCTTATACTTAACAAGGGTTGTGCCTATAATAACGAATGTGCTGGGATAATCAGCAAGCCATTTTGTATCTTTAAAAGCGTCCTTGCCGATATTAAGAGTGCCGATTCCGTCGCCTACGACAACAGTCTCAAGATTTGTACATCCTGCAAAAGCGTTGTCGCCGATTGTCTTAAGCTCTCTTTCAATATAAACGGTTTTAATGTTTACATTGTTTTTAAAAGCGCCGTCAGCAATCATTGTGCAGTTGTAGGGAACCGCTACGATTTCATCGCTGCCCTTGTAGCTTACAAGAGTTGTGCCGCTTATTACATAATCCTGCTTATGATCCTCATACCACTGAGTTGAATCAAAAACATCCTCGCCTACATCGATTTCGTCCTGATTCTTAACCTGAACATCAATAATTCCGCTGCAGCCGTAGAAAGCGTTCTCATCAATTTTTACAACTGTTTCGGGGATAATGATGCCCTTGAGATCATCAAGCTTTTCAAAAGCGTGTCCCGCGATAGCCACTACCTCATAGCCGTCAATCGTATCGGGGATCTCAACATAACCGTCTTCGGGAACAGTGCCCTTGAAACCGGCTATGGAAATCGTCGTCATGTCATCATCTGCAAAGTAATATACAAATGAATAATCACTTGCAAAAGCCGTAACGGAAACAACGCTGAAAAGCATTACAACCGAAAGCAGAAAAGATATGACTTTCATGTGTTTCTTCATGGTTTTCATAAAAAAGTCCTCCCATAGTAATGGATTTGCAAATCTTCATTAATATCATTTTTAAATGTATAATGATAGTTTTTCATTTGAATTATAACTCATAAAACTTCATCTGTCAATAAACTTCAAAATAAAAACAAAATATTTTAATATTATTTTTAAAAATTGTAAATTTGTTGCACTTTATAAGCAAGTTTTTGCCGTTTATCTGATTATCAGTTAAAAAAACGCCCGCAGGACAAGCCTGCGGACGCCTTTTATATTCATTTTTGGATTACCATGTCTCAACTGCACAGTCGTCGCAGCAGTGAACATTAAATCCGAACAGGTAGAGAATCTTGTAAAGGATTCTGAACAGCGTTGCCCAGATGTTGTCCTGGTGGCAGAGACAGTCACAGGGGTTATGCTCGATAGGATCAATGTTGATTTCTGCTTCGCCGTCAGCGATTATTATTGTTCCGTATGTGTCAAGGTAGAAATCATGCTTAATAAGAAGCTCGTACTTTCCTTCCGTAAATACATAGGTGAAATATCCGTTATCGTCGGTTTCAATAAGGAACTGATCGCCGGTGGTAACATTCATTACATAAATCTTCGCGTTGTCAAGGATTCTTCCGTCAACATCGTAAAGAGTCTGGCTTACAAGAACTCTGTTGCCGGCGTAGATAATTTCTTTGTATTCACCGGAGCAGTGCTTGCAGCGGTAAACTATATAACCGTTCTGAGTATTTGAAGGAGGAACTCTGTCAGCCTCTACATACTCATGTCCGATAGCGTCGGTAAAGTTATCCTTATAGCTGTCGCCGCAGTTTGTACACTTGTGAAGAGTGTAGCCCTGTTCCGTACAAGTTGCAGGAACTACCTCTGTGACATAATTGTGGCTTACAGGAGAAGTAAAGTTGTTTCTGTAGGAATGTCCGCATACGGAGCAGGTATACTCTGTGTATCCCCCTGCCGTACAGGTGGGAGCAACTACAGTTTCTGTATACTTATGGCCTAAAGCGGCAACATAATTGTCATTGTATACATATCCGCAGACTGTACATTCATGCTTGGTGTATCCGCGCTCGGTGCAAGTGGGAGCAACAACCGTGTCTATTGTCTGGTGTCCCGTTGCAGGTACTATATCAGACTGATATGTGTCATGACAAACAGAACAGGTGTATGTTGTAAAGCCGTTTGCCGTACAGGTGGGAGGAGTTACAACTGCTACATAGCTGTGCTCAAGCTTAGGTACTGTAATAACCTCGGTTGTGCCGCAGACCTGACAGGTAACTTCCTTTGAACCCTCGGAAGTACATGTGGGATAAATCTTGATTGTGCCTTCGTCCCAGGTGTGTCCCGTTGCGGGTATTACATCTGTCTTGGTTTCATCGCATCTTGAACAGTCATATTTTGTATAACCGTCGTCGGTGCAGGTGGCGTCTTTATGCTCTGTCTCCTGCCAGTCATGACCGAGAGCTGCCAGAGGCTGGCTCTTCTGGAGAGTTTCATTACATACCGAGCAGATTATTTCCTCTGTCCAGCCTGCCTGTGTGCAGGTAGGAGCTTTTGCGTTTATTGTAACAAATTCCGTATGGCCTGTTGCGGAAAGCTCAACTGTATTTGTCTGACCGCATTCGCACTGATATACAACATATCCGTCTGTTGTGCAGGTAGGCTCAACACGCTCAATTTCATTTGCAAAATTGTGATCTTCTGTTATTTCATAATTACAGGCTTCGTACTGGTCGTTTGCTTCATTGGTACAATATTCACGATGCTGTGTATCATCTATAATATCATAAGCTAATGAGTGACCTCTTGCAGGGATTACCGCTTCGCTCTGATGCTCTCCGCATACCTTACAAACTGCGCTCATAATACCGGTTGTTGTACAGGTTGCCTGTGTAATAACCTGAACATCGCCCCAGCTGTGACCCTTTGCGGAAATAGACTCTGTGTATGTGTCGTGGCAGCGTGAACACTCGTAAGTCATTACGCCTTCTTCAGTACATGTAGGAGCTTTTGTTTCAGTGCCTACATAGTCATGTCCGAGAGCGGCAACAACTTCTGTCTTTACATAGCCGCAGTCGTTACAGGTGTAAGTGTCAAGACCTGTTTCCGTGCAGGTAGGCTCTTTTGTGCGTTCAACGTCGAAATCAGTGCAAGGAGCGTTTTCGCTTGTTCCGCATCCGTTTTCACAAGTATGAGTATGCGTTCCGTCGCCGTTAGGTACCCATGCGCTGAATTTATGTCCTGTGGCGGAGCCTTCATCTATATCGACTTTTGTGCCGCCGCAGTATTCACAGGTATATGTTGTATATCCGTCCTCAGTACAGGTAGGAGCAGTGTATACACCGCCGTCATACTTATGGGCTTCGGGGTTTACAGGTATTACTTCTGTATAAGAATATCCGCAGACAGAGCAGGTATATGTTCCCACACCGGGAGTAGTACATGTTGCCGGAGTTGTAACAGCATAAGTATAGTCACATGCTTTTGTTTCGGAATAATCACAATTATTACAGTGTCTTGTATGATTGCCGCTTCCGTCGGATGTCCATTCTGTTAAATCATGAGGAATAATGTCTGTATAGTTATCTTTATAAGAGTAACCGCAGACTGAACAGGTGTAAAGAGTATAGCCCTGTGCTGTGCATGTGGGGGCAATTACATCCTCGGTATAAGTACAATCCTCTGTCTTTGTGTCGTCGTCATGGATACAAACCTGAGAATGTGTACCGTTATTGTTTGATGTCCAAGAACCGTACTCATGTCCCGTTGCGGGAATCGTTTCCGTCTTTGTTGCCTTTCCGCAGGCGGTACAGGTATATGTCATTACGCCGTCGGTTGTGCAGGTTGCGGGAGTTGTGATTTCACCGTCATTCCATGTATGCTCTTCTGTAAGAGCCGCAAACGCATCGGTAATAGCGTTCATAGCATCGTCAATCTTTGACTGGTCGTTTTTCCTTGTAAGAGAGCCGTCAGCCTTGTAGCCGTCCATTACGGCAACAGCGTTATTATAGGCGGTCAAGGTAGCCTCAGTATAGCATGTGCCGTATTCAAGGGGAGTGTTTTCAGCTACAAAGTTGTCATACTCTGTATAATCAACGGGAGCAAGACCCATATTTGAAAGAGCAGAATTAAGATTTGCGGCAAGTCCGTCAATTATATTCTGCTGCTGCTTAGCCTTGGAGCCTGCATTAGCATCATTGTATGCGGCATACTGAGCTGTTGAATAGCTTGTTGTCTTTGCAGCGTTTAATGCACTTTCCAATGCCGCTCTTGATTCCGCTGTATAAATAAGGGCATAATCTGCTTGTGCCATTACGTTTTCCGCCTGATTTATATAAGACTTAAGCGTTGCATCGCTTGCAGCAAATTTAAGCGCGTTTGCCGCATTGTAAAGGGTGTTCTTAGCACTGTCAATATTTGACTGTGTTACTTTTCTTGTTGAAAGAGTAGACTGGGCAGAAGACAATGCACTTGTATATGTATTCCAGTTACCTGCAACAAGAAGAGATGTATAAGCAGAATTAGGCGATACATTATTTATAGCATTGTTGATTTCACTATTTAATGAGGACTTATCATAAACAACGGCAGTCATTTTAATTTCAAGCCATTGTCCTTCATAGTAAGAAGATGTAGAACCCTTGTTGGTGCCCGAAGTGTATCCTGTTCTCCATTCTCTCCATGAATAATTCTGCATAAGAACCATCTCTACAGAAGGATTCCAGCCGGAGGTGTTATAAACATAGGTTCCCGTTTTTGTAGGAGTGCCCTGCAAATTCAAGTTAATCTCAAAGTTAACGGGTCTCATCACAACGAAACATCTTGAGCCGTCCCAGTTATCTTTTGTAGGTGCCTGATTTACCCTGATATTATTAAACTCATAACTGGAATCACCGCTGTACCCACTGAAAAGGTTCATAAATTCCTTGTTGGCACAATTATCGGAAGCTCCCCAAATATTTGTGTTTACAATTACGCGGTAATCTGTGTTATTTTGTCCGTAGTTGCCGGTAACCTTGATATAATATCCTGCACTTTGAAGCGTTTCGGATATATCAAGATAAATTTCACTGGGATATGTAAGTTTTACATACTCACTTCCGCTTGAATGATTAAACTGCACCCAATGAGTACCGCTGCCGTCCCAGCCGGGCATATTATATGCCGCCGAGGCGGTAGGTGCAAGTTCAACGATTCCGAATACTGAGAAAATCATTAACAGCGACAAAAACACTGATAATGTTTTTTTACAGATTTTCATTTTTGTTACCTCCTATCATTTGTCACAAATCTAAAAAAGATTATAGTACAAATTTATTATACACACCGAAAAATCCCTTGTCAATAATTGCACCGGGAAATTTTTAAAATTGAAAAATGTTAATGATTTTTTAATATTTTTTTACATTTTTTGCAACATTTCAAAACTGTATTCAAATATTTTATTATTTGGTCTTTAAAGAAAAAAGCCGCTTTAAATTTAATTTTAAAGATAACAAAAAAATACCGACGGAAAACCGCCGGTAAAATTTTGTTTTGCTTATTGCTTTTTGTCCTCACGGAACAGCTCCGCCGTTGTGGTGGCAAGAGACGCAAGTCCCTGTATTTCCGATGGGATTATTATCTTCGTTGCCTTTCCGTCTGCCGCAGCCGCAAAGGCGTCAAGTCCCTTTAAGGTCAATACCTCTTTCGTAGGCTGAGCTTCATTAAGAAGCTTTATACCCTCTCCCTTGGCTTTCTGAACGGTTACGATTGCCCGGGCTTCGCCTTCCGCCTCTCTGATTTTAGCTTCCTTTATGGCTTCCGCGTGAAGTATAGCCGCCTGTTTTTCGCCTTCTGCCGCAAGTATCTGAGATTCCTTCTGTCCCTCGGCTACAAGAATTTTACTTGCCTTTTCTCCCTCGGCTCTGAGAATTGCCTCTCGTCTCTCTCTCTCGGCTTTCATCTGCTTCTCCATGGCGTCCTGTATCTCTTTGGGCGGGAATATGTTTTTAAGCTCCACCCTGTTTACCTTTATTCCCCATGGGTCTGTGGCTTCGTCAAGTATTCCCCTTATCTTGGCGTTTATTATATCTCTTGATGTAAGCGTATGGTCAAGCTCCATTTCTCCGATTATATTTCTGAGAGTTGTCGCAGTAAGATTTTCAATAGCCGCCACCGGATGCTCCACTCCGTAGGTAAAAAGCTTGGGATCGGTTATCTGATAAAATACAACGGTGTCAATCTGCATTGTAACATTATCCTTTGTAATTACCGGCTGAGGGGGAAAATCCGCAACCTTTTCCTTCAGAGATACGGTTTTTGCGATTCTCTCAATAAAGGGAATTTTTACATGAAGTCCCGTCTGCCATGTGCATTTATACGCACCAAGCCTCTCCACTACATACGCCTTTGACTGAGGAACGATTTTGATATTCAAAATCACTATGACAAGTATAAAAATTACCAGCACCGCCAAAAGTATTACTATTCCCATAAATATATCCTCCTGTTTAATTTATTTAACGGCGTAAATTTTTAAAGGTTATTTACGCTTTCGTCCTTTATGGGGGTAACTATCAGCTTAACGCCTTTAATTTCAAGAACCGTTACCCTTTCTCCCGTTTCGATAACGGTATTGTCTCCGGAACGGGCTGTCCATACGGAGCCTCCCGCCTTTACAAGTCCCGTTTCCGCAATATTGTCAATTTTTTCCGTGACTATTCCCGTTTGCCCGATTACCATATCGGCGTTGGTTGGCACTGTTTTATTTTTTGTAAGTTTTTTAACAAGAGGTCTTGTAATAATCAGGGCTATGGCGGACACTACGGTAAACACCACTATCTGCACCCATAATTCGCCACCGAACAGAGCCGTCAGAAAAGCTCCGAAGGCTCCTACGGCAAACCAGGTTGAAACAAGCTGAGTTGTCATTATCTCAACGACTACCATTAAAACAAGCACACCCAGCCATATATACTCCATCATCTTTATCACCTCTCAGAATTAATATAACATACCCAAAATCAAAAGTAAATATCTATATCAATTTTGTAATACATTTACACATTAACCTTAATTTTATCCAGCACTTCGCCGGCTTTATCATGTATAACAAGGTCTGCCGCCGAGTCAACGGGGGTTTTGTCCCTGTTTATCAGCACTATGCTTTCTCCCTTAAAATATCTTATCATTCCTGCCGCAGGATAAACGGTAAGAGACGTTCCCGCAACAATAAGGCAGTCGGCGTTTTCAATGGCGTTTACGGCGTTTTCCACCGTTTCGTCGTTCAAGCTCTCCTCATAAAGCACTACGTCGGGCTTTATTATACCGCCGCAGAGGCATTTCGGTACTCCCTGAGTCTCTTTTATGTACTCCGGCCTGTAAAGCTTTCCGCACTTACGGCAGTAATTTCTGTAAACAGAACCGTGAAGCTCATATACTTTACTGCATCCCGCTTTTGTATGAAGACCGTCAATGTTTTGAGTAACAATTCCCAGAACCTTTCCCGCCTTTTCAAGCTCATATATTTTCCTGTGGGCTTTGTTCGGCTCCGCCTCAAGGCACAGCATCTTATCCCTGTAAAATTTATAAAACTCCCGAGGATTCGACATATAATAGGAATGACTGAGCATTGTTTCGGGAGGAACGCTGTACTTTTGGTTATACAGCCCGTCGGGGCTTCTGAAATCCGGGATTCCCGATTCGGTGCTTACTCCGGCTCCCGTGAAAAACACGATTCTTTCCGACCTGTCAATAATCTCCTGAAGCTTTAAAATTTTTTCTTCATCAGCCATTTCCGCTCACCTTTCATTACAATTAAAATTTATTTTCTTTACTTTTTTCCTGTCATATAATATACTTGTTTTTAAGGAGGCGCTTTTTATGATTTATTCTCCACTGGTGCAGAAAGCCGCGTCAATTGCCTTTGAGGTTCACAAAAACAAAAAGGACAAGGGAGGCTATCCTTATATTCTTCATCCGTTTTTCCTTGCCCGTGAAATGGACACGGAGGAAACGGTTATTATCGCTCTTCTTCATGACACAGTCGAAGACGGGAACATTGATTTTGAATATCTTGAAAAGGAGGGCTTTCCGGAAAGGATTGTTTCGGCGGTTCGTATTCTTACAAAAGACAAAAACGCCGACTATTTTCAGTATATTTCGGAAATCAAACAAAATCCCGACGCCGTTAAGGTTAAAATTGCCGACTTAAAGCATAATATGAATTTGTCAAGGCTCAGTGAAATAACCCAAAAGGATATTGACCGGGCGGAAAAGTACAAAAAAGCCCTGAAAATCCTTATCGATGATTAATTATCAATTACCTTTAAATAAATTTTAATTTAAAATGCTTGAATCAGCTTTTAAAAAGAAACAGCATAATAATATATGTATATATAAAAAACTCCCGAAAGCTTTTAAAAAGTTTTTCCGGGAGCTTCTTTTTTAATTATTCGGCGGAGAAATCGTCCTTGCCTACTCCGCAGAGAGGGCATACAAAATCATCGGGCAGATCCTCGAATTTTGTTCCGGGCTCTATTCCGTTGTCGGGATCTCCTGCCGCCTCGTCATACTCCCAGCCGCATACATTGCATACATACTTCATGTTTTTTCAGCTCCTTTCGTTTATTTTGTCTGTTATTTTTCTGCTTATTTACCGCTTTTCCAAAGTCCGTGAAGGTTGCAGTAGGCGTATACCGCCAGAACCTCGTCTCCGTCGCATATGCTGAAGCATACCTCCGGAGCGTCTCCCGGATTTAAAGGCTTTCTCTGGTTGCCCTGCTTTGTGTGAAGGCATACCCACTCTATAAGATGCTCCTCGGTCATGGGATGTGCCACATCGCCCACTTTTACATAAACCTTGCTTCCCTCAACGGTTACAACGGGAATATGCTTTTCCTGAGCGGCGTCCACGGTGTTGGGAACAATCTCCTTCATCTTCTGTCCGCAGCACATTACAGGCACGCCTTTATCCTTTACAAAAGCGATAATATTTCCGCAGTGTTCGCACTTGAAAAATTTAACTTCCATTTTAACAACTCCTTTTTCTTTATTGTTTCAAATACAATATAAAATATTATTTCCTTTTTGTCCAGTATTTTTTATATTTTATTTGTACTGCTCTCTTTTTCGCCCCTGTCAAGAAGCTTCATTGCGAATTTAAGAACCTCAAGGGGCTTATCCTTACTGTTCAATCTTATTGAAATATAGGGCTTCGCAGCGGCGCTTACAAGAATTCTTCCCTTTAACGGCTTTGAAAGCTGTCCTATCATCTCCGGAGTTACCTGCGAACAGTAAAGCAAAAGGCTGTTTTCTCTCTGACCTATCTCGTATATGCCGTGCTTCATTGCCGAATTTCTTATAAGCGATACGGTTATAAGCCCTTTTACGCTCTCCGGCGGCTCTCCGTATCTGTCAATAAGCTCATCTAACACATCCGACGCATCATATTCTCTTCGTATGCCGGCTATCCTTCTGTACATGGAAAGCCTCTGGGGTACGCTGTCAATATATTTTTCGGGAATATGGGCGTCTATTCTTATATCAACAAGGCACTCTCTCTTCTCCTCCTGAGGCTCGCTGCTCTGCTCCTCAGCCACAGCCTCCGACAGCATCTGCAAATACATATCATAGCCCACGGCTTCAAGGTGTCCGTGCTGTTTTGCGCCTAAAATATTGCCGGCGCCTCTTATTTCAAGGTCCTTCATGGCGATTTTAAAGCCGGAACCGAACTCCGTATACTCCCTTATTGCCGAAAGCCTTCTCTGGGCTATCTCCGACAGCTCCTTCCCTCTTCTGAAGGTGAAATACGCAAAGGCTCTTCTTGAGGAGCGTCCTACTCTTCCCCTTATCTGATGAAGCTGTGAAAGTCCCATTCGGTCGGCGTTTTCAATTATAAGGGTGTTTACATTGGAAACATCAACGCCTGTTTCTATTATGGTGGTGCATACAAGTATGTCGATTTCTCCCTCAAGAAGCCGGCGCCATATTTCACTGAGCTCATCCTCTGCCATTTTTCCGTGGGCAACTCCTATTGAGGCATCAGGAACGAATTTATGAATTTCAGCCGCCTTTTCGTTAATGTCCTCTACCTTATTATATAAATAGTATACCTGTCCGCCTCGTCTGAGCTCTTTCTGAATCGCCTCCGACAGTATTCCCATATCATGCTCCAGAACATAGGTCTGAACAGGGGAACGGTCAAGGGGCGCTTCCTCTATTACCGACATATCCCTTATTCCCGTCATTGCCATGTTAAGTGTTCTGGGGATAGGCGTTGCCGACAGGGTAAGTATGTCAACGGAGGGGAACAGCGTTTTGAACTTTTCCTTCTGAGCCACTCCGAAGCGCTGCTCCTCGTCAATTATTACAAGCCCTATATCCTTAAACTTCACATCCTTTGAAATCAGTCTGTGAGTTCCCACTATTACATCAACGGCTCCGCTTTTCAGCTCCTTTAAAATCTGCGCCTGTTGCTTTGCCGTTCTGAATCTTGAAAGCATCTCCACCTTTACCGGAAAGCCCTCGAAACGCCTTAAAATCGTTCTGTAATGCTGAAGGGCAAGTATTGTCGTAGGCACAAGCACTGCGCACTGCTTTCCGTCGGCTATACATTTAAAAGCGGCTCTCAGGGCAACCTCGGTTTTTCCGAAGCCTACATCTCCGCACAAAAGTCTGTCCATAGGATAGGGTTTTTCCATATCCTGCTTGATTTCATATATACATTTAAGCTGGTCGTCCGTTTCGTCAAACTCAAAACGCCTTTCAAAATCGCTCTGCATATCTATATCCTGAGAAAAAGCGTAGCCCTTTGTGTTATGCCTTTTTGCGTAAAGCGCCAGAAGCTCTTTTGCCATATCCTTAACGGCGCCTTTTACTCTGGCTTTTGTTTTCGCCCAGTCCTTTGAGCCAAGCTTATTTATTTTAACGCCTTTGCCGTTTTCGTCGTGAGGACCTATATACTTAGACACAAGGTCAAGCTGTGTTACAGGCACATACAAAATATCGGCGCCCATGTATTTTATTTTTATATAATCCTTTCTTACTCCCGACACATCCATATCCACAATGCCGTCAAAAAGTCCTATTCCGTGAACGGAATGAACTACATAGTCCCCTTTGTGAAGCTCCTCGATTGAATGAAGCCCCTGGCTTATGTCGTGGAATTTCTTTTTTCCCGAAGCTCTTTTTATGCCCTCGGATCTGTATCTTCCGGAAGTTACGATTTTTATTTTTTCTCCGGGATAATCCATTCCGAAGCTTAATGCTCCCGGAATTATATTTACCGCTCCCTTAATAAAAACGGTGGGCGCCTTTGAAAAATAATTGGATGAAAAGCCTTCGTCGTTAAGATCCTCGCAGAGGCTTTTCGCCGCTTTTTCAGTGCCTCCCAGCACTACCGCCGTATATCCCCTGTGCATATCCGGTCTTAAATCGTCCTTTAAAACCGCAAGGGAGCCTTCCCACGGCGACAGCTGTCTTACATTTACGGTAACAAGGTCCTTAACCGGCGTGTCAAAGGAGCCTCTGGCAAAGTTGTCAAGGTATATTACGCCTTTTTTTTCATACTCGCTTACAACATCGCTCCATTTTAAGGCGTAGCTGTCAAGCCCCTTGCACAAAACTCCGTCCTCGAACATCATCTTTATATCTTCGTTCAAAAGCTTTCTTGAGGTTTCTCCTCTTTCCTTTATATTCGAGGACTCGCAGGCAAAAAGAAGGCAGTCTTTGCAGTAATCAAAAATCGTATCGCATTTTTCATAGGCAAGATTCAAATATCTGTCGCAGGAGCCAAGCCTTACTCCGTTTCTTATCTGCTGTGCATCTCTTAAAAGACTCTCCTTAACCGCGGCGCTTTTTCCCCTTAAAGTTTTTGCAAGCTTTTCGATTTTCTCCGCAAGCTCTTCCCCGCTGTCAAAAATTATCTCGGAAGCGGGAGTAATTTTGATTTCGTCGGCGTTTTCTCCTCTTCTCTGGGATATAATATCAAAATACGCCATGGAATCAATTGTATCGCCCCAAAATTCCGCTCTTACGGGCTGTTTCGCGTCCGGAGGGAAAAAATCCAGAATAGAGCCTCGAAGGGCAAACTGACCCGGTCCCTCTACCATATCCGCTCTTACATAGCCTGCCGCCGAAAGCGCTTTTATGATTTTTGACTGCTCCGTATCCTCTCCCATTTTAAGGACAACCGATTTTTCTTTTAATTCCTCGGAAGGAACGGTAAACTGCATTGCGGCTTCGGCGGAGCACACCACCGCATCGTATTCGCCGCTTATTACATTGCCCAAAACTCCCAGTCTTGCCCGCTCATATTCTCTTGAACGGCTTTCCTCCGTCCTGAAATTCCAGTCCCTTGCGGGATACATTAAAGCTCTCATGCCCATTGCGTTAAGGTCGGAGCATATTTTAACAGCCGATGCCTCGTCGTTTGTTATTACAAGGGCTTTTCTGTCTGTTTCGTCGCAAAGGGAGCTTATAAGATGAGCTTTGGGCGTCAGGGACAGACCCAGCACCCCCATGGGAAGCCGGTTCTTTTTTATATCGTATACAACCGACTGAAATTCGGCGTTTTTTTTAAGCAGTCCGGAAAAAGATCTCATAATTTTACCCCTTAAACGGCAATTGTCGGAAAGCGTTTTTATACGCGATCCGATAAATGCTTCCTATTAAATTTTATTTCGCTGAAAGTTTTTTATTACTTTTCGGCGTTTTCTTTTTTAACGCCCTGAAGCTGGCAGGTCTGCATAGCCTTGTCTATATCTCCGCCTACTATTAATTCAACGGCGTCGCAGGCCTTTTCCATGGTTTCCTTTAAAACCTTCTGCTCGTCCTTACTGAAAATCCCAAGCACATAATCCTTTAAATCATAGTTGGGATGAGGCTTGCCTCCCACTCCGATTTTAATTCTCGGAAAATTATCGCTGCCCAGATGATATACTATGCTTTTTACTCCGTTATGGCTTCCCGCAGAGCCTTTTCTTTTTATTCTTAAAGCTCCGAAAGGAATATCTATATCGTCAAAAATGATTATACATTTTTCCGGGGGAATCTTGTAAAACGCAGCCGCCTCTCTTACAGCCTCTCCGCTGTTGTTCATATATGTCTGGGGCCTCATTACAAGGCATCTGTGCCCGTTTATTACAGTATCCGCCGTCAGCGCCCTGAATTTTATCCTGTCCGTTGAAAATCCTGTTCTGTTTGCCAATATGTCAATGCACAAAAATCCGGCGTTGTGCCTTGACAGCTCGTATTCTTTTCCCGGATTGCCCAGACCCGCTATTATATATTCAACGGGTCCTGTTTTCACGCCTCCGGAAAATCTGCTGAAAATAGACATTATTACACCTTTTTACGCTTTATTCTTCTATTTTTTTCTTGTAGGGCTGTTTTTTTATTACCCAGTTTTCCTTGTTGACCTGCCTTTCTCTGGCTATTCCCAGAGAATTGTCCGGCACGTCCTCGGTAATGGTGGAGCCTGCCGCCGTATATGAGTTTCTGCCTACCGTTACAGGCGCCACAAGGTTCGTATTGCAGCCGATAAAGGCTCCGTCCTTTATTGTGGTTCTGTGCTTCGACTTGCCCGTGTAGTTTACCGTTACCACTCCGCAGCCGAAGTTTACTCCGCTTCCTACATCGGAATCTCCTACATAAGTTAAATGGGAGACCTTTGTGCCGCTGTCGATTACTGAATTTTTCACCTCTACAAAATTTCCCAGATGAACGCCCTCTCCGATTACAGAATCCGGTCTTACCTGAACAAAGGGTCCTATATCGGCGTTGTCAAGAATTTTTGCCCTTCTTATCTGTCCGTTATTAAATTTAACCCCGTTTCCGATTTCAGCGTTTTCAATATATGAATTGGGACCGATTTCGCAGTCTTCTCCTATTACCGATTTACCTTTTATTATCGTTCCCGGCAGTATAAGAGTATCTCTTCCTATTTCACAGTCGGGACCTATTATAACTCCGTCCCGGACAGGAATATCAACTCCCTTTTCAAGATGACTGCTTATTATAAATTCTCTCGCTTCCTGATTTAAAAAGCTGCTGTCCTCCTTGCTTTCAACGGAAAAAAGAACTCTTTCATCATAGGTTTTGTAAACAGCAGCTTTTTTGCCCTGCTTTATAAGCTCATTCACAATGTCCTCAAGAGAACCGTTAAAGCCCTGCTTTATAAGCCCGGATAAAGCCTCTCCCCTTACGCAGACAATCTTTGCAAAAAGCTCGCTTTCACCCTCCTCCGCATCAAGTGAATCCGTTATATTAAGTATCTCCCCAAGCTCTCCCGAAGAGCTTCTTACAATTACGCTGTCACCGCTGAAGAAATCCGAAACAAGAGATACTGCCGTAACATCGGCTTTAGCTGTCTCATGGCATTTAATAAGAGCTTTTAAATCTTTTTGGGAATAAAAAGGAACGTTTCCCCTGAGAATCAGAAAATCGCAGTCCTTGCTTTCCTCAACAAATTCCGACGCTGCCTCGGTTCCGAAGCCGTCCTCACGGCTTTCCGTTTCATACACATCAATACCCCTGTCTTTAAGATGCTCCTTTAATTTTTCACCTTTTTCTCCGGCTACGGCGCAGAGCTTCACTGCTCCCGCTTTTTTAACCGCATCCGCCGCCCAGTCAAACACAGGCTTAAATAAAATCTCGTTAAGCGCCTTGGGCTTACCGGAGTTCATACGCTCATCACTGCCCGACGCAAGAATAATTCCGCAGATATCCACTGTTACATCTCCCCGAACATATATTTATTCATAATTATTTTATTAAAAATTTACCATAATATTATAAAATAATTTTAACATTATTGCAACACCGTATTTCCTGAAATTTTCCTCTCCTGAAATTTAAAAAGCTTTTGACATAATGTAAATAATATGTTAATATGATACTGAACAGCTTATACGAAAGGAAGAATAAGCATGAGAAGAGAAAAGAATAAAATTTTTACGGCAGCAATATCGGTAATTTTATGTATAAGCCTTGCTTTCGGCGGAATGGTTTCGGCTTCGGCTGCTATTAATATCGGCGACATAATAGGCGGTATTACCGGCGGAGGAAGCATAAACATTTCTCAGCTTTTCACGGAATGGCTGAAAGACGAAATCAACAAGGAATCCCTTATTGATAAGTTTGTGGAAAACATTAAAAACCAGTTTACAGGCGAAGGCAGCGACGACGCCGTTGTTGAAGACGCTGAGGTAGGTGAAGGCGTTTTTCTTGAGAAGGGAGAGGCAGGAAATGTTGCGGAGCTGTTTAACCTTACGGTAAACGAGCTTAAAAAGGGCAGTCCCGGCTTTGTAAAAACGGAAAATGCCACAATGGACGCAAAAATCGCTGTTGACCTTGCGGCAGGACTGGGAGCTGTCAACGGAATTGTCGCTTCCCTTATCAGCAACAAGGACCTTGCGGCAGGAGTTATCGACGGCATTAACAAAGACACTCAGGTTACTACAAAATATCCCGTAGGCAATGATGTAAAAAACAACATTCCCGTAACGGGAAAGGATTATGTTGCCTGTCTTACTGCTGACGACATAAAGGACTACACAATCACCATTTACAAAAGCGGCGCATACAGAATACATATAGATCTTGTTGATGTTGAAGGAGCTTCGTCACAGTCGGGACTGGCTCATGTTTTCGACACTACCGACAAGGCAAACGCAACCATTAATCTTTTAGGCGGCTCAGTAAACATCGGCGTAAAGTTTAAATATGTAAACAACTATGTGGAATGTCAGGTAAACAGAGACGGTCAGCTTACAAGCTATACAATGAACACCGGCGTTACCTTTGCGTTCCAGCAGGAGGACGGCTCTTACTCTTCGGAGATGCCCTATATCGGCATAGATTTTGAGGAAGAGGGCGTAATATACAATATCACAACAGATTTCAGCAATATTGATTACTCTTTAAGAAAAATGGGCGACGCCAATCAGGACGGAAAAATAACATCCGCAGACGCAAGACTTGTTTTAAGAATGGCGTCCCGTCTTGATCCCGTTAGCGACAGCGACAAGCCCTACTGCGATGTAACAACGGACGGAAAAATCACAGCCTCCGACGCAAGACTTATTTTAAGAACATCGTCAAAGCTTGACACTCTTCCAACTACCTCGGAAGCTCTGGGAATAGACGAATATGAAAAATCGGAAGCAACCCAGAAGCATATTGACGACCTGCTTGTGCTTATGATGGCGTATCAGGCGGCAAAGGACGAAGAGGAACAGCAGCAGATTCAGGACGAATACGAAAATAAATATGACGGCGAAAGCACAACCGAAGCCGAAGAAGAAACAACTCTTGAAATCAACACTCCCGCGGGAACTGTTGACGATGTTCTGGACTTTATCGGCGGCATAATCGGAGGAAGAAAATAAAAATCTTAAATGTTGACATTTGAGATTTTGTGTGATAAAATTCATTTGTTATATGAAAAAGCGCTGACGGCGTGTAAGTAGCTTTTGCCGATATTCAAAGAGAACGGTCATCATCGGCTGTAAGTGACCCGAATTTAAGCTAAAGTGAATTTCAGCGTCCGAGCTTCCTGCGAAAGCTTTGATTAAGCAGGATGTGCCGCCGCATTAAGGCGATTGAGTGCGGATTTTTTATAATCCGAATCAGGGTGGTACCGCGGTATTTATTCCGTCCCTTTTAAGGGGCGGATTTTTTTGTATATTAATTCAGTTATATATCAGAAAGGAAGACAGACATGGAGGACAAAACTTCAGTTATCCGCGAAGAATTCAAAAAACGGATTGAAAGCGTAAAATCTTCAGAAGAGATTGAGCAGTTAAGAGTTGAATATCTGGGCAAAAAAGGTCATGTTCAGGGACTTATGGGACAGCTTAAAGCTGTTCCCAACGAAGAAAAAAAGGCCTTCGGACAGGCTGTAAACCAGCTTAAGCAGGAAATCGAAAAGCTTCTTCACGAAACCCACGAAAAAATCGAAAAGGAAGAGGAACAGAAGCTTATTGATTCCGCCGAAGACTACGATGTAACGCTTCCCATGGATTTGGACAAGGGCTCCTATCATCCCATAACGGTTATCCAGAGAGAGGTTGAGGAGATTTTCCGCACCATGGGCTTTACAATAGAGGACTTCTCGGAAATAGTTGACGATTACAACTGCTTCGAGGCGCTTAATATACCCAAGCATCACCCGGCAAGAGATATGCAGGACACCTACTATTTAAGCAGCGGACAGCTTCTTAAAACTCACACCTCCGCCGCTCAGAATTCCATTATGAAAAAATACGGCGCGCCTCTCAGAGCCATTTTCCCCGGAAGATGCTTCAGAAACGAATCCACCGACGCCTGCCATGAAAACACCTTCTTCCAGATGGAGGGCATCATGATAGACGAGGATATTTCAATATCAAACCTTATTTACTTTATGAAAACAATGCTGTCCGAGGTTTTCGGCCAGGATGTCAACGTAAGGCTCCGCCCCGGCTTCTTCCCCTTTGTTGAGCCCGGCTTCGAGCTTGACATTCAGTGCCTTATCTGCGGCGGCGATGGCTGTCCCTCCTGCAAGAACTCCGGCTGGCTTGAGCTTTGCCCCTGCGGCATGATTCATCCCAACGTTCTGAAATACGGCGGCATCGACGCCGAAAAATATACCGGCTTCGCCTTCGGTCTGGGTCTTACAAGACTTGCCATGATGAAATACGGTATCAAGGACATAAGAGTTTTAAATTCCGGAAATCTTAAATCTCTTTCTCAGTTTATCGGTAAATAATTTAAGTTTTCAAGAAAGGAATGATATAAATGTTTGTTTCAATGAACTGGATACAGGATTTTATAGACTTAAGCGGTCTTAATATCGAAGATCTTATCCATCGTTTTACTCTCTCCACCGCTGAGGTTGAGGATATATACTACAAAGGCGAAGACATTAAAAATGTTGTTGCAGGTCAGATTGTTTCAATCGAAAAGCACCCGGACTCCAAAAAGCTCCACCTTTTAAAGGTTGATGTAGGCGACAAGGTTCTGGATATTGTTTGCGGCGCTCCCAACGTTCAGCTGGGGATGATGGTTCCCGTTGCCCTTGAAGGGGGCAGAGTCGCAGGCGGAGAAATCAAAAAGGCAGTTGTAGCGGGCTATGAATCCTACGGAATGTGCTGCTCGGAATCGGAGCTTGGCATAAGCGACGATCATTCGGGACTTATGACCATTGAAGAGGACGTAAAGCCCGGAACCGATATCTGCGACATTTATCCCGTCAGGGACATTATCTTTGAGGTTGACAACAAGTCCCTTACAAACAGACCCGACCTGTGGGGTCACTACGGCATAGCAAGAGAGTTTGCCGCCATTACAAAAAGACCTTTAAAGGAAGTTCCTGTTGATGATGCCGAATACAACGAGGGCGAAGAAGTGCCCGTTGAAATAAGAAGCGAGCACGCTTACAGATATTCCGCTCTGAGAATAGCAAACATCAGCAAAACCGTAAGCCCCGCCGCAATGAGAATAAGACTTTATTACTGCGGCATGAGAGGAATAAATCTTCTTGCGGACCTTACAAACTATATTATGCTTGAGCTGGGACAGCCCATGCACGCTTTTGACGGCAAAAAGGTTGACTCCATAGCGGTAGGCACTCCCGCCGAAAAAGGAAAATTCGTAACTCTTGACGGAAACGAAAGAGAAATCGACGAAAACACCCTTCTTATATACAATAACGACGAGCCTGTGGCAATAGCCGGAATTATGGGCGGACTTGATTCGGAAATCGTAGGAAATACGGACAGCGTAGTTCTTGAATCAGCCAACTTCGACGGTATATGCGTAAGAAAAACCTCCTCAAGACTGGGCCTCAGAACAGACGCCTCCATGCGCTATGAGAAAATTCTCGACCCGGAAATCACCGTTACCGCAATACGCAGATTCGTAAAGCTTTTAAAGGAAGTTGACCCGGACTGTAAGGTAGTTTCAAAGCTTGCCGACAAATACCCGAAAAAATATCCTCATATAACCCTTACCTTTGATAAAAAGTATGTTGACAGATACACGGGTATAGACATCAGCAACGAAATGATAATCGAAACACTTACGGATTTAGGCTTCGGAGTAAATTTCCGGGACAGTGAGTTTACCGTTGACGTACCCACCTGGAGAGCCACAAAGGACGTTACCATTAAAGCCGATATTATCGAGGAAATAACAAGAATTTACGGCTATGACAACTTTAAAATCACAACCACAAAAAGTCCTTTAAGACCTGTTAGAGCCGAAGCCGTTAAAAGCGAGGACGCTCTTATAAAGGATCTTCTTGTAAACAAATTCAATCTTCACGAGGTTCACTCGTATATCTGGTGCGACGGCAAAAAGTACAAGAAGCTGGGCATAGAGGTTGAGGAAAACTGCCGCATCTTGAATATTCCCACTCCCGAAAACGGCACAATCAGAAATTCAATGATTCCAACCCTTCTTACAATGGTTTACGAAAACAAATCCTTCGGACCCTCTTTCGGCATTTTTGAAGCAGGACGGGTTGTTGACGGATACCTCTCCAACGGCTACTGCAACGAAAGAAGAAGACTGGGCGTTGTTCTCTTTGACAAGACAGCCGCCGAAAAGGACCTTTATTTTAAAATGCTTAATATGCTGAAATTCATTATAAAGGACATTAAGCACGACGACGGAGTTTTTGCAAAGGCGGCAAATATAACTCACTCTTACCAGCACCCGAAAAATACTGCGGAAATCTCCCTTGACGGAGTTAAAATAGGCGAAATGTTTACTCTTCATCCCATGAATAATCAGAAAATCGACAAAAATGCGGCTATTGTCTGCGCCGAAATCGATCTTGATTCATTCTTCGCCTTGCCGGTAAAAGACGTTCAGTATGTTGACCCCTCAAAATTCCCGGCAATCGACTATGACCTTTCCCTTGTTCTTCCAGAAGGCACAAAGTACAGCGAAATCAAGGAAGCCTGGGAAAAGCTCAATATTCCCGAGCTTACGGAAGCCAAGGTTATAGATATTTTCAGCGCGGAGGGCGTTCACAGCATAACGGTAAGGCTTTCCTTCTCCTCTCCCGACAGAACTCTTGCCATGGAGGAAATCCAGAAGCATATTGACGCAGTTCTCTCTAATCTTGCAGAAAAAGATATAGTTTTAAAACAGTAAAACTAAATATAATCAAAACAGACTGCATCTGGAATTTTACAAAGCATACATTAAATTAATCAACCGGCTCTCCTGTTCAATTGAAATTGAACAGGGGAGCCGCAGTGTTATACAAAAAAAAGGGACTGCATACACAGTCCCTTAAAATTATGCGAAATTTAAAGCAATATATCTTTTCTGGAAAGATAAATTACTTAAGCTCAACCTTTCCGCCTGCTTCTTCAAGCTTCTTCTTGAGCTCTTCAGCTTCGTCCTTGCCGACAGCCTCTTTAAGAGTCTTGGGAGCGCCTTCAACGGCAGCCTTAGCTTCGCCCAGACCGAGACCTGTGATCTCACGAACAACCTTGATAACCTTGATCTTTGCAGCAGCGTCAAAGCCTGCAAGAACAACGTCAAACTCTGTTTTCTCTTCGGCAGCCTCTGCGGGAGCAGCTGCAGCAGCAACTGCAACGGGAGCAGCAGCTGATACGCCGAATCTTTCTTCTACTTCTTTAACAAGCTCTGAAAGCTCAAGAACTGAGAGCTCAGCAACTTCATCAACAATTTTGGTGATTTTTTCTGATGCCATTTTAAATAACCTCCGAATTAATGTTAAATTCAATTTAATAAGCTGAAATCTTTAATTATTCAGCTGCGGGAGTCTCCTCTGCTGCGGGAGTCTCCTCTGCTGCGGGCGCTGCCTCTTCAGCGGGAGCTTCAGCTGCTGTATCTCCGTCCTTTTCGGCAACAGCCTTAACAGCTCTTGCGAAGGAAGCCATGGGAGCCTGGAATGCAGCTGCAACAGTTGCAAGAAGAACCTCACGAGAAGGAAGCTTCGCAAGACTGTCGATGGTTTCAAGAGAGATTACCTTTCCGTCAAGGAAACCGCCCTTAATTGAGAAATTCTCATGTTTGTCAGCAAACTCCGAAAGAATTTTTGCAGAAACAACGCTGTCCTCGTTGCTTACGGCGAGAGCTGTTGTGCCCTCGAGAACTGAAGTAAGCTCTTCAAGATCCGTACCCTTAATAGCAAGAGAAAGAAGAGTATTCTTTACAACAGTGTAATCAACGCCTGCTTTTCTGAGGTTTGCACGAAGAACCGTGTCATCGGCAACGGATGTACCCTTGTAATCAACGATAACACCTGCAACCGCGTTGTTGAGTTTTTCCGAAATCTCAGCAACAAGCTGTTTTTTCTGCTCTAAAACCTTAGCACTCGGCAATTTGTTTCACCTGCCCTTAAAAATAATAGTGCTGTTCATATTAAGGAAAATGCCTTCCCGAAAAGACGGAAAGGCACACAATTTCAAATCGTATCCCATTCCTCGGCAGGCGCAAAGCTTACACGGATAAACCGTACCTGCTGTCTTTAGAACAGCTTATATATATTAACACAAAACTTAATTCATGTCAATATCAAGTTTGTTTTTTAAAGGAAAACTTTAATTATTCCTCTGTTGTAATAACTCTGTTGGGGTTAACGCGGATGCCGGGGCCCATGGTGGTAGCAACTACGCAGGAACGGATATACTGTCCTTTTGCTGCTGCGGGCTTAGCCTTTACAATAGCCTCAAGAAGAGTTGCGAAATTCTCGGCAAGCTTGTCTTCACCGAAAGAAGCCTTGCCGATGGGACAATGGATAATGTTTGTTTTGTCAAGACGGTACTCAATCTTACCTGCCTTAGCGTCTGTAACAGCCTTGGCAACATCGGGAGTAACAGTACCTGCCTTGGGAGAGGGCATAAGACCTCTGGGGCCTAAAACCTTACCTAAACGGCCTACAAGACCCATCATGTTGGGAGCTGCTATTGCAACATCGAAATCCATAAAGCCTTCGCCCTGGATTTTTGCAACAAGGTCTTCTGCGCCTACAACCTCAGCGCCTGCGGCAACAGCTGCGTCGGCATCGGAGCCTTTTGCGAAAACAGCTACTCTTACATTTTTACCTGTACCGTTGGGAAGAACAACTGCGCCTCTGACCTGCTGATCCGCATGACGGGAGTCAACGCCCAAACGAACGTGAACCTCAACTGTTTCGTCAAACTTAGCCTTAGCTGTCTGACAAGCAAGACCTAAAGCTTCCTTAGGATCATAAAGCTTGCTTGTTTCAACAAGCTTTGCGCTGTCTGTATATTTTTTTCCGTGTTTCATATCTAATTACCTCCCGACTCAGTCAACTACCGTAACACCCATGCTGCGGGCTGTTCCGGCGATCATGCTCATAGCCGCTTCAACGCTGGCAGCGTTAAGGTCGGGCATTTTCTGTTCTGCGATTTTTCTTATCTGCTCCTTTGTGATGGTAGCAACCTTTGTCTTATTGGGAACGCCTGAACCGCTCTCAATACCGCAGGCCTTTTTAATAAGAACTGCCGCAGGGGGAGTTTTTGTGATAAATGAGAATGAACGGTCTGCGTAAACAGTAATAACAACGGGGATAATAAGACCCATGTCATTTTTTGTACGCTCGTTGAATTCTTTTGTGAATGCCATAATGTTGACGCCGTGCTGACCGAGAGCAGGTCCGACGGGGGGAGCCGGTGTTGCTTTTCCGGCAGGAATCTGAAGCTTAATATAGCCTGTAACTTTCTGTGCCATAACTGCACCTCCATAAAAATGTGGTAGTGGCGGAATGAGATATTCAATCCTCCCACAGGATACGAAAAGTACCCTATAACAAGCGGGCAAAGCCGCACATTACCAAAAAATTAAAATAAATATATCAGTCAAGAACAGGCTCAACCTGATCAAGACCTAATTCAATGGGAGTTTCTCTTCCCATCATGGATATGATAACCCGCACGATATCGTTGTCAACGTCTATCATATCAACAGTACCCTGAAAGCTGTCGAAGGGTCCGCCGATAACGGACACAAGATCGCCCACCTCATAGCTAACCTCAACGGTGCGCTTCTCAACGCCCATGGCAATAACTTCCTTTTCGGACAGGGGACGAGGCTTACTTTCGGGGCCTACAAAACCGGTAACGCCTCTTGTATTTCTTATAACGTACCATGCTTCGTCCGTCATTTTCATTTCGCCGGACTTGGTATCATAGAAAACGCCTAACTTAACAAGAACATAGCCGGGAAAAAGCTTTCTTTCGACTTCTTTTGTTTTTCCGTCCTCTCTGATCTCGGTTACGATTTCAGTGGGGATTTTAACCTCGAGAATCTGATCCTGCATCTTACGGTTCTCAACAACTTTTACTATATTGTCGGCAACCTTGTTTTCGTAGCCGGAATAGGTATGGACGACATACCACTTTGCATCCTCCATTAAAGCCCAACCTCCGTAATCAGCATAAAAATTCGTCAAAATATATCAATTTGTGCTGTCTTCCTCAGAGACCGCACCGGTATCCGCAGATTCGGACGTGCTCTCGGCAGACTGTGAATCCTCACCGGACTCATCTTCCTGAGCGGCGTTAACTATTGCAGACTGAACGCCTCTTATGCCTCTTGAGAAAGCAAAATCGGCAATCCATATACCGATTCCCGCAATAAGAACCGTAAGGAATACTACAAGAGTATTTTTAAGAACGGTTTTTCTGTCGGGCCAAATGACTTTTTTGCAAGTACCTCTGAAATCCTTAAAGAATTTTTTAATGGCTTTACCCATACGGACAAAAATATTTCCTTCTTCGGACTTCTTGGGCTTGCTCTGTTTGATACGCTCTTTTTTAGCCTTCAAGGCTTCCTTTTCGGCCTTTTTCTGGGCTTTTAAGGCTTCCTTGTCAACGCTGTTGTTTTTATCAGCCACTTGAAGTATCATTCCTTTCATATCGGAATATCAATCCTGCGAAAGCAAGGATTTTAAATATCTTGTCCGATTATTTGGTTTCTCTGTGAAGAGTGTGTTTCTTGCAGAATCTGCAGTACTTATTCATCTCTAATCTGTCGGGTGTGTTCTTCTTGTTCTTCATTGTGTTGTAATTGCGCTGCTTGCACTCTGTGCAGGCAAGAGTAACTTTAACTCTCATAACGGCACCTCCATTATTAATGTAGCCTCCCTCTGGATTTTGGGGGTCTCAGTGTCACATCAAAAAAATGCGCACAAAAAAACAACCCTCTAAAGAGGTATAATCAATATATCACAATAAAAACACCCTGTCAAGTATTTTTTTCAATTTGATGAAGCTGAACAAAAACAAGGCGGTTTTTATTGTGATAAAAGCATTTTAATATTGAATTTATAATTTAATCAAAAGCGAGAATTACCGCTGTTTCGGCTGGGATATCAACAGAATAATCAGTAAAGCTTTCCCCGGTGATACATTTCGCTCCGTGCCAGCTTTCCGGCAGATAATATGTTATCCCGTGGGGATTTTTGTTGGCTATAACAAGTATTCTGTCGGCGGCGCTGACTCTTTCGTAGGCGGCGCAGCCCAGCATTGCGGAAACAGGCACAAATCTTCCGTTTTTAAGACAGCGGTATTTTTTTCTTGTCTGACCTAAAAACACAAAATGCTTCCGGATTTCCGGCTGTTCCTTATTCCAGGGAAAAAATGTTCTGTTAAAGGGGTCCTTTAAGCCTTCGGTAAGCATTTCGTCGCCGTAATAAATCGAGGGGACACCGGGAAGGGTATACTGAAGAACTGCGGCTGCCTTTAAAAGCCGGGCGGCTTTTTCTCTCTGCTCATGGGAAAGGCGGGCGTTGAACTGCCACTCCCTGTCGTGGTTTTCCCCGTCAAGTCCGCCCAAAACACTTAAAATTCTTTCGGTATCATGGGTTCCCAGGTGGTTCATAAGGCAATTCAGCGCCTGAGGAGGATAGTTTTCGCAGATTGTCACAACAGCCTCCATAAAGTCTTCCGCAATACCGTTTTTAAGGAAATTTATAATCGCTGCCCTGAATGGATAATTCATTACCGAGTCAAGCTCGTCTCCCATAAAATATCTGCGTCTGCCGCCGTGGCTTATTTTGACGCTGGCGTCCTCCCAGACCTCTCCTAAAAGAAGTCCGTCCTTTTTCGCTCTTTTAACGGCGTTCCTTATTTTAACAATAAAGCAGTCCGGAAGCTCGTCGGCAACATCAAGCCTGAAGCCGTATGCTCCGGCGTTCATCCATTTTTCGATAACGCCCTTTTCGCCTGTAATAAATTCGGAAAAGCTTTCGTTTTCTTCGTTTGTTTCGGGAAGAGATTTTACGCCCCACCAGGAGTCGTAATCCTCGTTCCAGTTTCTGAAATTGTACCAGCCGTAATAGGGAGAGCTTTGAGAGTTATAGGCTCCCACCGAATCATATCTGTTATACTTATTAAAATATATGCTGTCTGCTCCCGTATGGCTGAAAACACCGTCCAGAATTATTCTTATCCCCTCTTTTTCCGCCTCTGAGCAAAGATTTTTAAAATCCTTTTCATCTCCTAAAAGAGGATCTATTTTTTCATAGTCACCTGTATTGTATCGGTGATTTGAATTCGACTCGAATATAGGGTTTAAATATATGCAGGTAACGCCCAGCTCCTTAAGGTAAGGAAGCTTCATCTGTATACCCTTTAAGTCTCCTCCGAAAAAGTCGGCGTTCCATCTGTGAAGCTCCTTGTTTTCATGCCATTCAGGAACCTCGTCAAAGGACTTGTGCATTACCCTGTCAGAAGGAACATTTTTCTTTTTTTCTCCGGAAAAATAAAACCTGTCGGGAAAAATCTGATACATAACTCCCCCCTGGAACCAAAGAGGCGTTTCAAAATTTTCATCATAAACAGTCTGCTGCCATTCTCTGCCTGTTTCGGAAAAATAGCCTTTTCCGGCGGAATGTAAAAATATTCTGCCTCTGCCCCAGGAGGTATCGTATTCAAAATGATAAAAATACAGTCCCGGCTCCGGAAAAGCATATTCCGTGCTCCACCACTCGGTCAAGCCGTCAGTTGACTTCCAGTCAAGCTTTATGTAATCCTTTTCGCAGCCGTCCCTGCCGCATACCAGATATACTCCGGAGCATTTCATGTCTCTGGGCATACACACGGAAAGCCACAGGGATTCCCCTGCGGCTGAGCTTCCGAAGTGTGATTTATGTCTTAAATCTCTTGAGTTAAACGGAACAAACAACATACCTATTATTTATTACTTTCCTTGCTTTCTTTTGTTTTAACGGATTTATCTTCCTTAGCCGATTTCGTATGCCATATATCTCTCGCATAGTCGTTGATTGAACGGTCGGCGGCAAAGATTCCGGCGCCTGCTATATTGTAAAGAGACATTCTGTTCCATGTCTTCTTATCCTTGAACAGCTCCTCCGCTCTCTTCTGAGCAAGTCTGTAATCGGCAAAGTCTGCAAGAACCATATACGGGTCGTTATGAATAATCGTAGCTCCGATTTCGGGGAATTTCTTTCCTCCGATTCCCACATTGTTAATAAAATCAATCGTTTTGCGAAGCTCCTGATTATTTGCGTAATAGCCTCTGGGGTCATAGCCGTTGTTTGAAAGCTGAGTAACCTCTCTTGTGTCCATTCCGAAAATAATAATATTTTCGCTTCCTACCGCGTCATGGATTTCAACATTGGCGCCGTCCATGGTTCCCAGAGTAACGGCTCCGTTAAGCATAAGCTTCATGTTGCCCGTACCGGAAGCCTCAGTGCCCGCAAGGGAAATCTGCTCGGAGATATCGGCGGCAGGCATAAGTCTTTCCGCTGCCGTAACGTTGTAATCCTCAACATATACTATCTTCATATATTTGTTGACATCCGGGTCGTTGTTTACCATGTCGGCAAGAGCGCAGATAAAGCTTATTATCTTCTTTGCCATAAAATATCCGGGAGCGGCTTTTGCGCCGAAAATATATGTGTGAGGAATATAATTTCCTGAGGGATTTTCTTTAATCTCAAGATATTTCGTAAGAATGTTAAGAGCGTTGAGATGCTGTCTCTTGTACTCGTGAAGACGCTTTACCTGTACGTCGAAAATTGACTCCGGATCAATTTCCGGCCCCTGAGTTTTCTTTACAAGCTGTGCGAACTGCTTTTTCTTTTCTTTTTTGATGTTCTCAAGGTCTTTAAGAACCTTTTCGTCGTCTGCATATTTTTTAAGCTTTGAAAGCTCCGACGCATTAAGAATAAATCCGTCGCCGATAATCTTTGAAAGGTATGCGGAAAGCTCCGGGTTCGCCTGACAGAGCCAGCGTCTGTGAGCTATGCCGTTTGTAACATTTTTGAATTTATCGGGAGTGAGCTTATAAAAGTCGTTGAATACCGTGTCCTTGAGTATCTGGCTGTGAAGAGCCGATACGCCGTTTACGCTGTGACACGCCGCAACGCAGAGATTTGCCATTCTTACAACGCCGTTTGATATAACCGCAGTTCTCTCAACATAGCCTGCGTCATGAGTAGCGTTCCAAACATAGCATCTGTAACGGTTGTCGATTTCCTTTATTATTTCGTAAATTCTGGGAATAAGTCTTCTTACAAGATCCTCTCCCCAGCACTCAAGCGCTTCCTTCATAACGGTATGGTTAGTGTAAGCCACCGCATTCGTTACAATGTTCCATGCGTCGTCCCAGCCGTAGCCGCACTCGTCAAGGAAAATTCTCATAAGCTCGGGAATTGCCAAAGTAGGATGAGTGTCGTTAATATGAATGGCAACCTTATCTGCGAAATTATCAATTGTTCCGTACTGACGGAGATGATGATGAATAATATCCTGAATGGAAGCGGATACAAGGAAATACTGCTGTCTTAAGCGGAGGCTTTTTCCTTCGGGATGATTGTCGGCAGGATAAAGCACCTTGCTGATAACCTCAGCCATGGCGTTTCTCTCCATAGCTCTCATATATTCGCCCTGATTGAAAAGAGTCATATCAAGTCCGGGAGCCTTCGCTGACCAAAGACGGAGAACGCTTATACCCTTTCCGTCCTTGCCGGAAACAAACATATCGTAGGGAACCGCCGTAATCGCAGTATAATCCTTAAGCTCAACATGATGGTAATGATTGTCCCATGACTCCTCAACATGACCCTCAAAGCAAACCTCAACGGCGCTTTCCTCTCTGGGCATAAGCCATACGTCGCCGCCGGGAAGCCAAGCGTCGGGAAGCTCGGTCTGCCAGCCGTCAATAAGCTTCTGCTTGAAAATTCCGTATTCATAAAGAATGGAATAGCCTCTTGAGGGATATTCCTGAGTTGCAAGTCCGTCAAGATAGCAGGCGGCAAGTCTTCCCAGACCTCCGTTGCCCAGTCCCGCGTCAGGCTCACAGTCGTAAAGCTTTTCCATGCTTACGCCGAAATCCTTAAGAGCCTGAGTAAATGTATCCTGAAGATTAAGGTTGAAAAGATTATTTTTAAGAGAACGGCCCATTAAGAATTCCATTGACAAATAGTAAATTCTTTTTGCGCCGGCTTTATCGGCTCTTTTTGTAAATTCAGCTCTGCCCTGTCCCATAAGCTCGCTTATAATCATAACGATAGCTCTGTAGTACTGCTCGTAGGAAGCATTTTCCGGAGAAACTCCGAAAAAGTGAGACAGTTTGTTTTCGATAATTTTTTTCGCTTCATTTTTTGTAAGTGAATAGTCCATACTTTCCCCCACCAAACAAATTAATAAAAAAATAACTGAGTTGTATTTTAATATATTTCTGCGGTTTTTGCAATAGTTTAATGAAAAACCGAAAAAAAACATTGCCCCTGAAAAAAGAAATCTTTTATTAAAAGTATACAAAATTTTAATTTTTTCGGCATATCTTATAGTAATAAATGTTTCAACCGAAAACTTAATACTGCTTTACATAAAGCATTTTTGGCATTTTGAGGAAAAATTACTCATATATTATAAATTTACTTGAAAACTTTAACACCAACATTATATTCAGACAAAAAGCAAAGTTGCCCCTGAAATGTATGGACATATTATGAATTTTAAGTATAATATATGTATTACAAAATACGGAGTGAAAGAAATGACTTTTGAGGAAACTGCTCTTTTACATTCAAAAAGAGGCATGGACATTTTAAAGAAGCATTTAAGAGATGATTTTATAACCGATGCGGCAAAAAAAATCTATTCCCTTGAAAGAAAAAACATACTTCTTGCAACAGGCTTTTATGTTGCCGGCTACGCCGAAACGGACGGCCCTCCCGGAACATATTTCCTGTCCCTTGCCCTTAAGGAGGCAGGCTTTGAGCCGGTAATCGTAACCGACGGCTTTTGCAGGGATTTTTTCCCGGAAGACAAGGTAAACACGGAATATGTTGAAAAAGGCTTTGACCCTGAGGCGCTTCTGGAAAAATACAAGCCCTGCTGTCTTATTTCCATAGAGAGATGCGGCGAAAATATAAACGGCGATTACGCCAATATGCGGGGAGTAAGCATTGCCCAGCATACAGCCGATATTGACAGGCTTTTTGACCTTGCCCGGGCAAAGGGAATTTACACCGTGGGAATAGGCGACGGCGGCAACGAAATCGGCATGGGAAATCTTAAAGAGGTAATTTCAGAGGAGCTTTCCCTTGTGCCCTGCAAAACACAGACCACAGACCTTATTATCGCCACCGTGTCAAACTGGGGAGCTTATGCTCTTGCGGGAGCGGTTTCAGTGCTTCAGGGCAAAAATCTTTTTAAGGAATATAAAGAGGTTGACGAATATATAAAATATATTGTGGGAAAGGGCAGCGTAGACGGCGTGAATAAAGTCCATGAACCCACTGTTGACGGCTTTTCTCCCGAAACGGAAAAGGAAATTGTTGATAAAATCAATAATCTTACAAACGAGCTTATAAGCAAATAAAAACATCGGGCTGTAAAAATACAGTCCGATAAATCCGTGCAAAAACCCTGTTTTCATGTGAAGACAGGGTTGATTTTATGTGTTAATAAAGCAGACAAGCAAAAAAAGATTTACAGAAAAAAAGCTAAGACTTCTAAAAAAAGCTTTCAGCGGAATTCTTTTCTGAGCTTTCCGAAGAACAGTCCCCCTGCGATTAAAGCCGTAATTAAATCTGCTATTGCCTGAGAAGCGATTATTCCCGTATAGCCGCCTATTTTGTAAGCCGGCGCCGGAACTATCAGAAAAACAACTCCCTGACGGCTTACGGACAGAATAAATGAAAATGTTACCTTGCCCATGGACTGACAAATAATAGTCATCAGAAGCACGATTCCCACAAAAACCATACTTATTATCTGCCATCTGAGCATAAGCGCTCCGTCGGAAACAATGGAGCCGGTATCCATAAAGCATTTCATTAAAAAAGGCGCAAAGGCAAAAATCAGCACGGTAAGCAAAAGAGCCGAGCCGCTTATAAATTTAAGACAGAATTTAAAAAGCCTTGACAGCCTTTCCTTGTCCCCTGCTCCGTAGTAATAACCGAAAAGAGGCTGTCCGCCGAAAGCGAAGCCTGTTAACAGCAGTAAAGCTATCATGCTGACCTTTAAAACGATACCCATTGCGGCTATTTTGTCATTGCCGAAGGGCAGGAGAAAATGATTGACAAAAACAACGCTCAGACTCTGCATAATATTTACAACTGCCGCCGGAATACCGATTCCGAAAATCTGTCCTGCGTGGCTTTTTTCAATTTTAATTTCTTTTACGGAAAGCGACAGTATTTTGCTTCTTTTATAAACAATAACCCCGAAGAAAACATCGGAAACAATATATCCGATAACGGTAGCTGCGGCGGCGCCTCCTGCTCCCCAGCCGAAAACGGAAATAAAAATGGGGTCGAGAATAATATTTACAACGGCTCCCGACACTGTACCCGCCATGGATTCCTTTGACATTCCCTCCGAGCGCAGAAGATTTGAATGGATAAAGGAAAGCATAATAACAGGCGCTCCTGCCGCAAGAAAAACATAGTAATCCGAAGCGTGGGAAAAGGTTTCGGAATCGGCGCCTATTGCGTAAAGCATGGGAACACGGAAAATAAGCATAAGAGCGCCTATAATTATTCCGGAAAAAATCGTTGCGTAAAAGCAGAAGGAGCTTACACGCCTTACGCCTTCTTCATCTTTTTTGCCTAAAAGACGGGAAATAAGCGACGCTCCTCCCTGACCGAAAATATTGCCTACCGCCATAAGGAATGTAAACAGGGGCATACCCAAGGATACGCCGGCAACAATATTCGTGTCGGCGGTTCTTGCAACAAAAAACGTATCCGCAAGGTTATATATTAGAGTAACCACCATGCTGAGAACCAACGGCAGTGAAAGACGAAAATAAGCTTTTGACACTTTCGTTTCGTTAAAAATTTCATTTTCCATAAGAAAACCTCGTATAATATGAGAGTAGTAGTTTTTAAAGTTCCTCTCCAAGAACTTGAAGAAAAATGCTATACTGTAACGG
>CALYBJ010000007.1 GCA_944412445.1 uncultured Clostridia bacterium
GCCGCTGCCGCCCACAAATATTTTGCTTTTATTTGCACCTGCAATTTGAGTTTACACAAAATTCGGGATTGACCCAAACAGAGAAAAAGACAGGATAAAAACAAATCCTGTCTTTTTAATATTTGTGCTGTTTAAGCTTTTTCGCTAAATACAATCTCCCGCAAAGCGTCCGTAAGTCTGTTCATTTTGTTGTTAAAATCTCCCGAATTGTCTATTATTATGTGTCTGGGGTGGTCCTCCCAGGCTTTTTTTGTTTTCCTGTCAAGTTCTACCGCTTCTTCGGGAGATTCCGTTCTGGGGCCTTCTACTTTATAAAATTCTATTGCTCCGTCGGCTGCGGTAACAAGGTGAATTACAGCGTCATAGCGGTTTAAAAGCTGTTCTTTTGTAAAGGAGTGAGCCGCTGCGATTTTGTCGGCGTCCTCTTTTTCAAGATAAGAGTAAGCGTCAACTATTCCCCTGTCGCAAATAATAAGGAAAATTCCGTCGTCGGAGTTTTCGGCTTCTTTTGAATACACCTTTTCTATTTGAAGCTGTCTTTCAAAAACAGCATTTTGGAAATGCGTAACACCATGTGTTTCTCTTGTGTCTTTTCCCTCATCGGATAAAAGAGTTGCCGCTTCCGGAATAAAAATAAGATTTACACCTGTATTTTCAAAGGCTTTTTTAATATATGCCGGACAGGAGGTTTTTCCTGAGCAGGCACCTCCGGCAATAGCAATTTTAAAGATTTTTTTCAATACTGTCACCTCGGTGATGCTGTCAGCTTCCTGCCAGAGTTTTTATATAACGCTTAAAAAACGCAATACCGTCCTTAAAGGAGCTTAATTCAATTCTTTCATTTGTGCCATGTGTTGTGAAAATAAGTTTTGAATCCATAAGGAATGGAGAATATCTGTAAATATTGTTGCAGATATTCTGATAATTACGGGCGTCTGTACCGCCCATAACAAGATAGGGAGCCACAACGTTATTGCTGTTCATTCTGAAGCATATATCTTCAATAGCTTTAAAAGCTCTTGAGTCTGTAGGTGAAATATTGGAGGGCTCATTGCCGCCTAATAGCTTGATTTCGGCGTTTTTGTTCTTAATGACCTTTCTTAAATGTTTTTCAACATCGGCGATGGTCATACCCGGCATAATTCTGAAATTAACGGTAACGCTTGCCTTTTGAGGAAGCACGTTTGCGGCAGGGCTTCCCTGAGCCATTGTAACGGCGGTGGTAGTCCTTACAAAGGAGGCGGAAGCGGGTATGCTTGACATGACCTTTTTAAGAACGGGCATTAAAAGGGGAGTATTGCAGAGAATATTTCTTGCAAGGAAAGAAGAATTGCGGCCTATTCTGTCAAACAGGTCTGAAACAAGAGGAGTGATTTTGGAGGGGAACTGATGCTTTTCAATATCCTTTATTACATCTGCAAGCTGACCTAACGCCGTATGGGTGGGAGGCGCCGAAGAATGACCGCCCTTTGCCGATACGCTTATTTCAAAGTCGCAGTAGCCTTTTTCCGCAATTCCGATGCCTGCCAGGTTTTTATTAAAAACATGGGGAACATCAACGGGGAGAATTGCTCCGCCCTCGTCAAGAACGGAATCAAGCCTTATATTTCTGCTTTCAAGAAGCTTTGATATTCTTAAAGCGCCGGAATCTGGAGACGCCACGATTTCCTCGTTGTGACCGAAGCAGAGCAGAACGGTGCGCTCCGGGACGAAGCCGTCCTCAAGGAGAGTTTCAACGCTTTCCAAAACGCCGATAAGATGATTTTTCATATCGAGGGCGCCTCTGCCCCAAAGGAAGCCGTCGGCGATTTCACCTCCGAAGGGATCGTGCTCCCAGTCTTTTTCTGTGCCTTCGGAAACGGGAACCACGTCCTGATGACCTAAAAGAGCAATGGGATCAAGAGAGGGATTCTTTCCTTCCCAAGTAAAAAGGAGGCTTGCTTTGCCCACGTTTTCAACTTTAAGGTTTTTATAGACAAGGGGATATCTTTCCTCGAAAAGCCTGTGAAGCTCGTCAAAGGCGCTCCAGTCCACCTTGCTTTCATCGATATTTGAAATAGTTTTAATTTTAATGGCGTCTGAAAGATTTTCAGTATACCGCTGAACGTTTACTCTTTCCTCTTCAAAAGGAACTGAGTCTTTTTTTTCAGGTTTATATGCGGCGGCTCTTATAATATTTACTGCGGCAGCGGAGCCTGCTGCGGCAATGGCGATTTTTGCTTTTGTATTCATATATACACCGTCCTGTTAATAATGTATAAAAACATTATACTAAAGTAAAATAAAAGTATCAAGTAACAATGTAATAATAAATAAAAGTTTACAATTGAGTTTCTAAAGGCTAATATATAACAGAATTGCAATTAGAAAAAAATAAAATGAAAAGCTCCCGTCCCGAAGGACAGGAGTATTTTTCAATTACCAATTAATTACTTTTTCGTAAATTAAGCAGCTGTTGAATCTTCAACAATAGCGCCTGCAGCTGTATCTTCCTCAGTCTGCTCAGCAACAACATCGTTTGTTGAATTCTCTTCATCAACAGGATCCTTTGTGCAGCCTACGAATGAGAATACCATTACAGCAGCAACAAGAAGAGCAGCGATAGTAAGTACGATTTTTTTCATGATTAATTAGCTCCTTTCATAGCCAATAAAACTATATGTTGGAATTAAATCCGTTTTGATTAAGCAATAAGCCTTAACCTTTATTGCTGAACATACTTTACTGCAAAGATGCCGAAAAGTCAAGTAAAATAACAGATTTGTAACGGTTTATTACAAAGCTGTAACATTTGATTTTTTTATATTATAATTGTTTCATATTATATTTTAATTCTGAAAATGCAATATTGTATATTCTGCCAAATCAATATGTATGTTGACTTATTTATGTCTCTATTTTATAATATTAACATACCTTTTTGAAAGGATGATTTTAATGGGAAAGAAAATAAAAGTAGCCGTATTTTTGTTTTTTATAATAATTTCTTTGTCGTCAGCCACTGTTTTTGCAGAAAACATTTATCCTATCGCCTACGATTACGGCATAGCTGATATTCGTTTTGACTATATCGAAAACAGCAATCCGGATTCTTATACGGAAAATGAGAGTATTTCGTTAAGCAGTCCCGTCTGCCCCGGATTTGACTTTCAGGGATGGTATGCCGATGATGAATTTACGGTGCCGGTTACACAAATTGACGAAAGCTTCTCCGGCGCCATAACATTATATGCAAAATGGTATGAATCCGTTTACAATATTAACTATGTTCTTGTAAGCAGTGAAACGGAGCTTTCCGGTGATGCTGTTTATAACAGCAATCCGTCTTCAAGGCTCGCAAGT
This sequence comes from uncultured Clostridia bacterium, assembly GCA_944412445.1. Lineage (GTDB taxonomy): Bacteria > Bacillota > Clostridia > Oscillospirales > Acutalibacteraceae > UBA1081. The sequence continues at coordinate 3,343 of CALYBJ010000007.1, forward strand.
GAGGAAATATTTCTTACTGCTCCTGACTGCGGAACTGCACACTATGTTTTTAAAGGCTGGTATACCGATGCTGAATTTAAAAACCCCGTAACAAAAATAGATAAATATACCTGCGAAGATGTTACGCTGTACGCAAAATGGGAAAACGCTCAATATAATATCACCTATGATCTTGGAATAATGTCCTCAAGCGTTTATCCCGTTAGCAACACAAATCCGTCAAAGTATGAGTATTCAAAGGAAGTTGTGCTTGAAAAGCTTACCACGACTCACCCTGCATATTCCTTTGAAGGCTGGTACACGGACGAATTCTTTACACACAAGGTAACATCCATACCGGAAGGAACCGAGGGAAATATAACTCTTTACGCAAACTGGAACAGAGCTGTTTACAAAATTAATTATGTTTTGGCTGACGGCAGCGGAATAAGCGCCGAAAGCATCAGGAACTCAAATCCTGCCGAAAGAACGGCAGATGAAAATATTCAGCTTTCACAGCCGGTTTCAGAAGACAGGAGCTATTATTTTGAAGGCTGGTATACAAGTCCCGACTTCACTGAAGACTCAAAAATAACGGAAATCAAAGCGTCGCTGTACGAGGATATTACAATATACGCAAAATGGAAAACAGCCGTATATAAAATAACATATAATTTCGGAATAGTAAATCATCTTGTAGTAGAGCTTGAAAACAATAATCCGGAAACATATTTATTCGGTGAAGAAATCAGTCTTGAGCCTCTAAGCGCAGACGGATTTATTTTCAACGGCTGGTGCACTGATAAAAATTATAAAAACCATATTGACAAAATCACAGCGGACACATACGGCGACATAACTCTTTATGCCGATTTTACCGAAAAAACCTATACGGTCACCTATGTTTTAGCGGATAAAGAGGTTACAGAGTCTCAGGTTCTGAATAAAAACCCTTCAATACGAACGACTTCGGAAAAAATTGAGTTTGAAGACCCTCAGACAATAAATACCTCCTATGAGTTCGGCGGCTGGTATTTTGACAGGCAGTTTACGCAAAAAGCGGAAGGAATCGACTCCTACACAACGAAAAATGTAACCGTATACGCAAAATGGATAAAAATAATAAGCTATGTGCCGTTGTGGGGTGATATAACAATGTCGGACGAAATAACGGCGGCAGACGCAAGACTGGCATTAAGGCTTTCGGCAAATCTTGAGGAATTCAGTGATATACAGGAAAAATTAGCTGATATAAACAATGACGGAAAGAATACTGCCGCAGACGCAAGACTGATTTTAAGGCTTGCTGCAAATCTTGAAAATTACGATGAAATCACTCAGGAGTACAATCTTCCTTCAATCACAGTAAAAGACGGAGAGATTGTTTTTGAATAACATTCCGCTGCTAAAATATTGTTTTTTAATGTTTGCTATTGCATTTTTACAAATTTAGTTGTAAAATTTTGTTGAATAAAAGAAAGGACTTGTTTTAATGGAAAAATTTATTGTTGAAACGTCTGCAAGACATGTTCATGTATCAAGAGAGGATTTGGATATCCTTTTCGGAGAAGGCTTTGAGCTTTCCTTTAAAAAGGATCTTTCCCAGCCGGGACAGTTTGTTACAAATGAGAAGGTTGCTGTAGTAGGCCCCAAAAAAGAGTTTCCCGCAGTATCTATTTTAGGTCCTGTAAGAAATGCGACTCAGGTTGAAATTTCCGCAACGGACGCCAGAACAATAGGCGTAACGGCTCCTGTAAGGGAATCCGGTGATATAAAAGGTTCCGGTTCATGCAAGATCGTAGGTCCCAAAGGTGAAATTGAAATTAAGGAAGGCGTAATAGTAGCCAAGAGACATATACATATGACTCCTGCCGACGCTGAAAATTACGGCGTTAAGGACAAGGATGTTGTACGCGTTAAAATTGATTCCGACGGCCGTTCTCTTGTATTCGGAGATGTTGTAGTAAGAGTAAGCGATAAATTTAAGCTTGCAATGCACATTGACACCGACGAGTCAAACGCCTGCTCCGCTACATCGGCAACAATGGGCGAAATTGTTAAATAATAAAATTTTATAAAAAATTTCGGACGGCTTTTGCCGTCCGTTTTAAATTATCTGCTTTCGGACAGAGAGTGGAGTTCAGCCGAAATTTTGATTTCCATATGATTTTCATATATTTAACAATATAAAAGCCCTGAAATCAACAAAAATTTCAGGGCTTGTTTCAGCTTTAAACGGATATTTATTATTCAACCGCTTTAAGAGAGGTTACCATGTCTATTTTCTTCATTTTCTTATGCATTATCATATTGACTATAACGGCGAATACAGCGGTAAGCGCTCCGGCTATAACAAAGCTGTACCAGGTAAGGCTCTGAACATACATAACCGTATCAACAGCGCAGTATGTAATAAGAAGCTTATGAATAAATATGCCCAGAACCAATCCGAAAATAATGCCGATTACAGTAAGCACGACGTTTTCCCTGTAAACGTATGCGGAAACCTCTTTGTCGTGGAAGCCCAGTACCTTGATGGTGGCAAGCTCCCGCTGTCTTTCGGAAATGTTTATGTTGCTCAGGTTGTAAAGAACGACAAAAGCCAGAAGTCCTGCCGCTACAATGAAGATGAAAACAATAATGCTTAAAACGCCGATAACCTCATTAAGAGTGTCAACAGTGTCAGAAACATAGGCGACGGCGTTTATTCCGTCATAAGCCATATACTCTGCGGCAAAATTAGCTTTTTTTGTTTCTCCTCCGTCCGATGCCTGAGAATCTGAAAGAACTCCGTCGTCCAGAGTGGCTATTGCGTAATTATAGCCTACCGCATCCTGGAAAAGATACTGATAAAGATTTTCCGAAATATAAATATAGCTGAAGGTGTAGTTTTCCGCAATGCCGGCAACAGGAATTTCAATTTTTTCTCCGTCGGAAGTTTCAATCCAGATTTTATCGCCTATGCCGGTGTCTGTGTCTTCGGCGAATTTTTCTGTTATTATTGCTCCCGTGTCGTCAAGGGCAAGAGCTTCTCCGGTCTGTCTGTTCTGAAGCTTTATGTATGATGAAAGCGCGTCAGCGTTTTCAGGTACGAACAGGTATACATCGCTTGTTTTATCTGTTCTGTCGGAGCCGCCGGTTACCGACTGCATGGAGGAAAGCATTATGCTTGAAATTCTTGAGTCGGAGGTAAGTATCTGCATCAGCTGGGAATCGTCTTTCTGGTTGTCGGCAAAAACGAACTGAACATCATACTGAGCTATTCCGTCGGCGTCGTACTGTTTTTTCATAAGGTTGTTCACTGAGGAATAAAGACCGATGCTTGCCAGGATAAGAGCCGTACAGCCTCCGATACCTATGACCGTCATAACAAATCTTGTTTTATTTCTGAAAAGGTTTCTCGTTGTAACCTTGCCGGTAAAGCTGATTCTCTTCCAGATAAAGCCGATTCTCTCAAGAAGAACGCGCTTGCCGGGTTTCGGAGCCTTGGGACGCATAAGAGAAGCGGGATGAACTCTCAGCTCTCTAATACAGGCTATAGCCGACGCCGCCAGAGTGGTGACTACCGATACAGCCATTCCGATGATTATATACTGAACGGGCATAGTAAAAATAAGGGACGGCGTTGTAAACATAATCGAATATGCTTTGAAAATCGCAAAGGGGAAAGCATACACGCCGATTACTATACCTAAGGCGGCGCCTATTATGCTGGCGAAAAGTGCATAGAGAAGATATTTTGCGGATATTGTTCCGCTGGAATAGCCAAGGGCTTTAAGAGTTCCCAGCTGAGTTCTCTCTTCCTCAACCATTCTTGTCATTGTGGTAAGGCAGACAAGCGCGGCAACAAGGAAGAATATAAGAGGGAATATGTTTGAAAGCACGCTTAAATTGCTTATTGCGCTTTCATAGCTTGAATAGCCGGGAGTATCGTTTCTGTCATACACGTTCCATTTTGCCGTGTCAAGCTTTTTAAGAAGGGATTTTCCGGAATCAATGGCGTTTTCAGCCTTTAAAAGCTGTGATTCAGCGGCAGCCTTTAAGGTTGTATATTCATCCTGAGCCTTTTTAAGATATGTTTCTGCGTTTGCGATAGTAGCTTTTAAAAGATTCAGGTCGCTGTTTACACTGTTTTCTCCAAGCATAAGCTCAATCTGAGCCTGTGAAAGGGTTGTTTTTTGTCCTTCAAGCTGATCGTAATAAGCGTTTAACTGCTCATACGCAGAATCCATCTGGGCGTTTGAAGCGTCAAGGGCAGCCTTTGCCGCAGTGAGAAGGGCGTCTGCCTGCTGAAGCTGAGTTTTGTATTCGTTAAGCTTTGCCTGGCTTTCCTTGAGCTGGCTTTCGTACTGTGCAAGCTGGGACTTTTGCTGGTCAAGATAAGGCGTTACAAGCGTAATTGCCTGAGTTGCCATGCTAACAGCAGATAATGATGATATGGCATTGTAAAGATCCGGGTTAATGGACTGGAGCGTGTTTAAAATTCCTGCGATCTGGTTGTCGTCCATCTGGCCGTTCTGATAGGCTTCCAGAGCCGTAAGCACCTCGCTTGTTGAATTTACGATATTTTGGGTGGTTGATACAAGCTGAGTTGTGGTGTTTACCGCAGATTGAGCCGTTGCAACAAGGGTTTGCGCCGAATCTGTTTTTGATTTTGCCTCGGACCATGCGGTATATTTTTGCTGATATTCCGTTCTTGAAGCTTTGTATTCCTCAAGGAGGGCGTTGTATGTTTCAACAGCGCTGTAATATGCGGACGAGTTGCCGTTAAATTCCTCCTCGGCTATTCCCAGTGCTTCTGCTGCCTGATGGACAGCTTCGTTATAGGAGCCTTCCGGGTCGTCAACATATTTCTGATACAGGGCGATGGTTTCCTCTCCATCTTTAAGCTGCTTTTCAACGGATTCCTTCGCAGAATTATATTCCTTTTCCGCGTCGGCAATTTCCTGAGGCAGTGTGTTTTTTAATGATTCAGCCCTTGCTTCAACATAGGGCGCCGACATTTCGTTTATTGTATCGGCAGCTTTTGACACATAATCAAAATACTCCTGAGAATAAGGCTCCGCTTCCTGGGCGTTATCGAGAGTTACGTAAATTTCGCTGTAATAATCGTTTGTAAAGGCTGAATCGGGAATAAATATGTAAGTTCCTATTTTTCCGCTTCCTACAAGGCTGTTGCCGCGCTCAAAGGAAAGGTAATAGGGTGACTCGATAATTCCCACAATCTGAAATTCCGTTACGGAAAGCACCGATAAATCGGTATTTGAATCTGCTTCAAGGGTAATTGTGCTGCCGATTTTATAGCTTTCGGGAGTTGAAAGAGTGCTTGCGTCAACAAGACACTGGTTTGATGCGGTAGGATATGAACCCTCAAGCAGCGTGGGGCTGTTTATAAAATTCTCGTCGTCTTCGCCGTAGTAGTATTTCTGAAGCTGGTTTAAGTCTATTCCGTAGGCTCTTGTGCTTATCTGGGAGCCGTCAATATCTATTTCCGGCTGACCGTTTACAAGCACAAGGGCGTCAACGAATTTCTGACCCATGGCGCCTTTTACGCCTTCAACATTTTTTATGGCGTTAAGATCGGTTTCGGTAAGTCCTATGGTTGACTGAACCCTTATATCCATAAGGTTGTTTGATTCAAAATATTCCTTTGCCGTTTCCTCCATGGAGGGACCTGCCGACTTGATTCCCACAAAAAAGCCTGTTCCCAGTGCCACTATAACAACAAGAGAAATAAAACGGCTGAAGGTATGCCGAATGGTTCTCAGAATATCAAGTAATAAAGCTCTGCTCACGCTAACCCCTCCGTTACCATTCAATCATATCAACGGAAAGCGGAGTTTCATTAATTTCGATTCTGTTTACACGTCCGTTTTTCATTGTTATAATTCTGTCAGCAATAGGGGTTATTGCCTGGTTATGAGTGATGATAACAACAGTCATTCCCGTATTGTGACAGGTTTTCTGAAGCAGCGAAAGAATCTGTTTTCCCGTTGAGTAGTCAAGGGCGCCCGTAGGCTCGTCGCAAAGGAGGAGCTTCGGGTTTTTCGCAAGAGCTCTTGCAATGGCGACGCGCTGCTGTTCGCCGCCGGAGAGCTGAGAGGGGAAGTTGTTCATTCTGTCTCCCAGTCCGACGCTTTCAAGAACCTTTGCGGGGCTCAGTGATTTATTGCTTATCTGAGAGGCAAGCTCAACATTTTCAAGAGCTGTAAGATTGGGTATAAGGTTGTAAAACTGAAATACAAATCCAACGTCATAGCGTCTGTAATCGGTAAGCTTTTTCTGTGTGTAATTGTTAATAAGCTCGCCGCCGACTCTGACCTTGCCGTCGTTGCAGTCGTCCATTCCTCCCAGAATATTTAAAACCGTAGTTTTTCCGGCGCCGCTGGGACCTACAATCATGCAGAGTTCACCCTGCTCAATGGAAAATGTAACGTTGTCTGCGGCGTTAATAGTAATCTCTCCCATTTTATAACGCTTGTAGACTGAATCCATTTCTATAAAGCTCATATTTTCTTCCTCCCGAATCCTGAGTTTTAAGTTTATAAAAATTTATTTATTTACTGTTTTATCGTAAAGGGACTGCATCATGTGAGCGGCAACAGTTCCTGCGTATTTAAGTCCGGAACCGCTGTCCTCCACAACTGTTATTATTGCGTAGGGAAAGCTGTCGTCGTAGGAAAATCCTGCGAACCATGCGTGGGGATTTCCGTCGTCTCTTTCTGCTGTACCTGTTTTTCCGCACATGGTAACGTCCCCGAACATATAGTCGCCGTAGTAGTTTGATACTGTGGTGCGGAGCATTTCCTTTAATGAAGAAGCAGTTGTAGGGCTAATGCTGACGCCGGAATCAACGGGCACCGCCGTATAGACCTCTCTTCCGTTTTCACCTTCGGCGGATTTTACGAAGTAGGGCAGATAGGACTTGCCGCCGTTGGCGATTGCGCACATAAAGTTAAGATATGAATAAGGATTTACAAGAGTTGTGGACTGACCTATGCCTGCCCAGCCTACATCGCTGCTGGAAGCGGTGGAAGCCGCCGAGAAAACGCCTCCCTTGCTTGTAAATCTGTCAATCGAACTGTATTTTTTGTCAAGACCTGCCTGAACAAAGGCTTCGTTCAGTTTTTCGGCTCCCAGCTGAATGGCAATTTGAGCGAAAGCCGAGTTGCATGAATAATTTAAAGCCTGTTCAAAAGTTAATGTGCCGTGGACATCGTTGCAGATTATTTCGCCGTCGTCGGTGGTGTAGGAGCCGTCGCAGTAAAAGGTCTGAGAGAAAATATCGTCTATATTGTTTATCGCCCCAAGAGCTGTTACGATTTTAAATACCGAACCGGGAGTATAAAGACCGCCGAACAGTCTGTTGATATATACTCCCTCATATTTATCGCTGTCATTTATATCATCGGGCTTATTATACATATCGTAAGAAGGGGAAGTGGCTATGCAGACGATTTCGCCTGTTTTGTAGTTGCATATTCCCACACAGCCCTTATAGCTTCCCAGCTGATTATAGGCTTCCGCGCATAGGTCGGAATCAAGAGTTAAATTAAGGGTGTTTTTTGAATCTTTATTTACGCCGAAAATAAGACTGTAGCTGCAAAGCTCTTCTCTGAAGGTGTCCTGAATACCGCCGGAAATAAATCCTTCGTTGTCGCCGATAATATGAAGCATAGCTTTTCTTATATCGGAATCATCGCTGTAAACCCTTTCGCCGTCAACAGTCTGAGCAAGAACGGTGCCGTTGACATCTTTAATATCACCGGCGTTCATTAAAACTCCGTTGTCATACAAATGGCTGTTAATGCTTTTTAACGCATATTCCTCAGCGTGGGAGAACATTGAAAACATAAGCAAAGCCGCAACAGCCGCAAATATCACAGTTACTGATACAAGCAGGAAAATTCTCTTATTGATGGTTTTCATCGTCTTTTTCCCTCCAGTCTGCTGTGAGGAAGTTCAGAGTAAGAACGGGAATCGGCAGCTTTTATGAAAGCAAGCAGTCCCCAGGAACAAATCATGCTGGAGCCGCCTCTGCTGACAAAGGGCAGAGTAACGCCGGTAAGGGGCAGGAAATCAGTAACGCCGAAAACGTTGAGTGATGTTTGAACAATAAGCATTCCGGCAGCGGCGCAGGCGGCAATGGTAAAGAATGAGGATCTTGCGAATTTTGCGTTATAGGCGGTGGCAAGAGCCAGAACCGCAATGGTGAACACAATAAGAAAGCCGGTAAGCATACCCATTTCCTCGCATACAAGACCGAAAACAAGGTCCTCGGCGGCGGCGAATATATATCTTAAATATCCGTTGCCGATGCCGACTCCGAACAGACCTCCGCTGGCGGCATAAACAAGAGTTCTTGTCTGCTGATAGCCGCCGGAGTCGTACATATGCTCCCAGATATGCCGGTAGCTTGCAAAGCGGTTAAGAATGTAAGATTTTAAAGTCAGGATAAGTATGGCGCCTATAAGAGCGGCGGTGCATACAAGCACGATGGTTCTTATATCGCCTGACCTCAGGAAAGCTATAAGCAGAAATGTTGCGAAATAAATAAGAGCCGTTCCGAAATCGGACATAAGACCTAAAAGACCTACGCAGCCTACGGAAAAGAAAACATAGGCGGTAAGAGAACGGGTTGACTGAAGCTTGTCAAGAGTTGCCGCTCCTACATAGATAAAGGCAAGCTTCACAAATTCCGAGGGCTGGATAGAAACAGGACCTAAATAAATCCAGTTTTTTGCGCCGTTTGTATATTTGGCGAAAACAAGGGTAAAAGCCAGAAGTCCAAGCGCGGCTATCGCCATAGGCATACGAAGGGCGCTTGTCCTGGTTGTGCTTCTCATATATACTACCATTGCTATAAACAAGGCAAGTCCGATAAAGACGGCAGCAAATTGCGTCTGGGTTTTTTCCGGAGACACGCTGGCAGTTATGTAAATGCTTACAGAAGAAAGGGCAAAAGCCATAAGCTCAAGGCTTATGTGCTTGTTCCGGACAACGGCGAAAATAAAATAATAAATCCATTCCGCAATAATGTAAGCTGCGAAATAAAGAAGAAGCTCGGAAAAATTCTCTTTATCGTCAGATAAAATGCAATAGCTCATAATTACCTGATATACCGTAAGCGTCAGCATAACAAGCAGACTTACAAGACCGTAGACGCTGCCCGGTCTGCCGAAATAAAGTTTTGCGTTTTTTGTGGTTTCCAAAATAAATCACTCCGATTTATTCAATATTTGTCTGGAGGTTTTCTTGTGTAGTTTTTTGGTTTTTCATATACGGGAGACTGAGCGCCGTTACGGGGAACATAATGAGGAGCTGTGTTTTTTCTGTATCGCACTCTGTTTTGGGAAGACTGAGGCTTAGTTTTCGGGACGACCTGCTGTCTTGTGGTAACGGCGGTGGAGTAAAAGACATATTTGATTTTTCCGAAGCTTACCGTGTCGCCGTCCTGTAAAAAAGCTTTTTTCTCGATTTTTTTTCCGTTTACGGAGACGCCGGAGGTGGAATGAGTATCAAAAATCATCCAGCCGGTTTTTCTTTTTGAAAGAACGGCGTGAAAACGGGAAACGGAAATTTCGGGAATTACGATATCGCAGGCTTTCGCTCTGCCTATGGAGGTTTCCGCCTGACTTATGTCGATAATGTGACCGTTTGAAGCGTCAACAAGACTGGCTCTTATAGTTCTTTTTGCAGGCTTTATAAACAGTGACACAACCGAAATAATAAGCACGGCAGCCAAAAGGCAGAAAAGCACAAGCTGAATAAAAAAATCGCTGTAAATATCAACGGGCACGGCAAACACCTCCTAAAATTATTACATTTAGATTATAATTATATAATTATTTATATTAAATGTCAATAAATAATTAACAATTAATTAATAATTAAAATAAAAAAAACAAATATTGACTTATGTAAAGGAACGGCGGTATAATGAATAGGAAATAATATGCACGGAGGATTTCAAATGGCAGTAACAGTAACTGATTTCGGAACACTTGAAAACGGAAAAAAGGTTGAAAAATATACAATAACGAATAAAAACGGAATGTCAGTGTCCGTAATAACCTACGGAGCGGCAATTTCGAATATTTTCGCAAAGGACAGGAGCGGAAAGCTTGCTGATGTTATAGTAGGCTTTGACGATTTGGAGGGTTTTGTAGAAAGAACTGATTATCAGGGAGTGACGGTAGGTCCTTACGCCAACAGAATAGGAAACGGAAAATTTTCAATAGACGGAAAGGAATACAGGCTTGCGGTAAATGAAAACGGCACAACGTGTCTTCATTCCAACGGAGAATTCAACACTGCCGTATGGGATGCGGAGATAATAGATGAAAATACGGCTGCTTTCAGCTATAAAAGCCCCGACGGATTAAACGGATTTCCGGGAAATCTCGAGGTAAAAGTCGAGTTCAGCTTAACGGATAAAGATGAATTGAAGATTGAATATTATGCTGTTTCCGACAAAAAAACAGTAATAAACTTGACTAATCATTCATATTTCAATTTAAGCGGATTTGATTCCGGAGCAATAACGGACCATGAAATCATGATAAACGCTGATAATTTTACGCCTGTTGACAGGCTCAGCATACCTACCGGAGAAATAAGAAGCGTTGAAAATACGCCTTTTGATTTAAGAAAGCCGAAAACAATCGGAGAGGAAATCGACAGTGATTATGAGCAGATAGCTTTTGCGGGAGGCTATGACCATAATTTCTGTATAAACGATTACGATAAAACGCTGAGGAAGGCTGCTGAGGCATACGATAAAAAATCCGGCAGGAAGCTCGAGGTTTTAACAGATTTGCCCGGAATACAGTTTTACGCCGGCAACTTTTTAAGCGGTCAAAAGGGCAAGGACGGAAAGCCCATCGACAAGCGCACGGGCTTTTGTCTTGAAACCCAGTATTTCCCCGATACGCCCAACAGACCTGAATTTCCCCAGTGTACTTATGAAGCGGGAGAAGTATATACTGCTGAAACCGTGTATAAATTTTCGGCAGAATAAGCATATTTGATAATAAAAATCGGTTATGTTGTAAAATTCTATTGCAAATCGCATTTTGATGTTATATAATAAAATTATGTAAAAATAGGAGGTACTGCCTTATGAAAAATGCTTTCAAAAGGTTTTTGTGCGGATTTCTCAGCATACTGCTTGTTTTCGGAACAGGCATAGGGGCTTTTGCTCAGGAAGCTGAAGTTACTCCGGTAGTCGTAGTTAACGACATATACAAAAACCCAATTGTAAATACTGACGACAACAGCGTTGTATTTAATTTCAGCGATTATCAGTATGATATTTTATTTACCGACGGATTCTCTTCAGATATTCTTGATCTTTTCAGCAAGGATGTCATAGATAAAATCCAGAGCGGCGAAATGTCCGAGATGGATATTATCATGCTGTTAAGCGACTATCTGGGATACAGCGAGGATCTTAACAAAATAGTTAATAAGGTTATGGAAATCGTAATGGAGCTTATGGCGAACATGGGTTCAATGGATATTGAGTCTTTGCTTGCCAACTTCAGCTTCGATACCATAATCAACGGAATAAAAGATAAGATCAGCGAAAAGGTAAGCCAGTTTAAGCTTCTTAAAATGAATGATGACGGAACTCCGGCTTATGACAATATCGGGATTATATCTTATCCCGAATCTCTTGAGTATTATTATGACGACGATATTGATTCCGCTTATGCCATGGCAGGAGATATTGCCCAGAGCATAGCCGAAAAAATCGGATATGAAAATACATTTGTATATACATACGACTGGCGTCTTGACCCTGTTGCCAATGCGGATGAATTTAATAATTATATCGAAACTGTTAAAGAAAAGACCGGAGCTGACAAGGTTACGGTAATATCTGAGGGATACGGTTCCGTTATTGCAACAGCTTATCTTGCCGCATACGAAGATGCCGCCGCATCCAGCATTAAAAATTTCGTAACGGTTTCCTCCGAGTTTTTGGGAACATCCGTAGTAGGCGACTACTTTAAAGGCGATATCGTAGATGAGTTTACCAACATAAACAGCTTTACAAGCGCTTATATCCGTTATACAAACGATTTGTCGGACAATCCGATTACAGCTTTTACAACTTGGCTTGTAAACTATATTTTAAACCGTAACTGGGAGATACAGGGCTTCTGTGTAAATGTAGCAAGTATCCTTTCTGATTTTGAGTTCTTCCTTGACAATATAGGAATAACCGCAGAATTTGCAAAGATGCCCGGCGTTTGGGCGCTTGTGCCGGCTTCCGATTTTGATGACGCCGTAACATATATATACGGCGACAATGTAAATCAGGCCGTATATGAAAAGGCATCTGCGTACAAAGCATATCAGAATGACTATGAGAATATCCTTCAGACAGCTAAGGCAAACGGAATAAATGTAAGCGTTGTGGCCGCATGGGATCTTCAGTTACTTCCCGTCGGCGAAAACAACAGCGTACAGAGTGACGGAATAGTAGATACCGCTTATGCCAGCTTCGGCGCTACGTGCGTTGAAATCAACAATGTGACCGACGCCATGAAAGCAAAGCAGGCTGCTGATCTTAAACATGATCACATTTCTGATTCTTACGATATGCTTACACCCTGGTATTCATACGGCGGAATATGTCATTATATTGACGCTTCAACCTGTGCTTTGCCCGAAAACACCTGGTTTATAAAGGATATGAAGCACGGAACCTTTGATCCGGAAAGCAATTCCATGAATTTTATTATTTGGCTTGTTACTGCCGAAGGTGAAAGAACAGTTTGGGATGATGTTGCCTATATGCAGTTTATGCAGTACAACAGGTTCTTTAACCCCGGAATACTTCAGTCCAACGGTGTTTCCGCAGTAGAGCCGGCTCCCGGAAAATATCTTTTAGGCGATATAAATCTTGACGAAAAGGTAACCTCCATAGATTCAAGACTTGCATTAAGAGCGGCAGCAGGACTTGAGCCTATAGAAAAGGATACGATTCAGTTTAAAAACGGAGATGTTTATACAGACGGCGTAATCAATGCCGCAGACGCAAGAAAGATTCTTTTGATGTCTGCCGGACTTGTTGATGATATGCAGAGCGGCATAGATTTTGATTATGTTGAAGAGCAGGGGCTTTTAAATAAATCAGAGTATGAGCTTGAGTTAAGACCTTATTATGATTCTGTTAAAAATACCCTTGAGCTTACTGTTGTTGTAAAAGATGCAATAGACAGCTACAGCGGAAACTTTGTAATAAAATATGATGCGGATATGCTTACATACAGCAGCGTTGATGTATATGATGTTAAGGACGGAAATGTAGTAGCGGGAGCACCTGCCGGAATGGACGGAGTCCTGACCTGCGCATATTCCTTGACCTATGCCGTAACACAGGAAAACTGTGATGAAAACGGCGATATGATTTTAGCAACATTCTCTCTTGATGTATCAAGAAAAAATGTTTATGACACGGTTATCACTGCCGGAGCCTCATACTTCTATGAAAACGGAGAAATGACATTTGTTGAGCCTGTTGAGTTGAAGCTTGACGAAGAATTTTTCCTTATGCTTGGCGACGCTGACAACAACAGATACCTTTCCGCTGCGGACGCAAGACTGATATTAAGAATAGCGGCACAGCTTGAAAAGGTTGCGGATGATTTGATGTTTAAGAGATGCGATGTTGACAAGGACGGAAAAATTACAGCAAAAGACGCCAGACTTGTCTTAAGAGCTTCCGCAAAGCTTATTGATTCCTTTGATGAAGAAGGAACGAATTTTGAGGAAGACCTTACGGTTGAATCTTAATAAAGAATAATAAAAAGCGATGGTTTCGGCCATCGCTTTTTTATGTGTTTTAAAACTTAAACATTGTCCTGTTCATAAGTAAATAAAGGGAGCGGGAACCAGGAGGAGCAGGGAGCCGGCAGGAGATTTCTTTTTTCGGAATAAATGCTTCCTACGAGCCGCATCGCTTCCGGATGACTTAAAACGATATCCGGTTTTTCGTCTGTTTCTTCAACATTAACGGTATTATCCTTTACCGTTATTTTTATTTTTTCCGGGAGTTTTGAACCGTCGATAAATAAAACACATTCTCCGTCAGCAAGATTTTTATAAGTTGATTTCAGCTTTAAAAAGGCTCGTATAACATTTTCATAACAGAAAATATTAAACTGATCGGGATGGTTTACGGAATATTCCTCGCAGTACAGGCTTAAATACTGAGTAAGGGGAATGTCAAATTCCGGAGCGGCTATTGTTATTTCTGCGGTGCCGCTGTTTTCGCCTGAAAATTTTTCCGCAACGCTTAGAGCGGATATTAAAATCTGTTCTATGGAGTCGGCGTCTTTGTAAAAGATTTCATATACATAGTTATATGACGAATTGAATACGAACCAGCCCTTAAATTCACCTTTTTCAAATACTCCGTAGGGCTTGCCTTTCCATGAAACGAGAATATCGTACATCTTGCTTAAAGGCCGCTGCGCCTTAAAATTTCTGCTGTTGTAAATATCATATATCTCCTTCAGCGTATCTGCGTCCTCAGGAGTTATTTCTCTTGCCTCGCAGGTTTTTTTAATGTTTTTTTTCAATGCGTTCGTTTTTGTATATTTGAATTCATAGCGGATTCCGGCAGGCTCGTATGAAAAATGCTCATACCTCTGTCTTCTGCCGCAGAGAAAAGAATAGTCCGTCATATTCTGCTTCATTTCGTCAAGACAGTAAGCCATGCAGAATCTCATATATCCGGCGCCCCTGTAATCGGGATGCACGGCAACATTGCCGATGCCGCCGGTTTTAAGAGTTTCTCCGCATACGCTCATCTCTCCGTAATAAAGCCCCACGGCAGCTCTCATTTCGCCGTTAACATCAAGGACAATATTGTTTGAAGCCGGTTTGTATTCGGGCTTGTAAAGCTTCGGGAGAAGATTCTGAAATTTGTCAAAATCCTTTTTAAAGCTGAAGGAGGTGTTTAAAAGCTCCATGACTTTATCGTATTCAGCGTCATTGCCGTGATTCATGTGAATGTATTCCGACATAAAAAAACTCCTAATATTTTAATGTTTTTTATATAATACCACAGGCATATAAAAATTTCAATTTTTAAAGATAATATTTTATCATGGAGAATTATCAACATATAACATATAAAATTTTTAATATAATTAAAATAAATATAATAATCATTACTTGCCAATTTAAGAGGATTGTGATATACTAAAGTGAATTATGATAAGTTGGTGAAGTATAATTTGATTATATTGGGAATCGATCCCGGATATGCGATTGTAGGGTACGGCGTAATCGAGTATTTGAACAATCATTTTAAGGTTGTTGAGTACGGAGCCATCACCACGGAGGCTCACACGGAATTTCCTCAGCGGCTTTTGCATATATATACGGAGCTTCAGGAAATAATAAAGCGTAACAAACCGGAGGCAATGGCTATTGAAAAGCTTTTTTTCAACACAAATGCGAAAACGGCAATAGATGTGGCACAGGCAAGGGGAGTAATACTTCTTGGAGCTAAGGAATCGGGCTTGGGAATTTTTGAGTATACGCCGCTTCAGGTAAAGCAAAGCGTAGTAGGCTACGGAAGAGCGGAGAAGAAGCAGGTTCAGGAAATGACAAGAATAATGCTTGGGCTTGAGAAGGTGCCGAAGCCTGATGACACGGCGGACGCTCTTGCCATGGCGATTTGTCATGCTCATTCAAGCTGTTCATCTCTGGGGATGCTTAAATACAGATGAGAGGATAAAATAAAAGATGTTTTACAGTCTTACGGGAAATATAATAATGACGGACGGCTCATCGGTAGCGGTTGACTGCGGAGGAGTAGGCTTTAAGTGCAGCGCTTCCCTTAATACGCTGAAAAAAGTGGGTTCTCCGGGAAGCAGAGTTACTCTTTATACATATCTTGCCGTAAGAGAGGATATGCTGGAGCTGTTCGGATTTTACGATATGCAGGAGCTTGAGTGCTTTAAGATGCTTATATCTGTTTCGGGAGTGGGACCGAAAGCGGCGCTGGCGGTGCTGTCAGAGCTTACGCCTGAAAAATTGGCTTTTGCGGTATCCTCAGGAGATGCAAAAGCCGTTACGAGAGCACAGGGAGTAGGGCCTAAAATCGCACAAAGAATAATTCTTGAGTTAAAGGGAAAGCTTACCGCGGCGGCGTCGGAGGAGGACGCCGGACCGGAAACAATGACGGGAAGCGATTTGTCTTCAAAATATGGGGAGGCTGTAAGCGCCCTTCAGTTTTTGGGTTATACTCAGTATGAAGCGTCAAAGGCTGTACGAGGACTTGATTCATCCCTGACCGTTGAGGAAATGATAAAAAAAGCGTTAAGCACACTGTCAAAAAACATTTAAGGGAGCTGTTTTGTAAATGAGCGAAGAAAATGAATACAGAATGATGACTCCCGATTTTACATCGGCTGATTCGGATACGGAAATTACATTAAGGCCGAAGACTCTTGAAGAATATATAGGACAGGAGAAGGTAAAGGAAAACCTTAAAATATATATGGAGGCGGCAAAAGCAAGAGGAGAAACTCTTGACCATGTACTGCTGTACGGACCTCCGGGGCTGGGAAAAACCACACTGGCAGGGATAATTGCCAATCAGATGGGCGTTCAGATAAGGATAACATCGGGACCGGCAATTGAAAAGCCGGGGGATTTGGCTGCGCTTCTTACAAATTTAAACGAAGGCGACGTGCTTTTTATAGACGAAATACACCGCCTGTCAAGAAGCGTTGAAGAGGTGCTTTATCCTGCGATGGAGGACAGTGCTATCGACATAATAATAGGAAAGGGACCTTCCGCCAGATCAATAAGGCTTGACCTTAAAAAGTTTACTCTTGTGGGCGCTACAACAAGAGCCGGTCAGCTTACGGCGCCGTTAAGGGACAGATTCGGAGTGGTGTTAAGGCTTGAGCTTTACACATCCTATGAGCTTGCGGAAATAGTAAAAAGAAGCGCCGGAATACTGGGAATTGACATAGATGACGACGGAGCATTGGAAATAGCTTCAAGGTCAAGAGGCACTCCGAGAATTGCAAACCGTCTTTTAAAGAGAGCCAGAGACTTTTCCCAGGTAATAGGCTCGGGAATAATAACGGAAAAGGATGCAAGACTGGCGCTTTCCAGAATGGAAATTGACGAGCTGGGACTTGACAATATCGACAGGCTTATTCTCACAACCATGATAAACAACTATAACGGAGGGCCTGTGGGGCTTGACACAATAGCGGCGGCAATAGGCGAGGAAGCCGTAACAATCGAGGATGTATACGAGCCTTATTTAATGCAGATAGGCTTTTTGGGAAGAACCCCCAGAGGCAGAGTTGTAACAAGCGCAGCGTATGACCATTTGGGAATCAAGCAAAAAGGCCAGCAAAGCTTTTTTTAAACTTTTTTTAATAGAATAAACACAAAACATAAAAACTTGACGGAGGAATATCTTATGGGCAGATTATTCGGAACAGACGGCGCCAGAGGCGTTGCCAATACGGAAATTACATGCGAGCTTGCAATGAAAATAGGCAGAGCGGCGGCAATGGTGCTTGCTGAGAACACAGCGTATAAGCCTAAGGTTTTAATAGGAACAGACACGAGAAAGTCGGCAGATATGCTGGCATACGCATTAGCGTCGGGCTTGTGCTCGGTAGGAGCGGATGTTTTAATGCTGGGAGTAGTTCCCACGCCTGCCGTAGCGTTTCTTGTAAAGGAATACGGATATGATGCCGGGGTAATGATTTCAGCGTCCCATAACCCCTGCGAATACAACGGAATAAAGATTTTCCAGTCAACGGGATACAAGCTTCCCGATGAGATGGAGGAAGAAATCGAAGCTATAATACTTGACGAGGTAAAACAGCCTCCTGTTGTAATAGGCGGTGAGGTAGGAAAGGTAACTCTCGCTCAGAACGCAATAAGGGATTATATAAATCATATAGCCGACACCGCGGACAGACATTTCTACGGTATGAGAATAGCTCTTGACTGTGCAAACGGCTCCGCAAGCGTAACGGCAAACACACTGTTCAAACAGCTTGGCGCCGAGTGCGTAGTAATAAATGCGAATCCCGACGGAACGAACATTAACGAAAACTGCGGTTCAACTCATATAGAGGGACTTTCTCAGTTTGTAAAGGAGCACGGCTTCGAGCTTGGTTTTGCCTTTGACGGAGATGCCGACAGACTTTTGGCTGTAGATAAAAACGGAGAGCTTGTTGACGGCGATAAAATAATGGCTATCTGCGCGAAGTATTTAAAGGATAACAACAAACTTAACGGAAATACTCTTGTAGCCACGGTAATGAGCAACATGGGACTTTTTGAATTCTGCGAGAAAAACTCAATAAACTGTGAAAAGACAAAGGTCGGCGACAGATATGTTCTTGAGAGAATGCTTGAAAAGGGCTACCATATAGGCGGCGAGCAGTCGGGACATATAATTTTCCTTGACCACGCAACCACAGGCGACGGACAGTTAACAGCCGTACAGCTTTTAAATATAATAAGAGGCACGGGAAAATCACTTGACGAGCTTGCCTCAGAAATGGAAATATTCCCCCAGGTTCTTAAAAATGTTAAGGTATCTGCCTTCGGCAAGCACAGGCTCAGTGAGGATCAGGACATAAAGCTTGCAATAGCTGCGGCAGAAAAAGAGCTGGGCAAAAACGGAAGAGTTCTTGTAAGAGCTTCGGGAACGGAGCCACTTGTAAGAGTAATGCTTGAGGGCAGAGATTACGAGCAGATAGAAAGACTTGCGGGCACAATAGCTCAGATAGTTGAAGAAAGGCTTATATAATATGCGGGTATCCGATAAATGGAAGGATTACGAGCTGATTGACTGTTCAATGGGGGAAAGGCTTGAGAGATGGGGAAATGTAACCCTTATAAGGCCCGACCCTCAGGTAATATGGCATACGGAAAAGAGAAATCAGCTTTGGAGAAAAGCCGACGCCAGATATTTCCGCTCAAACAGCGGCGGCGGCAAATGGGAAGTATATAAAAAAATACCCGACCGCTGGACCATAGGATACGGGGATTTAACGTTTAATATAAAAACAATGGGCTTTAAGCATACGGGGCTGTTTCCGGAGCAGGCTGTAAACTGGGACTTTGTAGCGGATACCGTAAAAAAGCAGAACCGTGAAGTAAAGGTTTTAAATCTTTTCGCATATACGGGAGGAGCTACGGTGTCGGCGCTTAAGGCAGGAGCTGCCGTAACTCATGTGGACGCCTCAAAGGGAATGGTGTTATGGGCGAAGGAAAACGCCCTTTCATCAAAAACCGAAAAATGCCCCGTAAGATGGCTTGTTGACGACTGTATAAAATTTGTTGAGCGTGAAATAAGAAGGGGAAATCATTACGATATAATAATAATGGATCCGCCTTCATACGGAAGAGGCCCCGGGGGCGAGGTCTGGAAGCTTGAGGACGAGGTGTATCATCTTTGCAGACGCTGTTCGGAGCTTTTGACCGAGGAATCCCTTTTGTTTTTGCTTAACTCCTATACAACGGGGCTGTCACCGGCGGTAATGCAGTATATACTCGGCTCCGTAATAAAACCCTTGTTCGGAGGAAAGGTAACGGCAGACGAGCTGGGGCTTCCTGTAACGGAATCGGGACTTTGTCTTCCCTGCGGCTCCACGGCTGTTTGGCAGAAACAGAACATAAATCAGCAATAATAAATATCAAAGAGAAGAAAATTAAAGTAAAAGGAATAAAAAGATGGAAAAATATCCGTTAATCAGCTTTAAAAATGTTTCATATAGATATGAATCCGACGGGGAAACACCGCTGCCTCTTGCTTTGAAAAGCGTTAACATAGATATTAACAAAGGTGAGTTCGTAGCGGTTTTAGGCCATAACGGCTCCGGAAAGTCAACCCTTGCCAAGCTGTCAAACGCTATTATCGTGCCGGAATCGGGAAAGGTTTTCG
The DNA here is from genome assembly GCA_944412445.1 of uncultured Clostridia bacterium. Classification (GTDB taxonomy): domain Bacteria; phylum Bacillota; class Clostridia; order Oscillospirales; family Acutalibacteraceae; genus UBA1081. The sequence goes on from CALYBJ010000007.1 coordinate 23,276, forward strand.
TAAAGGGAATGGATACCTCCTGCGAGGATTCGGAATACGATATAAGACAGACGGTAGGAGTTGTTTTTCAGAATCCAGACAATCAGATTGTTGCCACCATAGTAGAGGAGGATGTGGCGTTCGGACCTGAAAACCTGGGAATCGAGCCTGCTGAAATCAGGAAAAGAGTTGACAGCGCCTTAAAAGCCGTGGGGATGTACGAGTACAGACACCATGAGCCGCATAAGCTTTCCGGGGGACAGAAGCAGAGAGTGGCAATAGCCGGGATAATGGCAATGGAAACGGAATGTATCGTGCTTGACGAGCCTACGGCGATGCTTGACCCTAAGGGCAGGGAAGAGGTTATGGCAGCCATGGAGAAGCTTAATAAGGAAATGGGCATAACCGTGGTGCTGATAACTCATTACATGGACGAGGCGGTAAAGGCTGACAGGGTAATCGTAATGGATTCAGGCTCAGTTGTGCTTGACGGAACGCCCCGGGAGGTTTTTTCACAGGAAAAGATAATCGAGGAAGCGGGACTGGAGCTTCCTGACTGCTCAAAGCTTGCCCTTGCCATGAGAAAAAACGGCATAGATTTTCCTTTAGGAATACTTACCCCCGAGGAATTTATCGAAGCATTTAAAATGTGCGTTTCGGGAGGCAGGCAATGACGATACTTGAAGCTAAGAACATAACATATAAGTACGGAGTAGGAACTCCTTTTCAGATAACTGCCCTTGACGATATAAGCTTTACCGTTGAAAAAGGCGATATGCTTGCGATAATCGGGCATACCGGCTCGGGAAAATCCACTCTTATACAGCATTTCAACGCGCTGTTAAAGCCTGCATCGGGACAGATACTTTTGTACGGAAAGGATATAAACGAAAGCAGGGATTCGGCAAGATACGCAAGATTTAAAATAGGCCTTTGCTTCCAGTATCCCGAGTATCAGCTTTTTGAGTCTACGGTATATAAGGATATATCCTTCGGTCCTATGAATATGGGGCTTGATAAAAACGAAATTGATAAAAGAGTAAGAACAGCGGCTGAGTTTGTAGGGCTTACCGACGCAATGCTTCAGAAATCTCCCTTTGACTTGTCGGGAGGCGAAAAAAGAAGAGCGGCAATAGCGGGAGTTATGGCAATGGAGCCGGAAATTCTTATAATGGACGAGCCTGCGGCGGGACTTGACCCGAGGGGCAGAAGAAAAATTCTCGAACTGATTAAGGCATACAGGGAAAAAACGGGCAGAACCGTAATAATCGTATCTCACAGCATGGAGGATGTAGCTTCCGTTGCGGAAAAGATACTTGTTCTCAATCACGGAAAAGCGGCAATGTACGGAACGGTGGACGAGGTTTTCTCAAGGGCGGAGGAGCTTAGAGAAATGGGGCTTAATATTCCCCAGATAACAAAAATATTTTCCGAGCTTAACAAATACGGCTTTAATTTAAGCAAGTCCACATACACAGTAAAGCAGGCGGAAAAAGAGCTTCTGGAGTATTTTCATAAGGGGGCGCCGGGGGTATGATAAAGGATATAACAATAGGACAGTATTTTCCGGGGAACTCCTTTATACATAAGCTTGACCCGAGAGCGAAGCTTATAATAACCTTTGCTGCGCTGGTGGAAATATTTATATGCAAAAACTTTTTTTCACTGGGCGTTGTTTTGGTGTTTTCCGTAGCGTCAATATTAATTTCAAGAATTTCCTTTAAAATCGTAATGAAGGGTTTAAAGGTTATATATTTTATAATCGTATTAACATCGCTTCTTCAGATTTTTTACAATGACGACGGCACGCTGCTGTTTGAGTGGTGGAAGCTCAAAGTTACCACGGGAGGCGTTTTTACGGCAGTCTTTATGGCGGTGAGAATATTCTGTCTTATACTTGTAAGCTCACTTCTGACTTATACCACCTCGCCTACAACTCTTACAGACGGACTTGAAAGACTGCTTTCCCCGTTAAAGGCGTTAAAAATACCGGTAGACGTTCTTGCCATGATGATGACCATTGCCCTGAGATTCATTCCTACTCTTATTGAGGAAATCGACAAGATAATGAACGCTCAGAAAGCAAGGGGAGCGGATCTTGAAAGCGGAAATTTAACAAAAAGGGCAAAAGCCCTTATACCCATATTCATACCGCTGTTTGTAAATTCATTCAGAAGAGCGTATGAGCTTGCTTTCGCCATGGAGTGCAGATGTTACAGCGGAAGCGGAAAAAGAACCCGTATGAAGGTTATGAAAATGACATGGAGAGATATAGTATCCTTTGTTTTTATGGCCGTAATGCTTACTGGAATAATTCTTTTAAATCATTTTTTCGGAGCTGTAATTTAATGAGAAATCTCAGGTTAAAGCTTATGTACGACGGAGCCGCATATCACGGCTGGCAGGTTCAGGACAATGCCGTCACCGTTCAGGGAAAGGTTGAAAAGGCAGTAGCTGAAATTTTCGGAGGACATCACACGGTATACGGATGCAGCAGAACAGATGCCGGAGTGCACGCAAACGAGTATTACTGCAATTTTCATACAGGTAAGGAAATAAGCTGTGATACTGTTGTAAGAGCCTTAAATGCGAAGCTTCCCTTTGATATAGCGGTGCTGGAATGTAAGGAAAAGGAAAACGGCTTTCATTCAAGGTTTGACTGCGTTTCAAAGGAATACATATATAAAATCTGGAACAGGGAAATAAGAAACCCGTTTTTAATAAACAGGGCGTATCAGTATAAATATAAGCTTGATGAAAAAATGCTGAACGAAGCGGCGTCGGCGTTTGTTGGAACTTTTGATTACAGGGGCTTCTGCTCATCGGGAAGCAGCGTTGCAGACACTGTCAGAACGGTAAAAAAAGCGTCTGTGGAAAGACAGGGGGACTTGGTGATATTCCGGGTGGAAGCGGACGGCTTTTTGTATAACATGGTTCGGATAATGACGGGCACTCTTATAAATATCAGCCAGGGAAAAATAAAAAAAGAAAGCTTAAGGGATATAATTCTCAGCGGTTCAAGAGAAGCGGCAGGAGTAACGGCACCGCCTCAGGGGCTGTATCTTAATAAAGTCAGATATAAGGAGGGGCAGGAATGAAAAAGGACGAAAACAGCGAAAAAAAAGAGAGCATATATGAAATCGTAAATCACGGAGATGACGAAGATTTTGAAGAAGCCGCAGACGACAGCGGAATAACCGAGCTTCCGGACGACAGCGGAGAAAGAAGAAAAACCGGAATAAAACGGAAAATAAGCAGAGCCGTGAAAAAAAGCGCAGTAAAGCATGACGGCGGCTATCATGTAAAAAAATCATTTTCGGCGTCATCGCTTATAATTATAGCGGCAGTGCTGTTTGTAATAATTTTTGCGGCGGCAAATGTAAATTCGGGAGGCGTTCTTGCCACCTTTAACGGACAGGTATCTTCGTTTTTTTCAAAGAAGTCTGCGGAGAATTTTACATATTCCTTCAGTGCGGAAAGCGTATACGGTTTTGCTTCGTACGATGACGGATTTGCGCTTCTTACCGAGGACGGAATAATGTATGTTGATTCATCGGGAGAGATAACGGCGAAGCAGTCCCTTAATTACGGGGATATCGCAATGGATATTAACGGCAGAAAAACCATGCTGTTTGACAGAGGCGGCACATCGTATTCGCTGCTCTATAATCAGAGTATGTATTTTCATAACAACACCGATGACAGCATAACAGACGGAGCTGTCAGCGGTAAGGATAACTATGCTGTTGTTGTACGGGAGGACAAAACGAAAACGAGCCTGTATGTGTATAATAAAAACAGCGGGAATATATATTTATGGAGATGCACCGACGGATACATATCGGATGTTTCTCTGTCGCCGTCAGGAAATAAAGGGGCGGTAACAGTGCTGAATTCAAAAAATGCTGTAATGTCGTCAACGGTATATATTCTTGATTTTTCCTATGATACGGAATACGCGAGCTTTTCCTATCAGGGACAGGCGGTTCTGGGCACCAAGTTTTTATCGGAAAAGAAGGTGCTTTCCGTAACAGATGAAAAGGTGTATTTGATAGACAACCAGGAGCAGTCTGAGGTTTTTTCATACGGAGACAACGACATATATTACTGCTCGATGGACAGCAGCTCGGATTTAACGGGAATAATAACAACCGATTACAGTCATGATGATTTATATACATTGACGGTAATAAACTCAAGCGGTAAAACTGCGTATACACAGGGGCTGTCGGGCAAGGTAAGAGGTATAGATACTTCCGACAAGTGCGCTGTTGTACTTTATGCCGATAAAATAGAAACATATTCAAAGGGCGGAAATCTTGTAGGAACCGTAACGGGAATAAAATATTATAACGATATTATAGTAAGCTCAAATTACATTTATGTGCTGTCCTCCGATTCCGTAAAAAAATATCCGGCATACGGAGAAATAAAAGCCGAAGACAGCGTGATTGAAGATCAGACCGGTTATTGAGGTGAAGAAATGCCTAATATAATAGATATAATACTTATAGTGCTTGGGGTGCTGATAGTTTTAATATCGGCTAAAAAAGGAATAATACTGACTGTTTTTGATTTGGCGTCGGGAATAATTTCATTTCTTATGGCAAAGCTTCTGTCCCCTTATGCCGCAGATTATATTTACGCAAATTATGTTAAAAACACGGTTACGGCGTTTTTAAGCGAAAAATATCAAACGGCTTCCGACGGTATTGCAAACGCGGTAAACGGAGCGGCTGAATTTTTCAATTTTCTTCCCAAGGGTGTTTTGGAATACGCTAAGGAAGCAGGCTTTTTGAACGGTGATGCTCTGTCCTCGGAAATAATGTCTGATATTACTACTGTTCAGGAGCTTGAATCAAATATAGCAGCACCGGTAATAACCGCACTGCTTCAGGTAATATCCTTTGCCGTAATCGTTTTTGTCCTTGCGGTTGCTTTAAAAATAGCGGCTTTGTTCATTTCAAAGTGCATTAAGAAAACAACGGTGGCAAACAGCCTTAATATTGCGCTGGGAGCGGTTTTCGGCGTACTCAAGGGAGCTGTTTACATATTTATAATTGCTGCTGTAATAAATGTAATAGCATTATCTTCCGAAAGCATGGCTTCTTATGCGGCGGATTCCAATATATGTTCCTTTGCGGGAAAAATAATCGGGTTATAACCTTTTTATAAATAAAATCAATACGGAGTGAAAAACTATGAAAGAAAAGCTGGCGTTTTTATTTGAAAACTGGAAAACAATACCGAACCTTATGTCCTTTATAAGAATACTGCTTATACCTGTTTTCGGTGTGCTTTTTTATAAGGGATACAGCGTAGCCGCAGTGGCTGTTTTGGCAGTGTCGGGACTTTCGGATCTGTTTGACGGAAAAATCGCAAGGAAGTTCAATCAGGTAAGCAATCTTGGTAAAATACTTGACCCGATTGCGGACAAGCTTACAATATTTACAATAGCGATAATTCTGTTTTTGAAGTTTAACCAGGCTGAAAACAAAACGCTTAACGCCTTTTCATGGGTATTTCTTCTGTTCCTTCTTAAGGACCTTATAATGCTTGTCGGCGGCGCGTTTATGCTGGCAAAGGGAATGAGGCCGGGAGCTGCTGAAATATTCGGCAAAGCGGCAACGGTAGCATTTTATCTTGTAATGGTGCTTATAATGGCAATAGGCCCTGAGGTAGGAGCCTTCCGTCAGTATTATCAGCTTAACGACACGGTTATGATGGTTCTGGTAGTAATAGCGGTAATAATGACATTCCTTGCATTTGCAAGCTATATGCCCGATACATACAGACAGTTTGCGAAGAGATTCGGCTGGGGAAAGTATAAAAACGGACAGGAAGAAAAATAAATATAATATAAAAGTTTATATAAAAAAATAAAAGGAAAATGTATGCTTGAATTCAGGAAACCGCTTTTAAATGACAGAAAGTGGATAAAAAAGTGCATAGATGAAGGAGATACCGACGGCTGCTGCTACAGTCCGGGCAACATACTGACATGGTGTGAGGCCTACCGGGTTGAGGTTGCTTCTTATAAGGATTTTATGCTTGTAAGAGGAGTAGACGACGGCGGCAGATATTATGTTTATCCGTCAGGCAGGGGAGATATAAAAGAAGCGGTTGCCGCAATGATGGAGCATTGCCGCAGTGAGGGCGAAATATTCAGAATGGAGCAGCTTCTCCCTGAGAATAAAAAATGCCTTGAAGAAATATTTCCCGGAATGTTTGACTATACTTACGACAGAGACAGCTCCGAGTATGTTTACACCGTAAAAAACATGGCGGAGCTGCCCGGAAAAAGATTTCACGGCAAAAAAGGTCATGTGAACGCATTTTTCAGAAATCATACGGATATTTCCTGTGATCCCATAACAGAGGATAATATAGGGGAATGTTTGAAAATAGAGGAAGCGTGGATTTCCGAAAGAGAAGACGGAACAGGGGAGCTTCAAAAAGAAAAGCGGGCTATTGAGCTTTCTGTTAAATACTTTAAGGAGCTTGAATATTCGGGAGCGATTTTATATGCCGACGGAAAAGCGGTTGCCTTTACCATGGGAGAGGCTATTAAAAACAACACCTTCTGCACTCACTATGAAAAAACTCTGCCTGAATACAAAGACGCCTATCCCGTAATAAATAACGGATTTACAAAGCTTATGCTTTCAACCTACGAATATGTAAACAGGGAAGAGGATACCGGGGCTTCCGGGCTGAGAAAAGCAAAGCTTTCGTATCATCCTGAGTTTCTTCTGGACAAATATACGGCAGTTTTGAAAAAAGACCCGTGCAGGAAATATCAGGCAGAGGAGAAAGATAAAGAGGAGCTTGTATCTCTTTGGGCAAAGGTATTTGATGACGAAAGAGAAACGGCAGAATACTTTTTTGACAGAGCGGCGGACGCCGACAGCATATACGCTTTCAGGGAAGACGGGAAAATCGTATCGGCGTTTTATATAATAGACTCCGAAATACGGATAAATAACAAAAACCGTAAAAGTGCGTATTTGTATGCGGCGGCGACTTTGGACGAATACAGAGGCAGAGGCATAATGACCGGAATGATTAAGTATGCCGCTGAAATTTTAAAAATAAAAGGCTATTCGTATTTGTTCTTATATCCTGCGAATGATTCTCTTTATAAGTTTTACGAAAAAATCGGCTTTTCTGAGGGCTTTTATGAAAGGCAATATAAAATAAAAAGCAAGGATGCCGAAAAATACAAAGGAGCCAGATATTTTAACACAACTCTTGACTACAATAAGCTCAGGGAAAACATTCCCTCTGAGGCTTATGCAATGTTCGGAGACGGATATATTGATTTTGCAGGATACTGTGCGGAAAAATACGGCTTTGAGAGAGATGTTGTTTTTGATGATGAAGACAAGGTAATCCTAATAGGAAGCACAGACGATAGCGGAAATCTGTTTATTCAGGAGGCAATATCTTCCGGCGGCGATTATAACCATATTTTAAGCGTTGCTGCCGATATAAGCTGCGGAAAGGACATAATTTTAAAAACAGCTTACGGCATAGATATGCTGCCCTTTGAAAGCGAAATAAAAAAAGCGGGAATGATAATGCCACTGGGAGATGAGCTTCCGGAGACGGTAATATATATGGGACAGCCCTGTATGTAAAAAAGAAAGGTGAAGTACAAATGGTATATGTATTTTTGGCAGAGGGATTTGAAGAAATCGAAGCGCTGACGCCTGTTGATTATTTAAGACGAGCCGGAATAGAGGTTAAAACGGCAGGAATAACGGGAAAAACAGTAACCGGCTCCCATAATGTTCCCGTGGTATGCGATATAGAGGGCGGAGATGTAAAATTAAATGAAGATTTAGAGGGGATAATTCTTCCGGGAGGAATGCCGGGAACCCTTAATCTTGAAAAATCCGAAACGGTCCAGGAAGCAGTTAAATACTGTATGGATAATAACAGGCTTGTGTCGGCTATATGCGCGGCGCCGTCAATACTGGGTCATTTAAACATACTTAACGGAAAAAAAGCAATATGCTTTCCCGGTTTTGAAAAGGATTTGTACGGCGCGGAAATCGCAGACGCTTATGCGGTAACCGACGGAAACATAATAACGGCAAAGGGAGCAGGCTCGGCAAGTGAATTTGCGTTTGAAATTATAAAATATTTGGCTGATAAAGAAACCGCAAAGAAAATAAAAGCATCTGTTCAGTGCTGTTATTAAAATAATTAATAAAAGGGAAAGGGGCGGTTATATGGATGACAACAGAAACAGCTACAGAAATACCGGAAATGAAAAGGTAAATGTATCTTCCTCCCACAGTGAGTACAGAAGGCAGACACCCGGAGTGAATTACGGTGCAAACGGAAACAGAACCGGCGGTCAGCAGAGAAATGTCAATGACTATTACAACAGAAGCATAAGCAAAAAGGACGCCGATGCGATAGCGGCTGAAAGAAAGAAAGCCATGCGTGCCGAGGTGTTGAAGCAGGAGCGCAAAAAACAGGCTAAAAAGGAAATGGTACTTAATAATGTAAAGCAGGTAAGCATTATTCTGGCAGTAGTTGTGGCAGTATCGCTTTGCATAGCGCTGGTGGGCATATCCTGCATAAAAGATGTGCTTGCTATTAACATATCGGAAAAGCAGACGCAGAATGTGTCGGTAGAAATAGAAGACGGAATGGACACCGGAGATGTAATAAGCGCTCTCGATCACGCAGGAGTAATAAAAAACGGCTGGTTCTGTAAAATCGCCGCAAAAATAATGGGCTATGAGGATACGGGATATATTGCCGGAACGTATGATTTGAACCGTTCAATGGGGCTTGAAAATATGCTGGAGCAGATAAAAAACAGCAATGCAAATGCGGCGAAAACAGTAACGCTGACCTTCCCCGAGGGATATACTGCCGACCAGATAATAGAAATGCTTGAAACGAACAACGTCTGCACAAGGGAAAAGATATTGGAAGCCTTGGCATCGGAAAGTCTTGCAAACGATTATGATTTTCTTAAGACAATATCGAATCCCGAGCAAAGATATATTAAGCTTGAGGGTTATTTGTTCCCCGATACCTATGAATTTTACATCGGCGAAACGGCAGACAGTGTAGTTAAGAAATTCCTGAATAACTTTAAGAACAAGTGGACGGATAATTACGCACAGCTTGCCCAGCAGAGAAGGCTTTCTGTTGATCAGGTAATAAGACTTGCGTCAATAGTTGAAAAAGAGGCGGCTGAAGCGGATATGCCGGTGGTAGCGTCAATTCTTCATAACAGAATGGCTGCGAATATGAAGATAGAATGTGACTCCACAAAGACTTATATAAGCAGCAATAAGAGCGGACTTACCCAGGAGCAGATAGACGCGTACAACGCACTGTATGACACATATATATGCTCGTCCCTTCCGGTGGGAGCAATCTGCAATCCCGGTATTGACGCGATAGAAGCTGTTCTTAACGCTCCCGATACTGATTATTACTACTTTATTCACGACGCAAACAATGAAATACGCCTTGCGAAAACCCTTTCCGAGCAGGAAAATAATATTGCGGTTTACGGACTTGCGGGACAGCAGTAAATTCAGCAAAAACAGCTTATAACAGAAAAAAACAGAAAACAGGCAAAATCATTAGCATTTAAGTATAAATTGTAAACAAAGTGTTAACGGTTTTGCTTTTTTGTTGCAAAAAAGAACCATTTGTATTACAATAATGTATGGTAAAAATTAAGAAAGAAGTTGATTAAATGAAGGTATTTATGATTGGCGGAACAGGCCTCTTAGGTTCAGCTGCCGCTCAGCTTTTTATTGATCAAGGTCATTCGGTAAAAACACTTGCGTTACCTCCTCTTCCCGTCGGTGCCCCTCTTGCTCCCGAAATGGAAATAATCTTTGCAAACTATCTTGAAAAAACTGATGAAGAAATTGCAGAGCTTATGGCAGGCTGTGACACATTCGTATTTGCCGCAGGCGTTGACGAGCGTGTTGAGTTCCCGGCACCTGTTTACGAGGCATACAGAAAGTACAACATTGAACCCGTAAGGCGTCTTCTTACAATCGCAAAGCAGGCAGGAATTAAGAACGCTGTAATTTTAGGTTCTTATTTCTCATACTTCGCAAAAGAGTATCCCCAGATGGAGCTTACCAAAAAGCATCCTTACATAAAGAGCCGTATCGAGCAGGAGAATGTAGCGTTAAGCTTTGCTCAGGACGGAAAGATGAATGTAGCTGTTCTTGAGCTTCCCTATATCTTCGGAACACAGCCAGGAAGAAAGCCCGTTTGGGTTATCCTTATTGAGCAGCTTGCAAAAATGAAGCCCTGCACAATGTATCCCAAGGGAGGCACTACAATGGTAACCGTTCGTCAGGTTGCCCAGGTTATCGTAGGAGCAGCCGAAAAGAATGTTGGCGGCAACTGCATTCCCGTTGGTTATTATAACCTTACATGGAACGACTTCCTTCGTATTGTTCACGCTGCTATGGATGTACCCAAGAGAGGAATTATCAACATTCCCAAGTGGTCATTCCAGATCTTCGGACTTTATATGCGCAAGGAATATAAAGACAAGGGCGTTGAAGGCGGTATTGATCCCGTAGGACTTGCTGATATTATGTGCATGAACACATTTATCGACAAAAAATACTGCCAGGCATACGGAGTAACAGACGACGACATTAAGTCAGCTATTTTCGATTCTGTTAAGCTTTCTGTTGACGCATTCAACGGCACACAGAAGCTTCTTGAAATGAAAGGCGAATAATTTTGTCTTGATATATGCGGCAGTCCTTCGGGACTGTTGCATTTTTTTGTCTTTGATATATAGTAGTTTAATAAAGCCGTAAGGAGCAAAAATATGAGTGATTGGTTAATAAGGACAAAAGCGCTGTACGGAGCGGAAGCGGTTGAAAAATTCGCAAAGGCGAGAGTGGCGGTATTCGGAATAGGAGGAGTAGGCGGCCATACGGCAGAGGGGCTTGTAAGGAGCGGAATAGGAAGCATTGATATTATAGACGGAGACAGCGTAGCCGAATCAAATTTAAACAGACAGATAATCGCCTCAAGGGATGCAGTAGGCAAAGACAAGGTAAATGTAATGAAGGATAGGATACTGTCAATAAATCCGGAATGTCATGTAAAGGCTGTTAAGATGTTTATTCTCCCTGAAAACAGTAATGAAATTGATTTCGGAAATTATGACTATGTAGTTGACGCAATAGATACTGTATCGGGAAAAATGGCGATAATAGAAAGCGCAAAAGAAAAGGGCGTTCCTGTAATAAGCGCCATGGGAGCGGGAAACAAGCTCGACCCTACCGCTTTTATCGTGTCTGATATATATAAAACAGAGGTATGTCCTCTGGCAAAAACAATTCGGAAGCTTTGCCGGGAAAGAGGAATAGACAGCTTAAAGGTAGTTTACTCAAAGGAGAAAGCCATAACTCCTTATTGTGACGCAGTTGCTGAGGAGGAAAACGGAAAACGCCGTATAATAGGAAGCAATGCCGTTGTTCCTGCTGTGGCAGGGCTGATAATCGCTTCCCAGGTTTTAAAGGATATAGCCGAAAAAAAATAACCGCCCGACGGACGGTTATTTTTGTTATTTATTAAGATTTTTTAAAATGTCAAGAGCGTCGATATATCCCTGAAGCCCTTTTCCGATAATGTGTTCAAAGCAGGCTTTACCGGCGTAGGAAATATGTCTGAATTCTTCTCTTTCGTTTATGTCGGAAATATGGACTTCAACGGCAGGTATTGAAACGGCTTTTAACGCGTCAAGGATAGCTACGCTTGTGTGGGTATATGCGGCGGGATTAATAACTATTCCGTCGTAAACTCCCGGAGCGCTTTGGATTTTGTCTACAATATCCCCTTCATGGTTGGACTGATAACATTCGGTATCAATACCGTTGTCGTCGGACCATTTTTTTATGCTGTTTAAAAGACCCTTGTAGCTTGTATTTCCGTAAATATCAGGCTCTCTAATACCCAGCATATTAATGTTCGGACCGTTTATAACAAGTATTTTCATTGCAGAATCTCCTTTATTTTATTTACGGCGTCGGGAATTCCGCCGCTGCAGTCAATTTCAAAATCGGAAATTTTCCTGTAAAGAGGAAGTCTTTTTTTATACATTTCCGAAATGTCCCCTGAAAGGGAAAGTGGTCTGCCGTCTTTTGGAAGAACGGAAATATCCCTGTTTAAGAAAATCACGGTGCTGTTTTGCCTTAGGGCGTCAAAGTTATCCTCTGTAACCACAACTCCTCCGCCGGTGGCAATAACAAGCCCTTTTTCTTTTCCTGTTTTTTTGATAACCTCTTTTTCGATTTCCCTGAAGCCCTTTTCTCCCTGCTCTTTAAAAATATCGGGAATTGATTTTCCCGTTTCGGAAACAATTATATCGTCAGTGTCGGCAAATTCTTTTCCGAACTCTTCCGCAAGGATTTTTCCTATGGTTGTTTTTCCGCAGCCCGGCATACCCACAAGAGCAATATTTGTTAAATCAAAGGAAAGCTTTTTTACAATGTAATCAATTATTTTATCGTCAAAAGCCTTTCCGAAAAAATATTCCGCGGCTTTTTTGCCCTGCGCCGCAAGCATATACAACCCGCTTATGCAGTTAATATTTCTTTTCTGAGCCTCAAGAATCAGCTTTGTGGCTTTTGGATTGTAAATAACATCGGCAACTCCCGAAAGCTTGTAAAAGCCGTCCGGAGAAAGAGGAGCAACAAGATTGTTGGGATACATACCCACAGGAGTTGTATTTATAATAACATCGGCGTCGAAGTGACGGCTTATGTTTTCGTAATTGTTTTCGCCTGATCTGGAAACAATAATTATTTCCTTTGCTTTTTTATCCTCTGCAACGGCTTTTGCGGTAAGGGAAGCGCCTCCTGAGCCTAAAATCAAAACCTTTTTGTCTTTAATTTCAATGCCGCCCTTTGTAAGCATATAATCGAAGCCGTAGTAGTCGGTGTTATAGCCTGTTAAAGTACCGTCAGCTTCCTTTACTATGGTGTTTACACAGCCTATTTTTGCAGCCTTTTCATCTATTCTGTCAAGAAAGGGCATAACGGTTTTTTTGTATGGAATGGTAACGTTGATGCCGTTAAAATCTCTTTTTTTAAGGAATTGCTCAACATCTTCCTCTTCCGTTTCGTAAAGCCGGTAGGTGTAATCCCCTAAAAGTGAATGAATCTGAGGAGAATAGCTGTGACCAAGCTTTTTTCCTATAAGTCCGTATTTTCCGGTCATATTTTAAAGCACCTCTGAATAGCTTCCGAAGTATGTAAAGTTACAGTTTTCCGCGTACAGCTCGTCAAAAAGGCTGTAAAGGTCGGGAGAATAAACGGAAGCCTCTATATCGAAATAAAACATGAATTCAAAATCCTTTTCCGGCAGGGGACGGCTTTCAAGCTTTAAAAGGTTAATGCCGTGAGCGTTAAATTTTGAAAGAAGAGAATAAAGAGCGCCGGGCTTGTGATGGGTAGTCATCATAATGCTTGAACGGTCGGCTCCGGGGAAAATCTGCAAATCCTTTGAAATGCAGATAAATCTCGTATAGTTGTTTTTAACATTCTGAACGGCCCCTGCAAGCTCGGAAAGAGAGTAAAGCTCGCCGCAGTCGGAAGAAGCGATTGCGGCAACGTCGTTTCTTTCGCTTTCTGAAACAAACTTTGCGGCGGCGGCGGTATTTTTAACAACGGTAATTTTAATATCACCCAATGACCTTAAAAAGTCGCTGCACTGATTAAGCGCCTGTTCATGGGAAAAGATTTCTTTAACATCCGAAAGCTTTGTTGACCTTTTTGCCAGAAGAGAATGATCTATTCTGAGTCTTATGCTTCTTGTAATGTAAAAATTGTGTTTTTTCATAAGGTCGTAAACCTTGTTTACAGAGCCTGCGGTGCTGTTTTCAATGGGAAGAATACCGTAGTCGCAGACGCCTTTTGAAACAGCGTTGAAAACATCTTCCCAGTTTTCGTAATAGGAGATAACCGGATAGCGGAAAATCCTGTCGCAGGCGTGCTGAGAATAAGCGCCTTCAACACCCTGACAGGCAACCTTTACCGTCTCGGGAAAAAGCTTCGGATTTGTTTCCACAACATCTCTTATCTGCTGGGTAAGAGGTGATTTTCCGTTGATTATTCTGTGCTGATAGGACCTTGACATATTAAAAATATCGGAATAAAGGATTCTCGTATAATTTTCAATATCGGGGTCGGAAGCGGCGGCGACTTTTTCAAGAATATCTCTTTCTCTCGTCTTGTCAAGGACGGGCATATTGTTTTCCGCCTTATATTTTGCCACCTCAAGGGAAACCTTCATTCTCCTGTTGAAAAGAGATGTTAAATCTTTATCAATATCGTTAATCTGCTGTCTTAAATCATTTATATCCATTATCTGTAATCCTCCGAAATAATGTCAAGAATAGAAATTGCGGTAACTGCTTCAATAGCGGGAACGGCTCTTACCGCCACACAGGGGTCGTGTCTGCCGTGAATAATAAGCTCCTGATTGCATTTTTCCGAAATGCTTACGCTTTTCTGCTTTTGGCCGATTGAAGGGGTGGGCTTCATCGCTACACGGAAAACAATTGGCATACCTGTTGTAATGCCTCCCGTAATACCGCCTGAATTATTTGTTTCGGTAATAATTTTTCCGTCTCTGACTGTATACGGGTCGTTGTTTTCACTTCCGAAAAGAGAAGCGCATTTAAAGCCGTTGCCGAACTCTATGCCCTTAACGGCAGGAACTCCGAAAATATTTTTAGCTATTATATTTTCAACGCCGTCGAACATGGGAGAACCGAAGCCTGCCTCAATTCCCGTAACGGCACATTCGATTATTCCTCCCACGGAATCGGCGGAGCGTTTTGCCTTTAAAATTTCTTCCTGCATTTTTTCGCCGGCTTCATCGTCAATAACGGGAAAAGCCTTTTCGCCGATATTTACATCCGTAATATTAACCGGGTCAAAGGGGGTATCAAAAACGCCGTGGACAGAGTATAAATGAGCTTTAACCTCAATGTTCATGCTTTTTAAAATCTGAATGCACACTCCGCCGGCAAAGCACAGGGGAGCTGTAAGTCTTCCGGAAAAATGACCGCCGCCGGCAATATCGTTAAAGCCTTTGTATCTGACTGAAGCCGCATAATCGGCATGAGAAGGTCTGGGGCAGTCTTTCAAGTTGCTGTAATCCTTTGAACGGGTATTTGTATTGCGTATAACGGCGCAGAGAGGCGCTCCGCAGGTTTTATTGTCGGCAATACCGGAAATTATTTCCGGTATATCGGCTTCCGTTCTTGTTGTGGTGAGCTTGCTTTGTCCGGGAGCTCTTCTTGCCATAAAGGAAAGAAGAGAGTCCGTGTCTATTTCAAAACCTGCCGGCAAACCGTCTATAACAATTCCTATCCCTTGGGAATGAGACTGACCGAAAACTGAAATTTTGATATTTTTACCTGTCATTGATGACATTGCAAACGCCTCCGAGATTAGTTATCTCCCTCCAGAATGAGGGATATGTTTTGTTAATTGCCTGAGCGTCGGTAATTGTAACCTTTGAGCCGAAGGACAGAAGAGACGCAGCCATAACAAGTCTGTGATCGTTAAAGGAAGGCACGGTAAACTCGCTTTTAATTTTTTTACCGCCTTTGATAATAAGTCCGTCGGACAGCTCGGTAACATCTCCTCCTGCTGTTTTTATAAGCTCGGCAACAGTTTTAAGCCTGTCGCTTTCTTTAAGTCTCAGTCTTGCGGCGTTTTTGATTACGGTCTGTCCCTCGGCAAAAACGCTGAGAGCCGATATTACGGGAACAAGGTCGGGAATATTAGAAGCGTCAATTTCAATTCCTTTTAAGGAGCCTGCTTTAACTGTTACTGAATCATTATTAACGGAAACATCGGCGCCCATATGCTTCACGATTTCAGCAATTTCTTTGTCGCCCTGAACGGAATTGATATTAAGACCGTTTACGGTTATGTGGGATAAAGCGCCGGCGGCGATGAAAAACGCTCCGTTAGACCAGTCGCCGTCAACCTTTATAACTTCGGGAGATATATATTTCTGACCGCCTTTTACAAAATAGCGGCAGCCGTCCTCAGTTACGGTTATTCCGAATTTTTTTAACACCGAAATTGTCATGTCGATATAAGGCTTTGACTCAACAGGCGGGATAAGATTGATTACGCTGTCTCCCGTAAGAAGGGGCAGTGCGAAAAGAAGTCCCGTTGTATACTGGGAGCTGATATTTCCCGGCAAAGTATATTCGCCGCTTTTCAGCTTTCCAGAAATTTTAACTGGAAATTCGTTTTCCTTTGAAACGGTTATTCCGTGACGGGAAACGGCCTCTAAAATAGGCTGCTGAGGCCTTTGGGGAAGTCTGCCTCTGCCGGTAAAAACGGCGTCGATTCCCAGAGCCGCGGCAACGGGAATTAAGAATCTTATAAGGGAGCCGCTTTCACAGCAGTCGAAAACAGCCGATTCCGGGATATTTTTTAAAGGTGAAACCAAAAGGTTCAAGCCGTCATGCTCAACAGAGCCTCCTGCACGGGCAATGCAGCCTTCTGTGGCTTCAATGTCCTCCGAGGTGGAGTTTAAAAGCATTTTGCAGGGCTTGTCCGAAAGCGCGGCGGCAATAAGAATTCTGTGAGCATAGGATTTTGATGCTATGGCGTCAACATCGCCTTTTATGTTTTTTGCGGAAACAGTAATGTCCATGAAATTAAAGTCCTTTTTCAATAAAATCAAGAAGTGATGTGAGCGGTATTTTTTTAATAACACATTTGCCCATTTCCTCCGGGATAATAAGCTTTATGGTATCTCCGGAGCGTTTTTTGTCGGAGCAGGAAACGTCGAAAAGCTCTCTGCTTCCGAAGGGACAGGAAACAGGCAGGCTGTTTTTAATGAGAACGTCTTTAATCTCTTCCGAAAAATCAGCCTTGCATAAGCCTGAATTGAAAGCTCCCTTTGAAGCTATTATCATACCGATTGCTACGGCGCTGCCGTGAGATATTTCAAAATCGCTGTTAATTTCAATTGCGTGGCCCACAGTGTGTCCGAAATTCAATATCGCCCTTATTCCGGTTTCCTTTTCATCGGAGTCAACGATATCTCTTTTAAGCTCAACGCAGCGTGAAATAACATATTCTATATTGTCTTTTATTGAATTGTTTTTTAAGAAG
Source organism: uncultured Clostridia bacterium (assembly GCA_944412445.1). Taxonomy (GTDB): domain Bacteria; phylum Bacillota; class Clostridia; order Oscillospirales; family Acutalibacteraceae; genus UBA1081. Next base: position 40,423 of record CALYBJ010000007.1, read on the forward strand.
TCAAAAAATTCCTTATCCATTATAACGCCGTATTTGATGACTTCTGCGCATCCGTCTGCGAAGATTTCACCGGGAAGAGTGTTCAGGGTGTCATAGTCGCAGATAACAAGATCCGGCTGATAAAAGGCGCCCGCAAGATTTTTGCCTGTCGGCAGATTAACTGCGGTTTTGCCTCCTACCGAGGAATCTACGGCAGACAGCAGAGTTGTAGGAATCTGAATAAATTTAATGCCTCTTAAATAGGTCGCGGCGGCGAAGCCGCCCATGTCTCCGGGAATACCGCCTCCCAGTGAGACAAGAATATCCGTTCTTGTCAAATGGTTCCGGGCAAGGAAATTAATAATATCAGAATAGGTTTCAAGGCTTTTGGATTCCTCACCGTGAGGAAAAACATATTTAACGGTTTTAAAACCTGCGTCGTTAAGAGATTTTATAACCGTATCTCCGTAAATTCCGTCTACAATATCGTCGGTTATGACTGCGGCAAAGGAAGACGAACCTTTTATTTCATTTTTTATCATCTCACCGCAGTTTTTTAAAAGACCGCTTCCGATATAAATATTATAATCCTTTGAAGCGTTAACGGTAACCCTGTTCATAAAAATTCACCTTAGTTTCTGTAATTATCGCCGTCTATGGCTTCCTTGCGCTCTCTGCCTTCTTTTAAAAGGGAGCGAATTAAATCGGCGTCGCCGGCTTTTAGTGCATTACTATATTTTACAAGATTTGATATGAATTCGTCAAGCTCCCCAAGCAAATAATCTTGATTTTCTAAAAATAATTCCGTCCACATACCCTCGTTAAGCTTTGCGACTCTTGTTAAATCCCTGTAACTGCCGGCAGAGAAGCCGTTATGGAGCATAGCCGTTGAATTTTTCACAAAGGCGTTGGAGGCGATATGGCAGAGCTGAGATGTGAAGGCAATAATCCTGTCGTGCTCCTGAGGGGTGGACATCTGGATATTTGTAAAGCCGATATCGCCGAAAAGCCCTTTGAGCATATATATTTTGTCAAGCGCCGTGTTTTCGGGAGGGCAAAGAACAAGAGAAGCGTTTTTAAACATATTTTCATTGGAAAAAGCAAAGCCGGACATATGAAGACCTGCCATGGGATGAGCGCCGATAAAGGTAAAGCCGTAATCCTTTGCCAAAGGCTCCAGAACATCGCATACCACCCTTTTGACGCCGCAGCAGTCCATAACAACAGCGTCTTTGTTAATCAGACCGGCGTTGTCCTTAACGAAATCAATCGCCGCCTGAGGATAAAGAGCGATAATAATTAAGTGACACTGGGAAATATTATCCTTGTTCAGCTTTCTGTCGATAATATTTCTTGAAACCGCTTCCGATACCACATCGGAGTTAATGTCGAAGCCGAAAATTTTGTTGGGAGTAAAGGTTTTAAGCGCCTTAGCCATAGAGCCTCCGATAAGACCCATTCCCACAATTCCTATATTCATAAAAATCACCTTTTCTTTTATAAAAGAATAACACTTTTTCTTCATCATGTCAATACTTTAAAGCGGTGAAGAAAAAATATTTAAGAAAAAGACCGTTGTAATAAAAAAATGTATATGATAAAATAAAAAGCGGTGATAAAAATGAGTGAAAAAGGTAAAAACAATCCGGTATACATTCAGTTTAAGGAAGAGAAAACAGAAACGGGAGACAGCAAGTTTTTCGGAGCGCCTGACCTGCCGGAGGATTTTGAGTGGCCTGTTGACGAAGAGGAATACGATTTGGAGTTTATATGCCAGATAAACTGCGCCGAAGCTTTTAAACACAATAATATGATGCCCGAAAAGGGAATGTTATACTTTTTCGGATGTATAGCCAATCCTCTGGGATATAAGGATGCGCCGGAGATAAAGGCAGGTTTTCAAAGCGAAAGGAATTTCAGCGTAATCTATGATGACGCTGATATAAACGACCTGCAAAGCGGGGAAATCGTTGACGAAAACGGAGAGCAGGCAGGCTTTAAGGAGCTGAAAATCACATTTTCGGATGATGAAAATGTGTGCACCGAGGCTTTTCACAAGCTTTTGGGAGAATTTCCGGAGGGTGTTCCGGAAGTTTTGGATGAATATAAGCTGCTGTTTTGTCTTGATTCCTTTTCGGGAGATGATTTTACCCTTGAATTTGAAAACAGCGGATATTTGCTTTTTCTTATAAAAGATGAGGATTTAAAAAACAAGGATTTTTCAAAAGTCAGATGTTTTCTTGCGGAATAGGATTTTTAAAGTCAGTTTCATTTAAGTAAAATTTTTAAAAAAGACATAATAAGACATAATTTTTTTTACTCGGTCTGTATCATATATGGTACAGACTGTTTTTTTATTAAAAAGCATCGGGAGGATAAAAATGCAGATTTTATATAAATCGGAAAAGGATGTTTTAACAGTATATTTAGGAGGAGACATTGATCATCATACCTCCAGGGAAATAAGGGAATCCATTGACGGAGAGATATATAAGCTGATGCCGAAAACTCTGCGTCTTGATTTCCGTGACGTACATTTTATGGACTCGTCGGGAGTGGGTCTTGTTATGGGCAGATACAAAACGGCGCTTGTATACGGATGCAGGGTAACGGTTGCCAATATGCCGCCCAATGTTAAAAGGATAATGCAAATGTCGGGGCTTAATAAAATCATAACTTTTGAAAAGGATTGATAGAAATGGAAGTAATAAACGAAATGAAAATGACCGTTGATCCCAGGTCAGTGAACGAGGGATTCTGCCGTGTGGCGGTAGCGGCTTTCGCGTCTCAGCTTGACCCTACGGTTGAGGAGATATCCGATCTGAAGACAGCGGTAAGCGAGGCAGTAACTAACTGTATAGTACACGCATACAAGGTTAAGAAAGGAAAAATATACATAACGGCAGCTCTGACCGCAGATAATTTCGTAATAGTAAAGGTGCGTGACAGAGGAGTGGGAATTGCCGATGTAAAAAAAGCCAGGGAGCCTTTGTTTACAACAGGGGGCGAAGACAGAAGCGGACTGGGATTTTCGGTAATGGAGTGCTTTTCGGACAAGCTGAGAGTAAGCTCAAAAGAGGGGAAAGGCACTGTTGTAACGATATATAAAAAAATACAGGGCAAGTGTTTTCATGAGCCGTGACAGAGAAAAGAGAAATAAGATTGTCTCTGAGAATATGGGGCTTGTATATGCCTGCGCTAACAAGTTTAAGGGCAGAGGAATAGAATACGAGGATCTTGTGCAGTCCGGGTGCATAGGGCTTGTAAAAGCCGCAGAAGGCTTTGATGAAAGCAGAGGCTTTATGTTTTCCACTTATGCTGTTCCTGCGATAATCGGGGAAATAAAAAGAATGTTTCGTGACGGGGGAGCGGTAAAGGTAGGACGGAGCGACAAGGAAAAGGCAAGAAATCTTCTGATTCTTAAAGATGAGCTTGCCGCAAAGCTTAACCGTTCGCCTACAATCGGGGAGCTTGCCTCGGAGTCGGGATACAGTCCCGAGTTTACGAGCCGGCTTTTATGCTCTGCCATGCCTGTTTTGTCTCTGACGGTTGACGATGATGAAAGAGAAGCCGCCGAAACGGATATAACCGCAGGCGACACAACGGAGGAAATGGGAGATAAGATAGCCCTTCAGGCGGCAGTGGAGGACTTGCCTGAAAGGGACAGAAAAATAGTTGAAATGAGGTATTATTCGGGACTGACCCAGACGGTAACAGCAAAGAAGCTGGGAATGACGCAGGTGCAGGTTTCACGAAGAGAAAAAGTCATATTGAACGAGCTCAGAAAAAAATTAAGCTGAAAAGGAAAAAGCCGCAGAGAAAGCTGCGGCTTTTTCAATATATATGTTATTATTTCTCTTCGGTATCTTCGCCGGCAAAATTAAGAATAGATGAAAGAATAATGTTATAGCCTGCTTCGATTGCCTTGGGATTAAGCTTTTCGCCGGTATCTCTTCTGTTGTGGTAATATTCAGCAGGAGAGGGATCCATAGCGGCAAGACAAGTTGCGGGAATACCCGCCTGAGTAAAGGCGGCAGCGTCGGAGGAGCCGAAAAATACATTTGCGAATTTAAGATCGTGATGACCGGCTTCCTTGGCGGAGTCCATAACAAGCTGACAGAAATCCTGATCGTGTTTTACCGTTCCGGTCATATCTCTGTTGTAAACATTGAGATATTCAATATCCGTAAGAGTATCAACGCAGAGAACAGCAGTATCGACGCCGGATTCAACAAATTCCTTGTAATGATCCTTGGCGTACTGCTTAGCGCCTCTGAGACCGGCTTCTTCTCCGTCGGTAATCATACATACAACATCTGTATTTTTAAATTTTATTCCGGCGTCGTCAAGCATTTTAAGAGCCGAAGCGGCGGCAAGAGTACCTGTCAGGTTATCGTTAGCGCCGGGAACGACCGTATCGAAGTCAACAAAAAGGAACAAGGTAATCATGTTGAGAAGCGTGAAGAAATGGAACAGGTAACCCTTGTCCGTAAGGAAGCGAGCCGGAGCGCCTTTAGCATTTTTAGAAGCGAGTACACAGGCGAGAACAGAGGTTACGGCGCTGATAGCGGAAGAACCGATTGTCATTCCCATAAGGGGGGCCATAAGCTTGCCGTTGCCGTAATAGATATGGCGCCATTCGTAAGCCGAGTCGATATGACCGTTAATAATAATGCGTTTTTTTGTTTCCTCTGTAGCTTTTCTTGTGGCAATGAGATTTCTTCCTGTAACCTTTTTGTAGAATACGTCGCAGAATTCCTTATACAGCAGAAATTCCATAGCGGTAATAAAGAGTCCGCCGCAAGTAGCAGCAGCAACAAGAGCATGAGGAACAACGGGCTTTTTTGCGAATTTAGCCAGAGCGCCCAGCTTTTCAGGCTTAACATATTTAAAAATACCGCCTAAGGCAGTGGCGCCGATAACCCCTGCGCTGACAGTTTTAGTAAAGTGAAGAAAAGCCTTGGGAGCCATTTTGTATTCTTCGTAATGAGTTTCGTCGGCATATTTTTCAAGGTCTTTTCTTAAAAGCTCCTGAGCTTCAAAAGCCTCTTTGCTGCCGGATTCTCTGGGACCGATGGTATTGATTATCTCGTGAATTTTGTTTACGGAATAATCAACGCTGTCGGAAATGATTTTCTTGTTAATTTTTGAAAATTTCATCTGCATAACTCCAAATAAAAAAACTTCATAAAATGTTAAAGGCGTGTGTGTGAAATATTTAACATAATATATTTTAAATTTTACACAATTTTAATACATAAGTCAATAGAATAACAAATATATGTTTAAAACATAAGTAAATGTTAAAGATTTCTTAAAAAATAAAAACAAAAAAATACTTCAAAAAACGCCGGAATAAAGCGTTAAATGAAATCTCCGTTGACTTCTGTTAAATTGTAAAATATTTATACCATATAAATCCGTTGAAGTAAATGTATAAAGATACAAAAAACCAAGAAAAAATAAAGTAAAATAAGTTGAAAGATACATATTGACAAACCGAAAAAATTTGATATAATAAATACTGTTAAGGGGGCGTAGCTCAGCTGGGAGAGCGCTTGAATGGCATTCAAGAGGTCAAGAGTTCGATCCTCTCCGTCTCCACCAAATAAAAACACCTGCAAACCGTTATTTTTGCGGCTGGCGGGTGTTTTTTTTGTTTAACTGAAAACTGACTCCGAAAAGACGGAATCAGCTCAGTCATTATGGTTATACTTTCATATACTATTTTTAGGGTTATTTTAAAAGCCGGGAAATCATTGCCGCAGCTTCGGTAACAGGCTCGCCGTTTATAAGAGCCGCAGTGCCGTATGAAAGAACGGAAACTATAACACCGGCAATAAATACGCCTAATGCGATAAGGGGCACGGCTCTTTTAATGTCAATTTCAAGGAGAGCCGCAAAAAGCGCGCCTGTCCAGGCTCCGGTGCCCGGAAGAGGAATTGCCACGAAAATCAGCAGTCCCCATTGCTTATAGCGCATGATTTTGTCTTTGTTTCTTTCGGTTTTAGCTTCAAGCTTAGTTATAATTTTACTGAAAAACTTATACCTTCTTAAAAATTCAAAAATCTTTTTAATAAAAAGGATAATAAACGGAACGGGAATTATGTTGCCGATAAAGCAAATGATAAACGCTTTCCACAGGGGAATGTTAAGAAGCACCGCGGCGATAAGACCGCCTCTCAGTTCAAGTATGGGCAGCAGGGAGATAATAAAAATCGTAAGCTCCCCGGGGATTTTGTCGCCGAAAAGTTCAACAAAAAAATTAGCTAATGTTTCAGCCAGAGTACTCAGCTCCAATCAAAAAAATTTAATTATTTATATCCATGCGAAGTAAGAAATTCGCTTGCGGATACCAAAATGGTTTTGTCGTTTTCAAACTTCAGTGTGTTATAGGCGTTTTCGTAGTCAAGCCAGATATAATCTTCAATTTCTTCCTTTTGTATAACGGTTTTTGTGTCTGTTGTTGTTGCAAGGAAAATCGTGACGCACTTTTCCACTCGTCCGGCAATTTTATATTCCGAGTTATTGCTGAATCCGTCGATAATGGAAATATGAACGCCTGTTTCTTCAAGAACCTCTCGTTTTGCGGTTTGTTCTTTTGTTTCGCCGCGCTCAATATGACCCTTGGGGAAGCCCCAGTGATTGCTGCGCTTGTTTTTTATGAGAAGTATTTTTTTTGTATCACCGATATTTCTGAAAACAATAGCTCCGCAGGAGCTTTCATAAAGACACTCAAGAGAAAAGCTCTTGTTTTTTTCCAAAAATTTAATTGCGTCCTCAATTTCAAAGTTAATATATCTTGATTTTTTAGGAGCCACAACAATATAATTAGGTCTTTTGTCCTGATGTCTGACAACAGCGATGATTCTGCCCTCGAAAATATTGACCGGGTGATTAATCCCCATAACACAGGCGGAGTAGATAAAAGATTTTTTTTCTGTTTTGATTTCGGCAACGCCGAAGTTCAGAAGATACCTGATGTTGTTTTTGCTGTCAAAGAAATTAAAGGGCTTGGTAATTCTAACTCTGACTATTTTACCCAACATATCTTATTTCTTCCTATCACATATACTGAACTAATTATACATGATTTTTATATATGTTGCAAGGTTTTTTTTATATAAACAAAGGACATAAATTATAAATTTTTTTACAAATCAGATAAAAATAATTAAAAAAAATCCGGCACAGAAAAACTGCGCCGGAAAAAATACATATTTAAAGATGAAAATTATCTTTTCTTTTCCCAACCGTCAAAGATTTCGTCAAACACATAAACATTGTGCTCGTCTTTGTCGTGGTCGGCGTACCAAACCTGAGCGAAGAAGGGATTTGTCTTGGCAACCTCGTCATAGTTCCATTTTTCAGTGGGAACGAAGCACTTGGGACACCAGTGACCGCCCTTAAGGATAAGTGTGGGGCTTGCGTCGAATTCCTCGCCGCAGGTGCCGCATTTCCATTTGAGCTTAGTTGTCATATCGCCCTTTGTCATCTTCTTGCTTAAGCACTTGCCGCCTCTGAACTCTGCGGCAGCCTTCATATCTGCAAGGTCAAGCTCTGAAGTGGGCTTGCTTTCATCGTAGCCGTGGTCAAGCTTGAACTCTTCAGCGGCTGCAATTTTCTTTTCGGGGCTCTTAAGCTCGAACATTGACCAGTATCCGCCGATCTTCTGCCAATCCTCGTATGTGCCGTAGTAAGCGGAAATTCTCTGAGGATCCTTGTTCTTTATCCAGTCAAGAGTACCCCACTTGGGAGTTTCCGCAATCTTCTTCATAAAGGGCTTAGCGCATTTTGCAATAAGCTTCTTTGTGGGAATATATTTGGGAATACGGAAGTAGAATTCAACCTGCTCGGCAAGTCTGTCGAAATACATTTCAACAGGAAGATTCTCACGGAAGTGAAGATATTCTTCAAGCTTGTCGCTGTCTGCATAATACTGACCGTGGAAGTTTTTAAGTGTGAACCAGTTAGGATCGAAAAGCTCTTTGGGATCGCCGAGACCTATGCAGCCAAGGAGAAGCTTTTCAAATTCGTAGTTGGTAAGTCTGTATTCCTTACCTGAACCGATGTTGTAGAAGCTGTTCCAGAATTCGTCGGGAAGATCTTCGGCAGTAACAAGGTTGCACATAAGTCTGCCGGAGTCTTCAACAGTTGCCCATTCAAGCATACCGTTAAGAGGAACGTGATACATGATAGGCTCCATGTTATGAAGAAGAGCGGGATAAAGGATACCTGACTGACGCATAACAACCCATTTTTTGATGCCGCTTTCAACGAAAGTTCTTTCAGCGATGGTCTTTGATACTGCGTAGTGGTCATAGATTGAAATTTTAATGGGATCTCCGCAGCGGCCCCAGTGGATAGGATAGTTTCTTCCGCCTGTTTCGGCAACTGTACCTATGTAGCATACCTTGATGTCATCAGCGTTGGGCTGAGCGAGAACAGCCTTTGTGATGTATTCTGCAGCGGTAGTATTTGTTTTAAGAGTTGTGTAGGGCTTGTAGTCGGCAGCAGGAGAAACCATGCCTCCGATATGAAGCACATAGTCAGCGCCTGTAATGCCTTCAAGGATTGAATCATAATCAAGAAGATCGCCCCAAACGATTTTAACATTGGGATATGAAAGATAATCCTTTAAAAGCTCGAAGTTTTTCTTGCTTTTTCTTGCTAAAAGGCGGATGTTGATTTCATTCGGCTTTTTAAGCATTTCCTGAAAAGCTGCCCAGCCCATTGTGCCGGTGCCGCCTGTCATAAATACTGTTTTCTTTTGTGACATTTACATTCCCTCCATGAGTGGATATTTTTAACCTTAATAATTATACTACATACTTATATGTAAATTGTTATGAGTTTTTTAACAAACTCATATTTTTATTAACAATTTGTTAACAGCGGTAAAAAAATTACAAAATTTCAGAGGATATTGTTTTTAATCAGTTGAAAATTCCTGTTTTTGAACGCCGTTGCTGTCGATTATGTAGTTTTCGGAAAAAATAAGCTTTCCCACAGGAACGGAAACAAGCCCGTTTTCTTTTAAAAAATCGAGAACGGCGGGAAGCGCTTCGGCAGTATGGGCGGTTCCGGTATGGAACTGAATAACAGAGCCTTTTTGAATTTTTGAAGTAACTCTTTTGTAAATTTCCTCTGCTGAAATATTTTTCCAGTCCAGAGAATCCGTATCCCACTGAATTGAAAACATATTAAGCTCCTGGGCTGCGCTTATAGTTTTGTTGTCATAGCTTCCTGACGGCGCCCTGAAAAGAGAAGGTGTTTTTCCCGTAATTCGCTTTACCGTTTCATTGCATTTTTGAATGTCAAGAATTATTTGCTCCGAAGACAGGGAGGGCATATCCTTATGGGAGTAGGAGTGGTTGCCCAGCTCATGGCCGGCTTCGGAAATTTTAAGAACATATTCCTCATTCTTGTCAGCCCATGTTCCCAAAATAAAAAAAGTTGATTTAATATTGTAGGCTTCAAGAATTGAAAGAATTTTGTCAATGTCATCGCCGCCGTCAGCGCAGTTAAAGGTTACTGCAACTCTGTTGTCCTGAGTGTCAACTCTGTAAACAGGCAGCAGCCTTGTCTGGGCTGAAACGGTATCCGTAATTTTGCTTGCCGCGAAAAGAACGCAGCCGCAGACTGTTAAAATAATAAAAGCTACAAGTAAAATTGATTTAAGTTTAAAAGAAAAAATTTTCAAAATAAACGCCCCTTTCCCGTAAAAATTTATGTGGGAAAAGGGGTAATTATTAATATTTAGGAATTTTGCGATAGGTTTACACAAAATCGCCTTGAATGTTTTTATTCATCCAGTTTAAAATGTCCTCATAAATATAGGAATAATCGTCTTCGTTAAGGATTTCGTGACGAAGACCGGGGTAAAGCATCATATCCACATTAACTCCTATGTCTTCCAGCTTGTCGCAGAGCTTAATAACGCCCTTACCGAAAAAACCGACGGGATCTTTTGCGCCTGACGCAAGAAAGACGGGAAGAAAAGCGGGAAATTCGCTGAACCATTCATCGGAAGAGCATTTAAGAGCCAGTTTTATAACATTGGCAGCGCTGGCGTTTGTAATGGGAAAGTCAAAATACGGATCAACCTCGGCTTCCTGACGGTTTTCCTTGCTTACGGAAAGCCATGCGCTTTCATCGTCCTCCTTGTAATATCTTGAAGTAAGCTTGCCCATAATTTCGCTGCCCTTATAGGAATATTTTTCTTTTCCCATAAAATCAGCGATTACATCTGCATAATCTCTTAATTCGGAAATTTTTCCGCCTATCTGAGCAGTCCCGCACAAAATAAGCCCTGCTATATCGTCGCCGAAGTTAACGGCGTAAATTCTTGCAAGGAAGGAACCCATATCGTGGCCTAAAAGGAAGAAAGGAATATACGGATACCGTTTTCTCATTATATTGTGGAGAACGTGCATATCGTCAACCATTCTTATTCCTGCGTCGGGAGCGCCGAAGTCTCCCAGCTCCTCCATGGATTTTACCGATTTTCCGTGGCCGATATGGTCGCTGCCGCAGACGACAAAGCCCTTTTGGGCAAGGAACCTTGCGAAGCGGTCGTATCTGTTAATGTGATCGGTAAGACCCGGAGCTATCTGCAAAAGGGCTGCGGGTTCATTTTCGCTGTCCTTCCAAATTAGAGTTCTGATAAGGGATTTATTATCTGTTGAATGAAAAAAAGCCTGAGTTTTTATAATCGCCATTTAAGTTAGATGCCCCTTACTTGAATAAATATACCCTTGTTTCATAAGGCTTTAATATACAGCCGTTGTCAACATTTTTAGGATTGCCGTAGTTGCAAAGGGCAATTTCTGCGTCCCTTAAGTCAAAGCCTTCCGGAGCTTTAAAGCTCATGTTTTTGTCGGAGAAGGAGCAGACAACAAGCATTCTCTGATCCTTATAATGTCTTGAATAAACGAAAAGATCCTTCCTGCCGTGATAATGCTCCTTGTACTGTCCGTAAATAACAATTTCGTTTTCTTTTCTGAATTTTAAAAGCTTTCTGTAGTAGTTAAGAATGGAATCGGGATCCTTTTCGGCAGCTTCAACATTAATTTCCGTGTAATTGGGATTAATGTGGAACCAGGGCTTGTCGGCTGTTGTAAAGCCGGCGTTTTTGGAGGAATTCCACTGTACGGGAGTTCTTGCGTTGTCACGGGAAGCATACATGGCTCTTTCCATGGTCTGCTTATCGGAAAAGCCCAGTGAACGGAAAAGCTTATAAATGTTTTTGGTTGAAACATCGTCGTAAAGCTCGATTGAGGGCAGACAGATATTTGTCATACCGATTTCCTGTCCCTGATATATAAAGGGCGTTCCGCTCTGGCAGATATACATTGTGGCAAGCATTTTGGCGCTTTCGACTCTGTATTTTAAACTGCCGTATCTGTTGATAACTCTGGGCTGGTCGTGGTTTTCAATGTAAAGGGCGTTCCAAGCCTTTCCGTAAAGCTTATTCTGCCAGTTTGTATAAACGCTTTTAAGCTTTTTAAGATTGAACGGAGTTTTTACCCAGCTTACAAAAAGGCAGTCAGCCTCCATGTGCTGGAAATGGAACATCATATTGAGAGTCTGTTCGGGACCTTCTTCAATGTGCTTTAAAGCCTTTTCCGGAGTCATCATGGGAGCTTCGCCGACAGTCATGCAGTCATATTTTGAAAGAACATCGTCTTTAAACTCTTTTAAATAAGCATGAAGATTGGGGCCGTCCATATAGTGCTCCATACCTGCCGCTACAGGAAGAGGGAAGCCGTTGGGAAGCCCTTCTTCTTTTGAAATATAGGTTATAACATCCTCACGGAAGCCGTCAACGCCCATATCAAGCCAGAATTTCATTATATCCTTAACTTCTTCTCTGACTTTGGGATTATCCATATTAAGGTCGGGCTGTTCAACTGCGAACAGATGCAGGTACCATTCGTCGAGATTCTCGTCATAAGTCCATGCAGGACCGGCAAAGTTTGATTTCCAGTTATTAGGAGGAAGCTTGCCGCCGTTTCTGCCTTTTCTCCAGAAGTAGTAGTCATGATAAGGATTATCCTTGCCCTTTTTGCTTTCAAGGAACCATTTATGCTGATCCGAGGTGTGGTTTATAACAAGATCCATAATAACCTTTAAATTTCTTTTATGGGCTTCATCGAGAACAGTTTTGAATTCCTCAAGAGTACCGAAGTCTGGAGAGATGCTTTTGTAATCTGCAATGTCGTAGCCGTGATCCTTAAAGGGGGAAACATAAAGAGGCGAAAACCAAATTGCGTCAACTCCCAGACTTTTAATATAGTCAAGCTTTGAAAGCACGCCTTTAAGATCGCCTATTCCGTCGCCGTTGCCGTCGCAGAAGCTTCTGGGCCATATTTGATAAACAGCCATTTCCTTATACCAGCATTTTTTAATATTATCAGACATATAATAAACTCCTTTCAGGATGTAATTTGTGAATATTGTATATATAGTCTATTTTAACATTAAAAAAACGACTTGTAAAGTATACCAACTCTACAAATCGCAATTGGTTTTATTGTGCAAAATAAATATATAGAATAATATATTAAAGAAGCTGTCCCAAAGCTTTTAAATTTTCCGCAGCGGCGGTAGCCTTGATAGTTGATTTTTTATATTTTTCGGGAGAGGTTACACCCGAGAATACGAGAGCCGAGGCTGTGCCGTTATAAGCGCCTACGGCAATATCCGTTTCAATTCTGTCGCCCACGAAGCAAATTTCGCTTCTTTGGCAGCGGAGCATATCGGTAACATAGTCAACGGTGTAGCCGTAGGGCTTGCCGAATATTATTTCCGGCCGTCTTCCCGCTGAAGCGAAAAACATTTCTATCATAGAGCCTGTATCAGGCATGAAGCCCTTTGCAAGAGGGCAGTTTTTATCAGGATGCGTCGCCATATATTCTGCGCCGTCAGCAATAAAATTCGCTGCCTTGTTAATTTTCTCGTATGTAAGGGAAGTGTCAAAACCGAGTACAACAATATCGGGATTGTTATCTGTCAGGTTAATTCCGGCCTTTTCGCAGTCAGACTTGAAATTATCGTTGCCCAAAAGGTAAACGGTTTTTCCTTTTCTGTGTTTATTTATATAATCTATGGCAACATGAGAGGATATGATTATTTTTTCTTCAGGAACGGGAAAACCGATTTTGTCAAGCTTTAAAAGACATTCTTCAGCGTTATGGGAGGAGTTGTTTGTAAAGAAGAAAAAGTCCTTGCCTTTATCACGGAGCTGTTTTATAAATTCCTTTGAACCGTCAATAATATTGTCGCCCAGATAAAAGGTTCCGTCCATATCAATGATAAAATATTTAATATTTTCAAACATCAATGTCACATCCTGTTAAAAATTCAAAGTCATTATATAATTAAAAATAAAGTTTTTGTAAACGGAAAAGCCGTATTTTTTATAAAAGCTTACGCCTTTAATATTTTTTGCGTCTACCGCAAGCAAAAGAGAATGAATATTTTTTTCTTTAAGATGATGTTTAAGAGCGGTCATAAGAGCGGTTCCTCCGCCCATTCTCTGGTATTCAGGCAAAATATCAATATGGAGATGAGCCGGAAACTCTTTTTTATACATACTGTGGGAAAGCATATCAAGCTTTCCGTGAAAAAAATTCAATAGCCCTGATTTTTTCAGCTTGGGCATATAAAGCTTATTGAAAGTATCCTTGTACCTTTCGTAATTTTCACTGCATAAAATATATCCTACGGCGCTGTCGTTTTCGTCAGTGAGAGCGAAGCAGTTTTGCGGTTCCTGCTCGGTATAATAGTCACAGTAAAGGGTTAAAAGAAGCTTTTTCTGCTTTTCGGTTTTGCTGGTGGGAGAAGCTGTCTCAAGACAAATATGTCTGAAATCGTTTTTGTCTTTTTCATCGTAGGGACGGACATAAAGCATAATATCACCTTTATGTTTTATTTAAAGTTAATGTTGCAAAATATTCCGGAAAATATTATATTGTTTTTAAGTAAAGTATTCAAGGTGGTTTTATGAATTTTGCAACGGTAGGCACATCATGGATAACAGAAAGCTTTATAGAGGCCTCGGCGCTTGCAGGAGACGCCGAAGTAAAAGCCGTATATTCCCGTTCATTACAAAAGGGAAGAAGGCTTGCGGATAAATTCGGGATAAGAACCGTATACACTTCATTTGATAGCCTGCTTAATGATGATACCATAGACTGCGTATATATAGCAAGTCCCAATTCTCTGCATTATGAGCAGTCGAAAAAATGTCTGCTTTCGGGTAAAAGCGTTTTGTGCGAAAAGCCGGCGGCGGTAACGCCGAAGGAGCTTAAAGAGCTTTACGAAATTGCTGAAGGCAGGGGACTTATTTTTCTGGAGGCAATGAAGTCCATACACGCTTCGTCCCTGCCGATTTTAAGGGAAGAAATAAAAACGCTGGGAAATATAACTACGGCATTTCTTGATTTTTCACAGCTGTCGTCAAAATATCCGGCATATTTAAAAGGTGAAAATCCTAATGTTTTTAATCCTGAATTTTGCTCGGGAGGACTTATGGATCTTGGAATTTATCCGGTTTACCTGGCGGCAGAGCTTTTCGGAAGACCGAAAAAGATAATATCTCACTGTGATTTTTTAAAGTCCGGAGCGGATTTTGCGGGAACGCTTATATTTGTTTACGGCGGCATTACGGTTACGGTTTCATATTCAAAAACTGCAAACGGGTATACCGGCAGCCGGATTCTGGGAGACAGGGGAGCGATTTTGATAAAATCGGTGTCGAACCTTACGGGAGTTACTAAAATCCGCGGCGACGGAAAAACAAGGGAGCTTTTCCCTGAAATTGATGAAAAAATTGTAATGTCGGAGGAGATATATAATTTTATTGATTTCGCAAAAGGCGAAAGACTTGAATATTATGACTACTGCCGCGCTGTATCGGAAATGGTCAGTGAGATACTTGAGGATGTACGCAGAGGCAATAATTTCAGTTTTTGAATTTCGGCGGGCAAAAAGGTTTTAATTTAGAAGCGGGGTAAGTATACAGATTACGAGCTGAAATATATATATATATTTATATATCCGTGGATTTGAATTATGTACTTTTTCCCGAAATGCCAATTAGTCGTTATTAATTATGTAAAAAATATTAAAATATTATAAAAATAATAGAAACAAGCAAATTTGCAAATTATTTATTTACAAAAATAATATTGTATGATAATATATTGACAGCATATATTCGGGAGAAGTTAATATGAAAGAACATGAAGAAAAACAAACCGAAAACAGTGTAATAACAGAAAAATCAGATTTTTCGGAGCTTGAAAATAAGGACGAGTTTTCTGAATTTGATAAGGAAACGGCAAAGGAGCTTGTAAAAAAAGCTGAAGATTCAAAAGATGCCGGGAAAAACGGAAAAAAACAGCCTTTTGTAAAAAGGGGAAACGCCGACAGGAATATATACAGGCTGCTTGTAGCAATAATAGCCGTGGGAGTATGCCTTCTTGTGGTTGCGACTGTGGGAATGGTGGGAACGGTATTTTCGATTGATACGGATAAAGAAACCACAACGGCAGCCCCTTCAGCTCAGCCTCAGCAGACTACAGTGCCTGCTGTGGTTACTACTGCGCCTGAGAACTCCGCTCAGAACCAGGGTGAAAGCTTTTCCGCCGACGGCTCCGGAGCATCGGCGCCTTCCACAGACGGCGAATGGCTGGGCTTTTTCAATGATTCACTTAATAAAATAAAAACTCAGGGACCGTCCTTTGAAAAGTCAAAGCAGACGGCAGTTTTGGATATAGAGCTGTCAAACTCACTTGCCCAGGCGTATGTTTCCGTTGCCAAGGACAAGTTTTTATCAGATGAAACAGTAAAAACGAATATAGCAAAAGGTGATACCGCTTCGGCGGCAGGCGCTGTTTCCCCGGACGGAGCGTCCTTTGTTTCAAATCTTTCTCTTAATGATATTAAATCCATAACCCACAGTCAGGACGGAAACGGAAATTATGTAATAAGGGTGGATATGAACGATGCGACAAACCCTGATTCCGGAAGCTCATACGCAAAGATATTCCAGTTTATTACCGTTGACGATGTAATGAATACATACGCCCCCAACATGAACGCCACAGTTGACAGGAATAATGTTACGGTAGAGTTTACCGGCTGTTATGCGGAGGCGGTTATTTCTCCCGATGGAGCTGTTTTAAGCTACGCCACAAACGTATCGGCAAACATGATTTTAAAGGACGCAAAGGTAAGCGTTGTAACAACGGACCTTAATTTAACCCTTAAAAGCAATACTGTTTACCAGAATTTTGTTTGGTAGAGAATACAAATATAATTATACCGCCGCAGTTAATTTTTACTGCGGTGTAAATTTTTAATCAATTAAACTGATAATCTTGACATATACTTTATTCGTGTTATAATGTTGAATGTCGGACAGTTTGACATTCGACAATATTTATTATGTGGGGTGGCGGCTTGAAAATTGATGACTCCAAGAGAACGCGGATAAATATTGAGCTTCGTTCTCTTTCCAACATTACCATGCGGTATATTGACAATCACAGCCACAAGAAGTTTCTTGACAGCATAACGGGAACAAACGGCTGGATTTTAGGCGTTATAGCGGCAAATCCCGATAAGGATATTTTTCAGAAGGATCTGGAGGACGCCTTCGGGGTAACAAGGTCAACGGTTTCAAAGGTTATAAACCTTATGGAGCAGAAAGGGCTTATAGAGCGTTCCCCGGTGGACTATGACGCAAGGCTTAAAAAGCTTTCATTAACGCCGAAGTCAAAGGAGCTTATCGGCTATATGGTAGAGGACAACGAAAAAATGGAGGCGCTTCTTACCGGGGGCTTTACCCAGGAGGAAAAGGCTCAGCTGCTGTCGTATATCAAGCGTATGAAAAATAACTTAAAGGAAGCAATGGAAAAAACTGACGGTAAACCTATTACCGAATTAAAATAACAAAGGGAGAGTGAATATCATGATAAAAAAACTGGCAAAGTCAGTAGGCGAATACAAAAAGCCTGCGATTTTAACTCCGCTTTTTGTTATCGGCGAAATCATTCTGGAGGTACTTATACCTCTTTTAATGGCTGAGCTGGTAGACAAGGGCATTACAGAGGGAAGAATGGACTACATTTTGAAAATGGGTATCGTGCTTATAATCTGTGCAATATTATCAATGTTTTTCGGTTCTGCGGCGGGAAAAACCAGCGCCGTGGCAAGTGCCGGCTTTGCGAAGAATCTGAGGAAAAAAATGTATTACAATGTGCAGACCTTCGCATTTTCAAACATCGACAAATTTTCAACCGCAAGTATCGTAACAAGGCTTACCACTGATGTAAACAATGTTCAGATGGCGTTTATGATGCTTATAAGAATGGCAGTAAGAAGCCCGTTTATGCTGATATTCAGCTTTGCGTTCTCATTTAAGATAAACGCGAGACTTTCAACGGTTTTCTTAATTTTCATACCTATTCTTGCAGCGGGAATAATTCTGATAGTTTCAAAGGCGCACCCTCTTTTCAGAAGAGTTTTCCATACATACGACCATCTTAACAGCGTAGTTGAGGAAAATGTAAGAGGAATAAGGGTTGTAAAATCCTACATAAGAGAAGACCATGAAATTGAAAAATTCGGAAAGATTTCAAAGAGCATTTACAACGACTTTTCAAAAGCTGAAAAAACGGTAGCCTTTAATATGCCCCTGATGCAGTTCTGCGTATACTCCTGCACAATAATCATATCATGGGTAGGCGCCAAGCTTATAGTAACCTCCGGAGGAACCGATCTTACAACGGGCGAGCTTATGAGTCTTTTCACATACACAATACAGATTCTCGCAAGCCTTATGATGCTGTCAATGCTTTTCGTAATGATGACCATAGCAAAGGCAAGCGGCGAAAGAATAGTTGAAATACTTGAGGAAAAGGGCGATATCGCCAATAAGGAAAACCCCGTTAAAACAGTAAAGGACGGTTCCATAACCTTTGAGAATGTAGATTTCGCCTATTCAAAGAACGCCGACAAGCTTTGCCTTGACAATGTGAACATAAACATCAAATCGGGAGAAACAGTAGGAATCATAGGCGGCACGGGCTCATCAAAATCAACCTTCGTTCAGCTTATTCCGAGACTTTACGATGCAACAAAGGGAAGCGTAAAGGTAGGCGGCGTAGATGTAAGGGATTATGATATAGAGTCCCTGAGAGACGAGGTTGCCATGGTTCTTCAGAAAAATGTTCTGTTTTCCGGCACCATAAAGGAAAACCTCCGCTGGGGCAAGGCGGACGCAACCGACGAGGAAATAGAGCACGTCTGCAAGCAGGCGCAGGCTTCCGAGTTTATAGAGCAGTTCCCGGATAAATACAACACATATATAGAGCAGGGCGGCTCCAATGTATCCGGCGGACAGAAGCAGAGACTCTGTATAGCCAGAGCGCTGCTTAAAAAGCCCAAGATACTTATTCTCGACGACTCAACCAGCGCCGTTGATACAAAAACCGACGCGCTTATAAGAAAAGCCTTTGCAGAGGAAATCCCCGACACCACGAAAATTATTATCGCCCAGAGAATTTCCTCAGTTCAGGACGCAGATAAAATAATCGTAATGAACGACGGCAAAATCGCCGAAGTAGGCACCCATGAGGAGCTTATTGAAAAAAGCCCCATTTACAGGGAAGTATACGAATCACAGATGAAGGGAGCCCAGGACGATGAGTAATCAGACAGCTGCAAGACCCATGAGAGGCCCCGGAGCAAGAGGACCTGTGGGCAGACCCGACATGAAAATCAACAAAGACACCGTAAAAAGACTTTTAGGCTGTTTCAAAGATTTTAAATTCCACATGATATTTGTGGCGATATTCATTATTTTAAGCGCTTCGGCCAGCGTATTGTCGGCGCTTTTCCTTGAAACCCTTATTGACGACTACATAACTCCGCTTCTGGGAACATCGGGAACGGAAGGCTTCCATGATTTGTTTATGGCGCTGGTAAAAATGGCGTGCATTTACGCTGTGGGAGCATTGAGCGGACTTTTCTACAACAGAATAATGGCAAGCGTATCCCAGGGTATACTTAAAAACATAAGAGACAAAATGTTTTCACATATGCAGACTCTTCCCATAAAATATTTTGACACCCATACCTTCGGCGACACCATGAGCTATTACACTAACGATACGGATACTTTAAGACAGATGATTTCCCAGAGCGTTCCTCAGGCAATGAACTCAATAGTATCGATTTTGGCAATATTTATATCCATGCTGAGACAGAGTATATGGCTTACCCTGTTTGTACTGCTGTTTTTGGTGCTGATACTCAGAATAATTAAATTTATAGGCGGAAAAAGCAGTACCTACTTTGTAAGACAGCAGCACTCCTTAGGCGATGTCAACGGCTACATTGAGGAAATGATAAACGGACAGAGAGTTGTAAAGGTCTTCTGTCACGAGGAAAAAGCCAAGGAGGACTTTGACAAAAAGAACGACGAGCTTTGCAAAAACATGACCAAGGCTAATACCTACGGCAATATTCTTATGCCCTTGCTTAACAACTTAGGCTATGCTTTGTATGTTGCAATAGCGATTTTAGGCGGCGTTCTTGCCATAAAGGAAGTGCCCAACCTTTCCATAACGGGAATAGACACTCTTACTCTGGGAACGATAGCTTCATTCCTTACCCTTTCAAGAAGCTTTGTAATGCCGATTTCCCAGGTTTCACAGCAGATAAACTCAATAGCCATGGCAATAGCCGGCGCAGAGAGAATATTCAGCCTTATAGACGAGGAGCCGGAGGCTGACAACGGCTATGTAACACTTGTAAACGCAAAATACGATGAAAACGGAAACATAACCGAAAGCACGGAGAGAACGGGTCAGTGGGCATGGAAGCATCCTCACGGAGACGGAACGCTCACATATGCTCCTTTAAAGGGAAATGTTGTTCTTGACGATGTTGACTTTGAATACGAGGAGGGCAAGCCGGTTCTTCATAATATTTCGCTTTACGCAGAGCCGGGACAGAAGATAGCCTTTGTAGGCGCAACCGGCGCGGGAAAGACGACCATAACAAATCTTATAAACAGATTTTACGATATAGCCGACGGAAAAATCAGATATGACGGCATAAACATAAACAAAATCAAAAAGGCTGACTTAAGACGCTCCATGGGAATAGTTCTTCAGGATGTAAACCTGTTTACGGGAACGGTAATGGACAATATCAGGTACGGAAAGCTTGACGCCACGGACGAGGAATGTATAAACGCGGCAAAGCTTGCCAACGCCGACAGCTTTATAAGAATGCTGCCTCAGGGATATAACACGGTGCTGTCAGGAGACGGCGGCGGACTTTCCCAGGGACAGAGACAGCTTATTTCAATTGCCAGAGCCGCTGTGGCGGATCCACCTGTAATGATACTTGACGAGGCAACATCCTCCATAGATACCAGAACGGAAGCCATAGTACAAAGAGGCATGGACGCTCTGATGCACGGCAGAACGGTATTTGTTATAGCCCACAGGCTTTCAACCGTAAAAAATTCCGATGTAATAATGGTGCTTGACCACGGCAGAATCATAGAGCGCGGCAGCCATGAAAAGCTTATTGCGGAAAAGGGTAAATATTATCAGCTTTATACCGGCGCATTTGAGCTTGAATAACAGGGAAATATGTGATATAATACCGATATTGTTTAGGAAGTAAAAAATTTGCTCAGCCGGATGTGAAGTTATGCGAAGAATATTAAAAATGCTTAAACCGTACAGAGGCTCGCTGATACTTGCCATTTTCTTTTCGGCAGCCTATTCGGTAATGGAAATTCTGATTCCCGTTTACACCAAGTATATACTCAGCGAGGGAATCATATCTAAAAACATGGATAAAATACTGTATTACGGCGGAGTAATGCTTTTGATGACCTTGGGAGGAGTAGTCATGTCCCTTCTGAACACCTACTTCTCCACAAAGACATCGGTCAACTACGCTATGAGAATAAGAAACGAGGTTTTTACAAAGGTTTCTTATCTTTCACAGTGCGATGTTGACAAAATCGGCGTATCCTCCATGATGACAAGAACCACCAACGATGTAAGGCAGGTTCACGATGTTATACTTTCCGCCTTAAAGTCAATACTTCCGGTGCCCATAATGCTTGTAGGCGGTTTTTACATGGCGTATTCGGTAAATCCGAGACTTTTGAAGCTGATATTTTTAATACTGCCCATACTGCTGCTTATAGTAATTGTGGTTTTGATTTTCATAATGCCGATGTTTTCAAAAATCCAAAAGCTTTTGGACCAGCTTAACTTTGTTCTGAGAGGCAAAATCGGCGGCATAAGGGTAGTAAGAGCCTTTAATAAGAGCGATTACGAGGACGAGCGCTTTGACGATAAAAACAAACAGCTTACAGGCCTCAGCTTAAAGGCAACGAGAATAATGTCGTCGCTGCTGCCCATAATCACCGTAGCCCTTTATTCTCTTATATGCTACATAATTTATATGTGCGTAAACGACGCCGCAACCCCGGGAATGTCAAAGGAAGCGATTCTTGCCACAATTCCTAATATGTATATGTTCCTTGCGTATTTTACCCTTATAGTGGGAGCAATGGGAATGGTAATCACCATAGTTGTAACTTTTCCCAAGGCGTCCGTATCGGCAAAAAGACTTAACGAGATTCTTGACGCCGTGCCTGAAATAGCGGATCCCGAAAATCCCGTAGTTCCCGATGAAAATATAAAGGGAACGGTAGAATTTAAAAATGTGAGCTTTAAGTATAAGGAAGAGCCTGAGGGCAAAAAGAGAAAAATTCAGTCAGAGTTTGCCAAAAAGCTGCTTGCAAAGGCGGCAAAAAGCGCCGCGAAGAAAAAGCAGAAGGAAGCTATTAAAAAAGAAGAGAAAAAGACTGAGGAGCTGCCTCCCGTAGTAATACCCCCTGAAGCGGAGAAAAAGGCGGAAAAAGATGAGGAGGAAGCGAAAAAAGAAAAGAACGCGGCGATACATAACATATCTTTTTCATCAAAGGGCGGAGAGGTTACCGCTATAATAGGAATTACCGGCTGCGGAAAGTCAACCCTTGTAAATTTAATACCCAGACTTTACGATGTTACCGAAGGACAGATTCTTGTTGACGGCACTGATATAAGGGATATGAGCATATCGGAGCTTCATAAGCGCATTGCCTATGTGCCTCAGCAGAGCTATCTTTTCAGCGGAACGGTAAGGGACAATATAAAGTTCGGAAATCCCGACGCAACGGACGACGAGGTGTGGAGAGCCATTGAGATAGCCCAGGCGAAAACCTTTGTAAGCAACCTGCCGGAGGGTATAGACAGCTTTGTATCACAGGCGGGAAAGAATTTTTCCGGGGGACAGAAGCAGAGGCTTGCCATAGCCAGAGCCATTATAAAGAATGCGGAAATCTGTATTTTTGACGACAGCTTTTCTGCCCTTGACCTTGCCACGGACGCAAGGCTCAGAGCGTCCCTCAGGGAAAATCTTCCCGATACCAACATAATAATAGTTGCCCAAAGAGTAGGAACCGTAATAAACGCCGACAGGATAATTGTAATGGACAAGGGCGAAGCGGTAGGAATGGGAACACATAAGGAGCTTCTTGAAAGCTGTGAAGTATATAAGAGCATAGTAGCTTCCCAGATGTCAGAAGACGAAGAGGAGGCGGCGGTATGAGCAAGGTAAAAACAAAGGCTTTACAGACGGAAGCGGCTGTTCAGGAAGACTATCTTGAAAGCAAATACTCCTCTTACCGTAAAAAGAGGAACGATGACGAGCACAAGGTAAATAACGCAAAGAGAACAACAAGAAGGTTTTTCGCGCTTCTCAGACCTTACTGGTTTTCGGTAATAGTCGTGTGTATAGCGTCCATAGTGTCAACTGTGCTGAATGTAGTTTCGCCGGAATACATGGCGGATATTATTGACAGTCTTCAGTTTTCCATTGAGGATTACGCCAACAACGGCGTTGCGATTTCCTTCGGTACGCTGACAGATCCCTCTTCCATAACATTTCAGCTTGTATCTCTGGGCTTTTTGTATGCGCTTATAGGCATATTCACCTTTATACAGCAGTTTGTGGGAGCAGGAGTAACACAGAAGCTTGTTTTCAATTTGAGAAAGCAGGTAAACACAAAGCTTTCAAATCTGCCCTTGAGCTATTTCGATAAAAATACAAAGGGCGAAATAATAAGCAAAATCGTAAACGATATTGACAATGTAAGCTCAAACCTTCAAAACAGCTTTTTAACTGTGCTGACAGGAGCCATTCAGGTTGTAGGCTCTCTTTACATGATGCTCAGAACAGGAAACATAATAATGACCGTGGCGGCAATATTCCTTGTTCCCTTCAGCGGAACAATAGCCTACCGTGTTTCAAGAATCTCCAAGAAATGGTTTATGAAATACTGGAACACAATGGGCGCCATGAACGGCCATGTTGAGGAGATGTATTCCGGACACAGCATAGTAAGAATTTTCAATCATGAAAAGCAGTCAATAGATGAATTCAAAACAATCAACTCAAATCTGAAGCATAACAGCTTCGTTGCCAACATGATAGCCGGAATATTGAATCCCATGCTTACTCTGTTTAAAAATATAAACTATGTTTCCGTTTGTATAGTAGGCGGATGCTATTACATGGGCAGATGGTTCGGAACGGGAAAGGTTATTACAAAAACACTGGGACTTGGCTCCATTGAAGCGTTTTTGTCATATTCTTCAATGTTTTCTACACCTATTACCAACATCTCAAAAATGATAAACAACATACAGTCGGCTCTTGCCTCTGCGGAGAGAGTATTCGATTTGCTGGACGAAGAGGAGCAGACCCCCGACAATACGGAAAACGAGCCCGAGGGACTTTCAAAAGGCTATGTTGAGTTCAGGAATGTAAGATTCAGATATAAGGAGGAAACTCCCTTAATCGAAGATTTCTCCCTGAAAGCCGAGCCGGGACATATAGTTGCCATAGTAGGCCCTACCGGCGCAGGAAAGACAACCATAGTAAACCTGTTAATGAGGTTTTACGACATTCAGGGCGGGCACATATACATTGACGGCACTGATATAATGACAATGTCAAGAAACGCTTTAAGAGAGAATTTCGGAATGGTGCTTCAGGATACGTGGCTGTTCAAGGGAACCATCAGGGAGAATATTTGCTACGGTGCGGAAAACGCTTCCGACGAAGAAATTGAGGCGGCGGCGAAATCGGCGAATATTCACGACTATATAATGTCCCTGCCGAAAAAATACGAAACCGAGCTTACCGAGGACGGAACAAATATTTCTCAGGGACAAAGACAGCTTATAACAATCGCAAGAGCGCTTTTAAAGAACCCGAAAATACTGATACTTGACGAGGCGACCTCATCTGTTGACACAAGAACGGAGCTTCTTATTCAGGACGCCATGAAAGAGCTTATGAAGGGCAGAACCTGCTTTGTAATAGCCCACAGGCTGTCAACAATAAAGAATGCCGACAATATAATCGTAATGCGTCAGGGTTCAATCGTTGAACAGGGAACCCATAAGGAGCTTCTTAAAAAGGACGGCTTCTACGCGAAGCTTTACAACAGCCAGTTTACGGGCGGCATTCCCGAGGATATAGAATAAAATTAACAAATTGTAACAAATCGCTTAAATCTTAAAAAGGTTTAGGCGATTTTTGTTGACTGAATATACAAATGATGATAAAATATCAATCGGAAGTGATAGTATGTTTTATGAAGAATGGATGAAGTATTTAAAGTCAGATGCGAATATAAGAGATATAGTTATTCCGGGAACCCATAATTCGGGAACATATAAAATGATTCCGGCGGGGAAGTGTCAGAGAGGAACACTTTACGACCAGTATAAGTACGGAATAAGGTTTTTTGATTTAAGATTTCATAAGGGCTTAAAGGGAAAGCTTGTGTTTGAACACAGCGTATTAAGCGGCAGACCTTTTGAGGAGGGGCTTGCCGATATGAAAAAAATGCTGGAAAACAATTCCTCGGAAATTTTTATTTTCAAGCTTCACTATCCTAAGATTGAATATCTTTTCCGGAAGGTGGGAAGACCCTACAGCCGCAATTTTGATTATTTAAATGATATCCTTGAAAAGTATATCGAACCTTCAAAATACGCATATACGGATTTTGAAAGAGCGGATGAGGTTACGGTAAAGGATATTTTAGATTCCGGAAAGAGATACATTTTAAGCAGTACCGACGAAAGGATAAAATATTCCGTGCCGGATATTGTTTATGACCCGTGGCAGCCGGATTTTTACGGCTTGAAAATTGATAAATTTTTTGACGCCACTTTAAAGCAGTTTGAAACGGCCGGCAGAGAAAAGCTGTTCTGCTATTATATTCAGAGAACGGCAGGACCGGGAACGGAGCTGGGTATTCGCAATCCCGATTCCATAGAAAAAGATGTTTTTCTGAATTTTTATAAGCTTGCGGACCGGATAGAAAAAAAGCCGGAGCTTTTTTCAAAGGTAAATATAATGGCAGGAGACTTTATGACTGACAGTCATCATAAAGTAAATATGATTTTAAAAATGAATCTTAAAAAGGGAAATATAAAAGATGACAGCCGTGAAATTTTCCTTGAAAACACAGACAAATGAAATTAATTATTTATTTAATTTTTATGATGAAAAAAACCGTATCTGATGATTCAGGTACGGTTTTTGTCTTAATCCGAGGATTACTCCTCTTTTAAAATATAATGCCTTAAAGCCTTTGCTACACCGCCGTCCTTTGCGTCGCAGGAAACATAATCGCAGATTTTCTTGATTTCCGGAACAGCGTTTCCCATAGCCACGGAAATTCCGGCAGCAAGGAGCATATCCCTGTCGTTTTCGCTGTCTCCCATGGCGATACATCGTTCTTTGGGAACATCTATGTATTTCAGCATATTCAACATTCCAACAGCTTTTCCGAAGCCTTTGGGAACAAATTCGGCGTAAGATTCATGCTGATACATTATATTTGTTTTTCCGAAAAGAATGTTTTCCTCATCTGTCAGATGACCCTTTATATACATTTTTGAAATTCTTGCGTCATTGTAAACCGTGTCGAAATCCTCCGGGCTGTGAAGAAAATATTCGGGATTTCTTTTTTTCTCGGGATTTATCCAGATAACAATATCCTCTCCCTCAAAGGCAACCTCTCTTGAGTCTCCCATAAAATGCTCCGCGATTTTTTTAAGCTCCGGCTTGCTCATAATTTCACTTACAAGCCTTTTGTCACCCAGCCTTAAATCTGTTCCTATTCCGGCAACGATGCCGTCAAGAGGAACTTCCCTTAAAATGTTTTCGGGAATAAAGGCGTAGGACCTTGCAGTGTTGATAAAAACAAAATGTCCCAGGGCTCTTACAAGGTTTATAGTATCAATATTAATTTTCGGCACTTTTCCGCCGCTGTAAAGAGTGTTGTCAATATCAAGAAATACGGCGTATTTTTTATCGTTCATAATTTTCAACCGCTTTGCTTTTTATTCTTTAAAATCGGGATTTGATGTAAGACCCTCTATAACCTTTTCGTAAAGAGTTACCGGGTTGTTGATAAAGGAATTTTTCATGGCTTCCGCCTGAACAGCGTCTGTAACATACACAGATACTTTTAAAAGCTCGTCGTCCTTTTCCATTCCCGAATACATTGTAATATCAAGTCTGTACCGCTTGTCACTGAGCTTAGTTATTTCAACATGGTTTTCCTTTTTTCTTTTTTCATAAAGGAGGGTGAGCATTGCGGCTTTAACCGCCTTGTTTTTTATGTAGACGGAAAGCTCCTTTTCAAGCTCTTCTGCGATTTTTATTCCCTTTTCGTTGATTTCAAACAGTGCTTCACCGTTTTCACTGCCGGAGGCTTCTATTGCGTTGACCCCCAGAAGATCGTCTACCGCCTGACTTATTTCAAAGTAATTGGCAATACCGTTGTCGTAGAGGACAGACTGTATAAGAGAACGGGAAAGAGGCGCTTTTACGGTATTCATAATATAGCATACAAGAATTTTGATTTTTTCTGTGCTTCTGATGCCGTTTTTCGTATCGTCCACAGGGAAAGCGTCAAGCTTAAAGTCCAATTTTAATCACCTCAGAGGTTAGAAAGATCATAAGGGGTTCTTTGATATACAAAGTAGTTGAGCCAGTTTGTAAAAAGGAGAATACCCGTGCTTCTCCATTTCATAACCGGAGCCTTTGACGGGTCGTCATCAGGGAAATAGTTATAGGGAATTTTAATATCAAGGCCTTTTTCAACATCTCTGAAATATTCCTTTGCGAGAGTGTCTGCGTCGTATTCTGAATGACCCGTTGAATAAAAGTTTCTGCATTCCATATCCGAGAGAAGATGAACTCCGGCAGCGGAAGAGTATGAAAGCACCTGCAAATCCTTTATTTTTGCAATATCGGACATTCTTATTTCCGTATGCCTTGAGTGGGGAACATAAAATTTATCGTCAATGCCTCTCATAAGAGGGTGATAAAGGTCAAGGGGCTGATGTTCAAAGATTCCGAACATCTTTTCCTTCAAGGGGTATTTTTTAAGGCCGTAGTGATAGTAAAGGCCTGCCTGAGCGCCCCAGCAGATATAAAATGTTGAATATACGTTTGTTTTTGTCCATTCAAAAATTCTGCAAAGCTCCTCCCAGTAGTCAACCTGCTCGAATTCAAGCTGCTCCACGGGAGCGCCCGTTACGATCATTCCGTCGAATTTTTCATTTTTAATATCGTCAAAGGTTTTGTAAAACTTAGTCAGATGTTCTTTTGAAGTGTGCTTAGAAACATGAGTGGCAGTCTGCATAAGCTCTATTTCCACCTGAAGAGGCGAATTGCTGAGCAATCTTAAAATCTGAGTTTCAGTGGTAATTTTTGTGGGCATCAGATTTAATATAAGGATTTTTATAGGTCTTATATCCTGTGAAGCCGCTCTTTCTTCCGTCATAACAAAAACATTTTCGTTTTCAAGAAAAGTTTTTGCTGGAAGCTCGTTAGAAATTTTAATAGGCATTTTGCGTAATCCTCCGTAAATTATCTTTTAACCAATACGCAGTCGTAAGGTGCTATCACGATATTGCCGGAAGTCGTGACAACGCTGCCTGTGTAATTGACATAAATTTCTGCGCCGTTTGAGTAGGTGGTGCAGTAAACTCCTGTGAGAGTTTTGTTCTCCGAAGAATAGCCGATTTCCCTGTGGCCTGTAATTAAGGAGCCGGAAACGTATGAGAGCATTTCATTTGCCTTGTCGTAGAACTCAACGATTTCCGAAATCCTTTCGGAGAGAACATAATATCCGTAATAGAAAATGCTTGACTCGTCGAAAACCCATTCAAAAGAGGGCATGGCGCCGTATTCAATATACTGAAGCATAGTGTATCTGTAAAGAGGGTCTGCGGCGTCGATGGGCTTGCCCGTATACAGTGAATAGCCGTGGAGAACAGCCTGTGCAAAGGGAACGGGCTTATATGAATCGGATTCTCTGTAATATGTGTCAAAAGCCATATTGGCAATGATTTCAGCATTGTAAACGGTGTAAATGTTTCCGGTGTCAACCATAAGGGCGCTGTACGCGGGAACGGCTTTTGTCAGACTTTCAATAATTTCCTTTGCATCCTGACGGTTTACTCCGTTGTCCGAATAAAGAACATATCCTGCGTCGTTAAGGGAAAGACCGTAGGAGCTTTCCGTAAGATTGCCGGAAAGCAAAGAAGTAAATTTATCCGGCAGCTTTGTAATGCTCATAAGATATCTTGTAAATTCCGTTTCTTTTGCGTAAAGGGAAGCGCTGCTGTTTTCTGCTCCCGCAGAAGCGGCTTCTTCTCCGATTCTCGAAGCAAGACGGTTATTTGTGTTTTCAAACAGCGCTAAATTATTTTTAAGAGAATATACGCTGTTTTCCCCCTTCAGGTTCTCCGCTTTTAAGCCGGAGAGATATTTTGAGGAAGATGAAAAAATATTGATATCGGTAAAAAGCTTATAATTCTGGGACCGGGTGTACGTGTAAAGAGATTCAAGGCCTGATTCTCCGCCGAGCTTTCCGTTTATCTTTGAAGAATAAAGGCTTTTCTGGTTAAGCCCACCCGAAAGAAGTCCCTTGTATCTTAAAATAATGTTGTTAATACCCTTGCCTTTAAGCACGCCAAGCATATCCTGGGTCTGAGAAGCGGTGGCAAGAACATAATCCCCGTAGCCGCCGGCAACAGTAAGGAAGAAGGGAATGCTGTCGGACTGTTCCGCTACCTGGGATGAAATATATCCCATTTCAATAAATTCCTCACGGGCTGCGGAAGCCATACCTATATAATCGGCGTTTGCTCCGGCAAGGAATTTATACGCAACGGTAATATTGCCGTCGTAGGAAGCTCCGTAAACAACCTTTTGCGAGCCGTCCTCAATGTAAACAGGAGTAAGAGTAAAGCTTGCTCCTGCCTTTGCGGGGGAATTTTCCGTTTTTCTTGACGCATTTATGGTTGCCAGAGCGTCTCCGTCCTTAATAACGGCGGCAAAGGCGTTTATGCCGGATTTTATACCGAAAACAGGCATGGAAGCAGATGAAGAGGCGGAATCGCTTCCGAGAGCTGGGTCCTGACCGTAAACAGCGATGCTAACCGTATCCGTATTCTCATCTGATCCGTCCGCCTTCATAATGGCTCCGGAGCCGTCTGGAACGAAAATATAATCGCTGTCCGCAGGGGAATAGGAGGCGCCGAAATAGGGAAGAAGAGAAATAGAGCCTATAAAGGAGCCGGGAGCGCACTGAATTGAAGAGCAGTCAATGCTAACCGTCACCGTCTGATTGCTTACGGTGTAGACAACGGACAGAGAAACGAAAATATCGTCTTTTGTAATATTTTCAAAGCTTTTTTTAGCTGTTTCCCTGCTGTCGGACATTTTATAGGAAACGGTGATTGTATTGTCTTTTACTTCGTAGGAGGCGGTGCCGAAGCCCACGGAATTATCCTGAGAATTAAGAGAATAAATTCCCTTTGGGGAATAGAGCGTAACTCCTGCTGTAAAGGCGCCGGAGTCGGGGCTTTGAGGCAGTGAGTACCAGGTGAAATCGGAGTTTAAATCGGTGACGGAAAGGGAATAAGAGGTTTCGTCAAAGTCAAGGCTTAAAAAATCCGATTTAACGCTTTTTGAGGAAGAAGAAAATGTATGAAATTTGTTGTCGAGAGCTTCGGGTGAAATAATTTCCGAGGAGGGGATATTCAAAGATGAGCCGGCTGTATTTGAACAAGAGGAAAACAGCAGGCATACAGCGATAATAAGAGCCGAAGCCCGAATAAAACAATTTTTTGACAAAGAAAACACCTCTTTTCAAAAGGCATATAAATAAAATCTTAAGAAAAATTATATCATATTTAAAAACAAATCTCAATAGATGAGAAAAGATATTGCAAGGTAAAAATAAGAAAAAGGTAAAATTTCTTAATGCGGTTGACTTTTGCATAAAAAATACATATACTTAATTTATATAAAAATACATAGGGGATAATAAAATGGAAAAGTTAAGAGAGCATAAGAAAATAGTAATAGCGGCAGTCTTGCTGCTTGTGATAATAATTGCCATAGCGGTTGTAACAGTGGTGACAGGCAGAACGGGAAGAGAAGAAGAATCAGTTCCCGCAGGGGGAGTAGAAACCATAACGGAGGATGAGCAGGAATCCGCAGCCGGAGAGACAACAACAGCTTCTCAGGGTGAGATGTCAACATCACCGGCAATGAACCAGACGGGAAATTCGGAAGAAACAAAGGATATTGAAGCGTTTTTATCGGGTAACTATTATTTTTCGGGAGCCATGGTGTCGGGCGGCACATCAACGGAGCTTGACATGGCAATAAACGGAAGTGACTTTCAGACTACCATGGATATGGACGGAATGAAAATATCCATGCTTTATCTGAACGACAATGTGTATTTTGTTGATGTAGACAATAAGAAATATTTTGAAATGTCAAGCATACTGATGAAGACTTTAGGGGTAGACATGAGCGAGATGCAGGAAATAACATCAGCAATGAATTTTTCGGACATTACATTTACAAGCACAAAGAGAACCGAAACAACACTTGATTCAAAGCCTGCGGTGCTTTACAGCTATATATCGGATTCTCAGCAGATAGATTTTTATCTTGTAGGAGGAGAGCTTAAGGAGATAGATTTAGGGGGAACCGATTCCGGTACGGACTCAAAAATTATTTTCAATACATTTTCCTCTGAAATCCCGGCGGGAATGATGACCGTAAGCGGATATGAAAAGTCAAATATGCTTTCATTTTTCGGAGGTTTGGAACAGTAAAACAAATCATATAAAAAACAAAACGCTCTGCGGTGCAGGGCGTTTATTGTTGTTTACGGGATTAAAGCCCCCAGTTTTCTTTCATAAATTCATAAAGGCGCTGACAGGTTTTTCCGTCGGTATAATCATGGAAACGGTGTTTTTCCTTAAGAAGATCATCCTGATGTTTGTAAGAATCTGTGGCGGATTCCCTTATAAATTCTTTTAGGTCATCAGCGGTGTAAAGATAAGAACAGTTGTAATTTTTCTTAAAGTCGCTGAAATACATGGGCCATATTTCTGAAAATTCTTCAATGTCCTCAACGGCTAAGGCAATGGGTCTTTCAAGCATCAGATAGTCATAATAAATTGAGGAATAGTCAGTTATCAGGGCGTCGGTTTCGGTAAGGAATTCGTAAAGCTGAACATTTTTTTCATTCAGATAATTATTGTCGGCAATAATTATATTGCTGAGTTTGTCAATATTCATAACGCTGAGATCCTGAGCGGGATGAGGTCTGATATAAAGAACGGCGTTATATTTTTTTAAGCAATCGTTTATTTCAGCCATTTCTTCATGGCTTTTTATAACAGGCAGTCCCAAAGGAAAGGAGTTTTTTATTTGCATATCCTTTGAAACGGAATGCTGACGGTATGTGGGCATCCAAATAATGTTTGTGGTTTTTCTGTTTTTTCTTATTCCAGCATTTTTCGCAAGAATATCGTTTCGGCAGTAACCGAAATTTTTCAAGTTTTCATCGGTGTCGTGAAGTCTGTAAAAATAATCTTTAAACAGGTTTGAAGTAATAGTCGTAGCGTCGTTTTCGCCTTTTTCCATGTCGTATTTCAGCGCAATTTTAACAGGCATACCATGCCCCAAATAAACTCTTTTTTGAAGATGGTTCACTTTGTAAACAAAAGCGTTGCAGTCGATAATAAACTTTGCGAAGTGATAGTAATACAGATACTGGAATTTTTCTTTAAAATTTTTCTGATTTCTTGTGATACATTTTATTTTTACGCCGCAGAGCTCGTTTCTGAAGCAGTCGTCATCCTTTAACAGCCAGACTAAAGTATATCTGTTTTTAACATCGGTGTTCTCGGCAAGATATTTAAAAAACCAGTATGTGTTGTCGGAAAAGTATGGGGACGATTCAAATATAATGATGTTCTTTCTTTTGCAGTTATCCGTGGCCTTAAAAAAATTATTTACAAGTGTTTCGGTAAAGCTCATAATTTCAGGTCCTTTTCTGTTATTTTAAAGTAGCGTTTCTGATTTTATACAAGGCGTTGAAGCCCAGAAGAGAAACAACGCAGGATGCCCAGACTCTGAAGGAAGCTTTTGTATCAAAAATAACGGCAAATCTGTGTTTTTTAATGTTTGCCTTTATATGATTGATTTTATCATTGCAGTTTTCACAGCTCCAAAGCTTCATTAACCCAAGCATATTAATTTCTATAACATAGTGAGATGCGGCTTTTTTCAGGCTGGGAGACAGTTTGACGGATTTATCATAAATGCAGTCGCCGGATAAAATCATATTGTAAATCTTTTCCGGATTTACGGAGTGCATTGCGCTGTCATCGTTTTGCAGATAGCAATACATAGGCATATTAATATATGCAACCTTCTCGGCTTTTGCATAATAATCCATTGAAGCAAGAAAATCTTCTCCGATTAAAAATTCCGGAAAAGCAAAATCACCGGCAGTTGATGTCCTGAAAATTTTGCAGCAGCAGGAGGGCAGGAACATACTTTTTCCGTGAAGCATACCGCCGATTATATTTATTCCTTTGTCTGAATATTCATAGGAGTCAGGCTTATCTGCGCAGATTGTTCTTTTTTCTTTTCCGTCGGGCCAGATATATTTGTAGCCGCAGCAGGCAATATCTGCGCCGTATTTTTCCGCCAAATCAAAAAGCACCTGAATATAGTTTTCGGTTATAAAATCGTCGCTGTCGATAAAACAGAAATATTCGCCCCGGACATATTCTTTCCCGGTGTTTCTTGCTTTTGCGACGCCTTCGTTTTTCTTGTGGATAACGGTAATGCCCTTGTATTTTTCCTTATACTCATCGCAGACTGCTCCGCTGTTGTCCGTTGAGCCGTCGTCCACCAAAATTATTTCAATATTTTTATATGTTTGATTTATAACGGAATCAAGACATTTTTCAAGATATTTTTCAACATTGTAAACAGGAATTATTACGGATATTAAGGGATTCATGAATATACCTCCCACAGGCGGTTATTTTGAAATAAGATTTCTTATTTTGCATAAATTATTTATGCCCAAATATGAAAGCATACAGGCGGTTCTGACTCTTTTTTCGGCGTCTGAATCAAATATCACCGTTTTTCTGAATTTTTTGATATTATCGGATATATGAGCGATTTTATCATCCAGACCGTCAACGCCGTAAATCTGCATTAAAACAATAAGATTTTTTTCAATAACATAATATGAAGCCGCTTTTTTAAGCTGGGGATAAAGAGCCGTGCTTTTTTTATAAATTTCGTCGGCTGTCAGAACATTGTCGTAAAATTTATCCGGGTTGAATTTTTTTGTAAGGCTGTTTTCGTTTTGGAAATAGTAATACAGCGGTCTGTTTGAGTATGCGATTACATCCGCTTCGTGAAAATAATCAACAGAGGCAAGCACATCTTCGCCGATTCTGTAGGAAGTAAAAAAGATATTCGGAAGCTTTTTTTTGTTAAAAAGCTTTCCCCAGCTTGAGGGGGCGTATTTTCCGCTGTAAAGCATTTCCCTTAAAACCTCTTCGCTTCCGGCAGTACATACATAGTCGTCGGGATACTGAGAATTTCTTGTTCTTTTTGTGCTGCCGTTTCTCCATTTATAAACATAAGAGCACATTGAAAGTGCGGCATCGTATTTTTCCGAAAGCTCGTACATACATGAAACATAGTCGGGATGGACGCTGTCGTCGCCGTCAACAATGCAGAAAAAGTCACCTTTACAGTTTGCGATTCCGCAGTTGCGTGTTGCGGAAAGCCCTTCATTTTTTTTATGAATAACCCTGATTCGGCTGTCCCGTTCACTGTATTTATCGCAGATTTCTCCGCTGTTGTCAGTTGAACCGTCGTCAAGAAGAAGTATTTCAAGATTTTTATAGGACTGATTGATTATGGACCGGATACAGTTGTCCAAAAATTCCGACACATTGTAAATTGGAACCAAAACGGAAATTAACGGCTTCATTTTTATTCTCCTTGGGCTTTAGAATTTTTCTTTAAAAAACCGGATAAATATTCGGCGGCGGTAACTTTTAAATATTCAAAGGCTTCTACCTTGAATATCGCGGCAACTGCGAAATAAAATACTGCGCCTGATACAACCTGAAGGGCAAGCATCGGAATGTTGCCCAGGGGCAGATACAGTCTTTCCAGATTGACCAAAACAGCCATAACTGACGATATGATAAGTCCGGGAGCCATGTCGGAGGCTAATTCCTTATAGCTGTATGAAATAAGCTTTTTGTTGGGGAAGGTGTTTACGATTGAAGCAATTAAAGTTGTAACATACAGGCTGTAGGCGATAGCGTCCACGCTGTGCCACATAACCCCTAAAAGGATAAGAAGGCTTGAGCCTTTTTTAAGAATTTCAAGCTTCAGAAGAATATCGCTTCTGCCCACGGCTTTTATTGCCTGAAGGTTAGAGGTCTGAATAGGCTCGAAGCAGTAGGTGATACAGTAAATCTGAAGATATTTTACACAGGGCAGCCATTTATCGGTAAGCAAAAGGCTTATAAGAGGCTCCGCAACAGCGGCAAGTCCGAACATCATGGGGCACATAATAAAAGTTGTTATGTTAATTGACCGCCTTGTCATGCTTTTGACTTCAAGGGGATTGTTCTGAGCCTTTGAAATTGCCGGGAACAGAACATTGGAAATGGAAGTGTTTATATTCGTAACGATAAGGTTTGGAATCTGTTTTCCCTTGTCAAAAAAGGCAAGATCGTTTGAAGTGTAAAGCTTTCCGATTACAAGAGTGCGAAGCTCGTTGTATATTTCGCCGATAAGAGAAGCAACAAGGATTTTCCAGCCGTAGCCGAAAAGTTCACGGAGCTTTTTCCAGGAAAATTTAAGAGCGGGCTTCCAGTGTATGGTAAGTCCTAAAATTACGGTGTCCATGGTAGTGTTTGTTAAATACTGACCTACAAGAGCCCAGACGCCGTAGCCGGCGTAAGCCATCCAGATTCCCACAACGGCTGAAACGGTGGTGCCGATGATAGTAGAAAAGAAAAACTTTTTAAAAATCATTTTTCTGGCAACATAGGACTGCTGAACATTGTTTATGGCGGTAAGAGGAATTCTAAGACCTAAAACGCGAAGAACCGGGGCGAGAAGCTCATATCCGTCTCCGAAAAATTTTGCAATAAGGGGAGCAGTAAGGAAAAGTATAAAGTAAATTACTAATGAGGCTCCCAGCTGGAAGTAAAGCACAGTTGAAAAATCAATGTTGTCGGCGTCTTTTTTCTGAATAAGAGAGCTGCCGAAGCCGTTGACGACAACGCAGTTTGCAAAGGTAATAAAGATAGTAACAAGAGTTATCATTCCGTAAGCTTCGGTGGGAAGCAGTCTTGCGAGAACAACGGAAACAACGAATGTTACCACCTGAGCGGTAAT
Organism: uncultured Clostridia bacterium; assembly: GCA_944412445.1. Lineage (GTDB taxonomy): Bacteria > Bacillota > Clostridia > Oscillospirales > Acutalibacteraceae > UBA1081. The sequence continues at coordinate 76,351 of CALYBJ010000007.1, forward strand.
TCTTTCGCCGAATTTCCAAACAAGACCGGATAAAACCTGTTTTTTTGTGTTATCCATAAAACGATCTCCAAAAATCAATATATTTAACTAAGATATTATACCTTTTAAAAAAAACAAAGTCAATATCTATACAAAAAGGTGACAAATAGAGAATCTGCGTTGTAAATAGATGTGACCCATTTTTGATAAAAATAAAGTCAAGATACGGTACAATGTTTTTGAACGCCTTT
>CALYBJ010000008.1 GCA_944412445.1 uncultured Clostridia bacterium
TGTAAGCATAGTGATATGTTCAGCTTGGCAGTACTAATAGGTCGAGGGCTTGTCCTTTCTTCATTTGGTTCTAAGCCGCACTTCCATCGTTCAGTTTTGAGGGTGTATTCCTGATAACCACTGCAACATATTGTTGCAGTTTTTTATTTTATATATATAATTTACCGCCGAACTGCATTAGTCCGGCGGCATTTTCTTTTTTTAAAACCTTTTTTCTTCTGTTAACTCATAACCAGAAAATTAAGCTGTTTTATTAAATTTCTGAAAAAGTGTTGACATTGTTTTTTTTTTAATGGTAATTTTATACTATAAACAACAATATATTGCATTGCTGTTTGTTTTTACTGTTATATTTGTAAAGGGGGATATCTATGTGCAATAAAAATAAGTTTTTTGCCTGGATTTTATTTACGGTCATGTTAGCTTCCTGTTTCGGAGCAAATGCAATGGCGGCGGAAACAATATATAACCATACGCCGTACATAGACGATGAGCTTTTCTGTGAAATTAATAATGAGTATTATTCTGTTTATAAGGAACAGCTTTTTGAGAACAGCGTTGAGGCTTACAGGGAATTTATAAAGGAAAATAAAGCAGATGAAATTAAAAGCAAGTTTTTAGACTCTATACAGCCCGGACAGTGCGTATGCGCTACCATTATATTTGCAACAACCGCAAACTCCGACAATACAGATGAAATAAATGAGCAAAAAGCGACAGAGCTTTTCCCTGAGGAAGATATACTTTACATAAGCGAGAAAAGTCCTGCTGTAACGGTAAGACTTTATTATGATAAAATAGATGCGGTGCAAAGCAGTGATGATGTTTTATTTATTAATGAGGCGTTTTTCTCGAAGCAGCCGGAGCTGTCGATTACAGTAGAGGGTAAATATCTGATGGGAGATGTCTTTGACAGTTATCTTGAAAATCCCATCCCCGATTATGATTATTCAGCCCACTCTGTCACTGCCGCCGATGCGCGTCTGGTTATGAGATTTGCCGCCGGCATTGAAGATAAAAATCAGTCAAAAAGATTTTATTTTACCGCAGATATGGATCTTAACGGAAAAATAACAAGCGCCGATGCACGCCTGATTTTACGAACGGCAGCAGGCTTAGAGGATGAGAAATATATTAAATATGACTGTATGAATATGTGGTATGATTTCGGCAATGCTGAATAAGCTGTTATTTTTATAATTAAATGGTTTAGATAAAATTTACGCCGCGGCTAATTACCGCGGCTGTTTTTGTGTAATTTAATTATTAACAGTAATATTAATAGGTACGCTTGTTAAATATCTTTGTGTTGTGTTTGTTTTAAGTCCCGTTGTATAGTTAATGTCAAGAGATACATTATATTCGTTTTTGCCCTCCTCGTATGGAACGGCAAAAGAAATTTCCCAGGTCAGGGGGTATGTTTCTCCGTCTTTTACGGGAAGCGTTACATTCTGGGGAAGCACGGCGCTGTCGCCGTTGTCCTTTCCCGCCGTGTAAAGAGTATATTCAAATTCCTGACCGCTTAGTGTTATGCTGTTAAGAAGTCCGTAAAAATCCGCCTCTGTTTTTTCAATTGAAACGGTGGTGGTGCATAACAGCGCTCCGCTGTCGTCCGGTTTGTCAAATGTAAATTCTGTATTTGCAACTTCTATATTTACTCGGTTTACTGTTTTTGAAATCATTTTACCGTCAGCTTCGGAATACTTATAAATTGTCACCGCCGCCGCTGTAATAAGGGTTATGCTTAAAACTATTATTACTGCCGCAACCGCGAGCATTTTTTTTCTTTTCATTTTATCATCTCCCACATTATTTTATAATGTATTCAGGCTTCTGTCAACCGTCAGAAACAGCCTTTACCGCTTCCTTGTAGTCCTCGTAGGTCATAAATGTGTTCATAAGCTTTAAAAGCTGTGAGTTTGATAGCCGCAGAGGAAGCTTCAGATAAGAAAGGAGCCTGTATTTTTTCTTTTTTGAGTTGTCGGTGCCTGTCAGGCCGTCGTTATAAAGATCCAATGTTGTTATTTGCTTCTTTTCGGAGTTTTCTGTTTCGTGGGAAGCGATTCCCGCTTTTAAAAATGCGTCCTTTAAAACCTTTTCCGTCATTCCTTCAACGCCAAGCTTTCCCTCTTTTGACGGATGGTCTTTTCTTCTCTCTTTTCCGAAAATATCAGGTATATATACATTAATTACATTTTCGTCTTTTGCTATGTTTCTTATGTAGTTTCTTATTTTAAATCCCGCGGCGTCGCTGTCCGTTAAAATAATTATTCCGTTTCTCTCGGCAAGCCGTTTAATTAAAGCTTTTTTTTCATTGTCGGCAAAAATTCTGAAGCCGTCGGTTTCGATAATTACTCCGTCTATAAAATTTGACAGCTTGATTTTATCGTATTTACCTTCAACAACTATTGCCTTGTTAATTTTTATCATTTTTATCTCCCGTTATATACAGCAGTCTTGCGGCCAGTTCTTCAAGAACAATGTTGTTGTCAACGCTGAAGGACTTGATTTTTATATCTGCCTCCGAAAGAGCTTCAATAATTCTTTTTATTTGATTTAAAGTAAGATTTTTTGCTGAGTTTTTTGCGTATTTCAGACGGTAATCCTTGCCCTTGTAGCCGGAAAACTCTTTTGAAAAAACGGAATAAGGCTGTCCGTATTTTTCCCCTGTTTTCACTCTGTAAGCGTCCGTATACTGGGTTGCCAGCGTGCCTAATATTATAACAGGCTCGACCTTGTTTTTTATCAGAGTTGTGAGTATGCTCATTGCAAGGTCGTTTTTACGGCTATTGATTGCCGAAGCCAGATCGAAAACCGACGCTTCCGTGGATTTAACTGCAATTTTGTCTATCATTTCCCTTGTTATTTCTTTTCCCCGTGAATAAGCGCAGATTTTATCAAATTCGGTTAAAAGATTTGTCATTTCCGAGCCTGTAACTGATATTAAATATTCGGCTGTTTCCGCTGATATTGAAGAATTTCTTTTGGGAGCGGAACGTACGAGAAGCGCCGCTATTGAATCTTCGGAGCGCTTAGAAATATCAAAAACAACGCCTTCTTTATTGAAAAAGGTTATAATTTCTTTCCATTTTGCGTTTTTTGAAGGTTCTGTTTCCGTGTCGGTTATTAAAAAAATTACTAAGGCAGTTTCGGGAAGATTTTTAAGATATTCGGTGTACTGCTTTAATTCCTCCGACGGCGTTTTCTGAAAAGGGAAGTCCTTAATAAAAACACATACACGGCTGCTCATCATGGGAAAAGTCTCACAGGCTTCGTATAAAGCGTCGAAGGAGATTGTTTCAGCGTCAAAAATGTGATAGTCAAAGCTCGCTCCCGAGGTGTCCGTTACTGACGCCGCTAAAGTATTTGCGTAATGTGACGAAAGATAGCTTTCATCACCGTATACCAAATACAGGGAAGAAAGCTTTCCTGACTTAATATGATTTTTTATGGCGGATTCGCTGTTTAAAGTCAATTTTAATTCTCCTTAACGGAATGTCTGCCTAAGGGTGAAACGCTGTAAACAAGGCAGTCCTTTTCGCTTGTAGTATATATATTTTCGTTTTCGTATACAATATCTGAATCGGTGGAAATAAAAATTTTCTCGAAGCCCGATGTGTTTGTTTTCGGAAGCTTATATCTTGTTATAAGAAGATCTCCTGAAGACCAGGACGGCGGAGCCCAGGAAAAATCCGAGCCTGATTTAAAAATTACGGTACATTTAAAGCTGTCCGAAACAATTCTCGCTCCGTTAAAATGTTCATTATTAATATATAACAAAGTTGTGTTTTCGTCAAGTGAAGCTGAAAATCCGTTTGTGTATACGCTGTTTTCAGGCAGGCTTTTAAGCAATTCTTTATCGTACTCGGCCTGAGAATAAACCGCATTTTTGACATGGTAGCGATTTAATATTGCCGACGCGTAAGAGCTTTCGGTGCTTCCGTTTCCGGGAATCAAAAGCAAATCGACAGTCCGTGAGTTGATTGTGTCAAGAATATTTGTAAGATAATAATCCTGCCTGCTGCCGCCGGCTCCTATAAGATAATTTTCACCGTTATAGCAGATTATTACTGCCGTACCGTTGCCCACATTTGCCGCTGTAACTGAAAATGATTTTTTTTCGTACAGGAAAGAGGCAGAAGAAAAAACAATAAGCGCCGAAACAATAACGGCAAAGGATTTTTGAAGCTTTTTGTCTTTTCCGGTGTATTTGATAAGCACCGCAGCAGCGACTGCGCACAGGGCGGTTATTAAAATTTCCATAAAAATATTATCGGTTTTTATAACAGCGCCTTCAAGGATTGAAATTTTTTCCGTTACAAATATTAAAAATTTTGCAAGAAGAGAAGCAATATAAAAAATAAGCTTTGAAACAGGAGGAAAAAATGAAAATACTATTCCGACTCCTGCAAGAAAAATAAATATTTCTCCCGGAGTTATGCAGATGATGTTTGTTAACGGTGCGTAAGCCGTAAAATATCCGAAGCTGTAAGCGGTAACGGGCAGAGTAAACAGCATTGCGGTAACGGAAACGATTACCGCGGTAACAGCGGAATAAATAATTTTTGAAAGAAATCTTTTGTTTTTGAAGTCAACAATGTTTTTGAGCCATGACGATAAGGGAGGAGACAGAAGAATTATACCAAGAGCCGCAAGGAATGACATTTGAAGAGAAATGTTTACGGCGGCAAAGGGGTTTTCAGTTAGAATTAGGGTAAGCGCGATAAAAAGAGAGTTAACGGAGTCGGCGTTTTCCCTGATTATATGTCCCGCAAGAACGATAAGCACCATTATGCCGGCTCGCATAACAGATTTTGAAAAGCCGGTTAGCGCCATAAAAAACAGTGTAAAAATAATTGACAGAACGAGAGCGGTGTTTTTATGTTTTTTGAATATTGAAGAGAGAATATAAATAATAATTCCCGTCCAAAGGGAAAGATGAAAGCCTGACACGGCGAAAAGATGAGATATTCCGGAATATCTGAAATTTAAAAGAATATTGCCGTCGATTTTTGAAGTGTCGCCTGTAAGCATGGCTTCCGCTACCGACGCAAAATCGGAGTACATATTTTTATAAAGTGTTTCCGACATGAAATCCCTGATTTTTTCAATATAAAAAAGATAAGAATGCTTGTCAGATTTTTCCACGGAAGCAAGGGTATAATCGTATGTTCCTATATATACTCGGTCCGATTTGTACTGTAATTGCGAGCTGTCCGAAACGCCGAGCCTGTAAACCGTAACATCCGTTAAATTAATTATGTCGTCGGTTTCTGCGCTGATTTTTTCCTTTGAGCAAATACGAAGCATTAATTTTGTTTCAGAGTTGTCCGCCGTGATGTTTTTCAGGGTGTAGTAATAGTTTCCGTACTGCTCATCAACGGCGCAAAGCTTTCCCGAAAGACTGTGAACGGTTTCCGATGTCATATTGATTGCCGGCTGATATTCTGTTATTGTAAAAAGAGTAAAAAGATATGATGAAAGCAGGAGTGCCGCACAGCAAAGCATAAGCTTTTTTAAGAAGGAGCTTCTGTTCTTTATAAAAAGACAGACGAAGATTACCGCCGCTCCCACACAGAAGGATACCGCACAGGCATTTACGCCTGTATAAGCGAAAACGGTAAGGGATATAAACATTACTGAGCCTATGTATATAAAAGGTCTTGCCATAATACATCACATCTTAAATCAGAGTAAAATAAAACCGCAAAAGAGCTTGAAAAAGTCTTTTGCGGTAAGTTTTTATCAGCCCGGAGGCCAGGTAAAGTCTCTGCCGGAAAGCAGATGGAAATGAAGATGCTTTACCGTTTGTCCTGCAATATCGCCGCAGTTGGATACGATTCTGAAGCCATCTTCAAAACCTTTTTCTTTTGCTATCTTTGCGGCAGCTTCAAATATACGGGCAGCATATTTGCTGTTGTCTTCGTTTATTTCCCCTGCCGATTTTATATGCTCCTTAGGCACAATCAAAATGTGAACGGGAGCCTGAGGATCAATGTCGTTAAAGGCGTAAACCATATCGTCTTCGTACACCTTTGAAGAGGGTATTTCGCCTTTTATTATTTTACAGAAAAGACAATCCTCCATTGTATCACCTCCATATTATTTGTTTATAAATCCTGCCGCTGTTTCAGCGGCTTTTTCAACGGCTTCCTGAAGCTTTGTAATATCCTTGCCTCCTGCCATTGCGCTGTCGGGCTTTCCTCCGCCGGAGCCTCCGGCGATTTTTGCTACTTCTCTTACGATACTGCCTGCGTTTGCGCCTTTCGCTATTGCTTCCCTGCCGCAGTAACAGCCGAATGAAATCGTACCCTTTTCCTTTACGGCGGAAGCGGCAATCATAATAATGTCGTCGCCGTATTCCTTTGCGGAGTCAAGCATGGCTCTGACTTTTTCGGCGCCGCCTTCTCCGATATCAGCGGCGATAATTTTTATGCCGTTTATAACGGTGGCTTTGTCCATAAGAGAAGCTGATTCTGCCTTTGCGATTTTCGCCTTGAGAGCTTCGATTTCCTTTTCCTTCTGCTTAAGCTCGGCAGCTACGCTTGCCGCTTTTGACGCAAGCTCCGCCGTATTGCCCAGCTTTAACGCCGCCGAAGCGCTGTATATAAGCTCGTTCTTTTCATCAATGTATTTAAGAACATTTTTGCCTGTTACGGCTTCTATTCTTCTGACGCCTGCCGCCACGGAGGATTCGGAAACAATCTTAAACAGTCCGATTTTTCCCGTGTTGTCGGTATGTGTACCGCCGCAGAGCTCAACGGAAAATTCTCCCGCTTTTACAACTCTTACAACATCGCCGTACTTTTCTCCGAACAGCGCCATAGCTCCCATAGCCTTGGCTTCGTCAATAGGCATTTCCTTTGTTATAACCTGATCAGCTTTAAGGATTTCCTCGTTGACTTCATTTTCAACCTGTTTTAACTCATCAGCCGTAAGAGCTGCAAAATGAGTAAAGTCAAAACGCACGGCGTGTTCGTTTACAAGCTGTCCTGCCTGCTCAACATGAGTTCCCAGAACCTTTCTGAGCGCCGCCTGAAGAAGATGCGCCCCGGTGTGGTTTCTCATGGTTGCTTTTCTTGATTCGCAGTCATAAACCGTTATGCCTTTGTCGCCGATTTTTACCGGGTCTCCTGAAAGTGTTCCGTGATGAAGAATAATTCCGTCGGGATCTTTTGTTGTGTTATTAACTTCAAATACGCTTTCGCCGAATTTTATAACGCCTTTGTCCCCGGTCTGTCCGCCGCTTTCAGCGTAAAAGGAAGTTTTATCAAGAATCAGTACGGCTTCCGTACCGGGTTCAAGATATTCCTTTCTATCTCCGCCGGAAACAATTCCCTCGATTTCGCAGGGAGTTTCGTTTTCGGTGTATCCGGTAAACTGAGTTTTTTGGAGATCCTTTAATGATACGCCGGAGTTTCTCCAGTCAGAGTCCGCTGCGTCATGCTTTACATTCTTAGCCTTTTGCCTTGCTTCCTGAACAAGAGCGTTAAAGCGGTCCTCGTCAACGGTCATGTTGTTTTCCGCAAGGATTTCCTTTGTAAGGTCTATGGGGAAGCCGAATGTGTCCGCCAGCTTAAAAGCGTCTTCCGCAGGAAGAACTCCGTCCTGCGCCTTTGCCATCATGTCGTTTAAAAGTCCCAGACCGGAATCAATGGTTTTGTAGAAGCTTTCCTCTTCCATTGATATAACCTTTTTAATATAGTCAGCTTTTTCAACAAGGTTGGGATATGCTGTGGCATTTTCCTTTATAACCGTTTCGCAGACTTCTGAAAGGAAAGGTCTGTTTATACCTATTAATCTGCCGTGTCTTGCGGCTCTTCTTAAAAGTCTTCTTAAAACATAGCCTCTGCCGCTGTTTGAGGGAAGAATACCGTCGCCTACCATAAAGGTTGTGCTTCTAATATGGTCGGTGATAACTCGGAGGGATATGTCCTTTTTCGGATCCTCATGATAATTAATTCCCGCTATATTCATAATGTGCTTCATTATGTTGCGGACTGTGTCCACCTCAAAAAGGTTGTCAACTCCCTGCATTACGCAGGCAAGTCTTTCAAGTCCCATACCCGTGTCGATATTGGGATGGCTTAAACGGGTATAATTGTTGTTGCCGTCGTTTTCAAACTGAGTGAAAACAAGGTTCCATACCTCAACGAATCTGTCGCAGTCGCAGCCTACCTTGCAGTCGGGTTTGCCGCAGCCCTTGTCCTCGCCTCTGTCAAAGTATATTTCCGAACATGGTCCGCAGGGTCCGGCTCCGTGCTCCCAGAAGTTATCCTCTTTTCCGAATCTGACCATGTGAGAGGGGTCAACTCCTACTTCCTTTGTCCAGATGTCGTATGCTTCGTCGTCCTCAAGATATACGCTTACATAAAGCTTGTCCTCAGGCATTTCGAGAACCTTGGTAAAGAACTCCCATGCCCATGCGGTAGCCTCTCTTTTGAAGTAATCGCCGAAAGAGAAGTTGCCCAGCATTTCAAAATATGTGCCGTGACGGGCTGTTTTACCTACATTGTCAATATCGGGTGTGCGTATGCACTTCTGGCAGGTGGTAACTCTCTTTCTGGGGGGAGTAACCTCGCCGGTAAAGTATTTTTTCATGGGAGTCATACCTGCGTTAATAAGCAGTATGCTTTTGTCTCCCTGAGGAACAAGGGAAAAGCTTGGGAGCCTTAAATGTCCCTTAGATTCAAAAAAGCTCAGGTATTTTTCTCTTAATTCGTTAAGTCCTGTCCATTCCAACGGAATCAACCTCCAAAAAAAATTCATAAAAACAAAAAATGCCCTATGACAAATCAGGGCGGGCAGAACCCGTGGTACCACCTGAATTGTGCATAACGCACCTCTCAAATCCGTTTAACGCACGGCATACGCATTGCTCATCGCAAGGAAGCTCCGAGCCGGCACATCCTTCTTGGCTGCGGTCTTGCACCAAACGGCCGCTCTCTGAAAGCATGGGAAAGATTTAAACTCATCAAAGCATAAAATATTAATTTTCAATACAAAAACATTATAATATTTTGCCGTTAATATGTCAAGAGTTAAAAATATAAAAGTTAAAGCATGAAATTTAAAATTATTATTTACACTTAAACTCCATAAATCCTGCCGTAAAGGGCAAACAGGGAGATTTTTTATATCATAAAATCAATGAACACAACGCAAGAGCTTTCCAGCGCCGTTGTTTTTCCGGGACAGACATTTTTTAAAGTAACGCTGAATTCGGCAATAAATCCTCCCGAAAGCAAATTAATTTCACCTAAATCAGCAGTGACATAATCCTGACAGCCCGTTACCGTTATATCCACAGGATCGGGACAAGTCCCTGTATATTCTATGCGTCAGTCCTTTTTTCCGAAACCGAATTTAAAGAATATTTGACTTTTAAAGGGTGAAACTACAATATAGTTAAAATATTTTTGTTCGGGAGTATATGTTATGGAAAAAAATATTTTAATACTTGCCACCACAAACGACTTTTTAAGAAAATTTGAAAAGGAAAATGTGAAAATACTTCAAAAAATGGGGTTTACGGTGCATTTCGCAGCCAATATGAACGAGCCGGATTATGTTTCCGACAGGGAAAAAATCAACGCCATGGGAGTAATAACGCATCATACGGACATAGCAAGGTCGCCTTTTTTAATAAAAAACAATCTTAAGGCTTTAAGGCAGATTTTAAACACAGTCAAAAATTTTCATATAGGCATTATTCATTGCCATACTCCCGTGGGAGGACTTTTGGGGCGGCTTGCGGGGAAATTCTCAAAAGGAAGATTAGTTATAATTTACACCGCTCACGGTTTCCATTTTTTTAAAAACGCTCCTTTAGTCAATAATATTTTATATTACGGAGCGGAAAAATACCTTGCGAAATTTACCGATATTCTGATTGTAATTAATGCCGAAGACTATAACGCGGGAAAAAAGCTGAAAATCAAACGGAACGGAAGCATTTACAGAATATACGGCGCAGGCTATGACGGAGATGTTTTTAAGCCTTTAAGGGGTGATGAAAGAAAAAAATTCAGGGAGCAGCTAAAAGTCGGGGACGGCGAATATCTTATGGTTTCAGTAGGGGAAATAAACAAAAACAAAAATCATAAAATCGTAATCGACGCTCTTATTAAAATGCGGGATACGGGAAAAGATATTTCATATATAAAGTATTTTATATGCGGCGACGGATTTTTCACGGAAAAAGCCAAAAGCTATATAGAGGAAAATAATATGGAAAGCAATGTTTTTCTGTTGGGGCACCGGGAAAACATAAGGGAAATTACCGGCTGCGCCGATGTTTTTGTATTTCCGTCAAAAAGGGAGGGTCTGGGAATAGCGGCATTGGAGGCTCTCGCCATGGGAGTGCCGGTACTCGCTTCGGAAAACAGAGGCTCGAAAGAATACATGATAAACGGAAAAAACGGTTTTCTTTTTAGTTTTAAAGACCCTGAAAGCCTGATTGAAGCCGTTGAAAAAATTAAAAATTTAAGCCTTAATGAAAAAGAGGCGATGAAAATATTCTGCATCAAATCAGCAAAGCCTTTTGAAAAAGGAAGAACATCTGCAATTATGAAAAAGGTATATGAGGAAGCGGAGGAAAGACTGGAAGAGAAAAATGGAATCGGCACCTGAAATCAGCGTAATTACGGGAGTGTATAACCCGAATGAAAAAAGCTTTTATAAAGCGGTAAAATCTGTAATCAACCAGAGCTTTATAAACTGGGAAATGATAATTGTTGACGACGGCTCCGAAAAAAGGGCAAAAAGCTTTATTGCTGACGCTGAAAAGGCGGACGGCAGAATAAGGGTAATAAGCGAAAATAAAAATCACGGGCTTGCCTACGGCTTAAACAGATGTATAAGGGAGTCAAAGGGAAAATATCTTGCAAGAATGGACGCCGACGACCTGTCCGCTCCGGACAGATTTCAAAAGCAGTATGATTTTCTGGAAAACAACAAAAATTATCAGTGGGTAGGCTCCGACTGTGTGTTTTTTGACCGGAGAGGCCCATGGGGCTATGAAAAAACGAAGGCAAAGCCTGCCGAAGCCGACTTTCTTTTTAATTCGCCTTTCGTGCATCCCTCGGTAATGTTCAGAAAGGAGGCTGTTACCGAAAACGGATGGTATAACGTTTCAGAAAAATACAAGGGCGTTGAAGATTATGAGCTGTTTATGCGGCTTTACGCTTCCGGGCTGAAAGGCTTTAATATTAACGAGCCGCTGCTTTTTTACCGGGAGGATTTAAACAGCGTAAAAAGAAGAGGGGGAAAAAGAAGAATAAGAGAAGCATTTTTAAGGCTTCACGGGTTTAAAAGCCTTAATGTTCTGAAGCTCTATACCTTTCCCTTTGTCTTGAAGCCTCTGGCGGTAGGACTTCTTCCCGATGCGGTGTATATAAAGCTCAGAAGAAAATCAAAAAAATTTAATTTTTGAATATGGATAACAAATTAAAAAAATACGAAAGAATTTTAAAAGAAAATACTGTTATTTATACTTGCGTAAAGGAAATGAATATTGATAAAAACGATGCCGCCACGGCTGCGGCGGCTTATGTTTTTTGTCCTGCCGCCGCCGGTTTTTCCCTTTGGCTTATAAAGGAAGCAATGAAAAGAAATATAAAAAGGCTGTATTTTCTTTCAAGGGACGGATATTTTTTTTACAGATGGGTTTCGGCATTGTGCAGAAAACACCGAATAGACATTGAATGTAAATATTTAAGCTGTTCAAGATTTTCCCTAAACGCGCCGCTGAAAAATCACTCAAAGGAAAAATTAAACAGCGCGGCAGAATATTTCAGACAGGAGGGGCTTTTCGACGGTGTTTCCTTCGGAATCGTTGACAGCGGCTGGACGGGCAGGGTTCAGGCGTCATTAAAAAAAATTCTTGAAATCTGCGGAAATGAAAATAATTTTCACGGTTTTTACTGGGGACTTTATACTTTGCCTGATAATTCTTTAAAAGAATATTATCATAGTTTTTATTTCCGCAGAGGCAAAGATGTTTTAAAAAAAACTTATTTTAACAACAATGTTTTTGAAACGGTTTTTTCCGCTCCGCACGGTATGACTGAGGGTTATTATAAAATCGGGAAAGCATATCTGCCGGTGTATCTGAATGAGGAAAACACAAAAAAGGAATTTATTTTAAAAATAAAAAAAATCTTCGACGAATTTTTTGAAAAATTTTCAGAAAGAAGCTTTGAAGAGCTTATGAATATTGATTTAAACAGCTTAAAGAAAACACTGGAAAAACTTTTTAAAGCGTTTATGGTAATGCCGTCGGAGGAGGAGAGTCTGGCTTTTGGAAAAGTGCCGTTTTCTCATGACGCCGCAGGAGAAGAAAAAAGCCCGCTTGCTCTTTATTTTTCAAAAAAAGATTTTAAAAGCATCAGCATAATAAAAAAAATTCTTAGGAAAACAGGCTTAATAAAAATGAAATTCAAGGAGAGCGGCTGGCTTCAGGGAACGGCAGTTTTATACGCCGCAAATCCCCGAAAAATTATTTTTAAATATACGCTTTCGGAATTTTTAAGGCACTTTAAAAATTCTTATTTAATTAAGGGAAAAGGGTGAAAAAATGAAAGGAAAAACGATGGGACAGTATTTTTTCGTAATAAGACAGCTGACATCGAGAGAAATAAAAAGAAAATACGCAAGATCCTATTTGGGAATTGTATGGAGCGTTTTGAATCCTCTTCTTTCCATGGCTGTGCTGTCCCTTATTTTTTCCGGAATTTTTAAAAGAGCTATTGAAAATTATCCCGTTTACTATCTCACGGGCTATATTTTATGGCAGCTTTTTACTTCCTCCACCGTAACCTCCGTAACGGCGCTGTCCGATAATAAACCCCTGCTTTTAAAGGTGAAATTCCCCATGGAAATTTTTGTTTTCACAAGATGCTACACATCTCTTATTAACTTTTTTTATTCATTTGCGGCTTACGCCGTTATTTTGGCAGTGTTTAAAATAACCCCGAAAATTACCGTGCTTTTTTCTGTTTTTATTGTTTTTTTTCTTTTTCTTTTTTCTCTGGGAATATCCCTTGTGCTGTCTGTTCTGTATGTTTTTTTCGGGGATATAAAGCATCTTTATACCGTCTTTTTAACGCTGTGGATGTACTGCTCCGCAATTTTTTATCCTGCCCAACAGACGGAAGGAATTATGCGGCAGGTTGTATATTTTAATCCAGTGTTTATTTTTATAAATTCAATGCGCCGGTCGGTAATGTGGGGAATACTGCCTTCTTTCGGCGATACCGTGAAAATGATCCTTTGGGGAGGCGGCGTGTTTTTTTCCGGAACAGCTTTTTTTCTTGCTTGCAAAAACAAAATAATGGAAAAAATATAGAGAAAGGAGAAAAAACCGTGGAAGAAAAGGATATTGTTTTAAAAGCGGAAAATGTGACCATGGAATTTAAAAGGGCGCAGACAGAGCCGGGCAGCCTTAAGGAGCTGATTTTAAACGGAAGAAAGCAAAAAAAACGTCCTGAAACCTTTAAGGCTCTTGATAATGTATCCTTTTCTCTTTGCCGGGGAGAGGTTCTGGGGATAATCGGAACAAACGGTTCGGGGAAAAGCACCCTTTTAAAAATTATAGCGGGAAAGCTTGTGCCTACAAAGGGAAAAGTAATTGCGGATACTTCAAAAATACAGATGCTGACTTTGGGAACCGGCTTTGACACGGAGCTTACCGGCAGGGAAAACGTATATTTGAACGGAGCCGTTATAGGCTATACAAAAAAATTCATTGATGAAAAATACCACGAAATAGTAAGCTTCGCGGAGCTTCAGGGCTTTATGGACGAAAAGGTGAAAAATTATTCCTCGGGCATGGTGTCCCGTTTGGGGTTTGCCATTGCCACCGTAAGGGATACGCCGGAAATACTTATTCTTGACGAGGTTTTAAGCGTAGGAGATATGTTTTTCAGGAAAAAGAGCGAAAAGAAAATAAAGGAAATGATTTCAGGGGGCTCGTCTGTTCTGCTGGTTTCTCATTCCTCGGGAGCGGTAAAAAGCAACTGCACAAAGGCAATGTGGCTTGAAAAGGGAGTTTTAAAGCTTATGGGAGATCCCTACGACGTCTGCGGCGCTTACGAAAGCATGAAGGGCGGACAGGCATGAAAGACAGGCTTTACGCTTTTTTTATAGGCAATAAACCTTTTATAAGGGAAGAATATACAAAACACAGGGACAGCGCTTACGGCTTTAAAAAATATGTTCTGTTTTTATACATTATCCTGCTTAATATGGTTTATCCCTTTCTTTTAAAAAAAAGAAATCCCTTTTACGGGGGCAAAACCTGCGGCGGAAAAAGCGAATCCTCCGCATCAAAAAGAATGTCTCCCGAAGATACGGCGGAAAAGTTGTTAAAATACGATGTTATATCCTTTGATGTTTTCGACACTCTGATTTTAAGAAATGTAAGCGAGCCCGGGGGAGTTTTTGACGCTGCGGGAATAAAACTTTTATATCCCGGATTCAGGAAAATAAGAGTAAAAAGCGAAAAAAAAGCAAGAGAAAAAAAATGTAATAAATCAAAATGCCGGGAAGTTACACTGAGTGAAATCTGGGATGAGGCAGGCAGTGAAACGGGTATTGATAAGAAAACGGGAATAAAGGCCGAATGGGAATGTGAAAAAAGCTTATGCACCGGCAATCCCTATATGAAAAGCGTGCTGAAAATTCTCAATAAGCATAAAAAAAGAATAATAGCCGTAACCGATACTTATTTGCCGGAGAAAAAAGTCCGGGAGCTTCTTGAGGTATGCGGTATTAAAGAAATTCAGGAAATTTACTGCTCCTGCGAATATGATAAATCAAAGGCTATGGGAAGCTTATATGCTTTTGTAAAGGAGAGAGAGGGAAAAAATCTGTCTTTTGCTCATGTGGGTGACAATAAAAAATCCGATGTGAAAAACGCCCGCAGCCACGGAATAAAAGCTGTTTATTATAAAAATATAAACAGAGCGGGCAGTGCTTACAGAACTTGCGATATGACGCTTTTTGTCGGAAGCCTTTACAGAGGAATAATAAACTCCCGTATACACTGCGGCTTTGATACTTTTTCGTGGGAATATGAATACGGCTTTATATACGGAGGGCTTTTTGCGGTTGGGTACTGTAAATTTATTAAAAAATTCGTTTCTCTCAATAATATTCAAAAAATATTGTTTTTATCAAGAGACGGAGCCTTGCTTAAAAAGCTTTACGAAAGAATGTATCCGGAGGATAAGAAAAAAACGGAATATGTATACTGGTCAAGGCTTGCCGCTTTAAAAATATGCAGGGAATATTTCAAGGACGAATATTACGGCAGAATGATTTTTCACAAGGCGTCGGGGAAATATACATTAAGGGAAGTTTTGGGGACGATGGAGCTTCCCTTGGGATTAAAGGAAACCGAAAAGGCGGTAAACGCCTGTGGTGAAAGCGTTTTTAATAGGGAAACAGGGAAAAAGTTAAAATGCTTTATTGAAGAAAACGGCGAAAAAGTACGGGAAGGTTACAGAGAACAAAGAGAAGCGGGAAAAATATATTATAAAAAAATACTTGAAAATTGTTCTTCGGCTGCGGCGGTAGATATAGGCTGGGCAGGAAGCGGCGCCGCAATGCTTGACGCTGCCGTAAATAGAATATGGAATTTAAACTGTGACATAATGGGAATAATCGGAGGCGCTGTATCTTTTAACTCTCCCGACAGGGACAGCTGGGAATGTTACCTGCAAACGGGAAAAGTAATAAGCTATATGTTTTCCCGGGGCAAAAACAGGGATTTATGGCTTTTTCATAATCCGTCCCGAGGTCACAATCTTTATTTTGAATCTCTGTTCAGTGATGCTTCGGGAAGCCTTATCGGCTTTTATCTTGACAAGAACGGACAGGTCATGCCCCGATTTAAGGAAAACAGTGTAAATCCCGAAAAAATAAACGAGGTTCATAAAGGTATTCTTGATTTCGCAGAAATATTTTTAAGCATTGAAAAAAGCCTGGGATTTGAAATCAAAATATGCGGAAGAGACGCATACGCACCGATGTTTGCCGTATGCAGAAGCAGAAACAAAAAATTCAAAAAAAAGCTGAGGGAGCTTGCCGACTGTGAAAATCTTTAAAAAAAATCAGCGAAAGTCAATACTGTTTCATGCCGTAAGCTCTTATCAGCTTCTGGAAGTCCTTTTGTATAAAATACTTTTTTTTAAAAACTGTTATACAGTCCTGCTGCTTCCCGATTTTATAGCACAAAAATATCCCTTTTATAAAAAATTTCGGAAAAGAGAATTTTTTAATAAGGTTTATCTTTTCCCTTATTTAAAAATACCCCATACAGAGGAAAACCGGATATTTAAAGATACGGAAAAAGCCTATAAGGATACCGTTCCCGCGGATATAAAAAGCTTTTCGGAGATTTTCGCGGCAGGAACCCATTTTTATTTTTCATTGTATTTAATAAAAAATAAAATCTCCTTTACGGCTTTTGAGGATTCGGCGGGGATACTAAGCAAGCCTTACTTAATTTATGAGGGACTGGGAAAAACATATCCCGTTCAGTGTGATATCGCCGAAAAATACGGCTTGGTACAGTGCGAAAACAAGTATATAAAAAATGTTATCTGCAATAAAAGCGCTCAAAGCACAGATGTATCCCATAAAAGGTTTATTGATTTTTCCGTTGAAGACGCCCTTGAAAAGATTTCTCCAAAAGAATTAAAAAAAATAATTAAGATTTTTATAAAAAGAAAAATAAAACGGAAAAGCAAAAGTCTGCTTCTTACTCAAAATTTTGCCGGGCTGGGGCTGATGAGCGAAGAAGAGCAGAAAGATTTGTATAAAAAAATAAAGAATAAATTTTTTTTAAATGAGGATATTATTATAAAAAAGCATCCCGATGATAAAACCGATTATAGAGAAATTTTCCCGGGCTCGTATATTATCAAGGAGATTTTTCCCTCGGAGCTTCTGCCCTATGTTTTTAAGGAAAAGCCTGAAAATATATATTCGGTAAGCTCTACGGGCTGTGAGAATTTAAAAAAGCATTTTAATGTAATATTGTTGGGGAGGGACTGGGTTGAAAAGTGAAAAAAGCCTTATTACGGTAAATTCCGTTTATCAGCTTATATCGGCGGTGAATATCAAAAAAAATATTTTACCGGAGTCCGGAACCGACATACTCCTTACCGATGTTATGCCGGGATACAGGGAATACGGAGAGAGACTCAGGGAAATTTCCGTCTTTGACAATGTTATTTTCGGAGAGACGGCTGAGCTTAACGAAAAATACTCAAACGCCGATGAAAAAGCTTTCAGGGAAGCTTTAAAAATTATAAATGAAATATTTTCTTTTATTTTAAGCGGAGGACTCGATTCTTACGGAAAAATATATTTTTCAAATTTTGATGTTTTTACAAGGCTTCTGGGCTGTATGTATTATTATTCCGACTGCGAATTTATAAATTACGAGGACGGCTTTTCCTCTTATGTCATAGATTTTTTAAGGGAGGACAGATGCGCGCTCAACCGTTTTCCCGACGGGGTGAAAATAAAAGAAAAGCTTTCAAAAGTATTGCTTTACGAGCCGAGGCTCTCCATGCGAGGAGATAACCTATTTAACGAAGCTCTGCCTAAAATCAATAAAAGCGACAGGGAATTAAAAGAAATTCTTAATTATGTTTTTGCTTATAAAGGCTTTAATCAAAGGGAAAAATTTATTTTTTTTGAGCAGTCCTTCAGAAGGGAAAATATAAAAACAAACGATATTGATCTGATGAAAGTGTGCATGGAAGCAGCAGGGGAGGAGAATTTTGTTGTAAAGCCTCACCCGAGAAACATTGATAATATTCCTCAGAAGCTGGGGCTTACAAGAAAATATCAGACTTCCGCTCCATGGGAGCTTATTCTGATGAATTCTGACGCCAGGGACAAAACGGTTATTACGGTATGCTCAAACGCCGCTTTAAGCGGAAAACTGATTTTCGGGGAAGATATAAACACTGTTATGCTTTACAGGCTTTTTAATGGAAAAGTCCTCTGGAAAGAGGATGAAATCCTGAAAAGATATTTAAGAAAATTCAGGGATATGTACGGCGGCGGAAATTATTATGTGCCCGAAACTGTTTACGAGCTTAAAAGCATTTTAAATTATTTGTCATGAGAGGAGCGTATATATGGAAAAACCTCAGGTTTCGGTGATTATACCTGTTTATCAGGTGGAAAATTATCTTGAAAGAGCTGTTGACTCCGTTCTGGGACAAACCCTGGAAAGCATTGAAATAATACTTGTTGACGACGGAAGCGAGGACTTGTCGGGACAGATATGCGATATGTACGCCGAAAAATATCCGGAAAAGGTAAAGGTAATTCATAAGGAAAACGACGGACTGGGCATGGCGAGGAATACGGGCATAGAAGCGGCTTCCGGGGAGTATATCGCCTTTCTTGATTCCGACGACACCGCGGAGCCTCAGATGTATGAGGAAATGTATGAAAAAGCCCTTTCGGGGAATTACGATATGGTAATGTGCGATGTAAGAATAATATATGTTGATGAAAACAGGGAAACGGTATCGGAAACATACCCTAATGAGGAAATATATCTTCCCGATTATATAGCAAAGGGAAACAATATAACTTACAGCGTAAACAAGCTTTATAAAAGAAAAATCTGGGAAGAAAACAAATATGAAAAAATGCTTTTTGAGGATATAGCTCTTATACCGGTGCTTGTAACCAAGTACACCGACATAGGCTATGTTAAAAAAGCTTTTTACAATTATTACAGAAGATCCGACACAATTTCCACAACGGTAAAAGGCGAAATGGCTGACATAGTAACAGCCTTTAAAAAGTTTTTTGACACAAGCAGTGAAAAGTATAAAGACGAGGTTTTTTACTGCGGAGCGAAACAGATATACTGGAATATATCCGGCGCCCGTTCCGTTTTCAAATGCGATTTCATATCTCTTTTAAAGGAGTACAAAACTGAATTTGTTCTTAATCCTTATATACAAAAGGACGCTAAAATAAAAAAGCTTCTTTACTTTGCAGATACTCAGGTTATTCCCGACAATATAATCTGCGTCAGCTTTAACAGTGAAATAAGGGAAGAATACAGGGAAATGATTAAAAGGGAGTTCCCCCTGTCAAATGTAATTTACGCCGGGAAAAGCTTTTACGGTGAAAGCGAGCTTCCGGAAAGCGTAAAAAACGCTTTATCACTGGGCAAAACACGCTATGCCGAGGAGTATTTCGCCCTGAAAATTTTATACGACTGCGGCGGCGTGGTTTTATTTCCCGAAATGCGGGCGAATATTAATCTCAAAAGGCTCCGGCTCAATGAAGTATTTTTCGGCTTTGAAGGCAGGGAAACTCTTAATACGGGCTGCTTCGGAGCGGTAAAAGGACACTATATAATAAAAGCGCTTTGCGATTTATATTATAAGGACAGTGTTTATTCAAAAGGTCATTTCCCCCTGAGCTACAGACTTCGTGATTTTCTTTTAATAAATTTTAATCTTAAGCTAAACGGGGGCAATCAGCTTTTAAAGGATACCGTTCGGGTATATCTTCCCGACGTTTTGAGCTTTGACATGAAGGACGGGGAAAACTGCTGTAAAAGGTTTTATGAAAATGTGCCGGAGGGACATGAGATAATATCCGCAGAAATGCTTGATTTCTGGTCCTCACGGCTTATGGAGAACTGGAATCTATATAAGGCGGAAAGAAACAGAAAAAAAGAAACCGTACGGAAAAATGAGCCGGATAACAGAGATAAAATTTATACCGGAATAAGAAAAGACGAATTGATTTCCGCTGTTGAAGATACGGCGGCGGCTTATGAAAATTCAACAAGCTGGAAAATCACAAAGCCATTGAGAAAAATAAAAAACGCTTTTCTGCAAATTAAAGACAGAAGCGTTAAAGTGTAAAAGGAGTTTTATTATGAAAACAGCGGCGATAATACCTGCCAGATATTCTTCCGGACGGTTAAAGGGCAAGCCTCTTATGGATATATGGGGCAGACCGATGATCTGGTGGGTTTACAATAATGTAAGAAAAAGCCGGAAAATTGACCAGGTGTACGCGGCTACTGATAACGACGAAATTTATGCTGTATGCAGAAAATACGGCTTGAATTGCATTATGACCTCACCCGACGCCGAGACAAGCACTCTCAGGGTATATGAGGCCGCAAGGAGCATTGACGCCGATTTATATATATGCGTAAACGGAGACGAGCCTCTTATACCTGCGGACACGATTGAAAAAATCATTCCCGAAAGCGCCGTGGGCTTTTTCGCAGGGAACCTGATGACGAAAATCAAAACGGCTGCGGAGGCTGTTGACAGCTCCAACATTAAGGTGGCTGTCAATAAAGAGGGCTATGCTGTTTTTATGTCAAGGAGCCTTATTCCGTATCCTAAGGACAGATTGCTTTTTGATTACTATAAGCATCTGGGCGTGCTTGCCTATACTATGGAGGCGTTGGAGTTTTTCAAGAATACTCCCAAGGGAATATGCGAGGACATAGAAGATATAAACGAGCTGCGTTTTATCGAAAACGGAAAAAAGCTTAAGATGACCGAGGTTGAGTGCGGCAGTCTGTCCGTAGATACTCAAAAGGATTTAGAATATGTAAGGCAGGTAATAGGAGAAATGCTTGAAGGCGAGGCGCTTAGAGTATGAGCATACAGATTCTTGACTGTACTCTTCGTGACGGAGGATATGTAAACGACTGGAACTTCGGCAGAAAAACCATAGCCGCCGTTATAGAAAAGCTTGCGGAAGCCAATATAGATATAATAGAATGCGGTTTTCTTACGGGAATGGTAAAGGAAAAGGAGCTGTCCCTTTTTAACAGCATAAGGGATATAAAAGAGGTTCTGCCCGGCAAAAAAGGCGGTTCCATGTATGTTGCCATGATAGCCATAGGTGAAAAAGAGCTTGAGCCTTCCTCGCTTGAGCCATGGGACGGCAGCTCGCTTGACGGAATAAGACTTACCTTTCATAAGGAGGAAACTGCTAAAGCCATTAAATGGGCGCATATTATAAAAGGCAAAGGCTACAAGGTTTTTATGCAGCCTGTGGGAACGGTTTTTTACGGAGATATGGAGCTTTTGTATCTTACCGAGCAGATAAACGGGCTTTCACCTTATGCCTTTTATATTGTGGACACTCTGGGAAGTATGTACAGGAATCAGGTTATCCATAAATTTCATCTTATTGACCAGAATATGAATCCGGATATTTTGCTGGGCTTCCACGGTCACAACAATATGCAGCTGGCGTTCTCCAACGCCCAGGTGCTTGGAAATATTCAGAGCAAAAGAACGCTTATTCTTGATTCCTCCGTATTCGGAATGGGCAGAGGAGCGGGAAATCTCCCAACGGAGCTTATAGCTCAGTATATCAATAAAAATATCTGTTCAAAATATGATGTCACAATGATAATGGATATTTACGACGAATATATAAAAGCCATAAGAAAAAAATTCGAGTGGGGCTATTCCGTGGCGTATCATATAGCCGCAAGCAGTATATGCCATCCCGATTACGCCTCATATCTTATTAATAAACAAACTCTGACAATGAAGGACATTAAAAGCATAATTCAGTCTATTCCCCCGGAATATAAGGTTCTTTACGACAAGGAGCTTATAGAAGCTCTTTACAGTGAATACCAAAGCAGAAAAATCGACGACAGCAAAGGGGTGGAAAAGATAGGGGAATGGATAAGGGGAAGAAAAATACTTCTGCTGGCTCCCGGCAAGACAATAATTTCAAAGTATGAAAAAATATCCGAATTTGTAAAAAATGAAAATCCTTTTGTAATATCGGTTAATTTTATTGACGGCAGATTTAAGACAGATGCGTGTTTTGTCAGCAACAGAAAAAGAATGGAGCTTATAAAAAGAGAAACAGATAAGGACAAAAATATTAAACTGATAGCAACATCAAATATAGCAGATTCGGCTGATGAAGAGGATGAAGACTTCGTTTTTGCGGACTATGACAAATATACAAACGATGACCCCGTAATTTCGGATAACGCAGGTCTTATGCTTTTAAAGCTTCTGGAAAAGTGCAGGTGCGGTGACATATATCTTGCGGGCTTTGACGGCTTCAGAATGTCTTCGGGAGAAAATTATTACCGGGGCAGCATGGATTATGAAACTGAGGAGTCGGAGGCGGAGGAAAAGCAGGAGCGGATAACAAGACAGCTTGAAATAATAAAGAGAAATATGAAGGTGGAATTCTTAACGCCGTCTTTGTATGAAAGCAAAAAAATACTGAACTGACAAAGAACGGATTTTTCCGTTCTTTTTTGTATTCTGCCGAATACTTGTGTATTTTTATGAAAATATCTGTATACTATTCGGTTTACACGGATTTTTCAAAGGTGTATTATATAAAAGGAGGGAATAATGTGAATTCAGATGAAAACAAAAAAGACGATAAACAAAAAATTTCGGAAAATATTGAAAAAACAGTTTCCGGCGAAAAGAAAGGCAGTGTGCTTTTAAAGCTTTTTCTGACAACTCTTTACATAAGCGCTTTTACCTTCGGCGGCGGCTTTGTAATCGTCACTTTTATGAAAAGTAGGTTCGTGGACAAGCTTCACTGGATTACAGAAAGCGAAATGCTGGATTTAACGGCGATAGCTCAGGCTTCACCGGGAGCCATAGCAGTCAACGCCGCCATATTGGTAGGCTGGAGAGCGGCAGGCTTTTTTGGAATGATAACCGCAGTAACAGGTACGGTTATTCCGCCCATTGTCATTATTTCCGTTATTTCTCTTTTTTATAAGGCGTTTGCCTCAAATAAATATGTGTCGCTTGTGCTTAAAGGTATGCAGGCAGGCGTCGCCGCTGTTATTTTCGATGTGGTTTGCTCCTTGGGAGCAAGCGTTGTAAAAGAAAAATCAGCTTTCCAGATAATCGTTATGATTGCCGCCTTTATCGCATCCGTTATCTTTGACGTAAACGTGATTTTTATAATTTTGGCCGCGGCTGTTTTAGGCGTAATTTACTGGGCTGCTGAAAAAAGGAGGGCGAAAAGCAGATGACTGTATATATTCAGCTGTTTTTCAGCTTTTTGCAGGTAGGACTTTTCAGTGTAGGCGGCGGTTATGCCGCAATGCCTCTTATTCAAAGTCAGGTTGTTGAAAAGTACGCATGGCTTACAATGAACGAGTTTACCGACCTTATTACAATAGCCGAGATGACGCCGGGACCTATCGCCGTAAATTCCGCCACCTTTGTGGGCATAAGAATTGCGGGTATACCGGGAGCTTTAACCGCGACTTTCGGCTGTATTTTCCCATCCTGTATAATCGTTTCCCTGCTGGCTTTCGTTTACTATAAATATAAAAAGCTTTCCGTTCTTCAAAGTGTGCTGTCAAGTCTTCGCCCGGCGGTAGTCGCCCTTATTGCCGGAGCAGGCCTGTCAATACTCAATATTGTTGTCTTCGGCTCAAACGCCGTAAGCTTTTCAAATATTGAAATAATAGAAACCGTTATTTTTGTTGTAGCTTTTATCGTTCTGAGAAAATTTAAACTGAATCCGATTTTGGTAATGAGCTGCTGCGGAGCCGCCGGCCTTTTTGCAAATCTCCTTGCGGAAAATCTTTAATAATCCGTAATATTCAATTTGGGAAAAATGGTTTGCGAAATAACAGTTTTTGCGTCGTAATACGGAATTTTTGACCGTTATTTTTGTTGACAGTGTTATAAGTAATAAGTATAATATAATTTAGACTTACATTGTGCCGAAATATTAAAATTACAGTCTTGCGGTGATTTTTTATGTATAAATATGTAAAACGTTTGCTTGATATTGTTTTTTCGTTAATTGCATTGGTGTTTTTGTCTCCCGTCTTTCTTATAACATCAGCCGCAGTTGCAGCGGAATCAAAAGGTCCTGTGATTTTTAAACAGGAAAGGCTGGGCAAAGGCGGAAAAGTATTTAAAATATATAAATTCAGATCAATGCGCGTTGGCGCAGAGCATACCGGTTCGGGCGTTTACAGCGGAAAAAACGACGACAGGGTAACAAAAGTGGGAAAAATTATAAGAGCTACAAGTATTGACGAGCTTCCTCAGCTTGTAAATATTTTAAAAGGAGAAATGAGCTTTATCGGCCCCAGACCACCGCTTACTTATCACCCCTGGACAATAGACAAATATACGAAGGAACAGAAACGCATGTTTGAGGCGGCTCCGGGAATAACCGGTTGGGCACAGGTAAACGGCAGAAAAGGGGTAGAATGGCATCGGCGCATAGAACTTAATGTATGGTATGTTGATAATATGAGTCTTTGGCTGGACATAAAAATACTGTTTATGACGGTGTTCAAGGTTTTGTCTAATGCCGATAATGTAAATACAGGAAAAACTTTAGAGAGCGAAAATGAAAGCGATAATAAAAAAAGTGAAAGTGCGGTAAAATAATGCTTAAACTGTTTTATATAACAAAAGAACCGGAAATAGCTCAAATTGCCCAAAAATACGGCGTAGACAGAATTTTTGCCGACATGGAATACATAGGAAAGGATCTGCGGCAGAAGGGACTTAATACTGTTAAAAATCATCATACCGTTGAGGATGTAAAAAATCTCAGAAAGGTATTAAATAATTCACAGCTTCTTGTAAGGGTAAATCCCATAAATGAAAACAGCAAAAAAGAAATTGACAGTGTGGTAAATGCCGGAACCGATATAATAATGTTCCCCATGTGGCGTACGCAGAAAGATGCGGAAATCTTTTTAAATCTTGTAAACGGCAGAACAAAAACCATGCTGCTTCTTGAAACATGGGACGCCGAAAAAAATATAGACAGTGTTATAAACGCTGGCGGCTTCGACGAAATACATATAGGTCTCAACGATTTAAGCATAAGTAAAGGAAAAAAGTTTTTATTTGAGCTTCTTGCGGACGGAACGGTTGAAAATCTTGCGGAGAAATTCAGAAACAAAAATATAACTTTCGGCTTCGGAGGAATAGGCAGAGTGGGCAGCGGTAATATGCTTCCTGCCGAAAATATAATAGGCGAGCATTACAGATTAGGCTCATCAATGGCGATATTGTCAAGGGCTTTCTGTGACTCGTCAAAAACAGCAAGCATAAAAGAAATTGAAAAAATATTTTCTGAGGGAATGATTGAGAACAGGGAGTATGAAAAGTCCCTGTGCCGGAAGAATGAGGCATTTTTTGAAGACAATCATATTAAAACGGCTGAAATTATAAAACGGATAGTTGAAAAAATATGAAACTTTTAATAACAGGCGCATATCGGTGCGGCGATAAAGAAAAAGAATATATAAAATCACTTGGCAATGAAATATTTTATATGCAGGACGAAAAAGCGCCCTTGGAGCTTGACCCGGAAGAAATCGAAGGCGTAATTTGCAACGGGCTGTTTTTATATCATCCTATTGAAAAGTTTACAAAACTAAAATATATACAGCTTACTTCTGCGGGGTCAGACAGAGTCCCCATGGAATACATTAAAGAAAAAGGAATAGAAATACATTCAGCAAAAGGCGTATACAGTATTCCCATGGCGGAATATGCCGTCTGGGGCGTTTTGCTTCTTATGAAGCACACAAGCTTGTTTTATGAAAATCAAAAGACCCATAATTGGAATAAGCTCAGGGAAATTGAAGAGCTTTACGGAAAAACTGTCTGTATAGTCGGCGCAGGCAGCGTGGGGACGGAAACGGCAAAAAGATTTAAAGCTTTTGGTGCTGATGTTCTGGGAGTATGTTTGAAAAAGAGAGAAATTGAATATTTTGACAGAATTTATTCATCAGATGAGCTTAACAAGGTTTTGCCCGAAGCGGATATAGTGATTCTGACACTGCCTTACACGAAAGAAAACGAACACCTGTTTGACAAAGAAAAATTCAGCGCGATGAAGGAAAATGCCATATTTGTAAATATGGCCAGAGGAAAAATCGTAAATGAGAAAGCTCTGACCGAAGCGCTTAAAGAAAATAGAATCGGCGGCGCAGTTCTTGATGTGTTTGAGGAAGAGCCACTTGACAGGGACAGTCCTCTTTGGGATTTTGAAAATGTAATAATAACGCCTCATAATTCCTTTGTAGGCGACGGAAATAACAGAAGAATGTTTGAGGTTATAATAAACAACTTGAGGAGTTTTGTTAATGACAGATCTTAAAAGACAGCTTGACAATAAAAAAGATTTTCAGCAATATCTTTATTCCCGAGGATATCTGGTAACAACAAAATGCCTTGAAAATATTAATGAATATCCGTTTTACGGCAATTGGACGGTAAATGAATTTGATGATTTATATATATACTCTCATAAAGCTCAAAATGTTGTTTTTTACAGAGGAAAAACAGGAAGTTATTTCTTAATAGGTCATGCGTATAACCCTTTTACTATGGAGCACAAAGAAGATGCTATATTAAAGGAGCTTGATTATGCAGTTGAAAAAGGCAATGAGTTTGAAAAAATAAACGAGTTGTCGGGGCAGTTTTTAATAGGAAAAAACAATAATAAAGAATTAAGATTTTTCGGTGATGCGTCTTGTATTCTCACTGCCTATTACGGGGAGTGGAATAATGAATTTTATGTTTCTTCCCATAGTCAGCTTTTAGGAGATATCTGCGGACTTGAACAGACTGAATATATAAAAAAGCTTGTAAATTATAAATATTACCGACTTTTCGGAAAAATGCTTCCCGGTGATTTGTCGCCTTACAGTGAGTTTAAGCATACAATTCCTAATTTTATTTATACTTATTCAAAAGCAAGCAAAAAAACTGCTTATAAAAGGTTTTGGCCCCTTAAGAAAATTAACCAAAATTTAAATCAAAGCGATGAAGAGTACAAAAAAAATATTGAAAAAGTTTCTGAATTGTTAAGCAACAGCCTTTTGCTGATAACAAAAAAATGGGCAAAACCGGCTATTTCTTTAACCGGCGGCTGCGACAGCAAAACAACATTGGCCTGCGCTAACGGTTTGTATGAAAAATTCAGCTATTACAGCTATATTTCCTCGGAGGCTGAAAAAGTAGACGCTGAAGCGGCAGAAAAAATATGCGGACAACTGGGACTTGTTCACAGAACGGATATTATACCGACTGAAGAATCAGCTTATAAGGATCTTGATTTGTGGAGAAAGCTTTTTGAGCAAAATTGCGGAAATATAGGTAAAAACAATGAGAACGATATAAAAAAGAGAATTTATTATATTAATCATTGCGACTTTGATGTTGAGGTTAAATCCTGGGTGTCCGAAACTGCAAGAGCATATTATTTAAAGCGCTTTGACAATTATCGCTTTCCGAAAAAACCTACTCCCAGATATCTTTCTGCAATGTATAAAGTGTTTTTAGGCAACAGAAGCCTTTTGAAAGAAACAGACTCTGTTTTCAGTGAATTTTTGAAAAAATATTATTCCGACGATGTTTTCACAAAAATTAACTGGGTTGATTTAATTTTCTGGGAATACAGGGTCAGCAGCTGGAACAGTCTTGTTATATCAAACGAGCAGAGCGTGTCCTACGATATAATTATTCCGTATAACAACAGAAAGCTCCTTGAAATGCTTCTTTCAGCATCGGTAAGCTGCCGAGTAAATGACAGCTGTCATAAAGATATTCAAAAGAAAATGAATGAAAAAATATATGAGTCAGGAATTTCTGTTACAAACCTTAAGCATACGAATTTAAGAGCAAAGGCTGAAAAAGCATATCTTCGTTTAAGAACAATATAGGGCGGATATAAAATGAACAAACTTAAAATGTTATACAGACAGACTGTGGATGTTGCCGAAAAAATATCATCGAGCACAGGCAAAGCAAAGCTGTTTATTATAATTGATATTTTAATATGTGTTATAAAATATCAGTCAAGTCCGAATAATTACTATAATTTCGGCTTTTATAATATGAACTCACGGCATAGAAAAACATACACCACATACGCGTTAAGTGAAAAAATTCAGAAAAAGTATAACAACGAGAAATATATAAAAATCTTTTATGATAAATATTTGTTTTATAAAAGGTTTAAAGATTATTACGGCAGAGACTGTATAAAAACAAATGATTTAACCGTTGATAAATTAAAGGATTTTGCAAAAGGTCAAAGCAAGTTAATATACAAGCCTTTAATGGGCGGCGAAGGCAAAGGAATAGAAGTTTTTAATATAACCGAAGATAATATTGAATCTGTATACAATAAAATAAAAACAATGCAAAGCGGTGTTGTTGAAACATGGATAGAACAGCACAAAGATATTACCGATAATTTTACAAACGCAGTTGCTCCGTTAAGAATTGTTACAATATATAAAAACGGCAAGTGTCATTTTCTTATTTCAATGATAACTTTCGGATTTAACACTGAAATATCAAATGCAATGCAAAACTGTATTTTTGCTTATGTAGATATAAAAACCGGAAAAATATATACCGATGGATGCGATATTGAGTTAAAAATTTATAAAACCCATCCTCAAACAGGCGCAGCGTTTAAAGGCTTTCAAATTCCATATTGGGAAGAAACACTGGAAATGCTGAAAAAAGCTTCTGCATTAATTCCTGAGATTGGTTATATAGGATGGGATGTTGCCATAACAAATAACGGCCCGTTAATAATAGAGGGCAACAACGACCCGGGATATGCGTTATATCAGCTGTCGGCTTTAAGTAAAGATTCAAAGGGAACAAGAGAAATATACAAGGAATTTTTATAATTATTTTTATGGATGTGAAATAAAAGTTGAAAAAAGTTTTAATAACAGCAACGGTGCAAAGTCATATATGTCAGTTTCATAAGCCTCTTGTGCAGATGCTTCATGACTGCGGATATCAGGTTCACGCGGCGGCAAGAAATAATCTTGCCGAAAAAAACGGGTTAAAGCTTGATTTCGTTGACAAAGTGTTTGATGTACCTTTTTCAAGATCACCGAAAAGCACCGATAATATAAAGGCCTATAAACAGCTGAAAAAAATTATTGACAGCGAAGGCTATGAAATAATACACTGCAATACTCCCATGGGAGGAATTGTTACAAGACTTGCCGCAAGAAAAGCAAGGAAAAACGGAACCGTCGTAATATATACGGCACATGGCTTTCATTTTTATAAAGGAGCCCCAAAAAAGAACTGGATTTTCTTCTACCCTGTAGAAAAGCTTTTTTCACGACTTACCGATAAGCTTATAACAATAACTCAAGAGGACTATAATTTGGCGAAGGAAAAGTTTAAAACTAAAGTATATCATATCCACGGAGTGGGCGCCGACAGTTCAAAATATTTTCCCGTGGAAAAAGATGTTTCCGCTTCATATAAAAAGGAGATGGGGCTTGATAAGTATTCGAATATAATCGTAAATGTGGGGGAGCTTCTGCCTAATAAAAATCAAAAAACAGCCATTACCGCTATGAAAAAGGTTGCAAAGACTTTTCCGAACAGTATCTTGTTAATAGCCGGAAACGGTCCTGAACATGATAATCTTGAAAATTTAATAAGAGAAACGGGACTGGAAAATAATGTTAAGCTGTTAGGCTATACAACGAAGCTTAATGAATATCTGAATACGGCAGACTGTGCAGTCGCATGCAGTTTCAGGGAAGGCTTGCCTCTTAATGTAATGGAGGCGATGATGTGCGGAAAAGGCGTTGTCGCTTCAGACAACAGGGGACACAGAGAGCTTGTTGAGGACGGGGTTACAGGATACATAGTATTTCCTGACGATGATGAAGCGTTTGCCGAAAAAATCATAACAGTATTATACGATCCCGAAAAATATTATAACAGCGCATTGGAAAAAGCTGAATTATTTTCCGATAAAAATATTTATAAAGAATTAAAGGAAGTATATTTCAATGAGTGACGCTTTAAGAGTTTTACAGGTAGTACACGGCATGAATCAGGGCGGCGTTGAGAATTTTCTTATAAATATTTACAGAAAGATCGATAAGGAAAAAATACAGTTTGATTTTATATTTCATACTAACGAAAAATGCTTTTTTGATGAAGAAATTTTATCTTTGGGCGGAAAAATATTTCGGTGTCCGGATTACAGAATTATAAATCATAGTGCGTATGTCAGTTGGTGGAAAAACTTTTTTTCCGAGCATGATAAATATAAAATAATTCACAGTCATCTTGACAGCTGCGCCAATATTCATCTTAGAATTGCTAAAAAATTCGGTCTGAAAACAATCGCTCATTCACACAGTACAAATGACGGGAAAGGATATAAGGCGAATGTAAAAAGAATTTTAAAAGTCGGATTTAACAGCTGCTGCGATTATAAATTCGCCTGTTCAGAAGCTGCCGCAAGGTGGCTTTACGGCAAAAAGCTTGCTGAGAACGGTAAGTGTGATATTATTTTAAACGGAATAGACTCAGAGAAGTTTAAATTTAACGAAGCAATAAGAAAAGAACAGAGAACAGAGCTTTTAATAGAAAATAAATTGGCAATAGGTCATGTTGGAAGTTTTTATCCGGTTAAAAACCATGAATTTTTGCTAAAGTGCTTTTCCGAGGTTTTAAAAATAAATAAAAATGCGTGTCTTTTGCTTATTGGGGAAGGCCCGGAAAAAAAGCGTATAGAAGCTTTGGCAAAAGATATGGGCATATATGATGAAGTTAAGTTTTTAGGCTTGAAAAGCAATGTTTATGACTATATGCAGTCGATGGATGTTTTTGTTCTGCCTTCTCTTTATGAGGGACTGCCTGTTACTCTGATTGAAGCTCAGGCGGCAGGCCTGCCGTGTGTTATTTCCGATGCTGTAACTACGGAAGCAGCCGTTACTGAAAATTGCGTATTTAAAAGCTTGAAAAGTGACTGCAAGGACTGGGCACGGGAAATTATTCGTCTTGGCCGTGAAACATTAAGAACCGTTACAACACGCCAGATTATAGACAGCGGATATGATATATCGAATACTGCGAAAAAGTTATCGACATTTTATTTAAATCATCAATAACAAACAAACGGAGAATAATTAATGACGCCTAATAATGCAACTTTAGAAAATGTTAATACGATAAGAGTTTGTGCGGCTTTTTTTATTTTTTTGTGTCATGCTTTTTCCGGGAGCAACTCTTCCATCGGAATAATAATAGGACAATTGTTTAATGTGGGTGTTCCTATATTTTTTATGATTTCCGGTTTTTTATATAACGGAAAAGCTAAACCGTATAATACCATTAGGTGGTATTTAAAACGGTTAAAAAAAATACTAATTCCGTTATATATTTTTCTGATAGTTTTATTAATTGTCTATTTTGTTAAAAAGCTTGATATTGTTTTAGTATCGTGGATTTTTAATTTTATTCCGGTATGCGGTTTAACGGAAACTTATATATCTGGCTGCGGTCATCTTTGGTTTATTACTCATATATTCATTTGTTATCTTCTTACTCCAATCTTTCAGAAAAAGAATAAAATAAATGCAATGCAGTTCTTTATGGTTTTGGTTGGTTATTTGTTATTAAATTTAATTTTTGCATGCTTGCAAATTTCTATTATCAACACTTTGTTGCATTCAATGTTTTCATTTTTCTTGGGTTTTTATATTTTGCCTAAAATTAAAACAAATAGTTTGTTGTTTTTGCCGGTAGGACTTGTAGCTGTTTTGGTTCGTTTGGCAGGCAGATTTTTATTTGACGGATCGATGTTCTATAATATATTTATTGTGGATTTATCTCAAAAAATGTTAGGGATTGCTGTGATAGGCTTTTTCTGTTTTTTGTTTAGTTATATGAAAGAAAAAAGCAACAATTTTTATAACAAAAATAATTGTATTACCAAAAAATTAAGCGTATATACTTTTGAATTTTATATTGTTCATTACATTTTTTTAAGTGGAAATTTAAAAGTAAATTATTTTAACAGTTATATTTTTAATTGTCTTACAGCCTTTTTATTAAGTATACTTTTTGCTTTTATACTTCATAGCGTAACAATATTAATTAATAAATTATTGAAAGGAAAAACATGAAACAGAAAATCACAATTTTTACACCCACTTATAACAGAGAATATATTTTACATAAATGCTATGAAAGTCTTTGTCGTCAGACATGCAAGGATTTTATATGGCTTATAATAGATGACGGCTCTACAGATAATACAAGACATCTGATTGAAGAGTGGCAGAGGGATAATTCAGATTTTGAAATAAGGTATATATACAAGCCTAACGGAGGTATGCATACTGCTCATAACACAGCTTACAGAAATATTGATACGCAGCTTAATGTGTGTATTGATTCCGACGATTATATGACAGATGACGCTGTTGAAAAAATTCTTGATTTTTGGCAAAAAAACGGTTCGCCGGAATACGCCGGCATAATAGCGCTTGATATTGACAGTAAAGAATATAAAGTAATCGGAAAAGAACTTCCCGCAGCTAAAGATACGACTCTTATGGGTTATTATTCTAACGGAGGTTCAGGTGATAAAAAACTGATCTACAGAACAGATATTATTAATTCGGTGCCTGAATATCCAGAGTTTAAAGGTGAAAAATATGTGGGGCTTGCTTATAAATATCATCTTGTAGATGAAAAATATAAGCTGCTGATTATGAATGAGCCAGTATGTGTGGTTGATTACCAGTCTAACGGCTCGTCAGCAACAATGTGGAAGCAATATTATAAAAATCCAAAAGGCTTCGCTTTTTTCAGAAATGCCGAAATGAAATATCAAAAAGGCTTGCCTTTGTTAAAAACCTGCATTCATTATACTGCAAGCAGCATTTTGTCAAAAAATAAAAGATTTTTAAAAGATTCAACTAAAAAAGCGCATACAATTTTTGCTCTTCCTATAGGAATTATTCTTGCTTGTGTTACAATATTAAAAGGAAAAGATTAAATATGACAGATTCCATAACAGTAAATAAGAAAATATATAAGGGCTTGGATGTTTGTAAACTGATTGCCGCTGTTTTGGTTGTATTTTTACATACGGTTGAAAATTCAGATTACATTGCAAACGGCATTAAATTTACAATAACTGCATTTGCCGTTCCGTTCTTCTTTATTGCTTCAGGATTTTTGTTCTTTAAAGGGTTAGACTGCGCCGCAAATAAAAAAGAATATTTTATTAAATATGAAAAAAATTTGATTCTGTTGTTTATTGTATGGGCTCTCATAATTTACTCTCCGCTTGTTATAAAAAGCTATATTCAGGGAAATCCTGCCGCAAGCGGCTTAAAAATTGTTTTATTGCTTATAAGAAGAATATTTATAATCGGGCCGGGTGTATATTGGTATCTGTTGGCTCTTATTATTACTATATGTTTTTTATATTTTTGTTATGAGAAAAAAACAGAAAAACTGCTTATCGTTGCTATGATAATTGGTTTTTCGTTAAATGTTATGTATACTAGCTTTAATTCTTTTCTTTCGGAAATAAGTATTTTTAATTACCTGTTTAATGCAATATATTTTATTTTTTCATGGGAATCCAATTTTATCATGTGCGGGATACCATTTTGCGGTTTAGGTTTTATAATTGCAAAATATAATTTTAATATATCATTAAAATTATCTGCATTAATTTTTGTTGTTTTTACATTAGCAAGAGTTTTTGAATATACATCATCAAAAATTTTTTCCGATAGTTTGTTTTTTCAAAATAACAGATTATCGATTGCTTATGTGCTGCAGGCTGTTGCGTTTTTTTTCATTGCCTTAAACATACAACCGTCTGTTTCAGAAAAAACATCAAAAGCCTTGAGGCAGTTAAGTTCGTTCATTTATTTTTCACATGCAATAATTTTATACTCAATATTAAATAAAATCTTAGAAAAATATATGGGAAATAATATTTACTTAAATATAATGCTTGTCCCTAAATTACTGTTAACACTTATTATTTGCGTTGTTTTATTTGTTATAATAAAGAGAATAAACAATAAGGTCTTAAATATTTTAATAAACGGATAGATTTATAAGAGGTTTGCAATGTTTAAACTTGATTATTACAGAATGACAGGAAATAAATTTAAATTTAATATAAAAACATTAATAACTTTTATTATATGTCATCAGATAAGGTATGTTTACTGGCTTAGAAAAGCTCAAAAAAGAAATAATATATTTATAAGATATATTTTAAAAAAATATTCAAAAAAGTACGGTCTTGAGATTTCAGCATCATCTTTAATTGGCAAAGGTTTGTATTTGGGCCATCCTTATAATATAACTGTAGCCGGCGGTGTAACATTAGGCGATAATGTAAACCTGCACAAAGGATGCACTGTGGGAAGAGAAAACAGAGGTTCAAGACAAGGCGTACCGAAAATCGGAAGCCGTGTTGCTGTAGGGATAAACGCCGTGGTTGTTGGCAACATTACAATCGGCAGTGATGTTATGATTGCCCCAAACAGTTTTGTTAATTTTGATGTGCCGGATCATTCTGTTGTCATAGGAAATCCCGGAGTGATTCACAAAAAGGAAAGAGCAACAGAAGGATATATAGGTTTTATTGTTTAACTGTATATTTACTGGGAGTTTACTGATGGTTTTATATTTCGGAATTCTTGTTTATACATATATTGCTGCGTCAATCGGATGTGTTTTAAAAAAATCAAAAAAACACACAGTCATTTATTCTTATGCCGATGAGCAAATCTATTTGAAAAATCAAAAAACTATATCATTGTTTTTTGCCTGTATTTCCTTTTCTTTGCTTGTGTTTTTTGTGGGAATGAGAACAAGATATGCTGATACATCTGCATATATATTGAGGTTTAATAACATATCTCCGGATTTAAGTTTAATACGGACATACATTGCCGAAAAAACTGAGGATATAGGATTCCAGATTTTAATGGTTTTGTTTAAACGGTTTGTTTCTCAAAGCGCCAACGACTGGCTGATGTTTTTGGCAATTTTCCAGGCCGGAGCTGTTGTTTTGCTTTATTATAAATACTCCGATAATTTTGCCATGAGCGCGTATTTGTTTATTGCAAGCACAACTTTTACTTGGATGATGAACGGAATAAGGCAGTTTACGGCAGCTTGCTTGATACTTTATTTCTTTGATTTTGTTGTTAAGAGAAAAACATTAAAATTTATATTAGTTGTTATTGCTGCTTCAACGATACATTTTTCGGCAATAGTGTGGATATTGGTTTATTTTATTGTCAGGCTTAGACCATGGAGCAAAGAAATATGGATATGTGTTCTTTTGACAATCGCCTTTGCTATGGGAATTGATGAATTTATGGCTATGCTTGATAATTCTCTTGCTGGAACAAGTTATGAAGGAACAGGAGATTTGCTGTTAAATTATGCAGATGACGACGGCGTGAATTTTATTCGAGTCATAATTGCTGCTGTTGCTCCGCTTTTAGCATTAATGTTTAGAAAAAACATAAAAAACAAAACTCCTGATGTTATAAAAATTTTTATAAATATGTCTGTTGTAGGTGTCGGAATTTATCTTATCGGTACGGTTACAAGCGGTATAATGGTCGGTCGAATGCCTATTTATTTTACAGTAACAAATTATATTCTTTTGCCTTGGGTATTGGAAAACGCTATAAAAGGCAAACTCAAAATTTTTATGAAATTTATGTGCTATATAATGTATTTCCTGTATTTTTATTATGTTATGGAAATTCAGGGATTCGGAAATTATACAAGCAGTATATTAAATTTGTATTATTCTTAAGTATATTTGAGGTGATATTTTGATACCTAAAAAAATTCATTATTGTTGGTTTGGCAAAGGTGAAAAGTCCCCAAAAATTCAAAAGTGTATTGACAGTTGGAAAAAGTATTGCAGTGATTATGAATTGATAGAGTGGAATGAGGAGAATTTTGATGTAAATATTAATCCTTATACAGCATGGTGTTATGAAAATAAAAAATATGCTTTTTTAAGCGATTATGTTAGATTGCTTGTGGTTGAAGCAAACGGAGGCATATACTTCGATACTGATGTTGAAGTTGTAAAGAGTTTTGATGCATTGCTGAATAATAATGCTTATTTTGGTTTCGAAACAGAATCTTTTGTTAACACCGGGTTAGGTTTTGGTGCAGAAGCTCATAACCATGTTGTTAAGCTAATGCTGAAGGAATATGATATACTATTAGACGGAAAAAACGGAACAATAGGCTGTCCTAAGCTTAACACAGAAGCCTTGTTAAAATGCGGTTTAATGCTTAATGGAGAAAATCAGTCGTTGGATAACTGTACTGTTTTTTCTCCGGAATATTTTAATCCGTATGATGCGTCCACAGGTAGACTTAAAACTACGCAAAATTCTTATTCTATACACTGGTATTCGGCATCGTGGATGAGTAGAAAGCAAAAAATAAGAAGTTTAATCAGCAAACCCATACACAGACTATTTGGCGTTAAATTGTTCAGAGGAAAAATACATGGATAAAGTTTTAAATGTTGTTTATTCAAGC
Organism: uncultured Clostridia bacterium; assembly: GCA_944412445.1. Lineage (GTDB taxonomy): Bacteria > Bacillota > Clostridia > Oscillospirales > Acutalibacteraceae > UBA1081. The sequence continues at coordinate 36,414 of CALYBJ010000008.1, forward strand.
GATGATAATTATGCACAGCATTTGGGTGTTTCATTATTGTCATTATTAAAAAATAATCAAGCGTTTGAAAAAATTAATATTTTTATTATCGACAATGATATAACAGAATCAAGTAAAATAAAATTAATTAAAATAATAAATAAATATAGCAATGTTTATTTGCAATGGATTGCCTTTCTTCCGTGGAAAGACAGGCTTAATTTAAATATGGAGTGGAATATTTCATTAAGTTCTTATGGCAGACTCTTTCTTGCGAGCATGATTCCCGAAAGTGTTAATAAGATTCTGTATTTGGATTGCGATACTGTTATTTGCGGATCATTTCTTGATTTATGGAACAGCAGTTTTGCGGGGATTGCCGCCGGTGTGCAGGATACTGTTAGTTCTGATACAAAATCCGCAGTAGGTCTTGTAGCGGCAAACAAATATATAAATGCCGGAGTTTTATTGATTGACTTGTTTAAATGGAGAAAAAATAATATTGAAGAAAAATGTATGGATTTTATTAAATCTCAAAACGGAAAAGTCAGACATCATGATCAAGGGGTTTTAAACGGTGTTTTAAAGGATTCATTTTGTATTCTTCCTTTAAAATATAATGTAATGACAATACATTATATGTTTTCTTCAAGTAAAATAAAAAAATTTTTTAATGATTCCGCAGATTTTTATTCTCAAAATGACATCGATGACGCAAAGAAAAAACCGGTTGTCATACATTATACGCCCAGTTTTACAAGCAGGCCGTGGGTAAACGGTTGCTGTCATCCGTTAAAAAAATTGTATTGGGATGTATTAAAAGAAACACCTTGGGCAGAAGCAAAGCCCGAAAAAAATAATATGAAGCTTTATGTTAGAATTGCAGACTGGTACTATAGAAAAATATGGCGTTAAATAACAGGTGGTATATATGAAAAAAATTGTTTTACTTGACACTGCGACAGGATCTACAAATAAGGGCGATTCTATAATTATGAAGTGTGTTGAAGAAGAATTGGCGCCGCTGTTGGAAAATTATTTTCCTATCTATGTGCCTACGCATTTAAGTTCGTTTAGGACTATTGAATGTTTTGGAAGATTGCCGGATTCAGCAAAAGAAATAAATGACGCAAAATATAAATTTGTCTGCGGCACCAATTTGTTATCGGGAAATATGTTAAACAGAACAAATCAATGGAACATTAATTATTTTAACTGTAAACCTGTTTGCGGAAGTGTTCTTATGGGGGTTGGTTCTGTAGGTGCGATTAAGCCTAATAAATATACAAAAAAATTATATAATAAAATTCTTTCGCACGAATTTTTTCATAGTGTGCGCGAAGAGCGGGCATATAGATGGATGTGTGAAATGGGTTTCAAATGTATGAACACAGGATGTGTTACAATGTGGAAGTTAACACCGGAGTTATGCAGTAAGATACCTGAGAAAAAGAGTGATGAAGTGATATTTACGCTTACAGACTATAAAAAGGAACCCAAAACAGACAGCGATTTTTTATCTGTATTGCGTAAATATTATAGTAAACTTTATTTTTGGATGCAGGGAATATATGATTTTGAATATTTAAAAAGTTTAGGAGATGTTTCTGATATTACCATCATTCCTCCGTCTTTAGATTTATATGAAAAAGTTCTTTGCACAGATGTTGATTATGTAGGGACTCGCTTGCACGCCGGTATTTATGCAATGCGGAAAGGAAAAAGAAGTTTAATTTTACGTGTAGACGATAGGATGAACTCAATGGCAAATACTATGCCCAACAACAGTGTTTTAAGAACTGACTTGGAAAATATAGAAAAAAAGATAAAAGGTGAAATTATTACAGAAATAAATTTGAATTGGCGTTTAATATCGGAATGGAAAGGTCAGTTTTGTTAATGAAAAAACAAATATGTATTGTTCATTCTTCAATGGAATTAGGCGGAGCAGAGATAAGTTTGATAGGTTTGTTAAACAGCATTGACTATAATAAATATGATGTTGACTTGTATTTGCTGAATCCGGTTGGGGAATTGATGAAGCAAATTCCGGATGAAGTTAACTTGATGTCTTTTCCGGACAAATATTCCGGATTGATTTTGCCGATAAAAGAAGTAATAAAAAGAAAAATGCCGGAAATCGCTTCAGCTCGAATTTTGGGGAAAATTCAAGGCAAATCAGCAAAGTATAGAACTTATGTTACAAAACAATATGCTTATTATTATGCTATGCCTTTTTTGCCTTCTGTGCAAAAAAAATATGATATGGCAATAAGTTTTATCGATCCGCATTTTATTGTTGAAACAAAAATTAATGCCGATATAAAGCTCGGATGGCTTCATACTGATTTTTCCAGGGTTTCTTTGCATAAAAAATTAGATGCGAAAATGTGGAGTAATCTTGATTACATCGTAACCATATCTGAAGGGTGCAAAGAAAAGTTTGATAAATTTTATCCGGAACTGTCCGATAAAACAATAGTGATAGAAAATATTTTGTCGGAAAATTTTATTGTTACCCAAAGCAAAAAGTATGATGAAAAAGATTCATTTTTCAATAGTAATTGTATAAAAGCATTATCTGTCGGACGGTTTTGTAAAGCAAAAAATTTTGACAATATACCTGATATTTGCAGTCGATTAATAAAAAAAGGATTAAATTTAAAATGGTATATAATAGGATATGGCAGTGATGAAGAGTTAATAAAACAAAAGATAAAACAGGCAAACATGGAAAGCAATGTAATTATATTGGGCAAAAAGGAAAATCCTTATCCGTACATAAAAAACTGTGATTTATATGTTCAGCCTTCGAGATATGAAGGGAAGTGCGTTGCTGTCAGAGAAGCGCAAATCCTTAATAAACCGGTGGTTATTACTGCATACGGTACTTCGGAATCGCAGCTGAAAAACGGTTATGACGGAGTAATTGTCCCTATGGACAACGAAGGCTGTGCCGAAGGTATATATAATGTATTAACAAATAAAGAGCTTTTGGAGTGTTTAGCATATAATTGCTCACAAAATGATTATTCTAACTCACAAGAAATAAAAAAGCTTTATGAAATAATTAACAAAGGTGCAACATGAAAATAAAAACAATAACTTGCCATGATGTATATAACGCAGGTGCAAGCTTACAGGCTTATGCATTGCAAACATATTTATCAAAGCTTGGACATGATGTGGAAATAATTGACTATAAGCCGGAATATTTAAGCAGACATTACAGCCTTACAGCTATAAATCCTGAATATGAAAAGCCTATAATCAAACAGATTTATTTGACACTAAAATTGCCTGGAAGATTAAAAAGGCTTTTCAGCGTCAGAAAAAGAAATTTTGACGAGTTTAAAAGTAGTTATTTGCGTACAACAGATACTTGTTATAAATCTTATGAAGAATTGAAAAATAATCCTCCCGAAGCGGATATATATTTCGCCGGAAGCGATCAAATTTGGAATCCTTTGTTTCAAAACGGAAAGGACCCGGCTTTTTATTTGCAATTCGCTCCAAAAAATACAATTAAAGCGTCCTATGCTGCATCGTTTTCAGTTGATGAAATACCTAAAGACATTGAAGATACAATCAAAAAATATATAGATGATTTGGATTATGTTTCAGTAAGAGAGCGCAGTTCTGTTGATATGTTAAAGAAAATGGGAATTGAAAACTGTGAATGTGTATGCGACCCAGTTTTTCTTTTGGATAAACAGGAATGGGATAAGCTTACATTTAATATTTCAGATGAAAAATATATTTTAGTGTATGATTTTGATAACAGTGATGCAATAAAAAATTTTTCAATAAATCTTGCAAAAGAAAAAGGCTTAAAAATTTATTCAGTATTTAAAAACAATTATGCGGATAAATGTTTTTTCAATGAGGGACCGTTAGGTTTTTTGTCGTTAATAAAAAATGCTGATTTTGTAGTGTCAAATTCTTTTCATGCATCTGCGTTTTCTATAATATATAAAAAAGATTTTGCTGTTGTTGAGCGTAAAGAAAACATAAATGTTAGAATGAACAGTCTGCTTGAAGATTATAATTTAAAAAATAGATTAATTTTTTCAAATCAATTAATGTTTAAAAGTATTAATTACGATTTGATACAAAAAACATTCACGGAAAAACAATACAAGTCTATCAATTTTATGAACAAAGCAATAAAAGGAGTAAATAATGCTTAATTTTGTTAATTTTGAACAGTGTTGTTTATGTAATGCTTGTTCAAGTATTTGTCCTGTAAATGCAATTGAATATAATTTAGAATACAAAAGCTTTTATTATCCTCAAATAAATATAGACAAGTGCATTAAATGCAACCAGTGTCGATATGTATGTCCTGCAATACAAGATACAGTAAGAATTTTAAAAAATAATTTTCCGGTTTCATATGCAGCCAGAACAAACGATTGTGATGCATTATTTAACAGCACTTCTGGCGGAATATTTTTTGAAGCTGCTAAATATGTAATTGAAAATAGTGGATATGTATGTGGTGCTGTTTTTGATGATGATTTTCATGTAAAACACACGGTAACACAAGATATAAATGTTATAAAAGCAATGCGAGGCTCAAAGTATGCTCAAAGTGCAACTACTGCGGCATTTCGTAAGGTAAAAGAATTATTAGCTGAAGAAAAACCAATACTTTTTTGCGGTTGTCCTTGCCAAATTGCCGGTTTGCAAAGTTATTTAAAAACTGTGCCTGAGCATCTTATTCTAATTGATTTTGTTTGCCATGGTATACCCAGCGATAAGATGTTGCAAAAATACATTGATTTGCAAGAACAAACCATGAAGTCAAAAGTTGTGTCGTTTATGTTTAGAAATAAAAAATTTGGGTGGCATAACAGTTGTGTAAATATACAATTTGAGAATGGTAAAGAATATGTAAAGCCAATAATTTATGATGCCTATATGAAAGGATTTTTACAAAATATTGTGTTAAAAGAAAGCTGTTACACATGCAGATATAAGAAGTTGAAATCTGGCAGTGATATAACATTAGGAGATTTGTGGGGAGCCGAAATTGAATTTCCGAATATTGATGATAACACAGGATTATCGGGAGTAGTAATAAACACAGAAAAAGGAAAAAAATTATTTGATTGTTTAAAAATTGAAAAATATCCTTGTACTTTTGATCAAATAGAGAAATATAATAAGAATCTTAGCGAACCGTCAAAAAAAAATGAAAGGCGAGATGCATTTTTTTCTTTAGCTGAAAAAACATGCTATGAAAACGCTATAAAAAAAATGTTGCAAGAGAAACATATCAATATTTTAAAGAGGAATTTGCGGTCTTTGCTCAGACAAATGTATTATAGAATAATTGGTCAGAAATTCTGACTCGGGGAGGTACATGAAGATGAATATGCTGACAAAATTACATATTGCTATTGCAGATTATAAAGAACGGAAAAAACTATATAAATTATACAATAAAATGAGTCATGTAGGAAGAAATGTTCATATATGTAAAAATTATAATATTTCTTCTAAAGATAAAGTTTTTATCGGTGATAATGTATGGATCGGTGAAAATTTTTTTGCAAAAGGTGAAGGCGGTATAGAAATCGGTAGTGGATGCATTTTGTCAAGAAATGTAGAAATATGGACAAGCAATCACAATTATAATTCTCAGGATCTTTATACAATTCCTTATGACAAAAGAATGATTTTGAAGAGTGTAAAAATAAAAGAAAATGTTTGGGTTGGAACACATGTTTTATTTTTGCCAGGAGTAACAGTTGGAGAAGGCGCAGTTGTAGGTGCAGGATCTGTTGTAGCAAATGATGTTCCTGATTATGCAGTAGTTGGAGGAAATCCAGCCAAAGTGCTAAAGTATAGAAATATTGATGTATATAAAAAATTAAAAAACAACAATAAAATTTATTTGGATGTTGAATATGATTATGATAAATCGTCAATTAGAAAAACGGAGAGATAAACATGCAGAAAAACAGTAGAATAAAATATTCTGTAGCCAATTTGTTAAGTGGTTTTTGCTATAGAATTTTGATTATGGTTACTGCGTTTATTGTGAGAACAGTATTTATTAAATGTTTAAATGAAGAGTATTTAGGAATAAATGGTCTGTATTCAAATATATTGTCTATGCTCTCTTTGGCTGAACTCGGTTTTGGAACTGCAATGGTATATAGTATGTATCAACCGTTGGCAAACAAAGACTATGAAAAGCTTAGCCAGTTAATGAAACTATATAAACAAGTTTATTCTATTGTTGGTGCTGTTGTATTGGTATTGGGAATTTTGATTGTTCCTTTTTTAGACTTGTTAATTAAAAATAAACCTGATATTAATGGTTTGACATTTTATTATTTGTTATTTTTGGGTAATTCGGTTGTATCGTATTGGTTTTTTGCTTATCGGTTATCAATTTTTCAGGCAGATCAAAAATCATACGTTATTACAAGGTATCAAAGTTTATTTAATCTTATAAAATCTGTGTTTCAAATTATTGTTTTATTGGTATTTAAAAATTTTACCGCATATTTAATTATACAAATCTTATGCACAATTGCTCAAAATTTTGCAATTTCTTGTAAAGCAAAACGAAATTATCCCATTTGGTGTTTAAATAAAAATGATTCATTGCCGCAATCAGAGAAAAAAAAGATTTTTAAAGATGTTAGAGCATTAATGCTTGCTAAGGTCTCTCATGTAATTTTAAATGGTACTGACAATATGATAATCTCGGCATTCGTTAATATTAATTCTGTTGGACTGCTTTCAAATTATTATTTAATAACAGAGGCGGTTTCTGGTATTTTAACTCAAATAACGGGTGCAATAACAGCAAGTCTTGGAAATTTTTTTGCAATAGAAAGCAAAGATGCAGGATATCAAATGTTTAAAAAATTTGATTTTTTAAATTTTTGGCTGTATGGCTTTTCAATTGTTGCATTTGTTGGGCTTTTAAATCCTTTTATAACGTTATGGATTGGTTCGAAATTCTTGCTGGATAAATATGTAATTTTAGCATTGTCTTTAAATTTCATTGTCGCAGGATTTATGAATACGCTGTGGACATTTCGATCTACTTTAGGTCTTTTTACGCAAGGGCGAATTCGTCCGTTAATTGTCTCGCTGTTAAATATTATTTTATCAATTTTATTTAGTTATAAATGGGGAGTTGCCGGCGTTTTATTTGCGACATCAATTTCAAGACTGCTTGTTAATTTGTGGTATGATCCTTTACTGCTTCATAAATATGGTTTTAATAAATCCGTGTTGCCTTATTACAAAAAAATGATTTTAAGAGGAGCATTATTAGGAATTATTGTATTTTTTATTCAGATTATATCCAATGAAATTTTCCGTGTTGAAACGAATATAATTAACTTTATTATTATGGTAATAATAGTAGTTATTGTTCCTAATTTTATTTTTTTTGTTATTTATTTTAAGACCGATGAGTTTCAATATTTTTTTAAATTGTTAATTAGTTTATTTTATAAAATTAAAAATAATTTAGATTGTAGAAAATAGGAAAAATGTATAGTTTGCGACAAAATTTTTATATATTTTGCCAAAATTGATTTTCTTTTAAAAAAATATGTGAGATTTTAAGAATTAATACATATATGTATATAAGACTTTTTAAGGAAGATGTCTATGAAGTTATACATATATGATTTAACTAATATGACTGACGATACCTACGACAAAATTTTAAGTCAGCTGACTGAAGAAACAAAAAACAATATTTTAAAAAACAAAATGAGAATTACAAGGCTTCGTCATGTGGCGGGAGAGCTTTTGAAGCGTGTTGCCGTGTCCTCATATTTGCAGCGTGAAATCAGCTATGTTGACGATATTGGCAGTGTTATTGAGGAAAACAACATTTTCTATGACTTCGCATTTATTAAAAATTTCGTTATCTGCGCCGTGTCAGACAAGCAGGTAGGCGTTGCCGCCGATAAAAAGTCCTCTGATGATTATTCTCTTATGGAAAACGCTTTCGGCAAATGCAAAACAAAGTGCAAGGATTGTCCTCTGGCTTCCGAGTGTACATATATTGAAAGCCACGCTCTTGATGAATACAGAATCGTTGTATGTCAGAGCAATGCCAAAGTAAATATGGCCTAATGTCACCTTTTAAACAAAAGAGGTTGACAATTCAATATTTATCTGATAAAATCATCTCGTGATAAATGAGGTGATTTTTATGTTTATTTACGGAAATGATGAGCAAAAAAGCGGCAGTGAAAAAACAGTGAGAATTTCACGGTTCAAAGCCGCTGATATTGCCGAAACAGCGTTAATGACAGCTTTAATTACAGTATGCACATGGATTTCTGTTCCTGCGGATGTGCCCTTTACGCTTCAGACCTTCGGTGTTTTTACTGCGGCAGGACTTTTGGGAATGAAAAAAGGAACGCTGTCTGTTGTTGTCTATGTTTTGCTGGGAGCCGTTGGGGCGCCTGTTTTTGCCGGATTCAAAGGCGGCTTAGGGGCTTTGGCGGGAGTTACCGGAGGCTACATTATCGGATTTGTTTTTCAGGCTTTTATTACCGGTTTTTTTGTTGACAAATGGGGCAAAAAGTTATATGTTATGTGTATCGGAATGTTTTTTGGGCTTTTGGCGTGCTATGCTTTCGGCACGGCATGGTTTATGCTTTTATATATTAAAAATTCGGAGCCTGTTGGGCTTGCGGCAGTTTTAGGCAAATGTGTCGTTCCTTTTATTATTCCTGATATCATAAAAGGCGCTCTTGCTGTAACCGTTATCAAAGCCGTTTCCGCAAAAATAAAAATAAAAGGTTGATAAGATGAGCGTTACCGACAGCGTATTGGGTTTTCTTGAGGAAAACAAGGGCAAATATATTTCCGGCGGGGAAATCGCCTCAATTCTCGGAGTCAGCAGAAATGCGGTTTGGAAAGCGGTAAAAGGCCTGCAGGAAAAGGGATATAATATAGGCGCGGTTACTAATAAGGGGTATATTTTATCTTCTGACAGTAATATCGTGTCGGGAAAAAGCATCGAAAAGTTTATTGAGGATAAAAATATCCGAGTAGAGTATTTTGACAGCGTGACATCTACCAATACTGTTATGAAAGAAAAAGCGGAGCAGGGAGCTTCGGAGGGACTTGTTGTTGTATCCTCAGAGCAGACTGCCGGAAGAGGAAGAAGAGGAAAACAATTTATTTCAAAAGGCGGCACGGGAATATATTTCAGTATTCTTTTAAGGCCGGAGCTGAACCCCCGGGACGCATTGCTTATAACAACCTGCGCCGCAGCGGCTGTGTCGGAAGCTATCGAAAAAAATTCAGATATAAAAACCAAAATAAAATGGGTAAACGACATATATTCGGGAGATAAAAAAATCTGCGGAATTTTAACGGAAGCCGCATTTGATATGGAAGGCGGCGGGCTTAATTACGCGGTACTCGGCATCGGCATCAATATTTATTTCCCTGAAAACTCTCTTCCTGATGAAATAAAGAATATTGCCGGAGCGGTTTTCAAAAATGAGGACTATGACAGGGAAGCGGTCAGCAGAATCGTGGCAGACACAATAAATATTTTTATGAGAGAATATGTTGTAATAACGGAAAAAAGATTTCTTCAAGCGTACAGACAAAAATCATATCTTGACGGAAAAGAAATCACCGTTATAAAGAGCGATGGAAATAAAGACGCCGTGGCAATTGGAATTACCGATGATTTCAGTTTGATTGTAAAATATAAGGACGGCAGTGAAGAGCTTTTGTCTTCCGGAGAAGTAAGCACAAGGGTAAATCCTCAATAAAAACAAAGTTGTCCTAAAATATTTATAATAATATAATTTTTTCGGGTGATTGTATTGTACGGAATTATAGGCGCCGGAGGTTTTTTAGGCTCGTGGCTTATTAAAAAAATACTGGAAAACACAGATGAAGAAGTAATTGCGGCAGGAAGAGAAAACAAGTTTTTCGGCAAAGAAAATAAAAGGGTCATTCCTTTTTCCGGTGACCTGAGGGATTCTTTATACAGAAAAGAGCTTACAGCTGTTTTGAACCGAAAAGAAAATTTAAAAATTATATATTTGGCGGCAGTTCATAATATAGATGCCGTTGCTGAAGATCCGTCAGCTGCGTATTTTTTTAATATCTCCGTTTTAAAGGAAATCGTGGAAAAATTAAATGAACAGCACAAAATATTTTTTGCTTCAAGTGATACTGTTTACGGAGAAGGCGGCGAGCATTTTTTTAAAGAAAATGAACAGTTGAATCCTGTCAGCTTGTACGGTGAGCAAAAAATACAGGGAGAAAAAATAATAGAAAGTGTTTCAGGTACATCCTTGAGGCTGCCGCTTATGTTTTCACACAGTGTATCCCCTTATAAAAAGCATTTTTGCGACAATATAGTGCAAAGCCTATCAAAAGGGGAAACCGTAAAGCTTTTTACCGATTCGGTACGCTCAACGCTTGATTACGGTACTGCGGCTCAAATTATTTTGAAGCTGAGCGCAATTAAAGATAAGCTTCCGGCAGTTATCAATATCGCAGGCGATGTTCCTATTTCAAAATATGATTTGGGTATTATGCTGGCTGAAAAATATAATTTCCCGAAATCTTTAATAGTTCCTGAAATTTCAGAGGGAAAATTTATAAAAGGCGCTCAAAGGGCAAAATCGACATTAATGGATAATGGTCTTGTTAAAGGCTTAATAAATGAAAAAAATATACAAATAAAACTTTAAAAGCAAAACGCATATCTTCCGTTTTAAGAAGATATGCGCTGTTTTTTTTATTTCCAGCTTAAGTCTTTTTCAAAAACCTTTTCGCCGCTGTCGTTCCATGCTTCAAGGATATATCCTTTTTCATTTAAAGTCAGCTTGCTGGCAGTAAATACTCCGTTATTGTGTCCGCCGTCAAGATAAATATTTATTCCGTTTTCCTCAAAAAATTCACAGGTATGAGTGTGACCGCTTATAATCTGACTTGCATTAAGCTTATTAAGGGCGCTGAAGCCTCTTTCTTTTAAGTCTTCTTCAATACAGATATCGCTTGAATGAACAAGAGCAATACACTTTTTATTTGCGTATAAGTCCTCGTACTCCTCGGCGGTATTTTCAAGCCAGCTTATCATGGATTTTCTGTATTCTTCGTAATTTACCATGCTGCCGTATTCGGGATGGTCGTCTTTTTTGTCCTCTCCGCTGTCAAGGACGATAAATTCGTAATCTCCCGAGGACAGTGTATAATACATAGAGTCAAGACCTAAAATTCCGGGAAGCTCAGCTGCCATTCCGCCTCGTGTTTCATGGTTTCCTCTTACATATATAACAGGCTTTTCGCCGCCTGTAACAGCTCCGCCGAACCTGATAATATAATCAATTATCTCATCATCAAACATAAGCCCGGGAACACCGTCTCCGAGAAGTATAACACCGTCATAAGCTCCTGTATAAGATACGGCGTCGTATGCCTTTTGAAGCCTTGTGTGCCAGTCGGAAATCGTTAAAAAGGTTTGTGTACTGCCTGTGTATACTTTAAAATTATATTCTTCCGATTCCACTGTTTTTCCCGATCTGCCGCCGTAGCTTAATTCTTCAATCACTCGTGCGGAACCGATTTTGTATGAATTATTTGTCAGATGCTCTTTCGGCACCTTTACTGTATGTATTTTTGAGCTTCCTTTGATTCTGCCCGCAGCTTCGTCGTAGAGTTTATAATCTTCACCTTCGTAGGTGTATTCCACATAACCTGTGCCTTTGGCATTTGTGGCGAAAACTACGGAATAGGCATCTCCTGCGTCAATGACCATAGGGTCGGAAACTATTTTATAATTGAAGAAGGGAAATAATATATAAAATGCACCTGTTAAAATTCCCAAAGAAATTACTGCCGCAATTATTTTTTTAAAGACATCTTTTTTTATTTTGGGAAAAATAAAAAGCAAAAACGCCGCGGCGCAGAAAGAAACAAAAACGGGGAGAGTTTTTAAAATCATTTTTAAAATAACGGGAGAAGTTTCAGCTCCGGCGCCTATTGTAAAAGCGATGTCTGCCACAGTGAATAAAACAGCAGCAATTTCAAAAAGAACCGTGAAAAACAAAAAAACTCCCCTGTCACTGCATGGTTTTTCCCTGACTTTGATATTGTATGCTTTAAGGATATACAGAACAAGAAGTCCTATTGACGAAATTACGGAAAGAGTAAGCAAAAGCTCTGCAAAACCGCTGAAAACCGCAGTGTTAACAAAAACATAGCTTATACGGTTCGCATAAAAGACTGCCGACGCAAAAGCAGAAATAAATGTAAATGCAAGCAGAACGGAATCCCTTTTAAAAATTTGTTTTTTCATGGTGTTCTCCTTAAAAAGTCTTATATTTTTTATTTGTTTTACATATAAATATGTTATATGCTATTCGCAATTATAGTATATCGGTATGTATTTTGGTTGTCAATGAAAATCATAAATCTTTTACAATATATTTTAATCTGCTTCCGACAATCTGCACAAATATTTATTTTTCACTTCTTTTAAAGGAATAAAAGCTACGAAAAATTTTGTAATCGGTATAATCTATTGACAAAGGGCGTTTATAAGTAATACTATATTAGTGTGTTAGAAACATCTAACTTAAATCGTTCGGAGGCAAAGAAATGACTCTTGATAAACTGCCCGTGGGGAAATCGGGGATAATAACAAAGGTCGGCGGCGAAGGTATACTGCGGCTGAGGCTCCTTGACATGGGGCTTATACCGAGAACTCATGTAACAATGATAAAAATTGCGCCGATGGGAGATCCTGTGGAAATCAGGGTAAGAGGCTATGAGCTGACTCTCAGAAAGGAAGACGCAGGATTTATTGAAATAAACGAAAGCGGTGACGGTAAATGATTTTTGCTTTGGCAGGTAATCAGAACTGCGGAAAAACTACACTTTTCAACGCTCTGACAGGCTCCAATCAGCATGTGGGCAACTTTCCGGGAGTTACCGTTGACCAGAAGTCGGGACTTATAAAAGGAACGAAGGACTGCACGGTTGTGGATCTTCCGGGTATTTATTCCATAAGGCCCTATACCCAGGAAGAAATAGTTTCCAGGGATTTTATTATAGACAGCAAGCCCGACGGCATTATAAATATTGTTGACGCAACAAATATTGAAAGAAATTTATATTTGACGCTTCAGCTTCTGGAGCTTAACATTCCCATGGTTGTGGCTCTTAACATGATGGACGAGGTAAGAGCCAACGGAGGAACCGTAGATGTAAAAATGATGAGCGAGCTTTTAGGTGTTCCCGTGGTGCCTATCAGCGCCGCAAAGGGCGAAGGCGTATCTGAGCTTACGGATAAAGCGGTAACAGCCGCCAAAAACAGAATAACCCCGAAGGTGCAGGATTTCTGCCCTGACGGAGCTGTTCACAGATGTATACATTCCGTAGCCCATATCATTGAGGATCACGCAAGAAATATAGGCGTAGCAAGAAGATTCTGCGCCACAAAGCTGATTGAGGGAGATACATACTTTTTTGAGCGCTTGGAGCTTGATGAAAATGAAAAAGAGCTTCTGGAGCACAGTATAGTTGAAATGGAAAACGAAACGGGCTTTGACAGGAACGAAGCCTTAGCGGATATGCGGTATACATTTATAGAAAATGTTGTGTCCTTTGCCGTTGTAAAATGCAGAGAGAGCAAAGAGCATAAAAGAAGCGTAAAAATTGATAAAATTCTTACGGGAAAATATACGGCGATACCGGTTTTCTTTTTAATTATGTTTTTTGTTTTCTATCTTACATTTAATGTTATAGGAAACAATTTATCGGATTTGCTTTCAATGGGTATTGATTGGTTAACCGGCATTTTTGACAGCGCACTAACTGCCTACGGCATTAATCCTGTTGTCCACAGCCTTGTAATAGACGGTATTTTCGCAGGAGTGGGAAGCGTTTTAAGCTTTCTGCCCATAATAGTTACGCTGTTTTTCTTTCTTTCCATTCTTGAGGATACAGGATATATGGCAAGGGTAGCCTTTGTTATGGACAGACCTTTACGAAAGCTGGGACTTTCCGGCAGAAGCTTTGTGCCTATGCTTATCGGCTTCGGCTGTACCGTTCCGGCAATAATGTCAACAAGAACTCTTTCCTCTGACCGTGACAGGAAAATGACGATTCTCCTGACTCCCTATATGAGCTGTTCCGCTAAAATTCCTATTTATACCGTTTTCTGCGCAGCATTTTTTCAGAAATATCAGGCTTTTGTAATGATAGGGCTGTACGGGTCGGGAATTATACTTTCGGTTATAGTTGCCCTGATTCTTAACAAGACAGTGTTTAAGGGCAGACCTGTTCCCTTTGTAATGGAGCTGCCTAATTACCGTTTACCCTCCGCAAAAAGCGTTTTGCTGCTTCTCTGGGACAAAGCCAAGGATTTTATACAGAGAGCATTTACAATTATTTTTGTGGCTACCATAATAATATGGGCGCTTCAGACATTCGACGCCAAGCTTAATGTGGTAAGCGACAGCGAAGACAGTTTACTTGCGTCAATAGGACGAATTATCGCTCCCGTATTCAAGCCCTTAGGCTTCGGTGAATGGCAGGTGGTAACATCTCTTATTTCCGGCTTCTCTGCGAAGGAGGCTGTTGTCAGCACTCTGGCAGTGCTTCTTGATACAAGTGTTGCGGACTTGGGTTCTGCTTTGTCATCTGTCTTTTCGCCTCTTGCGGCTGTAAGCTTTTTGCTTTTTACTCTTCTTTATACTCCCTGTGTAGCCGCTGTTGCAACTATAAGAAAGGAGCTTAAATCCGTGGCAGGCACCGTAGGCGTTGTGGTTATGCAGTGTCTTGTGGCATGGATAGTTGCTTTCGCTGTTTATCAGATAGGGGCGGTGTTAATATGAGTCCTGCTGATTATGTTGTTTTGGGAGTTATCGCATTGGCGGTTATTTGCGTCGCTGTATACATAATAAAAAAACACGGAAAAGGCGAGACGATAGGCTGCTGCGGCGACTGTTCAAAATGTTCGGGCTGTAACGGCAGCTCAAAGCAAAATGGAAAATAAGCAGAAAAATATCCGGCTGAGAAGATTTCAGCCGGATTGTTTATTATGAATTTTTAAGTTTTTCCTTTAAATATTCTGCGATTTTATTGTATGCGGGCAGTGAAACTCCGTATTTTTCTCCCATATCCGCAACGCTGTATATAAGTCCCTGAATTTCCGATTTCCCGCCTTTTTCAATATCTCTTTGAAGAGATGTTGAGGAAGAGGGAAGCAGGTCGTCTAAAATCTGCAAATTCCTTTTGACAATATCCTCTCCGAAGTCGATTCCCATGGCTTTTGAAAGGCTGTCGATTTCGCTTATTAAATCTGAAAAGCATTTTCTTATTTCGGGATTTTTCTGAATTTCTCCCGCTGTTACATTATAGTAAAGTCCGCATGCCGCCTGAGGTGAAACGTATGAAAACTTTTTTAATGCATCCCGTTTTATATTTTCCGAAACATGGCACTGAATATGACAGTCTTCAAGGTCGCTTTTTATTGAAAGGAAATTTTCCCTGTACTCCTCTTTTTTTCTGACTCCGAAAACAATTCTGAAAATATCTCCGTGCATTTTGATTACGCCGGGAGCTTCTATATTGGAGGCTATATAAATACAGCCGTCGGTAACGGTGCAGTTTAAGTGCTTTTGCAGATATTCTCCCGTGGTAAAAACATTCAGAAGAGGAATAACTATTGTTTTTCCGTTGGAAATTTTTTTAAGAAAGGGAATTATTTCATCTACGGAATAGGATTTTACGCATATAAAAATCACATCAGGCGTATCACTGTATTCTTCCCATGAGTAGGCTTTGGGCCTTACCGTAAATTCTCCGTGCTTTCCGGACATTATGCGAAGTCCCTGATTTTTCAGTGCTTCAAGAGTTTTGCCTCTTGCGATAACGGATACGTCTTTTTTGCTCCTCGTCATGTATCCCGCGATACAGCCTCCCGTACCGCCAGAACCTATTATTAAGTATTTCATTTTAATTAATGCTCAATCTTTCTGTATTTTAATATATTGAAATCGTCCGGCGTGTAGCTTTCAAGATACTGAATTATATCCTGTGCGGTAGAGCTGAAATGGCATAACTCAATAGTGTGCTGAGGCATAAAGCTGCCCGCTACACAGTTTTGAAGCATTTCTTTCATAGGGTCGAAATAACCGTCTATATTATAAATTATTAAAGGCTTCGTGCTTTGACCCAGCTGTTTCAAAGTAAAGATTTCAAAAAATTCCTCGTATGTTCCAATTCCTCCGGGAGTTGTTATAAAAGCGTCGGAAAGGTCGTCCATTTTCTGTTTTCTTGTTCTCATGGTTTCGGTTCTTATCATTTCCGTGCAGTGGCTGAAAAGTATTCCGTCAACATTGAAAAATTCAGGGGCAACGCCTGTAATTTTCGCACCCTGACTGTAAAAGCCTCTTGCGGCGGCTCCCATAAGTCCCGAAGCTCCTCCTCCGAATATAAGAGAATGCCCCCTTTTCGCAAGCTCAGCCCCTAATTCTTCAGTACGGGCGATATAATTTTTATCAATTTCGTTGCTTGCCGAGCCGTATATACAAATATTCATGGCATTGCGCCGTCCTTTCAAAAAAATAATACAGTAATTATATTATCATAAAACAGCCCGTTATGCAATAATGATAAAATATTATGTTGCCTTTATGCCGATTATAATGTATACTGAAATTACTAAAAAAAAAGGAGAACTGTTTTATGAGATACAAAATAGTAGGGGAGTCTTTGCCCGTTGTTATATGCGATGTGGAGCCGGGAGAAACTCTTTTCACCGAAAGAGGCAGTATGAGCTGGATGTCGCCCAATATGGAGATGGATACAACCACTCACGGCGGCTTAGGCAAGGCTCTTGGACGGATATTCGCCGGAGAGGCAATGTTCCAGAATAAATATACGGCCATGGGCGGTCCCGGTCAGATAGCGTTTGCTTCAAGCTTTCCCGGTTCAATCAAGGCTGTTGAAATTACACCCGGCTGTCCCATGATTGTGCAGAAAAGCGCCTTTCTCGCAGGAGAAGAAGGCGTAGAGCTTTCAGTATTCTTTCAGAAAAAATTAGGCGCAGGGCTGTTCGGCGGCGAAGGCTTTATTATGCAGAAGCTCTCCGGAAACGGAACAGCTTTTATTGAGATTGACGGTCATGTCTGCGAATATAACCTGGGACCCAATCAGACTATCGTTGTAAACTCAGGCCATCTTGCGGCTATGGACGCAACGTGCACAATGAATGTAAAAGCCGTTCCCGGTGTGAAAAATATGATTTTCGGCGGAGAAGGGCTGTTCAATACCGAAGTGAGAGGTCCCGGAAGAGTTTATCTTCAGACAATGCCGGTAAGCGCCGTTGCAAGAACACTCAGACCGTATTTTCCTCAGACAAACGGTAATTAAAAGATAAAATTAATATTGCAGATTATCCGAATATATTATTAAGCTCAGAGTAGTCCTTGATATATAAATCGGATAATTTTTTTAAATCCTCCTGATGCTTTTCGGATTTATCGTAAATCCCCACAACAGGAAAGCCTTCTTTTTTCGCGGTTGTAACCGAGTATAAGGCGTCCTCGAAAATCCAGGTGGATTCCTTTTCCGTTCCCAAAAATTTCAGCGCTTCACGGAACATATAAGGCTCTCTTTTTCCGTATCCAACTTTGGCTTCCGTAAAAATTTCTCCGAAATAACTGAGCATATTGTTTTTTCTTAAAACTGCGGTAACAGGGGATAAGTCGGTGGCTGTTGCAATGCACATTTTTATGTTTCTGCTTTTGAGCTTTTCAAGAAACTCGATTACTCCGTCCTTGGGCTTTACATCACGGACATATATTTCCTTTGCGCAGCTGTTTACATTTTCCATGATTTCCGGCACGGTCATGTTAAGGCAAAAACGCTCTTTTACCGTTTCCGCGGCGTTTCTCAGACTTGTAAAACGGAATACCTTATTCATTCCTTCGGGATGCTCTATTCCGATTGATGCTAAATATTTTTCTCCTACCGTTTCCCATATAAACATGGAGTCAAGAAGAGTGCCGTCAAGGTCAAAAATTGCTCCTGTTATGTCCATTATAAAGCCTCCTGCTGCAAGTATTCTTAAAAAAATATATTTATTACATAAAACGAGGGACTGCCTGACGACAGCCCCTTAAATATTTTTATGAATTATTTATTCATCATGCCGGCAACTTCATCAGCGAAGTTTTCGTTTTTCTTTTCAAGGCCTTCGCCCTTAGCGTAACGTATAAAGCCGGTAGCTTTGATTTCTCCGCCGAGCTCTTTTGCAACCTTGTCAATATACTTGCCTACTGTAAGGTCGCCGTCCTTAACGAAGTCCTGACAAACAAGGCAGTTCTCATCGTAATACTTTGAGATTTTGCCGTCGATAATCTTTGCCTTAACCTGTTCGGGCTTGTTAGCCATTTTGGGATCCTCGTTCATCTGAGCCATAAGGATTCCTTTTTCGTGCTCGATAACATCAGCGGGAACTGCAGCTTCGTCAAGATATGAGGGGCTCATAGCCGCAACCTGCATTGCCACATCCTTACCCATTGTTGCGAATTCAGCCTTAGCAGCGATTTCTGCTGTTGTGTCAAACTTAACAACAACTGCAACGGAGCCGCCGCCGTGAATGTAGGAAGCTGTAATTCCGTTAACGATTTCAAAACGGCGGATTTTGATGTTCTCGCCGATCTGAAGGATTTTATCCTGAAGATTTTCCTGAACTGTTCTGTCTGTTCCGATAAGCTTGTCAGCAAGAAGAGCATCAACATCTGCGGGCTTGTTTGCTGCGATTGTCTTTGCAACATCAAGTACAAATGCGTTGAAGACATCGTTCTTAGCTACGAAGTCGGATTCTGCGTTAACTTCAAGAGCTACTGTTGTGTCGCCCTCTGTGTAAACTGTAACAACGCCTTCCGCTGCGATTCTTGTAGCCTTCTTTGCTGAAGCTGCAAGTCCTCTTTCACGAAGAACGTCTATTGCTTTATCCATATCGCCGTCAGCTTCTGCAAGAGCCTTTTTGCACTCCATCATGCCAACGCCTGTCTTTTCACGAAGAGCTTTAACATCTGCGGCTGTAAATGCCATTTTAAATTCCTCCATTATTCAGTGTAATTATATTTTTTTAAAACAGCCCGCACTTGAATTTGCACGGGCTTGCTGTTAAATCTGAAATTATTCTGCTGCTGCTTCGGTCTCAGCCTCTGCTGCTTCCTCAGCCTCGGGAGCGTTCTGCTCGCCCTGTTTTCCTTCGAGAACAGCGTCTGCCATAGCGCCTGCAATAAGCTTAACTGCGCGGATAGCGTCGTCGTTGCCGGGGATAACATAGTCGATTTCATCGGGATCGCAGTTTGTATCGACAATAGCTACGATGGGTATTCCGAGCTTTTTGGCTTCGGAAACTGCAATTCTTTCCTTTCTGGGGTCAACGATGAACATTGCGGCAGGCATTCTCTTCATTTCCGTAATGCCGCCTAAGAATTTCTCAAGCTTTTCAATCTGGAGCTTAAGCTTAGCAACTTCCTTTTTAGGGAGAAGCTCGAAGGTTCCGTTTTCTTCCATAGCCTTAAGCTGTGCAAGTCTCTTGATTCTGAGCTTGATTGTGCTGAAGTTTGTAAGCATACCGCCAAGCCATCTTGCGTTTACAAAAGGCATTCCGCAGCGCTCAGCTTCTTCCTTAACGGAATCCATAGCCTGTTTCTTTGTTCCTACGAAAAGGATTTCATCGCCGTTTTCAGCTATCTGACGAACGAACATATAAGCATCCTCAAGCTTTTTAACTGTTTTCTGAAGGTCGATGATGTAAATTCCGTTACGCTCTGTAAAAATATACGGAGCCATTTTGGGGTTCCATCTTCTTGTCTGGTGTCCGAAATGAACGCCGGCTTCAAGAAGCTGTTTCATTGATACTACTGACATTTGTTTTTCCTCCTTTTATTAACCGCCGCAGCTGTCAGCTTTTAAGGGAGCATTTTTAATGCAGGACCCGTAAAATAGGCTGCGTGAGTTTTAGCTTATAAAGTATATCATAACTTTTCCTGTTTTTCAATAGAAAAAATAAGAAAATTTTCAATAAATACCGTATTTTAATTACGCAAAATGACAAATTTCCGGTTATTTCAGATACTGCATATAAATCCAGCCTTCGCCCTCATCCAGCACAACATGACCCCAGCCGCTTTGAACCTCATCAACAGTAACCTTTGTTCCCTCGGGAAGAGTTGTTATGACATCGCCGTCCGTAGAATGGTCGCTTCTGACATTAACGGCGTTGCCCTGTCCGTTAAGTGTTACCGTGTATTCTCCGGGTGTCTGCTGTGTATCGGAATTGTTGTTTTCATCGCCGTTTTCATTGTCGTCGTTGCTGTTGTTGCTGTCATTATTTCCGTTGTCGCTGTTGTTCTGCGCCGGAGCAGTTGTGGTTTCGCTTACCTTTGCGTCCGGAGTATATTCGGCGTCTTCCATATCTATCCAGCCTGTAAAGGAATTGTAGGTTGTCTTTCCGTAGTAATTTACTGCTGCGTTTTCGTCTTCTTCGGCATTATCATTTCCGTCGTCAACTATTTCCGTAATTTCAATTACTGTTTTGTTGGGTATCGTAGCGATAACGGTTCTTTCTGTTTCCGATTTATACATGAAAATTGTTTTTCCGTCTGTTTTTACGGTATAGATTCCTGTTTTATAGCTTGTACTGCTTCCGCCGTTTTCATTTTCGCTGTTTGCGCTTTCTTTTGAAACATCTTCCTTTGATGTGTCCTCTTCTGTAATGATTTCACCGGAGTTATCCTGCCCGGTGCTGCGTTCTCCCCATATTCCGAACTGCTTTCCTATCTGGTATATTCCCGTAACACATATTATTATTCCCAGTATAACCGCAGCTGCAACTGCTATGGCTTTTCCGCTTATATTAATATGAGGCTTGGCGTTTCTTTTTTCCTCTTTTGCGGGAGCTTTTGACGGTCTTTTTGCCTGTCTTTCGTCGGGATAATAAGCTTCATCAAATAAATTTTCATCATCATTGAATATATTTTCGTTATCGTTGTAATCTTCCCTGTAAATCTCATACGGAGGCTCCTGAGACGCATAATCATCCTCAGGCTCAGACTCATAGGTGTTATAGCGCTGAGTATCATATTTCGGCTCATAGCGGTTTTTGTTATCGGAATATCCGGAAGAGCCGGAATTTCTGCTTTGCTGCATATACATTCTGTCGTATTCCAGCACATCTGCCGTGGCTCTGTCATAGGAATGAGGATCGGAATATTCGGGAGCGTTCGGATCGCTGTTAAATATGCTTTTAATATCAGACTGACGGCTTGAGGATGAAGCCGCAGGTCTGTATACAGAAGACTTTCCTCCGGTTCTTTCAGCCGGCTTTCCGGCATCAGGCTTTTGATATCCTGCGCCCGTGTTCTGACGGCTGTTGCTGTATGTATTGATTTTCGCGGATTTTTCCCTGTCTCTTTGAGTTATTATTCTGCCGCATCCGGGACAAAATTTTTTATCGTCGGGAAACTCGCAACCGCAAACAAAGCATTTCATAATAAAATTCCTCCTAATACGCGATATCTTTTTTCCTGTTTGCTTTTTCTTTCAGCAGCTTTTTCTTTTCTTCCATACGCTGTCTTCTTTTTATTGTTTCTTCTTCATTATATATAAATCTGCCGCCGCTTTCGGTATATATTCCTCCGACTTCTTTTTGGGACAGATTTTTTATATGGGTATCGTATTTTCTGCCGGCATCATCAATAAATACGGCAGTGCTGTTGTCTTCGATTCTGTCAAGAGAATAAAACTTTTCCATTTACTGCTTCTCCGCATTTGTTTTATAACCGTTTTCGTTAAATGTTACGGTGACGGTTCCGTTTTTATCGGTTCTGAAATAATTAATGTTAAGATTTTCAAATTTATTTAATGTTTCCGCCGACGGGTGGTTGTAGGAGTTGTTTTCCCCTACTGAAATTACGGCGTATTCAGGAGAAACTGCTTCCAAAAATTCCATAGAAGAGGATGTATCGCTGCCGTGATGTCCTGTTTTGAGTATTGACGCCTTTAAATCGGGATACGCTTTTATAAGCTGCTTTTCGATTTTTTCCTCAGCGTCTCCCATCATTAAAAACGAGGTTTCTCCCTGAGTTATTTTCAAAACAACTGAATTATTGTTTTCTTCGCTTAAAGAAATATTGAAAGGCGAAAGTATTTCACATTCTGTGTTGCCGAAGCTGAATGTATATCCCTGTTCGGCAAAAATAATGTTTGCTCCGCTGTTTTCAGCGGCGTCAAGAAAATTTTCGTAAACGGATGTGGTTATGTCGTTTTCGGAAGGGTCGGTCATGATAATGTTTTCTGCGCCGAAGGTGTTGATTATGTAAGACAGACCGCCGATATGATCAGAATGGGCGTGAGTTGCCACAACATAATCAAGACTGTCAACATTAAGTTCCCGGAGCTTTTCCTCTACTGCCGGGGCATATTCAGCTTCTCCTGCGTCAATAAGCATTGATTTGCCCTCGGATATAAAAATCGTACTGTCTCCCTGACCTACATCCAAAAAATATGCGGCGCTGTCACGGACTGCTTCCGAAGACGCTGAAACGCCGACTCCGCTCTCCTCATAAATTTTATCCCATTTTCCCTGTTTGTCAAGATATCCCGATACTGTTACAAGAATTGTAACCAAAATTACGGCTATCAATGTAAATATTCTTTTATTTGCGGTATTTTTTATTTTTGCCATAGCTGTTTTTTCCTTTTTTTGAAGGGTTTGTATTTAAAGCTCCTGCGCCTTTTTTGACTGCGGCGTATTTGGGAGAACCTTTTATTAAGCATGATGATGAATTGCCTATTAAATCGGTTCTGTGAGCCTTTACCAGAGCCTCTTCCACAATATCTCTGTTTGCCGGGTCGAAATATCTTATAAGCGCTCTCTGCATTGCCTTGTCGTGAGGCGTTTTTGCAACATAAACCTTTTCAAGGGTGTACGGGTCAAGCTCCGTATAAAACATCGCCGTGGAAATCGTGCCCGGAGTAGGGTAGAAGTCCTGAACCTGCTCGGGATGAAGTCCCTGCTGTTTAATGAAAAGGGCAAGGTCTACCGCGTCCTTCAGCGTGCATCCAGGATGGGACGACATAAGATAAGGGACTATATACTGTTCCT
Source organism: uncultured Clostridia bacterium (assembly GCA_944412445.1). Taxonomy (GTDB): domain Bacteria; phylum Bacillota; class Clostridia; order Oscillospirales; family Acutalibacteraceae; genus UBA1081. The sequence goes on from CALYBJ010000008.1 coordinate 59,557, forward strand.
TTCCTATTGATTTGCTGTAATCAAAATATTTTTTCGCAAATTTTATATACGCTTCAATATGAGGCTTGCCCATTTTGTCAAGAACCTGAGCGGAGCAGTGCTCCGGAGCGACTTTCAGCTGTCCGCTGACATGGTATTTTACAAGCTCTTTAAAAAATGCGTCGTTTTTGTCCTCCAGCATATAGTCGTAGCGTATACCTGAACGTACAAAAACCTTTTTTACTTTGGGAAGCTCTCTTACCGTTCTTAAAATATCAAGATATTCGCTTTCGTCGGCTATAAGATTAGGACATGGCTTTGGAGCAAGACACTTTTTTCCCTTGCACAGTCCTCTTTCCTCCTGTCCCCTGCAGGAAGGCTGACGGAAGTTTGCCGACGGACCTCCTATATCATGGATATATCCCTTGAAATTCGGCAGTGTTGTAAGAAGCTTTGCTTCCTTTACTATTGATTCCTTGCTTCTTGAAACAATATATCTGCCCTGATGAAAGGCAAGGGAGCAGAAATTGCAGGCGCCGAAGCAGCCTCTTACATGAGTTATTGAAAACTCTACCTCTTTTATTCCCGGAACGCCGCCGTCCTTTTCATAGGACGGGTGATATGTTCTCATATAGGGAAGCTCGTAAACTGCGTCCAGCTCTTCCGTTGTCAAAGGCTCCATGGGAGGATTCTGAACAAGCATCAGCTTTCCGTGCTTCTGCTTTACTGTTTTCCCCCTGAAGAAATCCTGCTCGTCCTGCTGTATTCGGCATGAAACAGCGTATTCTCTTTTGCTGTTTTTTACATTTTCAAAGGAGGGACATTCGGTTCCTCCGTAGGGCGTTTCCCTTACATCAATAAGATAGCAGGTACCCTTTATATCTCTTATATCCCTGATATTTTCTCCGTTTTTAAGCCTTTGGGCAATCTGAACCGTTTGTTTTTCACCCATGCCGTAGGAAATCAAATCGGCTTTTGATGAAATTAAAATTGACGGACGGATTTCATCGTCCCAGTAGTCGTAGTGGGCGAATCTTCTTAATGACGCCTCAAGGCCGCCTATTATAATCGGGATATCTCCGTAAATTTCCCGTATTTTATTGCAGTATACATCAACCGCTCTGTCGGGTCTTTTTCCGGTTTTTCCGCCGGGGGTATAAGAATCGGTGCTTCTTCTGTGCTTCGCTACGGTGTAATGAGCCACCATTGAGTCGATATTGCCCGAAGATACAAAAAAGCCTAATTTCGGTCTGCCGAATATTGTAAAATCCTTATCGGTTCTCCAGTCGGGCTGAGAAAGAAAGGCGACTTTGTATCCGGCGTTCTCCAGAACCCTTGTAATTATGGCAGGTCCGAAGCTGGGGTGATCCACATAGGCGTCGCCGCTGACATATATAAAGTCAACCTCTTCCCAGCCTCTTTTTTCCATATCTTCTCTGCTTACGGGCAAAAAATCACTCATCTTCATTCTCTCCGGTATCTTCATCACTTGCCATGTCGGGAGACATCGCGTTCATCTCGTACCACTGAGCCATGGTCATTAAAACTTTTCTTGGCTTGCTTCCTGCGTGAGGACCTACTACGCCTTTCGCCTCAAGAGCGTCCATTATTCTTCCCGCTTTCGCAAAACCGAGACTCAAGCTTCTCTGCAATGAGGATATAGACGCTTTTTCAGGTGTCTTTATAACAAGCTCTGCGGCTTTCATAATTATTTCGTTGTCGGCGTCGGAAACGGAAGCGCCTTCGGAATCCTTGGAGCTCTTCTTGGGAGCGGCAGAAAGCGCCTGTTTTTCGATTTCCTGCTGTATGTCATCGTCGTAGGCTGTGGCTTCCTGAGTCTTTACAAAATCAACAACCTTTTCAATTTCCGAATCCGAAAGATAACAGCCCTGAACTCTCAGGGGCTTTGACATTCCCACGGGGTAAAACAGCATATCGCCGAGACCTAAAAGCTTTTCGGCTCCTGCGGCGTCGATAATTGTTCTCGAGTCTACCTGAGACGATACCGACAAGGCAATTCGGCTTGGGATATTGGCTTTAATAAGTCCCGTAATAACATCTACCGAGGGTCTTTGAGTGGCTACCACAAGGTGCATTCCGGCGGCTCTCGCCATCTGGGCAAGTCTTGTTATGGAGCCTTCAACCTCCGAGGGGGCTACCGACATAAGGTCTGACAGCTCGTCTATTACAATTACGATCTGGGACATTTTCTGCTTTGTTTCATCCTGGTCGCACAGGTCGTTATAGGCGCCGATATCCCTTACTCCGTTGTCGTTCAAGGTCTTGTATCTGTTAAGCATTTCCGTAACCGCCCAGCCTAAGGCTCCGGCGGCTTTTCTTGCGTCGGAAACTACCGGCACAAGCAGATGCGGTATGCCGTTGTATACGGAAAACTCAACCTGCTTCGGGTCTATGAGCAAAAGCTTTACCTCGCTCGGCTTCGCGTTGTAAAGAAGGCTTACTATCATTGCGTTAAGACAAACCGATTTACCGGAGCCTGTTGTTCCGGCTATCAGAAGATGCGGCATTTTCGCAAGGTCGGCGCAGACTACATTACCCGCTATATCCTTTCCCAGGGCAACATTTAGTTTGCTGTGAGACTTTCTGTAAATATCGCTGTCAACGATTTCACGCATTGTAACCGTTGTTCTGCCTCTGTTGGGGATTTCGATTCCTATGGCTGACTTGTTGGGAATGGGAGCTTCTATTCTTACTCCCGCAGGAGCTGCAAGATGAAGAGCAAGGTCGTCGGCAAGTCCCGTGAATTTGCTTATTTTTACACCCGGAGCCGGCGCCACCTCATATCTTGTAACTGAAGGTCCCGGCACAACATCCGTTACAGAAGCTTCAACATTAAAGCTTTTAAGCGCCCCTATGAGCTTTTCAGCCGTGGCTCTTAAATCAGCCTGGCTTGCGGCTCTTGAATTTTTTTCGGGCAGTCTTAAACAGCTTAACGGAGGCAGTATATAATTGTCGTTTTCTTTTTCTTCTTTTGCTTCGTCTATTTCGGAAGCCACGTTCTGCTGTTCTTCCTCGATTTCAGATTTTGATAATTTTTTTTCTTCCTGCTGCTTCTGCCTTTCCTCGGCAACGGCAAAAATGTCCTTTATAAAATTATCCTGAGAATCTTTATTTTCAGCATAAGCTTCGCCGCTGTTTTCTTTTTCTTCCTGAACGCTCTCCTTCACAGGGTCTTCCTTATGTACTTTCCCGGCATTTTCGTTCCTGTCCTCATCGGAAAGCAAATCTTTTTCACTGTATACATAAAGATGGCTTTTTCTGGGCTTTCTTGTTTCTTTTTCTATTTCGTCCTCATAGTTTCTGTCAAAAATATTTTCCTGCTTCGCTCTCTCGATTTTTTCTTCAACTTTTCTTGCGGGCTTTTCAATGCTTCCGTAAAGCTTTATAAGAGTAAAGCCTGTTAAAAACATAAAGGACAGGAAAACGGCTATAAGCAGAATGGCTATTGCGGGAGCTTTTGAGGAGCCTATAAGCATTAAGGTTTCGCCTATAAACGCCGCGAAAAATCCCCAGCCGAATTTTCTGTATGAGAAGTAATTCATAAATTCCTCTTTAACATCCTTGCTGAAGGATATGTCGCCGTTATAAAAAATAACATACATTAACGCGCTTAAAAAAAGTATAAGCAAAAGCCCCTCCGCAAGCTTTACGCCGAAGGATTTTTGTATTTTTTCAAAGGTAAGCATTACGGCGGTGTAAATCATTATAAGCGGCAGCAAAAAGCCGGAAACACCGAACAAACCGAAAATTACCCCTCTTAAGCTTGTCCAGACGGTTCCGTCCGAAGCAGGAATAAGAACAATGCTTAAAAAAATAAGTCCTGCACCCATAAGAACAAGAGCTATAGCCTGATTGCGTTTTTTTATGTATTCGGCTCTTTGGATTTCCTCTTCCATTCTGAGCTGTTCAAGCTGAGCCTTGGTGGGCTTTTTTTTCTTCGGTGTATTTTTTCCGTTTTTTGTATTTGCGGAAGATGTTTTTTTTGTTGTAGATGATTTTTTTGATTTATCATCAGGCATATTTTTTTCTCCTTTATTTATAAAAAGCCGAATATTAATTATCCGGCTGTGAAGATGATGTTATTAATCCGTAAAGACAGTCAAGAGCGTCGGAAAGGTTTCCGATGGAGTCGATAAGCCCTTCCTCCACGGCGCTGTCGCCGCTTAAAATTGTTCCCATGTCGGTTACAAGCTCGCCGGTAGAGTGCATAAGCTCTCTGAAACGCTCCGGCTTTATACAGGAATTTTCGCAGACAAACCGGACGATTCTTTCCTGCATATTCTGAAAATAGGACAGCGTCTGAGGAACACCCAGAACAAGGCCGTTCATTCTTACGGGATGCACCGTCATGGTTGCTGACGGAACGATAAAAGACCTGTCGGCGGAAACTGCAAGAGGTATTCCTATGGAGTGGCCTCCTCCCAAAACAAGGGAAACAACCGGCTTTTTCATTCCGGCGATAAGCTCGGCAAGAGCAAGACCCGCTTCGATGTCGCCGCCTACGGTATTGAGAATAACAATAAGACCGTCGATTTCATCGCTTTCTTCTATTGCCACAAGCTGAGGAATAACATGCTCATATTTTGTGGTTTTTGTATTTGACGGAAGAAGGTAATGTCCTTCTATCTGGCCTATAACCGTAAGACAGTGAATAAAATGACCGTTTTTGTTTATTGTTACGCTGCCGTCACCTGAATCGGAGTCCGTGTTGTCCGATGAAACGGAGCTGTCGGAAGACGGTTCCTGTTCTCCTGAAGAAAAAGGCGACGGAAAAGTAAATCCGTATGGAAAAGAATTAAAATTTTTAAAGCTGTCCCGCATATTTTTAAGACCCTTTCGGAAACAATTTTATAACTATTATTTCCGAAACAGAGTAAAATATCACAAATATATTGTATCACAAAAAAAATTAGGTGTCAATGATTGAAAAACAGATGCGGAATGTGCTTTGGTAAAGAAAATCAGCATGATAAAATTCATGCTGAAAAGTATTATTATGCTGAAGATTTGCCGGACAGTGCGCTTACAGCCGCTGACAAAGCGAAAACCGCGGCGTCTGCCATAACTATCGTTGAGCCTACGGGAGTGTCGTAGATTACAGACACAAAAATACCTATCACCGAGCATACGACAGCGATAACCGCAGAGCTTATTATAACTTTAAAAAAGCTTTTGAACAGCCGCATTGAAGAAAGCGCCGGGAAAATAATTAAAGCCGATATAAGAAGCGCTCCCACAAGATTCATTGCAAGAACTATAACCACTGCCGTAACAACTGCCAGAAGGAGGTTGTAAAGGGAAGCTTTTGTGCCGGTAGCGGCGGTAAAGGCTTCATCAAATGTTACGGCGAAAAGCTTGTTGTAGAAAAGCACATAAATAATTATAACCGCCGCCGCCAGAACGGTACACATAATAACATCGTCCCGGGAAAGAGTCAGTATTGAAGTCGAGCCGAAAAGCGTTGTGCATACATCTCCGCTGACATTGGCGTTTGTTGAAAATATATTCATTATAAGGTAGCCAGCCGCCATTGCTCCCACGGAAATCACCGCTATTGCGGCGTCGCCTTTGATTTTTGTGTTTCTGCCTGCCCGAAGAAGCAGAACAGCCGCCAAAACAGTTACGGGCAGTGCAAAATACATAGGCGTTACTTTTAAAACTGCCGCAACCGCCATTGCGCCGAAGGCAACATGGGACAAGCCGTCGCCTATCATGGAATATCTCTTTAAAACAAGGCTTACGCCTAAAAGCGCCGCGCAGAGGGAAACAAGGATTCCTACTATTATGGCAAAAATAACAAAATCGTATGATAAATAATTCTTTAATGTTTCAAAAGCCGTCATTTTGTATCATCTCCTTTACCGGTCTGACCTGTAAAGGTTTTGCACACAGGAGATTTTAAGTAATCCCCGGAAGTGCCGTAAAACAGGGGAGTATTTCCTATATGAAGCACATGGGAAGCATACTTTAATGTTTCCGAAATATCATGGGATACCATTACAACCGTAATGCCGTGCTTTTTGTTAAGAGATTCTATAAGGGAATACATTTCTCCCGTAACAACAGGATCAAGACCTGCCACAGGCTCGTCCAGAATTAACAGCTTTTCCGTGGCGCATAATGCTCTGGCAAGCAAAACTCTTTGCTGCTGACCTCCGGAAAGCTCCCGGTAGCATTTTTTTCCGAAATCCTTTATTCCCAGTATCTCCATATTTTTTTCGGCGGATGATTTTTCCTTTTTGGAATAAAACGGTCTCAGCCCGCTTTTTCCCACAAATCCGGATAAGACAATTTCCTTTACGGAAGCGGGAAAATCCCTTTGAATTTCCGTTTGCTGAGGAAGATAGCCTATATCTTTTTTTGTTAATCCGTCACCGAAAATAATTTTTCCGGATGCCGGCTTTTTAAGTCCCAGCAGAGCTTTCATGAGAGTAGTTTTGCCTGAACCGTTTTCTCCGGCGATACATAAATAATCGCCTTTGCTGACCTTGAAATTTATATCGGAAACGATTGTTTTTCCCTCGTATGCAAGAGATAGATTTTCACAGGAAATAAGTGCCATCAGTTAAGAGCCTCCCTGAAAATTTCAAGGTTCGATTTCATTACGGAAATGTATGTTGTGCCTTTCGCGATATCCTCATCCGATACGGACTGACAGGAATTTACCGTAAGAACCGACGCGCCTGCGGAATTGCTTACGGTGTCGGCGATTTTTCCGTCTGAGGTTTCAAGAACAAGAATATAGGGAAGCTTCAGCTCCTTTGTTTTTTCGATTAAAAATGTCATTGTTTCAAAGCTTGCTTCCGATTCCGAGGAGCATCCGGGAAATGCAGCGTAATATGAAAGCGAGTAATCCTCCGTAAGATATCTGAAAGGAAACCTGTCCGCGAAGAGAAGCGTGTCTCTTTTTGCGGAGGAAACCATTTTTTCATATTCGCCGTCAAGCTCTTTTAAGCTGTTTATATAAATTTCTCCGTTTACGCTGTATTTTTCGCTGTTTCCGGGATCGGCTCCGCTTACGGCTTTTACTATTGCGTTTACAGCAGTCTGAGCCTTTTTAAGGGAAAGCCATATATGCTCGTCGTATTCCGCCGGCTCGGCTTCGCTGTGACCGTGATCTTCTTCCGCTTCCATGCCCTCAACCGTTTCTTCCTCAAGAACTCCCGTTACATCCATTAATGAAACAGTTATTAAATCGGGGTTGTTTGCAGATTTAAGCGCTCCTTCAACCCATTTGTCGGAAGAACCGCCTATATAAATAAATACATCCGCTTCCGAAAGGGCGAGAATATCGTTGGCTGTAGGCTCAAAGCTGTGAAGATCTATGCCGCTTTTGTCAAGGTATGTAACGCCGCTGCCGTCACCTGTAATATTTACCGTCCAGTCGTATATGGGAAATATTGTGGTAACGATTTTAAGTGAACCGTTTTCGGCGTCTGAGCTGCTTTCTTCTTTTCCGTTTTCGGTTGTTCCGCACGATGCAAACAATGTCAGTATTAAAATAAGTCCCAAAGCAATGGATATGATTTTTTTCATTCTGCTTCCTCCGTTTTAAGAAACAAGCCTGTATCAGTAAAGGCAGAACCATGGATTTTTGTTATTTTTTCCATGCTCTGCCTGTGTTAGCCTTTTCAGATTCCGCTGTGATCCGAGCCGTTTAATTTTTCATTAGCCTGCATTTTAAGATAGGCGTTTATAAAACCGTCCAAATCTCCGTCCATAACATTGTTTATATTGCCGTTTTCATAGTTTGTCCTGTGATCCTTAACAAGGGTATAGGGCATAAAAACATAGGACCTTATCTGGCTTCCCCAGGCTATTTCTCTCTGCTCGCCCTTAATATCCTCAATTTTTTCAAGGTTTTCTCTCTCCTTGATTTCAATAAGCTTGGACTTTAACATTCTCATTGCCACATCTCTGTTCTGATACTGGCTTCGCTCTACCTGGCTGGCAACAACTATTCCGGTAGGTATATGAGTAAGTCTTACAGCCGATGAGGTTTTGTTAACCTTCTGACCGCCGGCACCGCTTGCTCTGTAAACATCCATTTTAATATCGGCTGGATTTATATCAACCTCTACGGAGTCGTCTATTTCGGGCATTACCTCGAGAGAGGCGAAAGAGGTGTGCCTTCTTCCCGAAGCGTCAAAGGGAGAAATTCTTACAAGACGGTGTATTCCCATTTCGCTTTTCATATATCCGTAGGCGTTTTCACCCTCAATAAGCATTGTAGCCGACTTTAATCCGGCTTCATCTCCGTCAAGATAGTCGATTGTAGTGGTTTTAAAGCCGTGGCGCTCGCCCCATCTGTGATACATTCTGAAAAGCATCATCGCCCAGTCCTGCGCCTCTGTTCCTCCGGCTCCCGCATGGAAAGTGAGAATAGCGTTTTTGCTGTCGTATTCTCCCGTAAGAAGCGTTGAAAGCGTCTGAGCGTCAAGATCGTTCTTAACATTTTCCACAGCCTGAGTACATTCCTCTATCATGGAGCCGTCCTCTTCGTCGTCGGCAAGCTCAATAAGGGTCATTGCGTCCTCATAGTCTGAACGCAGCTTTGTATATTTTTCAACCTTGCCTTTCAGCATAGCAGTTCTTTGAAGCACCTTCTGGCTGTTTTCAAGGTCGTTCCAGAAATCCTCCTGTGCCGCCTGCTGTTCAAGCTCTTCTATTTCCTTGGTCATAGAGCCGAGGCCTAACGCTTCGGCTAAATCCTCAATGGGCTTTTCACATTCCTTGAGCTTTAATTTAAGTTCCTCGTACTGTAACATATATCTGCTCCTAAAATAAAATAACAATTTAATAAATCAATAAAAAACTAACTTACAGTATAACATCAAGGCGTTTGTTTGTCAAATAAATTGAAAATTTTTGTTTGAGCTATATATAACATAGGACAGCTATGGGGTTTCGTTGTTGAAAATGCAGGAAGCTGATGTTTCCGTACTCTTAAAGAAAGATATTTCACCGTCTTTTATTACGGCGCAGGTGCCTTCGCCTGCCCCCAGACCCGGCAAACCGCACTCGTTCAGATGATCTTTAAACAAGCTTTCATTTTCCTCTTTATAGCCTGTGAAAAAGCTGTACGGAAGTATTCCGAGACCTTGTGCAAAGACTGAATTTTTCGCGTCGTAGCAATCTTTGAAAAGACATCCGGCTCCGGTTCCTGTTCCCGATAAAATTATATTTTTATCAAAGGCTTTTTTTTTTTTTTTTTCGGCTTAGGTGTTTTTCAGCGCCGACATATGAATGTTTATGTTGCCGTCTTCGGTAAAGATA